>NZ_JBFBJO010000015.1:0-141401 GCF_040702165.1 Streptomyces sp. NPDC086147 | reverse complement strand
CCAGGAACGGGACCACGTCGTCCGGCCCCTCGGGGCCGCCGAAGGAGAGCAGCAGCAGGGCGTCGTACGGGGCGGGATCGTGCTGATCGGACATGGCACCGATCCTGCCACCCGGCCGACGCGCCGGGGGGCGCGGCCCGGCGGAAGGGGCCGTGGCGGCCGTCGGCGCCGGTCGTCCGAAAAGAGGGATGACCCATTCAGTTCAAAGCCGTAGGCTTTAGCTATTAACTACGCGTGTCCGGCGGTCGCAGGGGCACGTGCCGAGTCGTCGCGCGGAGCCAGCTCCGAAGCACGGAGATTTCCGGAGACCCTCTTGCCCAGTCCCTACCGCGCGATCTTCGCGGCGCCCGGAGCGGCGTCGTTCTCCGTCGCCGGGTTCTTCGGCCGGATGCCCCTGTCCATGATGGGCATCGGCATCGTCACCATGATCTCGCAGGTCACCGGCCGGTACGGCCTGGCCGGCGCGCTCTCGGCGACGCTCGCGATGTCCGCCGCCGTCCTCGGCCCGCTGGTCTCGCGCCTGGTCGACCGGCACGGGCAGCGCCGGGTGCTCAGGCCGGTGACCCTGGTGTCCCTCGCCGCGGGCGCAGGACTCCTGGTCTGCGTGCAGCAGGAGGCGCCGGACTGGACGCTCTTCGTGTTCACCGCCGTGATCGGCTGCGTGCCGAGCGTCGGCGCGATGATCCGGGCCCGCTGGGCGGAGATCTACCGGGGCGAGGGGCGGAGCCTGCACACGGCGTACTCCTGGGAGTCGATCGTCGACGAGGTGTGCTTCATCTTCGGCCCGATCATCTCCATCGGCCTGTCGACGACCTGGTTCCCCGAGGCCGGTCCGCTGCTCGCCGGGGTGTTCCTCGCGATCGGCGTCTTCTGGCTGACCGCGCAGCGCTCCACGGAGCCCCGGCCGCACCCCCGGCGGAGCGGCGAGCGGAACGCCTCCCTGCTCCGCTCCCCCGGTCTGCGGGTCCTGGTCCTCGCCTTCGTCGCCACCGGCGCGATCTTCGGCTCGGTGGACGTGGTGACCGTGGCCTTCGCCGAGGAGCGGGGGCACAAGGCCGCCGCCAGCCTCGTCCTGGCCGTCTACGCGCTGGGTTCCTGTCTGGCCGGGGCCGTCTTCGGGCTGCTCCACCTCAAGGGCGACCCGTCCCGCAGGTGGCTGCTGGGCGTCTGCGCGATGGCCGTGAGTATGATCCCCCTCCTACTGGCCGGGAACCTGCCGTTGCTGGCCGTGGCGCTCTTCGTCGCGGGCCTCTCCATCGCACCTACGATGGTGACCACGATGGCCCTCGTCGAAGCGCACGTACCGCGCACCAAGCTGACCGAGGGCATGACCTGGACGGGTACGGGTCTCGCGATCGGCGTGGCGCTCGGCTCCTCGGCCGCCGGCTGGGTGGTCGACGCGTCGGGAGCGGAAGCGGGGTACGTGGTGCCCGTCGTCTCGGGCGCGGTCGCGGTCGCGGTGGGTCTTCTCGGACACCGCCGGCTGCGCAGGCCGGCGCCGAACCGGGAGGGGCAGCGTGAGCGGGACGAGGACAGCGGGGCCGGGGAGCGCAGGGGCGGCGAGCGGTCCGTGGCGTAACTGGGCGGGGAACGTCATCTCCCGTCCGGCCCGCGAGGTGAGTCCGGCCTCGGCCGAGGAGCTCGCCGAGGCGGTGCGCCGGGCGGCCGAGGACGGGCTGCGGGTGAAGACGGTCGGCACCGGCCACTCCTTCACCCCGATCGCCGCCACCGACGGCGTGCTGATCCGGCCGGGGCTGCTGACCGGGATCCGGCGGATCGACCGCGAGGCGATGACCGTGACGGTCGAGTCGGGGACCTCGCTGAAGCGGCTCAACGTGGCGCTGGCCCGGGAGGGCCTGTCGCTCACGAACATGGGCGACATCATGGAGCAGACCGTCGCCGGGGCCGTCTCCACCGGTACGCACGGCACGGGCCGCGAGTCGGCGTCGGTAGCGGCGCAGATCCGCGCCCTCGAACTGGTGACGGCCGACGGACAGCTGCTGACCTGTTCGGAGAAGGAGAACCCGGAGGTCTTCGCGGCCGCCCGGATCGGGCTCGGCGCGCTCGGCGTGGTCACCGCGATCACCTTCGCGGTGGAGCCGGTCTTCCTGCTCACCGCGCGCGAGGAGCCGATGAGCTTCGACCGGGTCACCTCGGAGTTCGACGCGCTGCACGCGGAGAACGAGCACTTCGAGTTCTACTGGTTCCCCCACACGGACAACTGCAACACCAAGCGCAACAACCGCAGCGCGGGCCCGGCCGCCCCTCCCGGACGGATCAGCGGCTGGGTGGAGGACGAGCTCCTCTCGAACGGGGTCTTCCAGCTCGCCTGTTCCCTGGGCAAGGCGGTGCCGCCGGTCGTCCCCGCGCTCGCCAAGGTCTCCAGCCGGGCCCTGTCGGCCCGTACGTACACCGACATCCCGTACAAGGTCTTCACCTCGCCGCGCCGGGTGCGCTTCGTGGAGATGGAGTACGCGCTGCCGCGCGAGGCGGCGGTCGCCGCGCTGCGCGAGGTCAAGGCGATGGTCGAGCGGTCGCCGCTCAAGGTGAGCTTCCCGGTGGAGGTGCGCACGGCCCCGGCGGACGACATCACGCTGTCCACGGCCTCGGGCCGGGAGACCGCCTACATCGCCGTGCACCTCTACCGGGGAACGCCCCACCGGGCGTACTTCACCGCGGTGGAGCGCATCATGACGGCGCACGGGGGCCGCCCCCACTGGGGCAAGCTGCACACCCGCGACGCCGCCTACCTCTCCGAGGTCTATCCGCGCTTCGCCGAGTTCACGGCGCTGCGCGACCGGCTCGACCCGGACCGGCTCTTCGCCAACGACCACCTGCGTCGGATCCTGGGCGACTGAGAGCGCCCCACGGAGCACGAAACGGCCGCCACGCGGGTGCGTGGCGGCCGTTTCGTCGTCCAGGTCGGCCGTTCGACCTCGTCGTCCGGTTCCGTCATCCGTCTCCGGGCTCCGGGCCGGTCCCGGCGTCGGGTCCCGCCGGGGCCGGGGCCGACGGGGCGGAAGAGCCCCCGGTCGGTCCCGTGCCGGTGGACGGCTCCCGGGTCGGGGCGGTCGGCGCGGTGGTGGGGCCGGTCGGGCCCGGCGAGGGCGTCGTCCCGCCGTCGGTGGGGGCGGAGGGGGTCGGCTCGGCCGACGGGCTCCCGGTCCCGGTCCGCCCGGTGTCCGGCTGTCCGGAGCTCCGGCCGTCCGGGCTCGGGGTGGCTCCCGTTCCCGACGGGGAGGGGGCGCCGTCCCCGGGGCCTCCGGGGCCGTCGGAGGAGCCGGAGGGCGCGGGGGTGGTCTCCCCGCCCGGGCCCGGCGCGTCCTGTCCGCCGCCCCCGCCGCCGCGGACGACCGAGCCGAAGGTGGTGGTCCCCTGCCGGCCGCCGAAGTCCTCCCCGGCGACCAGCTCGTAGGCGGTGATGCCGCCCATGGTGACGCCGAAGACCAGGGCGGCGGCGATCGCCGGGCGCCTCCAGCCCCGGACCCGGGTGCCGTGGGTGGTCGCCTCGCCGAACTCCTCCCGTTCCGGGAGGGGCGGCGGGACCGTGGCGAGCAGCAGCGTGGGATCGTCCAGGCGGGGCGGGACCCCGGGCGCGGACCCGACCACGGGCCCGGCCAGGGTTCCGGACACGGTCCGGGCCGACCCGGCACGGGCCGCGAGCGGGAGCCGGCGGGGCCTCGGCCGGGCGGCGGTCGCGTCGCGGACCTGCTCGCCGGTGCGCCGGAAGACGTACTGGAAGAAGGGGCCGCCGCAGGTGGCGATGACGCTGATCACACCGGCGCCGATGATCGTGCCGTACACCCCGAGGGTCGAGGCGAGCTTGGCGGCGATGACCGCGGCCAGGGCGCTGCCCGAGACCTGGGCCACGCTCAGGTCGATTCTTCTCCTGTCGCTCTCCTCGTCCTTCTCCCCCGTCTTTCCGCGCTCCTCCGCCTCCGCCTCCTTCGGCTCGTCCGTGTCGGTCTCCGGCCTGTGGCGCATCTCCAACCCCTGCTGGCTCATCCGAGTGCCTTGCACCCAGAAGGGACAAATAGGGGAAGTGAATAGTTCCGTTTCCACTGTTTCTGTGAAGAGCGACACGTGCGGGGGAAGATCGCGGAGACTCAACTCCCGTGCCGTCCGAGAAGTTGAGCGGCGCGCCGGTCCACCCAGGTGGCCCGAATGGAGTACATTGACGAAACCTGGGTCCGGACGCCCTCACGGGTGCCCGGGAGCACGGGAAGAGGACCGGAGACGGCACTCGAACCGGTGGCGCTCGGCATCGCGCGGGAACCGGCTGCACAGAGTGACCGCCAGTCACTCCGCGTAGCGAACAGGTAACCGTGCCATAACGGCGCTCCAGGGTCCACGCCCGACACGCGGGCAACTCGGCAAGGTAGTGGCAGGCTGCACCCGGGCAGGCCACACTCGACTAGCGGAAGCAGCGACGCACGTGACGTCGGCAGGCACCACCCGGGAGGTCCCCATGCCCGAACTGCGTGTCGTGGCCGTCTCCAACGACGGCACACGACTGGTGCTGAAGGCTGCTGACAGCACGGAGTACACACTTCCGATCGACGAGCGGCTCCGCGCCGCCGTGCGCAACGACCGCGCGCGCCTCGGCCAGATCGAGATCGAGGTGGAGAGCCACCTCCGCCCCCGCGACATCCAGGCCCGCATAAGGGCCGGTGCCTCCGCGGAGGAGGTCGCCCAGCTCGCCGGCATCCCCGTCGACCGCGTCCGCCGCTTCGAGGGCCCCGTGCTCGCGGAGCGCGCCTTCATGGCGGAGCGGGCCCGCAAGACCCCGGTCCGCAGGCCCGGGGAGAACAGCGGCCCCCAGCTCGGCGAGGCGGTGCAGGAGCGGCTGCTGCTGCGCGGCGCCGAGAAGGACACCGTGCAGTGGGACTCCTGGCGGCGGGACGACGGCACCTGGGAGGTGCTGCTCGTCTACCGCGTCGCGGGCGAGGTCCACACCGCGAGCTGGACGTACGACCCGCCCCGGCGGCTCGTCCAGGCCGTGGACGACGAGGCGCGGGCCCTGATCGGCGAGACGGACGACACGATCGCCGCCGCGCCGGAGCCCAGCTTCCCGTTCGTGCCGCGCATCGCCCGGCTGCCCCGGGACCGGCCGCTCGACCGCGCCCTGGACCGCCAGCTGGAGCGGGCCCCCGCGCCGCCGCCCGAGGCGGAGGACGAGCGGGACTCCCTGACCAGCCTCCTGGAGGCCGTACCGAGCTTCCGGGGCGACATGGTCGTGCCCGAGCAGCCCGACTCCGAGCCCTCGGACGAGCCCGAGGCGGAGGAGCCGCCGGCCCCGGCCGCCTCGGCGGGCGCGGGCGCCGCGTACGCCGACGTCCTCATGCCCCGCGCGGTCTCGGGCCACCGCGACCGCCTCACCGGCACCACGGACCGCCAGGCCGAGGCGGACGGCGTCCGCCCGGGGCGGCGCGCGGCGGTACCGAGCTGGGACGAGATCGTCTTCGGCACACGGAGGAAGAAGCAGGACTGACCTCCCTCCGTACGGAAGTGTCCGTACGGAGGTGCGGGAGCACGGAGCTGTACGGAAGTACCGGGCTGTACGGAAGGGGCCCGCGCCGGTGTGGCGCGGGCCCCTTCCGTGTGCGCACGCGCGGTTGAGCGCCGGTGGACCGGGCCACGCGGGTGCGTGCGGGTGTCTGTTTGAGCGACGGCGACCGGGTCACGCGCGTGCGGGTGTGTGTTTGAGCGCCGGTCGACCGGGCCACGCGCGTGCGTGCGGCCCGGTCGCCGTCGGTGCGCGTTACTCCGGGTCCGGGCCCGTGGCCACCGGGCGGGACGGGTCGGCGGACCACTCCGACCAGGAGCCCGCGTAGAGGGAGGCCGGGATGCCCGCGATCTCCAGGGCGAGGACCTCGTGGGCGCCGGAGACGCCGGAGCCGCAGTAGACCGCGACCGGGGTCCCCTCGGCCGCGCCCAGGGCCGCGAACCGGTCCCGCAGGGCGTCGGCCGCCAGGAAGAGCCCCTCGGCGTCGACGTTCCCGGTCGTCGGGGCCGAGACCGCGCCCGGGATGTGCCCGCCGACGCGGTCGATCGGCTCCACGTCCCCGCGGTAGCGCTCGGCCGCCCGGGCGTCCAGGAGCAGCCCCGAGCGGGCGAACGCCGCCGCCCCGTCGGCGTCGAGCAGGCCGAGGGCGCCCGGCCGCGCCCGGAAGTCGCCCGGCTCGGGCGCCGGGACCTTCTCCGTCAGCTCGCCCGTCCAGGCCGCGAGGCCCCCGTCCAGGACCCGCACGTCCGGGTGGCCCGCCCACCGGAGCAGCCACCAGGCGCGGGCGGCGCCCCAGCCGGAGCCGCCGTCGTAGGCGACGACCGGCCGGTCCGCCGAGACGCCCGCGCGGCGCATCGCGGCGCCGAAGGCCTCCGGGTCGGGCAGCGGGTGGCGGCCGCCGCTCCCGGGCGGTCCCGCGAGTTCCGTGTCCAGGTCGACGTAGACCGCTCCGGGCAGGTGACCGGCCTCGTAGGCGGGCCGTCCGGGCGGGCCGCCGAGCGCCCAGCGGACGTCCAGGAGGACCGGCGGCCGGACTCCGGCCGACTCGCTCAGCAGTTCGCTTGCGGAGATGATGGGCTTCATGGATGCCATACTCGCGCAGCCGCACGGCCGCGCGGGACGGACCCGGCGTCTTCCCCGCGGGAGCGCGCCGCGACGCGGTGCGTCCGGGGCGCACCGCGCCACCACCGGTTTCACCGCCGGAAGGGGGCACGGCCACGACGATGGTCCGAGGAGAGGGTGACGATGACCGAGGCGACTCGGCACCCACCCGGCACACCCTGTTGGGTGAGCCTGATGGTGCACGGGCTTGACGCCACGCAGGAGTTCTACCAAGCGCTTTTCGGCTGGGAGTTCGTACCCGGTCCCGAGCAGCTCGGGCCGTACGTCCGCGCCCTGCTCGGCGGCAAGGAGGTGGCGGGCATCGGCCGGCTGCCGGTCGACCGGCACCTGCGCATCGCCTGGACCCCCTATCTGGCCACCGGGGACGCCGACGAGACCGCCGAGGGCGTCCGGGGCTGCGGCGGGACCGTCGCGGTGGGCCCGCTGGACGCGGGCGAGGCGGGCCGCATGGCGATCTGCTCCGACCCGACCGGCGCGGTCTTCGGCGTCTGGCAGGCGAAGGCGCACCACGGCACGGCGACGGCGGGGCCGCCGGGGACCCCGGTCTGGAACGAGCTGCTCACGTACGAGTCGTCGATCGGCAAGTTCTACCGGACGGTCTTCGGTTTCGAGCTGGAGCCGGCCGACTCGCCCGGGAACGACTACGCGACGCTCTTCGTGGACGGGGCCCCCGTGGCCTCCCTGCACGGCGTCGGCGACGCGTTGCCCCGGGACCGGGGCCCGCACTGGATGACGTACTTCGAGGTGGCCGACGTGGACGCGGCCGCCCGGCTCGTCGTGGAGCTCGGCGGCCGGGTCCTGTCCCCGCCGCGCGACGGCACGGCGGGGCGGCTGGCCGTGGTGGCGGACCCGGAGGGCGCGGTCTTCACCCTGGTCAGGTCGGTCGGGCGCTGACCGGACGGCCGGCGCGGCCGATCAGCCGCGGCGGCCGCGCGCGAGGCTCCGGCGCAGCCGGGACGCGGCGCCCGGGGCCGGTCCGGCCGCCCCGCCCGGCAGGCCGAGCAGGGTCAGCCGTTCGGCGTCGAAGTGGTGCGCGGTGCCGGGGGCGTCGTGGTGGGCGGCCAGGAAGCGGGTGGCCTCCTCCCGGAGGCCGGGGTGGCTCCCGTGCCGCATGCAGTAGCCGACGGCCCGGACCAGGGGCGTGAGCGAGGCGGGGGCCGGGCCGGGGACGGCGGGCTCCTCGCCCCGCTCCAGGTCCGCGACGAGGTGGTCGACGACGGTGAGCGGGATGCGGTTGCTGTTCTCGAAGGGGGTGAGCCGTGCGAGGACCTCGGCCGTGCCCACGCGCGCGACGGGCACGTCGTAGTAGACGGCGGCGGTGAGCATCGCCGTGGAGAAGCAGCCGACGACCAGCCGGGGCCGGCACCGCTCGTAGAAGGTCTCGGCGAGCAGCGGCCCGTCGAGGACGGTGAGGCGCACGCCGGTCCGTTCCGCCTCCTCGTCGAGGGCCCGGGAGTAGCGGGCGGGGGCGCTCGGGTGCGGCTTGAAGACGATCGAGCGGTGTCCGGCGGCGGCCGCCCCGCGCAGCATCCGCACGTGCAGCTCCTCTTCCTCCTCGGCGGTGAGGAGGTTCAGCGCGGCGAGGTACTGGCCGAGCAGGAGGGCCGTGGGCCCGGCGGCGGCCGCCCGCGCGAGCGCCGGGTCGTCGGCGGCCTCCTCGGCGATCTCGGCGAGGACGGCGCGGAAGGCGTCGTCGGGGACGAGCTCGGGTTCGACGCCGTACTCGCTCAGGAGGAGGGGGCGCAGGCCGGGCACCAGGTCGAGGTGGAGGACCCGCCGGATGCGGCAGGCGATCGACTGCGCGAGGTCGTTGCGGGTGGGGCCGTAGCTCATCAGGCCGTCGGCGTAGACGTGCAGGGAGCTCTCGGGGAAGGCGCCGGCGAGCGCCTTCGCGGGGTTGACCTGGATGGACTCGACGACCAGCTCCACCGGGGCGTCGCCGAGGTCCCAGGCGGTGCGCAGCACGCGCTGCCAGAGCGGGGCCTCCTCGGGGCGGGGGGCCCAGGCGGCGGGGTGGTACGGGTGGATCGTCTCGTTCCAGTCGAGGACGCCGTCGAAGCGGGCGGCGATCCGTGCGTAGCCGGTCATGGTCTCCAGGCGCAGGGCGGTCTCCGGGATCTCGGCGTTGTGCGAGACGAGGAGGAGCCGGCGGGCGTCCGCCCGGGGGCCGAACCGCCCGGCGTCGAGGGCGGCGGCCAGGGTGGCGGCGCCGTAGAGGGTGGACACCTGGAAGATCTGGACGGGGAGGACGCCGGGAGCCTTCTCGGAAGCCGTGTCGGGGGCCATGGGTCAGGCGGTCCTTCCGGTCTCGCGCAGGCTCCGGAGGAGGGTGCCGCGCCGGGTGTCGATGGTGGCGAGGGTCTCGTCGAGGACCCGCTGCGGCATCCGGCGCAGCGCGTCGCCGACGTCGGCGCGCAGCTGCCTGGCGACGGCGGGGTCGTACGTGGCGACCTTGCCCATGTGGAAGGCGATCATCGCGCAGTAGGTGCGGACCGCCTTCGGCAGGAACCGGTCCGCCTCGGCGTCCCGGGAGACCTCGTCGAGCAGGAGGTCGTACGAGGGGATGAAGTCCAGCTGCCGGTTGTCGGTGATCTGGGTGAGTGAGGTGGTGACGCCCCGCCGGTAGAAGACGCCGTGCAGGGAGAGCGCGGCGAACGTGCGGGCCTTGAGGTGGAGCCGCCAGACCCAGAGGCGGTCCTCGGCGGTCCTCAGGGACGTCTCGAAACGGGATTCGCCGTCCGCGAAGAGGCGGCTGCTGTAGATGCCGAAGGGGACGAAGGGGTAGTCCACCATCGTCACCATGCTGGCCGGCGCGATGCCGTCCCTGGGGTCCATCACGGTGTCGCGACGCTTGGCGGGGGCGTAGCGGATCTGGCGCTTCCGGCCCTCCGACAGGACGTGGTCGGTGCGGGCGAAGTCGCAGTCCAGGCGGGAGATCCCGGCGACGGCGGCGCTCAGGTGGCCGGGCGCGTACCAGTCGTCCCCGTCGAGGAAGGTGAGGTAGTCGCCGCGCGCCGCGTCGATCCCGGTGTTGCGCGCCTGGGCGACGCCCCGGTTGGTCTCGTGCCGGATGACGGTGGCGTTCGGCAGGCGGTCGCGCCAGCGGTCGAGGATCTCGGGGGTGTCGTCCGTCGAGCAGTCGTCGACCAGCAGGAACTCGAATGCGGGGTCCGCGTTGTTCGCGAGACTGCGCAGGGTGTCGGGGGCGTAGGCCCCGACGTTGTGGAACGGTACGACGACGGACAGTTTCGGCACTCGGTTTCCCCACACTGGATCGATCTGCTGGACGCCGTGGACGGCGGGTACGGTAACGCTCCGCTTTTCCGGGCGAACGTGCCTCGCGTGCACGCCGGGTGAACTCTTTCCGTCCTCTCGGAGAACCCGGGCCGGCCCTTCACCCACGGGTCCGCCCACGGGTCCGCCCACGGGTCCGCCCACGGGTCCGCCCGCGGTGCGGGAGTCCCGTCGCCACGAGCGCGAGGAGCGCGGCGGCGCCGACGGCGCCGCCCAGTTTGACGCCCGGTGGCCGGAAGGAGCAGTGGACCGTGTCCGTCCGCCCGTCGAGGGGGACGGCGACGAGGCCCTCGTACGCGCGCGCGGGGCGGAGGTCCGCGTCTCCGGCGGCGCACCTCCAGCCGGAGATCCGGGGTACGCCGAGGACGGCGACACCCGTACTGCCCGGCGGGAGCTCGGCGGTGACGGTGTGTCCGGTGGCGTGCACCCGGGTGGCGCCGGTGGCGGTGAGCCGGTCCACGGCGGAGTCGAGCCGGGCGCGGACCAGGCAGCCGACCGGCTGCCGGGGCAGTCGCGCCCTGCCCTCGGGGTCGAGCTCGATCCGTACCTCGCCGGAGTCCGGCACGGTGCCGAGCGCGCCCATGGCCGCGCTGACGGCCGGCGGCCTGCCGTCGAACTTCACGGGCTCCCCGCCGTCGAGGGCCGCCGTGCCCCGGTACTCGGGCGCCCAGAACCAGACGTGGGAGCCGGCCGGGCAGCGGGCGGTGAGGGTGCCGCCGGTGCGGCGGGGCGCGGGCAGCTCGTACACGGAGGCGCCGAGCAGGCGTTCCTGCCGGGCGAAGGCGGAGTCCCCCCGGGGCAGGGCCGGTCGCGGCGACGGGCGGACGGTGACCAGGGGCGGTACGGGGACGGTGGTGGCGGTGACCGCGGCGCGGGGCGGCGCGTCCTTCCGTACCGGCTCGGCGGGGCGCGAGCGGATCCGGGTGCCGACGGAGAACAGGGCGTCGGTGACGGGGTTGTCGAGGGTGACCGGGTGGCGGCCCTTGGCGTAGGAGCCGAAGCCCAGGGAGATCAGGGTCCGGGAGGTCACCTCGGAGGTGAGGCTGCTGTAGTACTCGGCGCCCTGCCCGCCGACGAGCAGGGGGTCGTTGCCGCCGGGGACCTCTCCGGGGTCCGTGCGGTGGCGGGGCCAGGCGTCCGCGCGGGCCGCCTCGCGCGCCGCGGCCTCGTGCCAGGGTCCGGTCCGGGGCGACCAGGCGACCTTGTCGCGCTGCCGCTCCTCGATCCGCTTCCCGGTGACGGCCGCCTCGCCCGCCTGGGCGGCGACGAGCAGGACCACGGCGAGGAGGGGCAGGGCGCGGGCGGCGCCTGCGAGGTTCTCACGGGCGGCCACCAGGGCGAGGAGGGCGGCGACAAGCGCCAGGAGCGCGGCCGCGCCGAAGGCGGGGAAGGTCCACCGGTCGATGTCGGCGCTCCCCCGGGCCGCCCACGCGAGGGCGCCGAGCAGGGCGCCGCCCGCGAGGAGCGCGGCCGGCCGGGGCACTCCCCCGGCGACCGAGAACCAGGCCGCGACCAGGAGCAGGCCGCACAGGACGAAGGCCTGGCGGTACGGGACGCCGTTGGGCGAGGCCCCCGCGTGCCAGAGGAGATGGGTGGGCTCCCACTGGAGGGAGAGCGCCACCAGGACGACGGCGGCCGTCAGGGCGGCCCGGACGTGCGGGGCGACGGCCCGGTTGAAGGGCAGGGTCAGGGCCAGGAGCAGGGCGGGCGTGCCGATGAAGAGGGCGGGGCTCGACGTGCTCGCGGTGGCGGGCAGGAACCGGGCGAGGACGTCCGTCCAGGCCGCGGGGGCGAAGGTGACCTCCGGGGTGGGGTCGGCGGTCTTCGTGCCGAGGAAGACGACCACGACGAGCGGTGCGGCGAGTCCGACGCCGATGAGGACGCCCCGGGTGGCGCGCAGCGCCCCGGCGAGGCGCTGCCGGAGGGTGGCGGTCTCCTCGGCGGTGAGCAGCCGGACGGCGAGGACGACGGCCGCGCCGAGGGTCGCCATGTACGCGGTGTAGAAGTTGGCGGTCCAGGCGAGGGCGACGACGAGCGGCCCGAGGACGGGACGGCGGGCGGTGCGGGCCCACTCGCCGACCAGGCAGAGCAGCGGGAAGGCGACGAGTCCGTCGAGCCACATCGGGACGGTGGAGCCGAAGTTGAAGGTCCAGCCCGAGAGGGCGTACGCGGTGCCGAGCAGGGCGGCGACCGGCCAGGGCCCGGGACGCAGCCGCAGGAGCAGGGCCGCCATGGCGGCTCCGGCGGCGGTGATCTTGACGGCGGTGACGACGTACAGCGCGAGTTCGATCCGGTCCGCCGGGAAGAACACGACGAGCAGGTCGACGGGGCTGCTCAGGTAGGTGCCGATGTCGCCGAGGAAGTTGGAGCCGAAGCCGGAGTTCCAGTTGAGGAAGGCGTCGCCGTGCGTCTCGCCGAGGAGGAAGGAGCGCCAGTAGGCGTGGTACGGCAGGTACTGCTGGCCCAGGTCGACGATGTTCCTGGTCACCGGGCCGAAGGGGTGGCTGCGGGAGAGCGCGGTGGCGAGGCAGAACAGCACGGCGGTGAGCAGGGCGGCGGCGCCCGCGGCCCGCGCTCCCCGGGCCGGGGCCCCGGCCCGGGGCCCGGGGCCCGCGTCCTCCTCGCCCTCGACCTCGTGGAGCACGGTCTCGGCGGCGGCGGGGGGCACACGTCCTCCAGGGGTCGTACGGCGCGGGACGCCCGGAGGTGGGGTCGTCACGCACGGGCCGGACGCCATTACCGCCGAGGCGGGCGACCCGCAATCGATCGGCGGGAGATGTCCGGGCACACCCCGGGTGAACTCCCGGTGCCGTACGCCCCGGACGGATCAGGCGACCGGCACCGGGTCCACGAGTTCGTCGACCGTGCGGACCACGGTGCCGAACAGGTCGGAGACCGTCGTCAGGCTCGCGGCCGCGAGCGCGGCCGACGGCAGGACGGTGCCGTCCGGCGCCTCCAGGGGGCGGGTGGCGGTGGCCTCGGCGACGACGGTCGGGCGGTGGCCGAGCTTGAAGGCGCCCTGGGCGGTGAACAGGACGCACATGTGGGTCATGAACCCGGCGAGGACCAGGTCGCCGGTGGCGCCGAGGTCCTTCAGGACCTCTTCGAGCTCCGTGGCGTGGAAAGCGTCGGGGAACCGCTTGACCACCACCCTCTCGCCCTCGATCGGGGCGACCTCGTCGCCGAGGGAGCCGATCTCGGCCCGGATGTCGTACGGGGTGCCCTCGCCGCCGTCGTTGACGACGTGGACGACCGGCGCCCCCGCGGCGCGGGCGGCCGCGAGCAGCCGGGCGCCGGCGGCCACGGCCTCCTCGGCCCCGTCGAGCCGCATGACGCCGGTGCGGTAGGTGTTCTGGAAGTCGATCATGATCAGGACCGACTCGCTCAGACGCGGCGGCTCCTGGGGGAGGCCGATCACCTGGCGCAGGGTGGTGGACGCGGTCATGGCGGTTCCTTCCGGTCGGGCGGGGCGGGACGGCTCCGAGGGGCCGCCCGCGAACGTTTGCAACGCTAACACAACAAGTAATCACTGATTACAAAGCCGCAGACACCGCTACGGCACCACCGCCCGCCCCAGGGATCCGCCCAGGTCCGACCCGTTAGCGCTGCTACCGTGGGGGCATGTCGACGGCCCGAGAGCGCATCCTGGAAGCCACCGAGGAACTGCTCGCCACCAAGGACGCCCCGGCGATCTCGACCCGGGCCATCTGCGACCGGGCGAAGGTCGGCATGCCCGAGATCTACCGCCAGTTCGGCGACAAGCAGGGGCTGCTCACGGCGGTGGCCGACCTCGGCTTCGCGCGCTTCCTCGCCGAGAAGAGGCGCAACCCGCTCACCGACGACCCGGTGGCGGACCTGCGCACGGCCTGGGACAGCCACGTCGCGTTCGCGCTGCGCAATCCGCACCTCTACCGCCTGATGTTCGCGCCGGCGGGCGACGCGAAGCCGCAGGCCGTCAAGGAGGCCCAGGCGATCCTGCTGAAGGCCGTCGAACGCTGCCGCGAGGCCGGCCGCCTGCGCATGCCCCCCGAACTGGCCGGCCGGTCGATCCTCTCCGCCAACGTGGGCGTGTGCGTGACGGCCCTCTCCTTCCCCGACCTCTTCGGGGACCTCGACGCCTCGCGCGCGGTACGGGACGCGGTGATCGACCGGGTCACCGGCGACGAGCGGGAGGACACCCGCATCGGCACCGCGACGGTCCTGGCCCAGGCCCTGCTGGGAACGCTGACGGGGACGGCGCCCGTGAACGGTGCCGTGCTCGACGAGTTGACGGCGCCTCCGGCGGAATGAATCGTCCGCGAGGCGGCGGGCAGCGGCAACGGGACGTGCTCGTCGCCGCGCGGAGGGCGGGCCGTACCGGAGCCGGGCGCACCTCCTCCGACCGGCCGGACCGGAGACGCGTCAGGCGTGGTTGACCGGCAGGACGTCCGGGGACAGGGCGCCCGCGTGCGCCGAGGCCGCGGTCATCCGCTTGCGGTGGTGGCGGCGGCAGAGGACCTCGTAACCGATCTCCTCCGCCGGGCGGTTCACGTCGCCGACCACGACCTGCTCGCCCTCGACGACCATCTCCCCGCCCACCGTACGGGCGTTGTGGGTGGCCCGGGCGCCGCACCAGCACAGGGCCTCGACCTGGAGCTGTTCTATGCGGTCCGCCAGCTCGATCAGCCGCTGCGAGCCGGGGAAGAGCTTCGTGCGGAAGTCGGTGGTGATGCCGAAGGCGAAGACGTCGAGACCGAGGTCGTCGACGATGCGGGCGAGCTGGTCGATCTGCTCGGGGGCGAGGAACTGCGCCTCGTCCACGATCACGTAGTCGGCCTTGCCGCCCTGGGAGAGCTGGCCGACGAGGTACGCGTACACGTCCATGCCCCGCGGCGCCTCGACCGCCTCCGTGACCAGGCCGAGCCGGGAGGACAGCTTGCCCTCGCCCGCCCGGTCGTCACGGGTGAAGATCACGCCCTGGAGGCCGCGCGCGTCGCGGTTGTGGGCGATCTGGAGCGCCAGGGTGCTCTTCCCGCAGTCCATGGTTCCGGAGAAGAAGACCAGCTCGGGCATGACGGGGCGGGGACCTTTCGGGGCGTGGAGAAGGGGGAGGGGGGAGGTCAGGAGCGTACTTCGAGCAGCGGGACGAGCTGCTCGGCGGGGGTCATGGACCCGTGCATGCCGGCCATCGCGGACTCGTGGGGCTCGTTGACGGAGGCCGTGATGGCCACGTCGTCGTGGGCCGCCGCGACGACGTCCCCGATCCGCCCGTACACGCGCTCGTCGACCTCGTCCCCGAACCAGCCGAGGGCGATGGCCTCGTCGCGGCTCGCGACCCAGAACTGCTCGCCGACGACCTCGCGCCAGCAGGTGAGGACGTCCGCCTCGGCGCCGGGCACGGCGTAGACGTGGCGGGCGCGTCCCTCGCCGCCGAGGAGGGCGACGCCGGCGCGCAGCTCCCAGTCCTCGTCGAAGTCGATGCGGTGCCGCTCGTCGAAGGGGATGTCGACCATGCCGTGGTCGGCCGTGACGTACAGGGCCGAGCGGGGCGGCAGTTGCTCGGCGAGCCGCTGCACGAGCCGGTCGACGAACATGAGCTGGCCGCGCCAGGCGTCGGAGTCGACGCCGAAGCGGTGTCCTGCGCCGTCGAGTTCGCTGTAGTACGTGTAGACCAGCGAGCGGTCGCCGGCGGCGAGCTGCTCGGCGGCGAAGTCCATGCGCTCCTCGCCGGAGAGCCGCCCGTGGAACGTCCCGCCGCTGAGCGCGATCTGGGTGAGCGGGGTCTGCTCGAAGATCGGGGAGGACACCTGGGCGGTGTGGACCCCGGCCTCGTGGGCGAGCCGGAAGACGGTGGGGTACGGCTGCCAGACGCGCGGCGCGGTCCACGGCTTCCAGCGCAGCTGGTTCATCAGCTCGCCGGTGTCGGGGTTGCGCACGGTGTAGCCGGGCAGCCCGTGGGTGCCCGGGTAGCGGCCGGTGCCGACGGAGGCCAGCGAGGTCGCGGTCGTGGCGGGGAAGCCGGCGGTGATCGGCCGGCCCGTGCCGCCCCGCGAGGAGCCGAGGAGCGAGGTCAGGTAGGGCGCCTCGTCCGGGTGGTCCTTGATCTGCTCCCAGCCGAGCCCGTCGATCAGGAAGACGCAGTTCCGGTCGGCCGGGGCGAGTTCGGCGATCCGCGGGGCGAAGCCGGGCACCTCCTGGCCCGCGACGAGCGTCGGGAGGAGGTCGCCGAGGGAGCCGGTGGCGTACTCGGGCACCGGCGCGGTCTCCGGGGCGAGCGGGACCGGGTCGTCGGGCCAGCCGTGGGACACGGCGGCGGGCTGCGCCATCAGCGGGCGGTGGCGGCGGTGGCCGCGGTGGCTTCGGAGAGCGCCTGGGCGAAGGCGAGGGTCTGCCGGACCGTGTCCGGGCCGTCCCCGGCCTCGCTCACGCGCAGGCTGAGGTCGTCGGCGGTGGCGTTGCCGGTGTAGCCGTGGTCGGCGTCGCAGTTGGCGTCGCCGCAGGCCGCGGGCTCCAGGTCGATGCGGGAGACGGCGCCCCAGCCGATGGTGAGGACCACCTCGCGGGGCAGGGTGCCCGGCGTGTACGACTCGGGGTTGGCGACCACGCGGCTGACGACGACCGACGAGATCCGGTCGAGCTTCACGGACTCGGTGGAGGTCGTGGCGTACGGCGTCGGGGAGCTGGTGTCGGCGGCCTGCTCGTCGGTGTGGCTGACGATGAAGCGGTTCGGCGTCAGGACGAGGACGGTGACGTGGCGGCGGACCTCGTTCGCGTCGAAGGTGGTCTCCTGGTGCACCACGTACGACGCGACGGCCTCGCCGCCGACGGCGGCCTCCACCGCCTCGGCCACGAGGGCCGGGTAGTAGCCGCTGCGCTCGATCGCCGCGCGCAGCCCCTGGGTCGTCGTACCGGTCTTCGCCATGGACTCCATCCTAAGCCCCGGGTAAGGACGGCTCGGCCGGTTGCGGGGCGGCGGGGTCGCGGGAAGGGCGGAGGGCTGTGACATCCGACTCCTCCGTCAGTAGTTCGGCAGGCTGCGCGGGCCGAGGTCCGTACGGGGCGGGGGCGGGGCCAGGCGGACGGTCGCGCCGAGGACGGAGAGGCCCCGGGGCGCGACGACCACCGGCTCCAGGGAGACGGCGACCACCTCGGGGTGGTCGTCGACGAGCCGGGAGACCCGGAGGAGGAGTTCCTCCAGGGCCGGGGTGTCGACGGGGGCGGAGCCGCGCCAGCCGAAGAGCAGCGGGGTGGTCCGGAGGGAGCGGACGAGTTCCGCGACGTCCCGGTCGGTGGCCGGGACCAGCCGGTGGGCCGTGTCGCCGAGGAGTTCGGAGGCGGCGCCCGAGAGGCCGAAGGAGAGGACGGCGCCGACGGCCGGGTCGATGGCGGAGCGGACGACGGTGTCGACGCCCCGGGGCACCATGGCCTGGACGACCGGCTGGAGCTCCTCGGGCTTGCCGAGGACCTCGGTCAGCTCGGCGTAGGCGGTGCGGAGCTGTTTCTTGTCGGCCAGGTCGAGCCGGACGCCGCCGAGGTCGGGGCGGTGGCGGAGGTGCGGCGCGGTCGTCTTGAGGGCGACGGGGTAGCCGAGCCGGGCGGCGGCCGCGACGGCGGCGCCGGGCGTGGGGGCGGGCAGGGTCGGCAGGACGGTGATCCCGTACCGGGCCAGCAGCTCGCCGGCCTGGGCGGTGCCGAGGGTCACGCCCCGCGCGTCCGCCTCCGCGCCGCCGAGCACCCGCCGGATCAGGGCGGCGGCCCCCGTCTCGTCGATGTCCTCGTACTCGGGCACCCGTCCGGGCTCGGCCGCCTGCCGCCGCCACTGCCCGTACCGCACGGCCTCGGCGAGCGCCCGCACGGCCCGCTCGGCGGCGGGGTAGGCGGGGATGGTGACCGGTCCGGGGCCCCGGACCGTGCCGGGCTGCGGCGCCGGCTCGACGGCGGGCGACGCGGTCGTCGGTACGGGGGCGGGCGCGGATCCGGATACGGATGCGGGCGGGGCGGGGCTGGGCGCGGCGGGGGCGGAGGGCCCGGGTGCAGGGGATTCGGGCGTGGTGGGTACAGGGGCGGCGGATCCGGGTGCGGCAGCGGATCCGGGCGTAAGGGATCCGGGCGTGGCGGGTACAGGGGCTCCGGCCCCGGCGGAACGGTTCTCCCCCGCGGAAGCACCCGCGCCGGAACCGGCTCCCGCACCCGTACCCCCTCCGGCCCCCCGCCCCGCCCCCGCCGGCCTCGTGCTCGTCGCCACCGCCAGGGCCTCCGCGAGGCCGCCCATCTCGACGTGGACGACGACGACCGGCTTCGTCGGGGCGGGCGCGGAGGCGACGGCCTCGCGGAGGGCCGCCGCCAGGACCTCGCCGTCGCCGAACTCGGTGGCGCCGTCCTCGCCGACCCACGGGATCGCGGTCACGACGACCGCGTCGGACGTCTCGTCCGCGAGGGCCGCCGCCAGCGCGTCCCGGAAGTCCGCCGGGACCGCCGCGGTCGTCAGGTCGAGGGGCCGCAGCGGGCGCAGCCCCTCGGTGAGGCAGGCGTCGTACGTGAGGAGGCCGAGCGACTCGGAGTTGCCGAGGATCGCGACCCGGGGCCCGGTGGGCAGCGGCTGGGCCGCGAGGAGCAGCCCGGCGTCCACGAGCTCGGTGACGGTGTCGACGCGGATCACCCCGGCCTGCCGGAGCAGCGCGGAGACCGTGGCGTGCGGGATGCGGGTGACGGGCACCCGGTGACCGGGCGGGGCGCTGCCGCTGTGCCGGGCGCCCTTGACGACGACGACCGGCTTGACGGCGGCGGTGCGGCGGGCGAGCCGGGTGAACTTCCGGGGGTTGCCGATCGACTCCAGGTAGAGGAGGACGACGTCGGTGCCGGGGTCGTCGTACCAGTGCTGGAGGAAGTCGTTGCCGGAGACGTCGGCGCGGTTGCCGGCCGAGATGAAGGAGGAGAGTCCGGCGCCCCGCCGGTGCAGTCCGGCGAGGAGGGCGATCCCGATCGCGCCGGACTGGGTGAAGAGCCCGATCCGCCCGGCGGCCGGCATCTGCGGCGCGAGCGAGGCGTTGAGCCGGACGTCGTCGGCGGTGTTGATGATGCCGAAGGCGTTGGGGCCGATGATCCGCATGCCGTACGAGCGGGCCTGCCGTACGAGCCGGCGCTGCCGCTCGCGGCCCTCCGGACCGCTCTCGGCGTATCCGGCGGAGAGGACGACGAGGCCCCGCACGCCGTGCTCGCCGCAGTCCGCGACGGCCTCCGGCACCCGTTCGGCGGGGACGGCGACGACCGCCAGGTCCACGGGCTCGCCGATGGCGCCGACGGAGCGGTACGCGGGGACCCCGTCGAGCTCGGCCGGGCCTCCGTCGCCGGTGCCGCCGGTCTCGGGGAGCGCGGCGTTCACCGCGTACACGCGTCCGGTGTAGCCCGCTCCGACGAGGTTGCGCAGGACGGTCCGGCCGACGCCGCCGGGTGTGCGGCCGGCGCCGACCACGGCGACGGAGCCGGGGGTGAGCAGCCGCTGTACGGAGCGGGCCTCGGCGCGCTGCTCGCGGGCGCGCTGGACGGCGAGGGACCGGTCGGTGGGTTCGAGGTCGAGGTGGAGCCGTACGGAGCCGTCCTCGAAGCTGCGCTTCTGGGTGTAGCCCGCGTCGGTGAAGACCTTGATCATCTTGGTGTTGGCGGGGAGCACCTCGGCGGCGAAGCGCCGGATGCCCCGTTCGCGGGCGACCGCCGCGATGTGTTCGAGCAGGGCGGAGGCGACGCCCCGGCCCTGGTGCGCGTCCTGGACGAGGAAGGCGACCTCGGCCTCGTCGGCCGGGGCGGAGGCGGGCAGTCCGCGGTCGTCGATGCGGTCGTAGCGGACGGTGGCGATGAACTCGCCGCCGACGGTCGCCGCGAGTCCCACCCGGTCCACGAAGTCGTGGTGGGTGAAGCGGTGCACGTCCTTGGCGGAGAGGCGCGGGTAGGGGGCGAAGAAGCGGTAGTACTTCGACTCGTCCGAGACCTGCTCGTAGAAGCTGACGAGCCGGTCGGCGTCGTCGGTGGTGATGGGCCCGATGCGCGCGGTGCCGCCGTCGCGGAGCACCACGTCCGCCTCCCAGTGGTCGGGGTAGGCGTGCTCCGGTGGCGCGGACCGTACCGGCTCCGCCTGCGGTTCCGCCGCTTCCGACTGCTCCGACGCGCTCTGCATGGGGTCAGCCTACGGCCGGGACACGCCTGGGGCACCGGTCGCGCGGTGGGGGTGGGCGTTGCAAGGTGGGGGGAGCCGAGGCGGTCCGGTGCGGGCCGGAGGTCGGCGTGAGCACCGCGCATCCCGTGAGAGACTGGTCTAGACAACCCGCTTGAGACTTGAAGGGCAACACCATGGCTGAGCGCCGCGTCAACGTCGGCTGGGCCGAGGGCCTGCACGCCCGCCCCGCGTCCATCTTCGTCCGTGCCGCCACGGCTTCCGGCGTTCCGGTGACGATCGCCAAGTCCGACGGCACCCCCGTGAACGCCGCCTCCATGCTCGCGGTGCTCGGCCTGGGCGCGCAGGGCGGCGAGGAGATCGTGCTCGCGTCGGACGCCGAGGGCGCCGAGGCCGCTCTGGACCGTCTCGCGAAGCTGGTCGCCGAGGGCCTGGACGAGCTCCCCGAGACCGTCTGACCCTTCTCGTGACTTCGAAAGGCCGTGGCCGCCGGAATTCCGGCGGCCACGGCCTTTCTCTTTTCCACTCCCGCTCCCCCGCCGCCCCCTTTTCCGGGCAGCACGAAAAGCCCCGTGGAATTTCTATTCTTTGTATACGGTGTGCGTGTTAATTCCGGGCGCTCGTCGTGTTGACGACGTGTTGCGAAACCCTCACACGCCCGCGCTCCGGCCTCTTGAGCCGGTGCAGCGGCAGCGAGCGCTCCGCGTGCAGCGCGGTGAGGGCCCTCGCCCGCTCGGCGTCGCCGCGCGCCACGGCGTCCACGATCGCACCGTGTTCGGCCCAGGCCTCCACCGGTCGCTCGGGCTGCTCGACCGCGTACGTCCAGGCGATCTTGTGCCGCAGCTGGGTGAGCAGCGCCGTCAGCGGCGGGCTGCCGGAGGCCTGCGCGAGCGTCTCGTGGAACCAGCCGCCGAGCGAGCGCAGGTCCTCGCCCTGGCCGCGCCTGGCCCGCTCCTGCCCGAGTCTGACCAGGCCGCGCAGCACCTTGAGGTGGGCGTCGGTGCGCCGCTGCGCGGCCCGCGCGGCCCCCAGCGGTTCGAGCAGCGCCCGCATGTCGAGCAGGTCGGCCGCCTCCTGCTCGGTGGGCTCGGCGACGTGCGCGCCCGCGTGGCGGCGGGTGAGGACGAAGCCCTCGGACTCCAGGGTGCGCAGCGCCTCGCGGACCGGGACGCGGGAGACCCCGTACCGGCGGGCGAGCTGCTCCTCGGTCAGCCGGCTGCCCCGCTCGAAGACGCCGGAGACGATGTCGTCCCGGATCGCCGTGCATACCGAATGCGCGGGAATGCGCATGTCCGACCTCCGCCTTGGTCCGCGCGAGACAATTCGAGCGGCGCCTGTTCTGCGCCTGATCCGCGACTCTATTGCAGCCCGCCGGAATTTCCGATGCCCCACCGGAATCCATGACGGGCTTTTGGCCGACGACGGGACGACGAAAAGCCCCGGCTCAGCACGAGCCGGGGCTTTTGCGACGCGGAGGTCCCCGATGGTCAGGGGCGCGCGGGACGCCGGGTCAGACGGCGACGCCGCGGGCGCGGAGGTAGGAGACCGGGTTGATGTCCGAGCCGTAGTCGGCGCTCGTCCGGGCCTCGAAGTGGAGGTGCGGGCCGGTCGAGTTGCCGGTCGAGCCCGAGATGCCGATCTGCTGGCCCGGCTCGACGGTCTGGCCGACGTACACCCCGATGGAGGAGAGGTGACCGTACTGGGTGTACGTGCCGTCGTGCATCCGGATCACGATGTTGTTGCCGTACGCGCCGCCCCAGCCGGCCTCGACGACGGTGCCGGAGCCGACGGAGACGACCCGGCTGCCGTAGGCCGCGTGGAAGTCGACGCCGGAGTGGCTGCCGGAGGACCAGAGCGAGCCGCCGGTCTGGTAGCCGGTGGAGACGTACGAGCCGGCGACGGGGAGCTGGAAGGAGTTCAGGCGGCGGCGCTCGGCCTCGCGGGCGGCGCGGGCCCTCTCCTCGCGGATCTCCTTGGCGCGGGCCTCGGCCTTGCGCTTCGCCTCGGCCAGGGCCTTCTGCTCGGCGACGGCCTCGAAGGCCTCGCGGTCCTGGGCGTCGGCCTGGGCGTTGAGCCGGTCGACGAGGGATTCCTCGGCGATCACCTTGGTGAGGCCGGTGTCCTCGGGGGAGCGGTTGTCCGTGTCGGCGGCGAGCGCCGGGGAGGCCAGGGTTCCGATGACTCCGGTGGTGGCGAGGGTCGCCACTCCGGCGATGCCCGCGCCGCGGCGCGCCATCCGGCTCGAACCACGATGCTTCCCGGTGGCACGGGTGAACGCCATGAAGACGTTGTTCCTTTCCTTCCTTCTCGCCTACCGGGTTAGCTGACGGGTTCGGAGCAGGAAGGTCTCCTACGGGCCCCTCCGCGCGAGGCGAAGGCGTCCGATTCACCCCAGGGACTGCGTGGGTCCCCGGCTCCCCAGGCTCGCGCCTGACGGGGACTCGGCGATGACTGTCCGGTGCCGCGGGCGCGGCGGGTGCAACTGGCGAACAGCCGCACCGACGCTATGCGGAGCCCCAGTCGATCACCAACCGAACACGACCTTTTGTAAGGCATGCCACAGGGCAGATGATCACTTTGGCGCCAATACGGACAATTCACGGAGGCATTCCCCGTGCGGCTCCCGCGCCGACGGCCGGAAGGGCCCCGACGGTCCGTCACGTCGGGGCCCTTCGTCCGCCCGGCCGGCGGCGGTGGGCCGCCGGCCGGGCAGGGGTCGATCAGCCGGTGACGACGGTCACTTCACCGATGCCGAGCGCCCGCACCGGCTCCGCGATCTGCGCCGCGTCGCCCACCAGGACCGTGACGAGCCGGTCCACCGGGAAGGCGCTGACCACGGCGGCGGTCGCCTCGACGGTGCCGGTCTCGGCCAGGCGCGCGTACAGCTGGGCCTGGAAGTCGTCCGGGAGGTGCTGCTCCACCTGGTCGGCGAGCGTCCCGGCGACGGAGGCGGCCGTCTCGTACTTGAGCGGCGCCACCCCCACCAGGTTCTGCACGGCGGTCTCCCGCTCGGCGTCCGTGAGCCCCTCGGCGGCCAGGGTGCGCAGCACCTTCCACAGGTCGTCCAGGGCCGGGCCCGTGTTGGGGGTGTCGATGGAGCCGCTGATGGCGAGCATCGCGGCGCCGTTCCCCTCGGCGTCCGAGCGGAGCACCTGCCCGAAGGCCCGCACGCCGTACGTGTAGCCCTTCTCCTCGCGCAGGACCCGGTCCAGACGCGAGGTCAGGGTCCCGCCGAGGGAGTACGTGCCGAGGACCTGGGCCGGCCAGACGCGGGCGTGCCGGTCGGGGCCGATCCGGCCGATGAGGAGCTGGGTCTGGACGGCGCCGGGGCGGTCCACGATCACGACCCGGCCGGTGTCGTCGGCGGTGATCGGCGGCATCGGCAGCGGCTCGCCGGGCTCGCCGGTCCAGGCGCCCAGCGTCTCCGCGAGGACCTTCTCCAGGTCGATCCCAGTCAGGTCGCCGACGACCACGGCGGTGGCCGTGGCGGGCCGCACGTGCGCCGCGTAGAAGGCGCGGACCGCGGCGGCGTCGATCGCCCCGACGGTCTCCTCGGTGCCCTGGCGCGGCCGGGACATCCGGGAGTCGGCCGGGAACAGCTCCTTGGAGAGCTGCTTGGCGGCGCGCCGGGCCGGATTGGCCGTCTCGTGCGGGATCTCGTCGAGGCGGTTGCGCACCAGGCGCTCGACCTCGGTGTCCAGGAACGCCGGGGCGATCAGGGCCTCGGAGAGCAGTCCGAGCGCCTTGGGCAGCCGGGAGACCGGGACCTCCAGGGAGACCCGTACGCCCGGGTGGTCGGCGTGCGCGTCGAGGGTGGCGCCGCAGCGCTCCAGCTCGGCCGCGAACTCCTCGGCGCTGTGCTGGTCGGTGCCCTCGGAGAGCGCACGGGCCATGATGGTGGCCACGCCGTCGAGACCGGCGGGCTCGGCGTCCAGCGGGGCCGGCAGGAAGAGCTCCACGGCCACGACCTGCTGGCCGGGGCGGTGGCTGGTGAGGACGGTCAGGCCGTTCTCCAGGGTGCCGCGGTCCGGGGCCGGGAAGGCCCAGGGGCGGGCGGTGCCCGGCGTCGGCTGCGGGTGGAACTCCATGCTCGTCAAAGACGTGGCAGCCTCGGTCACTGCTCCGCCCCCTCTTCCTCGTCGCTCTCGCTCTGTTCGGTGCTCAGCGGCTCGTAGACCAGGACCGCGCGGTTGTCCGGGCGCAGCCGGGCCGCGGCGGCCTCCCGGACCTCCTCGGCGGTGATGTCGAGGACGCGGTCGACGGCGGTGAGGGCGAGCTGCGGGTCGCCGAACAGGACGGCGAACCGGCACAGTTCGTCGGCGCGGCCCGCGACGGTGCCGAGCCGGTCCAGCCACTCGCGCTCCAGCTGGGCCTGCGCGCGCTCCATCTCCTCGGGCGTGGGGCCCTCGGCGGCGAACCGGGCGAGCTCCTCGTCGACGGCCGCCTCGATCTCGGGGACCTCGACGCCGCCGGACGTCTTGACGTCCAGCCAGCCGAGCGAGGGCGCCCCGGCGAGCCGCAGCAGGCCGAAGCCGGCGGCGACGGCCGTGCGGTCCCGGCGGACCAGACGGTTGTGCAGCCGGGAGGACTCCCCGCCGCCCAGGACCGTCAGGGCCAGGTCGGCGGCGTCGCACGCGCGCGTGCCGTCGTGCGGCAGCCGGTAGGCGGCCATCAGGGCGCGCGCCGGGACCTCCTCCTCGACGACCTCGCGGAGCTGCTCGCCGATGACGTCGGGCAGCTCGCCGGAGCGCGGCGCGGGCTTGCCGTCGTGGCCGGGGATGGAGCCGAAGTACTTCTCGATCCAGGCGAGGGTCCGCTCCGGGTCGATGTCGCCGACGACGGAGAGCACCGCGTTGTTCGGGGCGTAGTACGTGCGGAAGAACTCCCGCGCGTCCTCCAGGGTGGCCGCGTCCAGGTCGGCCATGGAGCCGATCGGCGTGTGGTGGTACGGGTGGCCCTCCGGGTAGGCGAGGGCGGTCAGCCTCTCGAAGGCCGTGCCGTACGGCACGTTGTCGTAGCGCTGGCGGCGCTCGTTCTTGACGACGTCCCGCTGGTTCTCCATGGACTCGTCGTCCAGGGCGGCGAGCAGCGAGCCCATGCGGTCGGCCTCCAGCCAGAGCGCGAGCTCCAGCTGGTGCGTGGGCATGGTCTCGAAGTAGTTGGTGCGCTCGAAGCTCGTCGTGCCGTTGAGCGAGCCGCCCGCACCCTGCACCAGCTCGAAGTGGCCGTTGCCGTGGACCTGCTTCGAGCCCTGGAACATCAGGTGCTCGAAGAGGTGGGCGAGCCCCGTGCGGCCCCGGACCTCGTGGCGCGAGCCGACGTCGTACCAGAGGCAGACCGCGGCGACCGGGGTCAGGTGGTCCTCCGAGAGCACCACGCGCAGGCCGTTCGCCAACCGGTGCTCGGTCGCTGTCAGGCCGCCGGAGCCGGCCTCGGCCGTGGCCGTGTGACCCATGGGCATGTACGTCCCTTCGATCGCGATGTGAAAAAGTCCTGCCACTGTATGCAAGCGCGCCGACACCTGGCGAAGTTCCCGTCCCTTGGAGATGTCCCTCTTCCGGGTCGAGGTCGGCGTTGTCGGTGGCACGGTCCACAATGGTCCGCGTCAGATCAACCTTGTTGGTGAAGGAGCCGCAGCCGCGATGGCCCGCCGCAGCACGAAGACACCGCCGCCGGACGACGCGTACGAGGAGAGGATCCTCGACATCGACGTCGTCGACGAGATGCAGGGCTCCTTCCTCGAGTACGCGTACTCGGTGATCTACTCGCGCGCGCTCCCGGACGCCCGCGACGGCATGAAGCCCGTCCAGCGCCGCATCGTCTACCAGATGAACGAGATGGGGCTGCGTCCCGACCGCGGCTTCGTGAAGTGCGCCCGGGTCGTCGGCGAGGTGATGGGCAAGCTGCACCCGCACGGCGACGCGTCGATCTACGACGCGATGGTCCGTATGGCACAGCCCTTCTCCATGCGCCTCCCCCTCGTCGACGGCCACGGCAACTTCGGCTCCCTCGGGAACGACGACCCGCCGGCCGCCATGCGGTACACCGAGTCGCGGATGGCCCCGGCCGCGCTGCTCATGACCGAGTCCATCGAAGAGGACACGGTCGACTTCGCGCCGAACTACGACGGCCAGGAGCGGGAGCCGGCGGCGCTGCCCGCCGCCTACCCGAACCTGCTGGTCAACGGCGCGTCCGGCATCGCGGTCGGCATGGCGACCAACATGCCCCCGCACAACCTCGGCGAGGTCGTCGCGGCCGCCCGCCACCTGATCCGGCACCCGAACGCCGACCTCGAGACGCTGATGCGCTTCGTGCCCGGCCCGGACCTGCCGACCGGCGGCCGGATCGTCGGCCTCTCCGGCATCAAGGACGCGTACGCGTCGGGGCGCGGCTCCTTCAAGATCCGCGCCACCGCGACCGTGGAGACCGTCACGGCCCGCCGCAAGGGCATCGTCGTGACCGAGCTGCCCTTCACGGTCGGCCCCGAGAAGGTCATCTCCAAGATCAAGGACCTGGTCGGCTCCAAGAAGCTCCAGGGCATCGCGGACGTCAAGGACCTCACCGACCGCAGCCACGGCCTGCGCCTGGTCATCGAGATCAAGAACGGCTTCGTGCCCGAGGCCGTCCTGGAGCAGCTCTACAAGCTGACGCCGATGGAGGAGTCCTTCGGCATCAACAACGTCGCGCTCGTCGACGGGCAGCCGCTCACCCTCGGCCTCAAGGAGCTTCTGGAGGTCTACCTCGACCACCGCTTCGAGGTGGTCCGCCGCCGCTCCGAGTTCCGCCGCACCAAGAAGCGCGACCGGCTCCACCTGGTCGAGGGCCTGCTCGTGGCGCTGCTCGACATCGACGAGGTCATCCGCCTCATCCGGGAGAGCGACAACTCCGCGCAGGCCAAGGAGCGCCTGATGGAGCGCTTCTCCCTGAGCGAGATCCAGACGCAGTACATCCTGGACACCCCGCTGCGCCGCCTCACCAGGTTCGACCGGATCGAGCTGGAGGGCGAGCGCGACCGCCTCAACGGCGAGATCGACGAGCTGACCGGGATCCTGGAGTCCGACGCGGAGCTGCGGAAGATGGTCTCGGCCGAGCTGGCCGCGGTCGCCAAGAAGTTCGGCACGGACCGCCGGACCGTCCTGCTCGAATCGGCCGGCACGCCCGTCGCGGCCACGTCCCTCCAGGTCGCGGACGACCCGTGCCGGGTGCTGCTCTCCTCGACCGGTCTGCTGGCCCGTACGGCGACGGAGGCGCTGCCCCCCACCGAGCCGGACGCGAAGCGGGTCAAGCACGACGTGATCGTGTCCGTGGTGGCCGCCACCCAGCGCGGCGAGGTCGGCGCGGTGACCTCGGCCGGCCGGCTGCTGCGGATCTCGGTGATCGACCTGCCCCGGCTGCCGGACACCGCGTCCACGCCGAACCTGGCGGGTGGCGCGCCGCTGTCGGAGTTCCTCTCCCTGGAGGCGGACGAGACGGTGGTCTGCCTGACCACGCTCGAAGAGACCTCGCAGGGGCTCGCCCTCGGCACGCTCCAGGGCGTGGTGAAGCGGGTGGTGCCGGACTACCCGGCGAACAAGGACGAGCTGGAGGTCATCACCCTCAGGGACGGTGACCGGATCGTCGGCGCGACCGAGCTGCGGACGGGCGAGGAGGACCTGGTCTTCATCACCTCCGACGCCCAGCTGCTGCGCTACCCGGCGTCCCAGGTGCGGCCCCAGGGCCGGCCCGCGGGCGGCATGGCGGGCGTCAAGCTCACCGCGGGCGCCGAGGTCCTCTCGTTCACGGCGGTCGACCCGGCGGCGGACGCGGTGGTCTTCACGGTCGCGGGCTCCACGGGCGCCCTGGACGCCTCCGCCGGTACGTCGGCGAAGCTGACGCCCTTCGACCAGTACCCGCGCAAGGGCCGCGCGACCGGCGGCGTCCGCTGCCAGCGCTTCCTGAAGGGCGAGGACGTCCTGATCCTGGCCTGGGCGGGCACCACCCCGGTCCGCGCCGCCCAGAAGAACGGCACCCCGGTCGACCTCCCGGAGATCGACCCCCGCCGCGACGGCTCGGGCACCCCGCTGCCGAAGCCGGTGGAGGTACTGGCGGGCCCGGCCAGCTAGGACCTGTGGGGAACGGGAGCCGGAGGAGGCCTAGGGCCTGTCCGGCGGATCAGGGTCGGATAGGACCCGGCCATGATCTGCCGGACAGGCCCTAGAACAGGGTCTCCTCCGGCTCCTCCTCCGTCTGGGGCACGTACCGCAGGAGACCCCACATGCCGGCCTCGTCGGGCACGTCCTGCGGGCCGTTCAGCTCGCAGGCGGCAAGCTCCTTGCGCAGACCGGCCGCGTCGACGCCGGAGCCGATCAGGACGAGCTGGGTGAGGCGCTCCTCGCCTGCGGGCCAGGGCTGCGGGTAGAAGCGCAGGAAGCGTCCGACGGCGTGCACGGCGTAGCGGTTGGCCGGGTCGGCGGTGCCGAGGTCGATGAAGCCCTTGATCCGGTAGAGGCCTTCGGGGCGGGAGTCGAGGAACGTCATCAGGCGGCGCGGGTGGAGCGGCGTCGAGGCCGTCAGCGAGACGGTCTCGTAGGACGCGTGCGGGTGGTCGGCCTCGTCGGAGCCGTACAGGACGTCCTCGATCGACATCTGGCCCTCGATCTCGCCGTCCGGCGCGACCCGGTCGAAGAGCAGTTCCGGATCGACGCGCCCGTGGGAGGCCTCGATCACTGCGGCACGTCCGGCGAGTTCCGCCACCGTCTCCCGTACGCTCCGCAGCTCGTCGGCGGAGACCCGGTCGGCCTTGTTGACGACCACGAGGTCGGCGACGGCCAGGTGCCGGTCGGTCCCGGGGTGCCGCTGCCGGGTGGCCCCGAACTCGGCCGCGTCGACGACCTCGACGAGCCCTCCGTACACGATCCGCTCGTTCTCGCTGGCGAGCACCATGCGGACCAGCTCCTGCGGCTCCGCGAGTCCGCTCGCCTCGATCACGATCACGTCGAGCCGGGACTCGGGCCGGGTCAGGACCTCCAGGTACTCGTCGAGCTCACCGGCGTCGACGGCGCAGCACAGGCAGCCGTTGCCGAGGGAGACGGTGGAGCCGACCTGGCCGGCGACGGTCATCGCGTCGATGCCGATGTCGCCGAAGTCGTTGACCATGACCCCGATGCGGGTGCCCCGGGCGCTGCGCAGCAGATGGTTGAGGAGCGTGGTCTTCCCGGCCCCGAGGAACCCTGCCAGGACGACGACGGGGATCTGCTGCGTGGTCAAGGGACGTGCCTCCGGTCGTGCTCGGTCGTGGTGCCCACGGCGCGCCGCCCCGCGGGAAAGGCCCAGGATAGGCGGGCCACGGGCCCACGACGGGCTTCCGGGACGGAGCGGGCGCGTGTGGGCGGGTCGGGTGTCGTGGGGCGGGTGCTTCGGGGCGGGTTTCGGTTCCCTGGGGCGGGTGCCTCGGGACGGGTTCAGGCCCCTCGGGGCGGGTGCCCCGGGACGGGCTTCGGTCCCCTGGGACCTACCCCCGCTCCGGCGCCGCACGCCCTCCCGCCTCCGCTCCCGTCCGCCGCTCATTTCCGGTGCCGGGGCGTGTCCCCGTACCTTTTCGGGCATGAACCCCGTACGGACCGGATCCCCGCGCCCCCTCACGCGCCGTCGGCGGTTCGGGTGGCCCCGGCGGGTGTTCTCGCAGGTCCTGCTGATGCAGCTGGCCGTCGCGACCGGGGTGACCGTCCTCGCCACCAGCCTCTTCCTGGCCCCGCTGAGCGCCCAGCTCGACGACCAGGCCATGCGGCGGGCCCTGGCCATCGCCGGGACGACCGCCTCGCCCCGGCTCGCCGCCGACCTCACCGGCGGCCCGCCGTCCGCGCGGGGCCCGGTGCAGGAGGAGGCCGAGCGGGTCAGGACCTCCACGGGCGCCGAGTACGTCGTCGTCATGGACGTGCGCGGGGTGCGCTGGTCGCACCCCGACCCCGTGCAGATCGGCAGGGTCGTCTCCACCGACCCGAGCGCGGCCCTGTCCGGGCGGGAGGTCATGGAGATCGACAGCGGCACGCTCGGCCGGTCGGCGCGCGGCAAGGTGCCGCTGCGCGACGCGGACGGGCGGACCGTCGGGGCGGTCTCCGTCGGCATCGAGTACGACAGCGTCCGCGACCGGCTCCTCGGCGCGATCCCCGGTCTCCTCGCCTACGCGGGCGGCGCGCTCGCGGCCGGGGCCCTGGCCGCGTACCTGATCTCCCGGCGGCTCCAGCGGCAGACACACGACCTGGCGTTCTCCGACATCTCCGCGCTCCTCGCGGAGCGGGAGGCCATGCTGCACGGCATCCGGGAGGGCGTGGTGGCCCTGGACCGCAACGGCTCCGTGCGGCTCATGAACGACGAGGCGCAGCGGCTCCTCGGCCTCGGCCCCGAGGCGGCGGGGCGGCCGCTCGACGAGGTCCTCGGCCGGGGCCGCACCGCCGACGTCCTGGCGGGCCGGGTCACCGGCGAGGACCTGGTCACGGTCCGGGGCAACCGGGTGCTGATCGCCAACCGGATGCCCACGGACGACGGCGGCGCGGTGGCGACCCTCCGCGACCGCACCGAGCTGGAGCACCTCGGCCGTGAGCTGGACGCCACCCGGGGCCTCATCGACGCCCTGCGCGCCCAGGACCACGAGCACGCCAACCGGATGCACACCCTCCTCGGCCTCCTGGAGCTGGAGATGCACGAGGAGGCGGCGGAGTTCGTCACCGAGGTGGTCGGGGTGCACCGGGCCACCGCCGAGCAGGTCACCGAGAAGGTCCACGATCCTCTCCTGGCCGCGCTGCTCGTCGGCAAGGCCACCGTCGCCGCCGAGCGCGGCGTCTCGCTGCGGCTCGCGCCGGACTCGCTGCTGCCGGACCGGCTGGTCGACCCGCGCGAGCTGGTCACCGTCGTCGGCAACCTGGTCGACAACGCCCTGGACGCGGCCGCCGGCACCCCGGACGCCCGCGTCGGCGTCTCCTTCCGCTCCGAGGGCCGTACGGTCGTGCTGCGGGTCTCGGACAGCGGCCCGGGGGTGCCGGAGGAACGGCGCGAGCTGATCTTCACCGAGGGCTGGACGACGAAGGCCCTGCCGTCCCACGGGAAGCGGGGGCTCGGCCTCGCCCTGGTGCGCCGGCTCGCCGAGCGCCGGGGCGGCACCGCGACCGTGACCGGGGGCCCCGGCGGCGGAGCGGAGTTCACCGTCGTCCTCCCCGACGCCCTGAGCGACGCCCCGCCCGGCGTCCCGGCCGCCCCGGAACCCGTCGAGGAGGTGCGATGACCGACGTGCTCATCGACGTGCTCGTGGTGGACGACGACGTGCGGGTGGCGCGGATCAACGCCGCCTACGTCGCCAAGGTGCCCGGCTTCCGGGTCGCCGCCACCGCCCATTCGACCGCCGAGGCGCTCGCCGTCCTGGACGAGCGGCCGGTGGACCTGGTCCTCCTGGACCACTACCTGCCGGACGAGAACGGCCTCGCGGCGGTACGGAAGCTCCGCGCGCGCGGCCACCAGTGCGACGTGATCATGGTGACGGCGGCCCGGGACGTGGCCACCGTGCAGGCGGCGATGCGGCACGGCGCCCTCCAGTACCTGGTCAAGCCGTTCAACTTCGCCGGCCTGCGCGGGAAGCTGGAGGCGTACGCGACGCTCCGCCGCACCCTGGAGGGCGGGGGCGAGGCCGAACAGGCCGAGGTGGACCGGATCTTCGGGGTCCTGGCGGCGGGCTCCGTCGCCCCCGACCTGCCGAAGGGGCACTCCCCCACCACGGCCGAACTGGTCCGGCAGGTGCTGCTCGCCGCCGACGGACCGCTGTCCGCGCAGGAGATCGCCGAGCGGTCCGGCGTCAGCCGCCAGACCGCACAGCGCTACCTCAAGCTCCTGGAACGGACCGGCCGGGTGCGCCTCTCGCTCCGGTACGGGGAGACGGGCCGCCCCGAGCACCGGTACGCCTGGGCGAGCTCACCGCCCACCGCCTGACCCCGGCCGGGCCTTCTCCGTGCGGATCAGACCGCTCCCGCGCCGGTCAGCGCCCGGACCTCGGTCTCCGCGTGCCGCGCCTCGTCGGGCGGCTCGGTCGAGGTGACCGTGCCGATCCATCCGGCGAGGAAGCCGAGCGGGATGGAGACCACGCCCGGGTTCTGCAGCGGGAAGAGGTGGAAGTCGACGCCGGGGAACAGCGACTCGGGGCTGCCGGAGACGACCGGCGAGACCAGGACGAGCAGGACGGCCGGGACCAGCCCGCCGTACACCGACCAGACCGCGCCCCTGGTGGTGAACTTCCGCCAGAACAGAGAGTAGAGCAGCACCGGCAGGTTGGCGGAGGCCGCGACGGCGAAGGCCAGGCCGACGAGAAAGGCCACGTTGAGGTCGCTGGCGAGCAGTCCGAGGCCGATCGCGGCGGCGCCGATCACCACCGCGGCGACCCGGGCCACGGCCACCTCGCTGTACTGCTTCGCGTGCTTGCGGCGCAGCGAGGCGTACAGGTCGTGGGCGACGGAGGCCGAGGAGGCGAGGGTGATCCCCGCGACGACGGCGAGGATGGTCGCGAAAGCGACGGCGGCGACGACCGCGAAGAGCACCGTGCCCCCGGTGGAGCCCGCGCCGCCCCCGAGGTCGAGCGCGAGCAGCGGTACGGCGGTGTTCCCGGCCGCGTTGGAGGCCCGGACCTCGTCGGGGCCGATCAGGGCGGCCGCGCCGAAGCCGAGCACGATCGTCATCAGGTAGAAGCTGCCGATGAGTCCGATGGACCAGACGACGGAGCGGCGGGCGGCGCGGGCGGTCGGCACGGTGTAGAAGCGCGACAGGATGTGCGGCAGGCCGGCGGTGCCCAGGACCAGGGCGAGGCCGAGGCTGATGAAGTCGAGGCGGGCCGTCCAGTCCCCGCCGTAGCGGAGCCCGGGGGCGAGGAAGTCGAGGCCGTGGCCGCTGCGTTCGGCCGCGGCGGAGAGCAGGCTGTTCACGTCGCCGTGGAAGCGGAACAGGACGAGGACGCTGAGCGCGACCGTGCCCGCCATGAGCAGGACCGCCTTGACGATCTGGATCCAGGTGGTGGCCCGCATGCCGCCGAGCGACACGTAGATCACCATCAGCGCGCCCACCCCGATCACCGTCCAGGAGCGGGCCGCCTCGCTGGTGCCGCCGAGGAGCAGCGCGACCAGGCTTCCGGCGCCCACCATCTGCGCCACCAGGTAGAGCACGGAGACGGCCACCGAGGACGTTCCGGCGGCGATCCGCACGGGGCGCTCGGCCATCCGCGCGGCGACGACGTCGGCCAGGGTGAACCGCCCGCAGTTGCGGACCAGTTCGGCGACGAGCAGGAGGACGACGAGCCAGGCGACGAGGAATCCGACGGAGTACAGCATGCCGTCGTAGCCGTAGAGCGCGATCAGGCCGGAGATGCCGAGGAAGGACGCCGCCGACATGTAGTCGCCGGCGATGGCGAAGCCGTTCTCCAGGGGCGAGAAGAGGCGCCCCCCGGCGTAGAACTCCTCCGCCGAGCCGTGTCGGCTGCGGCTCACCCAGGTGGTGATGCCCAGGGTCACGGCGACGAAGACGCTGAACAGCACGAGGGCCAGGGTCTGGTGGTCTCCGGTCATCGCCGCACCGCCCCTCGGGTCATCTCCTGCGTGTCCCAGCGCAGTTCAAGGGCCGCCCGGTCCCTGCGCAGCCGGGCGTGGCGCGCGTACGCCCAGGTCAGCAGGAAGGTGGTGAGGAACTGGCCGAGGCCCGCGACCATCGCCACGTTCACCGCTCCGGCGACCGGCCGGGCCATGAGCCCCGGCGCGGCGGTCGCCGCCACGACATAGGCGAGGTACCAGGCCAGGAAGGCGAGGGTGGCGGGGAAGACGAACCGGCGGTAGCGGCGGCGCACTTCCTGGAAGGCGGGGCTCCGCTGGACCTCCAGATAGATCTCCGCCGCGCTGGCGACCCGCTGGCGCGGCACCGCGCCCAAGCGGCCGTCGCCGGTCGCCCCGGCCTCCGCGTGCCCGCCCGGGCCGGCGGTCGGCGCGTCGTCCCAGGGGTCGTCGACCGGCACCGCCGAAGCGCCGCGCCCCTCCTGCTTGTCCACCTGCTCCACCGGTCCAACTCTCCTTGTCAGCGAACCGTTTCGGCCGCGTGCACAAGGATGGACAGAGCGGGAACTTCCCGGACTCTTCTCCTCCCCGACTTCACCTCATCAGGTGACTCTTTTCCCGGGTGGCCTGACAAAACCGTGCTGATATGCGTACCGCACGGCCCCCGGGCGGAGCGTTCGGCTCCGCCCGGGGGTCGAATTCCTCAGGCGTCGATGCGCGAGCGGTCGAGGGTCGCCGCCGAGCTGGTGATGAACTCCTTGCGGGGCGCGACGTCATTGCCCATGAGGAGGTCGAAGACCTGCTCCGAGGCCTCCAGATCGCCGATGTTGATCCGGCGCAGGGTGCGGTGGCGCGGGTCCATCGTGGTCTCTGCCAGCTGGTCGGCGTCCATCTCGCCCAGGCCCTTGTAGCGCTGGATGGAGTCCTTGTAGCGGACCCCCTTGCGCTGGAACTCCAGCAGGGTCTGCCGCAGCTCGTTGTCCGAGTAGGTGTAGACGTACTTGTCCTGGCCCCGCTTCGGCTGGACGAGCTCGATGCGGTGCAGCGGGGGAACGGCCGCGAAGACCCGCCCCGCCTCGACCATGGGTCGCATGTACCGCTGGAAGAGGGTGAGCAGCAGCGTGCGGATGTGGGACCCGTCGACATCGGCGTCGGTCATCATGATGACCTTGCCGTAGCGGGCCGCGTCGATGTCGAAAGTACGGCCCGAGCCCGCTCCTATGACCTGGATGATCGCGCCGCACTCGGCGTTCTTGAGCATGTCCGCGACGGACGACTTCTGGACGTTCAGGATCTTGCCGCGGATCGGCAGCAGGGCCTGGAACTCGCTGTTGCGGGCGAGCTTCGCCGTGCCGAGGGCCGAGTCGCCCTCGACGATGAAGAGCTCGCTGCGCTCCACGTCGTCGCTGCGGCAGTCGGCCAGCTTGGCCGGCAGGGAGGAGGACTCGAGCGCGGTCTTCCTGCGCTGCGCCTCCTTGTGCTGGCGGGCCGCGATCCGGGTACGGGCCGCGGCGACGGCCTTCTCCAGGACGGCACGGGCCTGTGCCTTGGCGTCCCGCTTGGTGGAGGTGAGGAAGGCCTTGAGCTCCTTGGCCACCACGTTCGCCACGATCCGGCGGGCGGCGGAGGTGCCGAGGACCTCCTTGGTCTGGCCCTCGAACTGCGGCTCCGCGAGGCGCACGGTCACGACGGCCGTGAGCCCCTCCAGGGCGTCGTCCTTGACGACGTCGTCCTCGGCGACGCGCAGCATCTTGGCCGAGCGCAGCACCTCGTTCACCGTCCTGGTGACGGCCTGCTCGAAGCCGGAGACGTGGGTGCCGCCCTTGGGGGTGGCGATGATGTTGACGAAGGACTTGACCGTGGTGTCGTAGCCGGTGCCCCAGCGCAGGGCGACGTCGACGACGAGCTCGCGGGTGACCTCGGTCGGGGTCATGTGGCCGCGCTCGTCGAGGACCGGGACGGTCTCCTTGAAGGTGCCCTGCCCCGTGAGGCGCTGGATGTCGCAGACGGCCCTGTCCTGCGCGAGGTACTCGCAGAACTCGCTGATGCCCCCGTCGAAGCGGAAGGTCTCCTCGCTCTTGCCGACCCCTTCCAGGTCCCGCTCGTCGCGGACGACGATGGTGAGGCCGGGCACGAGGAAGGCGGTCTGCCGGGCGCGCTGGTGGAGCGTCTCCAGGGAGAGCTTGGCGTCCTTGAGGAAGATCTGCCGGTCCGCCCAGTAGCGGACGCGGGTCCCGGTGCGGTTCTTGGGGATCCGCTTGCCCTTGCGGAGGCCGTTGGCCGGGTCGAAGGGGCTGTCGGGGCCCTGCTCGGTGAAGACGCCGGGGACGCCGCGGCGGAAGCTGATCGAGTGGGTCGCGCTGTTCCGGTCGACCTCGACGTCGAGGCGGGCCGACAGGGCGTTGACCACGGAGGCGCCGACGCCGTGCAGACCGCCGGACGCCGCGTACGACCCGCCGCCGAACTTTCCGCCGGCGTGCAGCTTGGTCATGACGACCTCGACGCCCGAGAGCCCGGTCTTCGGTTCGACGTCGACCGGGATGCCCCGGCCGTTGTCCCGGACCTCGACGGAGCCGTCCTCGTGGAGGACGACCTCGATGTGGTCGCAGTAGCCGCCGAGGGCCTCGTCGACCGAGTTGTCGATGATCTCCCAGATGCAGTGCATCAGGCCGCGGCTGTCGGTGGACCCGATGTACATGCCGGGGCGCTTGCGGACCGCTTCGAGCCCTTCCAGTACGAGCAGGTGCCGCGCGGTGTAGTTGGAACCGTCACGGTCTGCGGTCAGCAGCGCACTGGACGGCACGGACGTCTCGGCGGTCACGCGGTTCGCTCCTCGCTGAATTTGAAATCTGGCCCGATGGGTAAGGCCCGGCGTCGGTCACCGGCTTCAGAGGGTACCGATGCCTGGTAGAGCCGTTGTCACGCCACCCTCCCCGGTTCCTCATGCTAGTCCAGAGTCGTATGCGTGTTCGATCCCTCGATCGGGTGACGTGAACATCACGTTCCCTTCCAGGCATGAACCATTTAGGCTCCGGGCACGTCCTCATCAACAACCGGCAACCGCCGGGAGGGCCTGACCGAGACAAGCCATGCGAAATCCGTAGAGCGACGCAATACGGCTCATTCGCCGCCAACCGGCAGCAGACAGCCACCTTGGGAAGAAGTTTCAAGGAAAAGCCACGAGCGGGAACGTTTCCGGCCTGGTTGGATGTTGACCCTGGTACGACAGCTCGTCGAGCTAGAGAAGAGGCGACGTGACTACTGTTCTGACCCCCGCGAGCCCCCTGACGGCCGCTGACCGCTGCGACCGCTGCGGCGCCCAGGCTTACCTGCGTGTCGTTCTGACCAGCGGAGGTGACTTGCTCTTCTGCGCCCACCACGGACGTAAGTTCGAGCCGGAACTCAAGAAGATCGCCGTTGAGATACAGGATGAGACGGACCGGCTGACCGACGTGCCGGCCCGCACCGTGGGCGACGAGCACTGACGCCCCGCATCCACGACGAGCCCAGGGCCGGTCACTGACCGGACGGCGGGCGGTCACCCCCGCGCTGCGGGGAGTGACCGCCCGTTCTCGTATCCGGCGGCGCCCCGGCGGCGCTTCCGGGTCTACCCCGAGATGCTCCGGAGCCCGAGCGCCAGGGAGCCTTCGGGGACGTCTCAGAAGCGCTCCGGCAGCACCGTCGAGACGCGCGTGTAGACGCCCGGGTTCTCCGCCTCGCCGCAGCCGCTGCCCCAGGACACCAGGCCGATGAGGAGCCCCTCGGCCACCAGCGGGCCTCCGCTGTCCCCCTGGCACGCGTCCTTGCCGCCCTGCGGGTCGCCCGCGCACACCATCGTGGCGCCCTGGTACCGGACTCCGGAACCACCCGGGTACGCCCGCTCGCACGCCGTGTCCGGCAGCACCTGGACACGCGCCGTCCGCAGCGCGGAGGCGTAGTTCCCCCTGCCGCTCGTGTCTCCCCAGCCGTAGACGTCCGCGGCCGTCCCGGGCGCGTACGCGGTGTCCCCCTCGCGGGCGACACCGATCACGTACGACTCCGGCAGCGCGCTCACCAGCGTCAGGACCGCCAGGTCGCCCGAGTTGGTCGTCGGGTCGTAGTCGGGATTGATCCAGGTGTCGGAGACCCGTACCTCCTGGCCGCCCTGACCGCGCAGCGAGGCGCGGCCGACGATGACCGCGAAGTCGCGCACCTCCCACGGCTCGCCGCCGAGCACCTCCCGGCCCAGGCAGTGGGCCGCGGTGAGGACCTTGGTGGGGGCGACGACCACGCCTCCGCAGAACTGTCCCGCCCGCATACCCCCGAACCGGTCACGGCTGGACAGCGCCACGACCCACGGCGCGTCCACGATCCCGACCTGCCGACCGCCCACCACGACGCTGTCGGCGGCCACGGGGGCGGCGAGGGCGAGGTGTCCCGCCGCCGCGGTGATCAGTCCCAGAGCACCCGTCAATGCTCGGGTGAGGGAACCACGCATGGAGCCTCCTGACTCTCCGGTGATGTCGCTTCACCCAGCGTCCAGCACCCGGAGCCGCGGCGCACACCCGAAGGGCCCGGCTCCCCCTTTCGGGGAGCCGGGCCCTTCGGTGTACCGCTATGTGCCTCGTACGGATCTTCGGATCCGTACGAGGGCGAGCGTGCCGGTCGCGTCAGTCGAGGTAGTCGCGCAGCACCTGCGAACGCGACGGGTGACGGAGCTTCGACATCGTCTTCGACTCGATCTGACGGATCCGCTCTCGCGTCACGCCGTAGACCTTGCCGATCTCGTCCAGCGTCTTCGGCTGGCCGTCGGTGAGGCCGAAGCGCATCGAGACGACGCCCGCCTCGCGCTCGGAGAGCGTGTCGAGGACGGAGTGCAGCTGCTCCTGGAGGAGCGTGAAGCTCACCGCGTCGGCCGGGACGACCGCCTCGGAGTCCTCGATGAGGTCGCCGAACTCGCTGTCGCCGTCCTCACCCAGCGGGGTGTGGAGGGAGATCGGCTCGCGGCCGTACTTCTGGACCTCGATGACCTTCTCCGGGGTCATGTCGAGTTCCTTGGCCAGCTCCTCCGGGGTGGGCTCGCGGCCCAGGTCCTGGAGCATCTGGCGCTGCACGCGCGCGAGCTTGTTGATGACCTCGACCATGTGCACCGGGATGCGGATGGTGCGGGCCTGGTCGGCCATGGCGCGGGTGATCGCCTGACGGATCCACCAGGTGGCGTACGTGGAGAACTTGTAGCCCTTGGTGTAGTCGAACTTCTCGACGGCGCGGATCAGACCCAGGTTGCCCTCCTGGATCAGGTCCAGGAAGAGCATGCCGCGGCCGGTGTAGCGCTTGGCCAGCGAGACCACCAGACGGAGGTTGGCCTCCAAGAGGTGGTTCTTGGCCCGGCGGCCGTCCTCGGCGATGATCTCCAGCTCGCGCTTGAGCTTCGGCGCGAGCTTGTCCGAGTTGGCGAGCTTGTCCTCGGCGAACAGGCCGGCCTCGATGCGCTTGGCGAGCTCGACCTCCTGCTCGGCGTTGAGCAGCGGGACCTTGCCGATCTGCTTGAGGTAGTCCTTGACCGGGTCGGCGGTGGCGCCGGCGACCGCGACCTGCTGCGCCGGAGCGTCGTCCTCGTCCTCGTCGGACAGGACGAAGCCCTTGGTCTCGCCCTCGGTCTCCTCGTCCTCACCCTTGCCGGGAGCGACGTCCTCGAGCAGCTCCTCGCCCTCGACGAGCTCCTCGGAGTCCTTCTTGGACGCGGTCTTCTTGGCCGTCGTCTTCTTGGCGACGGTCTTCTTGGCCGTCGTCTTCTTGGCGACGGTCTTCTTCGCGGCCGCCTTCTTGGCGGCCGAACCGGCCTCGTCGGCCGGGTCGGCGCCCTCGGCGGCGGAGGCCGCGGCCGGGACGGCGGACTTCGTCACGGTCGCCCTGGCGGTGACGGTCTTGGTGGCGGTGCGCTTGGCCGGGCTCTTCGCTGCGACGCTCTTGCGGGCGCGCTTCGGCGACTCCGCTGCACTGACCATCAGCGTCACACCCTCTTCCTCGAGGATCTGATTGAGGCTGCGCAGAACGTTCTTCCACTGGGTTGGCGGAATCTGGTCAGCCTCGAAGGCCCGACGCACGTCATCGCCGGCGATCTGCCCATCAGCCTTTCCCCGCTCGATGAGCGCCATCACAGACTCGGACTCGGCGATCTCCGGCGGGAGCGTACGGGATGTGCTGGCCGACACGAACAACCTCTCGGAACGATGGAAACGGCTTCCGGCCCCGCCCTGGATCGGGCTGGAGCCGACGACCGTCGACGGGGATGTGCCGACGGCGCGGGCTGGACCGGGGAACTGCACAGCGCCTTCGTCGGCTGCTGTATTCCTTCCTCGGCTGTCACCTCTTAGGTCATCGCACGGGTCGGAGGAGTGTTACGCCCAATCTTCGTGGCCCGAGTCACACCTCGTTCGGGGCAAAACTCCCCTATCTACCGATCAGCGTACATTCACGCCGCCGCTTCCCGGGGGCCGCCCGCGAGCGGGCCCGCCGGGCCCGAGCGGCGCCCGGGTCCGGTGGCACGCGGCGCGCGCCCCCCGCTCCCGGCCACGGCTCGCGGGTCAGTGTTCGCGGGGGGCCGGGACGACACGCTCCACCTCGGGGTGGACCGTGAGCAGCTGCCGCATGGCGGCCTCGGCGCCCTGCGCGTCGCCGGCGGCGAGCGCGTCCGCGATCCGGGCGTGGTGGGCGAGGCAGGCGTCGCTCGGCCGGTCGCAGCCGGTGACGGGGCCGCCGGAGACCTGGAGCGCGGCGGCGACGATGCCGGAGAGGTGCTCCAGCATGCGGTTCCCCGCGAGCTGGATGAGGAGGGAGTGGAACTCGGTGTCGGCCCGGGAGAAGGTGACGGCGTCCCCCTGGGCGAACGCGTGGCCCATGATCTCGACCATGTCGGCGAGGCGCTGCTGCACGTCCTCGCGGCCGTGTCCGGCGGCGAGGCGGGCAGCCAGGGGCTCGATCGTCCAGCGCAGCTCGTTCAGCTCGCGACGCTGGTCCTCCCGCTGCGGGCCGAAGGCGCGCCACTCGATGATGTCGGGGTCGAGGAGGTTCCAGTCGCTGACGGGCCTGACCCGGGTGCCGACGTTGGGGCGGGCGCTGACGAGCCCCTTGGCCTCGAGGACGCGGAGCGACTCGCGCACGACGGTGCGCGAGACCTCGAACCGCTGGCCGATCTCCTCGGGAACGAGCGGACGGTCGGCTCCGAGGTCGCCGGAGACGATCATCTGGCCGAGCTGCTGGACGAGCTGACCGTGCAGCCCGCGCCCTCGGCTGCCCGCGCTCCTGCGGCCGACGCGGCCCAGGTCGGTTTCCACCCCCTCCCAGGAGGGCGGACCCACGCGCCCGGCGGCGGGGGTCTCCGCGTAGGGGTAGCGGTCGAGATCGCCCGTGGCGCCGAGGCCGGAGTCGACGGAGCGGGCGGCGGTCATCATGGTGTGCGCAAGGGTACTCACGCATCCTTTGTCGGCGCTGCCTCCGCACCCCTTGAGGTCTTTGGTGAAAAGCACACGAAAGGGTGATCGGCACCCCTTACACAATTGACGATAAATAGGACATAACACCCGTATTGCACGGCAGTTGGCGGCGACCCGGAACCTTTCGGTCCGCGCATGGTCACCAACGGGCTCTGCGGCGAAGGCCGGTGAGCAGATAAGCGCAGAACAATCCCGTCAACGTCAGGGAGAGCGCTACTCCTGCGGGCTGCCCGAGCACGCGCAGCCCCCCGGTCAGCCAGCGGTCCACGGCCGGAGTCCAGTGCGGTCCCGCGAACTCGCGCAGCCGCGCCGGGAGTCCGGCGGCCGACCGCACCGACGGCCCCGTCAGCACCTTCTGCAACAGCGGCACGAAGGCGACCGGTACGGCGAGGACGGCCGCCATCCCGGCCGCGGCGGCCCGGAACACTCCGGCCCCGAGCACTCCGGCCCAGGCGCAACCGACGAGCAGGCCCAGCCAATTCGCGCAGAACGTCGGCCATTTACGCGGTACGGGGATCAACTCGGCTCCGTAGAAGAGCCGCAGGGCCCCCAGATCGACCGCCACGACGAGCGTCCCGAGCACGAGGGCGACGGCCGCGGCCACGGCGAGCTTCGCGAGCAGCAGGCCCGGCCTGCGGGGTACGGCTCCGCGGCCCGTGGTGAGCGCGGGGTAGCGGTACTCCTCCGCGAAGGAGAAGGCACCGAGCAGTCCGGCGCCCAGGGCGGCGGGCGGCAGTGGGGAGATCGCCGGCCAGCCGGCGAGGACGGCGGGCAGCGCGGTGCGGCCCCCCCGCCCGAGGAGCAGGGCGAGCGTCACGGAGACGAGGAGGACGCCCGCCACGACGAGCGGCGTGGACGGCACGCCCAGGAGCCGGCGGACCTCGTAACGGAGCGGGCGCAGGGGCGAGCGCATCGGCCGCCGGGCGACGACCGGCTGCTCCGTCGGGTCGCCATGGGCGACGGTGGAGGGGGGCGAGCCGACGACGCCTCGTGACGTGGACCCGGACGCGGACCCGGACGCGGTGGCGGTGGCAGTGGCGGTGGAGCTTGGTCCAGCGGCGTTTTCCCCGCCGGTGGCGCCCTCCCCCTCGGCGCTTCGCTCGTCCCCCATGCCGACATCGATACCGGGTGCACCGGTCACACCGGTGTCGCCCGTCTCGTCCGCGAGATGGTGGACCGGTACGCCGTGTCGGAAGGCCGTGTCCCCGACGGACGCGCAGTCGCTGCCGTAGACGGACAGCCGGTTGCCGCCCTCCGCGACCGCCTCGACCGGCCGGCGGGCGGCCCTCGCCTCCTGGGTCACGGCCGCGGCCAGACGCGCGGCGTGCGGGGTGCGGACGGTGACCCGGGGGCGCAGCCGGGTGCGGGCGAACTCGACGGCCTCCTGGGCGGCGACGAGCCGACCTCCGTCGAGGGTGACGACCCGGTCGGCGTTGCGGGCGGCGTCCTTGGGGTCCGCCGTGGTGTAGAGCACCGTGCCCCCCTCGGAGGCGTGGACGCGCAGGAAGCCGTACAGCCACGCGCTCTCGGAGGCGGAGAGACCGGCGCCCGGCTCGTCGAGCAGAAGCGTGTGGGGTGCGCCCAACAGGGCCGAGGCGAGGCCGAGTCGGCGGTCCGCGCCGATCGGCAGGCTGCCGATCGACCGGCGGTCCAGGCCAGTGAGGCCCACGCTCCGCAGCAGCCCCTCGGCGCGTGAGACCGGGGCCCCCGTGGCGGCGCAGAGCATCCGGAGCTGGCTCCGAACCGTGCGGGAGGGGTGGCCGGGGACGTCGCCGAAAAGCACGCCGACCTCGCGGTGGGGGTGGGCGATGCGGTGCAGCGGCCGACCGCGGAAGTAGGTGATCCCGCGCCCCGGCTCGAGTTCGAGCATGAGCCGGAGGGCGGTGGTCTTGCCGGAGCCCGAGGAGCCGAGGAGGGCGGTCACGGCGCCCGGCCGGGCCTCGAAGGACAGATCGTCCACGGCGGGCGGGCGATCGCTGCGGGGAGTGCTGGTCAGTCCGATTGCCTGGAGCATCGCTTCTCTCGCGGTAGGTGACACCGCTCCGCGGCAGGGCGGCGCTACCGCAGCAAGATAACGCTACATTTCGGACTTTCCGCGCAGGGTTGGGGCTCTGGGCGCCGGATGTCCCTGCCCTCAGACCTCGGGGCGCAGCATGGGCGGGTTGAGGAGGGTCGCCCCACCTGCCCTGAAGAGCTGGGCGGGACGCCCTCCCTGACGGGTCGTGGTGCCACCGGCCGGAACCAGGAAGCCGGGCGTGCCGGTCACCTTGCGGTGGAAGTTGCGCGGATCCAGGGCCACGCCCCAGACCGCCTCGTAGACGCGCCGCAGCTCTCCGACCGTGAACTCCGGCGGACAGAAGGCCGTGGCCAGGGAGGAGTACTCGATCTTGGAACGGGCGCGCTCCACCCCGTCGGCAAGGATCCGGGAGTGGTCGAAGGCGAGCGTTCCCGCTCCCCTGCCCTCGGCACCGGCGGCCGCGTCCTCCACGAGCAGTTCTTCGACGGGGGCCCAGCGGGCACTGTTGGCGTCGCCGCCTGCCCTGGGCGCGGGCAGGTCCGGCGCGAGGGCCAGGTGCGCGACGCTCACCACGCGCATCCGGGGATCACGGTCGGGCGCCCCGTACGTCGCCAGCTGCTCCAGGTGCGCGCCGTTGCTCGGCACGGGTGCCGGGGCGTTCGGATCGTACGCGCAGAGGCCGGTCTCCTCGACCAGCTCGCGCGCCGCCGCGGCACCGAGGTCTTCCTCCGCCCGCACGAAGCCGCCGGGCAGGGCCCAACGCCCCTGGAACGGTGTCTCTCCGCGCCGTACGACCAGGGTGCAGAGCGCGTGGCGCCGCACGGTGAGCACGACCAGGTCGACGGTGACGGCGAAGGGCGGAAAGGCCGACGGGTCGTAGGGAGGCATGCCGCGATCATAGTCGTCTTCCTGACGATAAACACGCCCCGCGGGATCTTCGGCGACGACTTCCCCGGCATGCTCCCCGGCGTGCGGCGAAGCGTCCCTCGTGTCCGTACCCGCCATTCCGTCACACCCCCAGTTGAAGACCGTCCGCGGCCTGCTCGACCATACCGAGACCGAGCCCGCTCACCCGCACGGCGAACGGCTCGCCCGCGACCACGAGCCCCGACAGGCGGAGCGCTCCGAGGGGCGCGGAGGCCGGCGGGTGCACCGAGACGGACCGGCCTGGCACGTCGGGCCGGATCCCGGCGAGGGCGAGAAGTGCGTGTACCGCCCCGGCGGCCGCGACGGCCGCCGGCCGGCACGCGGCCGGGTGGGGCACCGGGCGTCCGCCCGCCGTCCGCTGTTCCCCCGCGTACATCTCGGGGAGCCGGTGACCGAAGACCTCCGCCGCGCCGAGCAGTCCCCGCAACAGGGAGGCGGCCTCCCTTCCGTACCCCGCGGCGGTGAGACCGGCCACGGCAACCGCCGTGTCGTGGGTCCGGACCACGCCCGTCCGGTGGCCGAAGGGGTTGTGGTCCGGTTCTCTGGTGCCCAGGCCCCGCAGCCCCCAGCCGGAGTCGAGGGCCGGGCTGCCGAGCAGCCGGGTCACCCTTTCGGTCTCCGCCCCGTCCAGCAGGCCCTGCGCGTACCGGCCGCCGCCCAGGAGCCCGGTGTCGAGCAGATGCGCCGCCCAACCGCCCGGCCGGTGCCAGGTCCGGCCGTCCGCCGTACGGGCGAGGACGGGACCGCCGCCCGCGCCGTCGTCGGTCCAGAACGCGCGCCGGAACCGCTCGCGCAGCGTCCTCGCCGTGTCGCGCAGCGCGTCGCCGCCGGGTCTTCCGCAGGCGTCGAGGAGGTCCGCGCCGAGCAGGGCCGCCCGGTGAGCGTGCGCCTGCGTCTCGGCCCGCCGGGGTCCGGCGGGCCCCGGGTCCGGCACGAGACCGTCCGCTCCGACGGCGCGGCGCAGCCAGTCGAGGCAGCGCTCCGCGACGGGGAGCAGTTCCTCCGAGTCCGTCGACGGCAGTCCCCAGCGACGGGCCTCGGCGAGCACGACCGGGAAGGCGAGCGTGGCCTCGATGCCCGTGCAGCGGGGTGGAAGGCCCGGACCCGCGTCTCTGAGGGGCCCGGTGAGACGTCCTGACTCCGTTGCTTTTCCGGGGAGTTGGGTGCGTCCGGCGGCGCGCAGGGTGGTGGCGGCGAGCCGGGTGCCGAGGGGGAGGGCCATCCGGGCCGCCCAGAGCGCTTCGGCGGTGACCGGTCCGCAGCGCCAGGGGACGCCGGCGGCGAGGTACACGTCCGCGGGGTGCTCCGGGGTGCGCTGGAGCAGGGCCCGCAGGTCCTCGACGGAGGTGCGCAGCAGTTCTCCGACACGTGGGTCGTCGGCCTCGGCCCGGACCTCGGCGAGGAGATGGCCGCCCGGTCGGCCGGGGCCCGCCCCCGGGGCGCCCGTAGGACGGGCCCCTGCCTCTCCTCGTACCCGGAGCCGGATCGTGAACGCGGCTCCGGGAGCCAACTCGGCCTCCCAGCGCAGGACTCCCGCCGCCGCCAGGGAGTCCATGGGCGCCGGATCCGCGGTGACGACGGCGGACCGCCCGTCGCTCCCGGTCCAGCGCAGTCCGGTTCCGTGGACGCTCGCCGTGAGTTCGGGTCCGGGCCTGCCGGTCGCCACCGCGCCCAGGTCCGCGAGATCCGTTCCCAGAGCGATTTCCACGGGGAGCTTGAGGGAGCGGGCGGCGGCGCTGCGCAGGGTGATCCCTTCGGTGCCGTCGGCACTCCGTGTGCGTTCGACGGTGAGACCGGGGTCTGGTCCCGCTTCTCCGGGGACGCGCAGGACGCCGAGGAACACCGCCCGGTCGGCGGACGCCATGCGGCCCTGGAGGGCGACGGGCTCCCGGCCCGCCACCCGCAGGACACTGCGGGAGAGGAGTCGCCGTCCCGCCGCGTACACGCCTTCCGGTCCCTCGCCGGTGAGCTGGCCGTGCTCGGCGCAGACGGCGAGGGCGGGCAGGGCGACGCAGACGAGCGCTCCGTGCACCGAGGGGAGCTCCACCGGGCTTGTCGCGCGCGGGAGCACGGCGCCGGGGGCGGGGCGGCCTGGGGTCGGAACGGGGCTGGAGGCCATGGCGGGTAAGGGATGCTCTCTGTGCGGGCCGGGCGGCCGGCGGAATGTCGGCGGCACGGTGCGTGCGTCTCCGTCAGAGAGCTGAACGCGTCCGCGGGCGGCCGGGTCACGGCCGTCATCGGTCGCTCCTGGTTCCGCGCGGTCCGCCGTGGCGCGGGGAGCCGCCTCCCGGCCGGTCGGCGGCGGGCCCGCCGGGCCGGACTCCGGCCGCCGTCCGCCGGTCCCGCGTTCCGGTCTGCCGCCCGGCCCTGCCCAGGGCCGGGCGGGCGCCCTGCCGATGGGAGGCGCGCATCCGGATCCGCCGGGAGGACGCCGGGACGACCTGCTCCGGGGCGGTCCGGGAGTCCCGCTCGCCCCTCAGGCAGGAGCGGAGCGATTCGGGGTCGAGTCCCTCGTTGCACGCCTGGTGGAGCAGCTGGGCGAAGACGTACTCGGGGTCGGCTTCGAGCGCGAGCCCGAGGGCGACCCTGGCCGTCGGCTCGTCACCGGTGGACCAGGCCGTCCAGCCCGCGAGGGTGAGGGGTGCGGCGGCGTGCTCCTGGTAGGGCGTGACGCAGCGCCGGGCCAGCACGCGCCAGAGCCGCAGGGCCGCGGTGCCCTCCCAGCCTTCCATCCATTCGGCGGCGCGGTCCCGGGTGACCCGGTCCTGGAGGCCGATGATCAGCGCGGCGGCCTCGTCGGGCGTGATCAGGGCGTCGTCGGCCGCGTCGCCCTCGGCCGTGTCGGCGACGGTCTTTCCGGGAATGGACACGCCCGGCGGGTTCGCCCGTGGTTTCGGGGACTTCGGAGTGTTCGGGGTGGCGAAGCGGCGGAGGATCTCGCGGGCGACGCGCAGGGTCTCCTCACGCAGCTCCGTACGCCCCCGGTCTTCGGCGCCTTCGAGGATCCGGGGGACGATCGAGGCCGCGGCCGCGTCGAGCGCGGCCCGCTGCTCTTCCTCCCCGGCTCCGCCGGCCGGCTTCAGCCGGGCTTCCATGTCCCGCAGGGAGCCCCGCAGTCGCACTCCGGCGTACGTGGCGGTCGCCGCCATCACCGTCGTGCCGCTGAGCGCGAGCGGAGTGCCGTCGGGCGGGCAGCAGCGCACGTCGGGACAACAGTAGGAGAAGTAGAGGCCGTCGGAGATGCAGATGGCTTCGTAGACGGGGATGTCAAGGGCTCCACAGGCGATGCGCAGTCGCTGGGAGAAGGGGCGCAGCCGCTCCATGACACGGCGGCCCGTCTCGCCGGGGGCCGGGTCCTGGCAGAGGAAGACGACGATGCCGTCCGGGCGGGCGCCGGCCCGGGCGCCTCCTTCGACGAGGCACTCGGCGAGGTGGTCGGCGGTGGACGCCCATTCGCGGGGCGAGCTCGGGATGCCGAGCCTGATCCGACCGCCGAAGCGGCCGCGTTCGCCGTGGAGGGCGACCAGGACGACGGAGTCGGTGGGGTGGAAGCCCAGCATGAACGGCAGGGCGTCGGCCAGTTCGGCCGGGCCGCGCAGGGTGATCTGCTGGGTACGGGAGGGTCCGTTGGTTTCGTGGTGATTCGTGTTCATGACGAGGACGTTCTCGCGTTCTTCCGAAATCCGAAACCCCTGTGGATAACTCATGGATCGAGGCATCTGACCGCCTTTCAAGTTATCCACAGATTCGTCGCCGATGCCCCCGATGTCCGAGGCACCGGGTTGCATGGAGGCATGACCCACACGACGTTCTCGAAGATCCGGTCGCGCTGCGAAGCGGCGTGGGCCGCGTTCGTCCGGTTCGGCCGGGGCGGCGGGAACTCTGCTGCTCACCGGCGGAACGGGCGCTTCCCGATGCCCCGTTCGGGCAGGATGGCAGGCGATCTACGACCTATGCCGAGGAGCGCTCATGCAGGTGACTCAGGATCAGGTACTCGCCTGGCGGCTGCGGCGGCAGAGCCTCGCTCCCCGGCGGACGGCTTCCGTCGCGGAGCTGGTGCGGGAGCTCGCGGGAGTGCAGGCGCAGGTGGCCTCGTCCGCAGAGCTCGCCCTCGCCACCCGACAGCGGAAACCGAAGGCCGGCGCCGTGGAGAAGGCGCTGGAGGCCCGCGAAGTGGTCAAGACCTGGGTCATGCGGGGCACGCTGCACCTCGTGGCGGCCGATCACGTGGCGGCCTGCCTCTCCCTGATGGCCGCGGCGCGTACCTGGGAGAAGCCGGCCTGGCAACGCACGTTCGGGGTCACGCCGACGCAGATGACGGCTCTCGGCGAGGCCGTCGACGAGATCCTCGCCGGCAGGACCCTCACCCGTCAGGAACTCACCGAGGCCCTGGTCGCCCACGACCGGTTCGCCGACATGGAGGCGCAGCTGACGTCCGGCTGGGGGACGGTGCTCAAGCCGCTGGCCTGGACGGGAAGGCTGTGCCACGGGCCGAACCGGGGGAACCGCATCACCTTCGCCTCGCCGCGCGACCGGGTGCCCGGCTGGACCGGGACGATCGAACCGGCGGAGGCGGCCCGCACCGTGATCCCCGCCTATCTCGGGGCGCACGGACCGGCGACCCCGCAGACCTTCGACGCCTGGCTGACGCGGAACGCGCACCGCAAAACGGTGGTGAGGGGCTGGTTCGCCTCGCTCGGCGAGGAACTGACGCAGGTGGAGGTGGACGGAACGGCGTGCTACATGCGCGCCGAGGACGTGGACGCACTGGCGGCGACCGGACCGTCGGAGGAGGTGCGGCTGCTGGCCGGGTTCGACCAGTACGTGCTGGGGCCGGGCACGTCCGACACGCGCATCCTGCGGGCGGAGCGGCGCAAGGCGGTGAGCCGTACGTCCGGCTGGATCACGCCCGTGGTGGTGTACCGGGGGCGGGTCGCCGGGGTATGGGAGATCACCGACGGGACCGTGGACGTGCAGTTGTTCTCCGAGAGCCCCGAGGTGCCGAAGGAGGCCCTGGAGGCCGAGGTCGGACATCTGGAGGTGTGCAACGGCCGGTCGTACGCGATGTCGGTACGGACGATCTGAGACCCGTCGGTCCGGCTCGCACCGCGGGTTCTCGCCGGCGGGCGCCTCCCGCCGCCGGTGCGCGGGGTCCGGGCGGCGAAGGGACGGCGAGCGGTTCGGTGTGCCGCGCCGTACCGCGCGGGCGCGGGTGAGCAGACTGCGCGAGCAGGGCCTGATCGAGGGCCGTATCGACTGAGAGGGCTTTCCGCATGAGACTCGCCGACATCGCACGGGCGTCCCGGGACATCGGTGCCGCCTCCGCGCGTACGGAGAAGGTCGCGTTGCTGGCCGAGCTGTTCCGGGCGGCCGACCCCGCGGACGCCCCCGTCGTGATCATGTATATGGCCGGGCGGCTGCCCCAGCGCAGGATCGGTGTCGGCTGGAGCGCCCTCAAGGAGCGGCGGGAACCCGCCGTCGAGCCGCGGCTCGGAGTGCGGGAGGTCGACGCGCTCCTCACCCGGATCGCCGCCGTGTCCGGTAAGGGGGCACAGGGCGAGCGGAAGAGGCTCCTCGACGAGCTGATGGGCGCGGCCACCGAGGAGGAGCAGCAGTTCCTCCTCCGTCTGATCAGCGGGGAGTTGCGGCAGGGCGCCCTCGACGCCATGGCCGTGGAAGGCCTCGCCTCGGCGGCCGGGGCGCCGGTCGCCGACGTTCGGCAGGCGGTCATGCTGAGCGGTTCGCCGGCCGCCGTCGCCGAGGTGCTGCTCTCCCGAGGTCCTTCCGCCCTCGCCGGGTTCCGGCTCACGGTGGGACGTCCGGTGCTGCCGATGCTGGCCCACACCGCCAAGGACGTCGACGAGGCCCTTGCCAGGACCGGGCCCTCTGCCCTGGAGGAGAAGCTCGACGGCATCCGCATCCAGGTGCATCGCGACGGTGACGACGTGCGCGTCTTCACCCGTACGCTCGCCGACATCACCGACCGGACCCCCGAAGTGGTGGCGCTGGTCCGCGCGCTCCCCGTGCGGCAGGTGGTGTTGGACGGGGAGTTGCTGGCCTTCGACGAACGGGGACGGCCGCGGCCGTTCCAGGAGACGTCCGGACGGACCGGCTCCACCCTCGACGTGGCGGGTGCGCAGACGACGGTGCCGCTTTCTCCGGTCTTCTTCGAGGTGCTGTACGCCGACGGCGAGGACCTGCTCGCCATCCCGGCCGCCGAACGGCGCGTGCTGCTCGACCGGTTGGTGCCCGAGGCACAGCGTGTGCGTCGTCTCGTGGTGGCGGACCCGGCCGATCCGGAGGAGCGCGCGGCCGCGGCGGCGTTCGCCGCCGAGGCACTCGAACGGGGCCACGAGGGTGTGGTCGTGAAGTCCCTCGACGCGGCCTACAGCGCGGGGCGCCGGGGCGCCTCCTGGCTGAAGGTGAAGCCGGTGCACACCCTGGACCTGGTGGTCCTCGGCGCCGAGTGGGGACACGGCCGGCGCACCGGGACGCTGTCGAACCTGCACCTGGGCGCGCGGGCGGCCGACGGCTCCTTCGCCATGCTGGGGAAGACGTTCAAGGGCCTGACCGATGCCCTGCTCGCCTGGCAGACCGAGCGCCTGAGGAAGCTGGCGGTCACGGAGGAGCGCTGGGGCGTCACTGTGCGCCCCGAACTGGTCGTCGAGATCGCCTTCGACGGCGTCCAGCGCTCCACCCGCTACCCCGCGGGCGTCACCCTCCGCTTCGCCCGCGTGGTCCGCTACCGCGAGGACAAGCTCCCGAGGGACGCGGACACGGTGGAGTCGGTGACGGCGCTCCTGCCGTGACCGGAGCGCCTGCCGGGCCGGGCGCTCCGGCCCGGTCCGAGGCACCCGCCGGGGTCGGGGGTCAGCCGGCCGCGGCGAGGACCAGGGGGAGCACCTGCGCGGCGCCCGCTCGGCGGAGCAGCCGGGCGGCGACCGCGAGGGTCCAGCCGGAGTCGGTGAAGTCGTCCACGAGCAGCACGGGGCCGGGGGCGGCCGCCAGGGCACCGGACAGCTCCTCGGAGAGGGTGAAGGCACCGGAGAGCGCCCTGAGGCGCTGTGCGGAGTTGCTGCGGCGCACCGCGTGCGCGCCGTCCGGCCCGGTGTGGGTCAGGGTGCCCAGGTAGGGGAGGCGGCCGATGTCCGCGATGCCCCGGGCGAGGGAGCCGACCAGTTGCGGGCGGGCCAGGGAGGGTACGGCGACGACGCCCACCGGTCGGGCGGAGGCGTTCTCGACGTCCGGCGCCCAGCCGCCCGGGGAGCGCGCCCAGTCGGCGAGGACCGCCACCGCGGCCTTGAGGACGTCGTCCGGGACCGGCCCGTCCGGCGCGTTCTCCGCGAGGAGTGGGCGCAGGCGGTTGCCCCAGCCGATGTCCGAGAGCCTGCCCAGGGCCCTTCCGGTGGAGCACTGCTCCCCGGCGGGAATGCGGCCCTTGAGTTCGATCCCCAGGGCGGGCATGCCGGTCGGCCACATCCGGCGCGGCTCGACCTCCACGCCCGGGCGGTCCAGTTCCCTGGTCGCACCCGTCAGCGTCTCCGGCGACACGGAGGTGTCGGCCCAGGCACCCGCGCAGTTGTCGCAGCGGCCGCACGGGGCCGCGCCCTCGTCGTCCAGCTGTCGGCGCAGGAACTCCATCCGGCATCCGGAGGCGCTCACGTAGTCGCGCATGGCCTGCTGCTCGGCGGCCCGCTGCCGCGCCACCCACGCGTACCGCTCGGTGTCGTACGTCCAGGGCCGCCCGGTGCTCTCCCAGCCGCCCTTGACCCGGCGTACGGCGCCGTCCACGTCGAGGACCTTGAGCATCGTCTCCAGGCGGGTGCGCCGCAGGTCGACCGCCGCCTCCAGGGCGGGCACGGACAGCGGTCGTCCCGCGTCGGCGAGGGCCGCCAGGGTCTGGCGGACCTGCGCCTCGGGCGGAAAGGCGGTGTCGGCGAAGTAGCGCCAGATCGCCTCGTCCTCCTTGCCCGGCAGCATCAGCACCTCCGCGTGCTCCACACCGCGCCCGGCCCGGCCCACCTGCTGGTAGTAGGCGATCGGGGAGGACGGCGAGCCGAGGTGGATCACGAAGCCGAGGTCGGGCTTGTCGAAGCCCATGCCGAGGGCCGAGGTCGCCACGAGCGCCTTGACCCGGTTCTCCTGGAGGTCGGCCTCGGCCTGGAGGCGGTCGGCGTTCTCCGTACGGCCCGTGTAGGAGGCGACCGGGAAGCCGCGCTGGCGCAGGAAGGCCGTGGCCTCCTCGGCGGCGGCGACCGTCAGCGTGTAGATGATCCCGGAGCCCGGCAGTTCGTCCAGGTGCTCGGCGAGCCAGGCCAGCCGGTGCGCGGCATCCGGCAGTCGGACCACGCCGAGCCGCAGGCTCTCGCGCTCCAGGGAGCCGCGCAGCACCAGCGCCTCGCCGGCCCCGGTGCCGAGCTGCTCGGCCACGTCCGCGGTCACCCGGGCGTTGGCGGTCGCGGTGGTGGCGAGGACCGGCACTCCGGGTGCGAGTTCGGTGAGCATGGTGCGCAGTCGGCGGTAGTCGGGGCGGAAGTCGTGGCCCCAGTCGGAGATGCAGTGCGCCTCGTCGACCACCAGGAGGCCCGTGGTGGCCGCGAGTTTGGGGAGTACCTGCTCGCGGAAGTCCACGGAGTTGAGACGCTCCGGGCTGACGAGGAGGACGTCGGTCTCGCCGCGCTCGACCTCGTCGTAGATCGTGTCCCACTCCTCGGGGTTGGCCGAGTTGATGGTGCGCGCCCGGATGCCGGCCCGCTCCGCCGCCTCGACCTGGTTCCGCATGAGCGCGAGCAGCGGCGAGATGATCACGGTGGGTCCCGAACCGCGGCGGCGCAGCAGGGCGGTGGCGACGAAGTACACCGCCGACTTGCCCCAGCCGGTGCGCTGCACCACCAGGGCCCGCCGTCGCTCCTCCACCAGGGCGGCCACCGCCAGCCACTGGTCCTCCCGCAGTCGCGCCGTCCCCTCGGGGGCGCCGACCAGCTCGGCGAGAACGGCATCGGCTTCGGCGCGGAGCTCCAGGTTGTCCATGTCTCCATGCAACCCGATGCCACTGACAATCGGCGAACTCACCCAGCGTGACGACCCGTCCACGAGCGGAAGGGGTGTTTCCGCTGGTGCCCGCGGGGTGTCCGCCGCGTGGAGAGGAAACCGTCGGACGAACGGGGAGTGAACAATGGGCAACTGGGCAGGGATATGAGTGGCATACCAACGCATTCCCGTCAGCGGCCTCAATTGCTCATTGCCGCTCGCGCACGGGCCCGCAAGAATTGGACCACCGCCCCACAAGGCCCGTCAGCGGTCCGGAAGGACTGTGCCGTGGTGCGCCCTCACCCGACCTTGCCCGCCCAGCGGGCGCGTATCCGAAGGGAGGACCGTGACCCTCGGATTCGCTCCGCCCACAGCCGCCTCGCTCAGATCGTCGTCCGGGTCCGCCAGCCGCCTCGCCCGGATACTCGAACCCTCCGAGTGGGCCGCGGCGGGCGTCCCCCTGCTGCGTAATCCGCGCGAGGTCGTCGGCGGTCTGCACTCCCGTCACGCGCCCACGCCCGCGACGGCGGTCCTCGCGGTTCTGGACCACGAGGAGCGGATCGCAGCGAGCGCCTCGTTCGTCCACCGCTCCGCGCCGGCGGACGGCTGGGAGTTCCGCAACGCGCTCCTGGCGCACCTGCGGCGCGTCATTCCGCACGACCTCCGGAGACGCACGCCCGTACGGACCGCGGTGCTGCTGTACTGCCGCGACGGCGACGAGCGCTGGACGGAGGAGGACGGGGCCTGGATGTGGGGGCTCCGGGACGCCTGCACGCTGCACGGGCTGCGCTGCGGCGCGTACATCACGCTGACCCGAGGGGGCTGGCAGGTGCTCGGCGAGGGCCGGGGAGGCCGACGGCCGGGTTCCGACTCGCTCCCCGTGCCGCTCGGCGAGGGGCCGGCCGAGTTCGGCCTGATCACGCCGAGGACCGCGAGTGGCGCGGCCGAACCGCTGCGCCGCGCCGCCGCGCGCTGATCGCACGGGCGCCGCGGACGAGGACGAAACGGCACCGGAACGCCACCGGCCTCCGCCGGGCCCGGTACGGCCCGACGGAGGAACGATTGATCGGCCGGTCATCGAACGACCGATCGGCGACAGGTCGGCCCATCAGTCGGTCGGCCGATCGCCGGTCAGACGCCGGCGCCCACTCCGAGGAGCTCCGTGACGCGCTGCGAGTCGCCGCAGACGACGAGCAGCACGCCCGCGCGGGCCATCGCCGCCGGCAGGGCACGGGCGGTCGCCTCCTGGTCCCCGCCGTTGACGGCGACGATCACCACGGGTCGGGAGGCGGCCCGCTCCACGGCGGAGGCGCCGGCGAAGAACACGTCGTCGCCGGTCTCCTGCTGGGCCCAGTAGGCGGCTTCGCCGAAGGACAGCTCGTGCGCCGCCCACGGGTGCTGCTCGCCGGTGGTGAGGACCAGGACCTCACCGGGGGCCCGGCCGCTCTCCAGGAGCAGGTCCAGGGCCTCCTCGGCGGCGTCGAGCGCGCCGTCGACGGGGGCCGGGATCAGCTGGAGCTGCGGGGCGGACCGCTGGTCGGAACGATTCTCCGCGCCACCGGCCGGGGTCTTCCCGGGTGCGGGGCGCGGCTTCGGGGGCGCGGGCCGGGCGGGTCCGGGAACGGGATGTCCGGGGCGCGGGGAGGCCGCGGAACGCGGGCCGGGTACGGGACGGGGGGTCGACGCGGGGCGGCCGGCGGCCGCGGTGGCGCGGGGACCCTGGGCGCTCTCGTGAATCTGAGGCTCCTCGGGGATGAGAGGCATGAGTGGATGTCTATCAAACGCCGCTGCGCGGGGCATCGGCGGGTGGGCACACAGGTGCACCCCGGGCGCGTGAGCAGCCCTTCGGCGGCCCCGTGACCGGAAGTTCAGAAGTCGAAGCCGAGTTGGCCCCCGCTCTCCAGCGCGGCCGCCTCGACGGAGAGGCGGACCTTCTTGAGGTGGCGCCACCGGGGCAGCGCGTCCAGGTAGGACCAGGAGAGCCGGTGGTGCGGGGTGGGGCCCAGCTCTTCGAGGGCGGCCCGGTGGACCGGCGAGGGGTAGCCCGCGTTGGCGCCGAAGGCGTACGGCGCGTACTCCCCCGCCCCGGTCCCGGCCTCCAGCTCCGCCATGAGGGCGTCCCGGCGGACCTTCGCGAGGACGGAGGCGGCGGACACGGCGATGCAGGACTGGTCGCCCTTGATCACCGTACGGACCTGCCAGGGGCCGCCGAGGTAGTCGTGCTTGCCGTCGAGGATCACCGCGTCGGGCCGCACGGGGAGGCCTTCGAGGGCCCGGACCGCCGCGAGCCGCAGCGCCGCGGTCATCCCGAGGTCGTCGATCTCCTGCGGGGAGGCGTCGCCGAGCGCGTACGCCGTGACCCACTGCTCCAGTTCCACCGCGAGGGTGGCACGGCGCCTGGGGGTGATCAGCTTGGAGTCGGTGAGCCCTTCAGGCGGTCGGCGCAGTCCGGTGACGGCCGCGCAGACCGTGACGGGACCGGCCCACGCCCCGCGCCCGACTTCGTCGACTCCGGCGACGATCCTGGCGCCGGTGGTGGCTCGGAGCGATCGCTCGACGGTGTGGGTGGGGGGTTCGTACGGCATGGCGCCAGACAGGTTACGCCGCCCGGCACCGCCCGCGATACCCGGATTCCCGCCAAGCTTCCGAGGAACCCCGCCACATCGCTCCCCGACCTCGACGCCATCGCATTCCAACCCTCCCTGGATTCGCTTCCGCACATCCCGTACCGACACACCATCGCAATGGAGAAGAGCAGGAGCAGGAGGCCACCTTCACCCTCATCTCCCCTACTGGAAAAGGAGACGGTCAAAAGGGCGGGTCATAGCGAAACGCCGAGCGCCAGTTCCTGATCGCGGCCGAATAATCGCATGCGCGAAGCCGGAAGGAGCGGCCGGGCCCGGTAGGTATCGCCCGCCGGGCCCGGTGGGATCGGATCACGGTCTCAGGAGACCGCGGCGGGGACCCACTCCGGAAGTTCCTCGGTCTGTGCCAGCCAGTCCGCCGGCGGCGCGCCGGCCGCCGTGGCGGCCACCACTCCCCCCGCGATGGCGCAGGTCGTGTCGACGTCGCCGCCGACCTGCGCGGTCGTCCAGAACATCCGCTCGAAGTCGCCGAGCGCCCGCGCGGCCGACCAGAGGGCGAAGGGGACCGTGTCGTGCGCGCTCGTGCGCCGTCCGCTGCCGAGCACGGCGGCGACCGTGCCGGGGTCGCCGTAGTCGAGCATGTCGCGGGCCCTGCGCAGGCCCGCTCCGACCGCGCTGCGCGGCACCAGGGCGATCACCCCGTCGAGCAGCGCCTCGGGCGTGGGCGGCCCGGCGGGGTCGGCGGCGAGGGCGGCCGCGGCGGCGACGGCCATGGCGCCCACCACGGCCTCGCGGTGCTGGTGCGTCGTGTACGCGGAGATCTCGGCCTGGTGGGTCGCCTGCTCCGGATCGTCCGCGTACCAGGCTCCGAGCGGGGCGATCCGCATCGCGGCGCCGTTCCCCCAGGAGCCCTGCCCCTTGAAGAGCGCGGCGGCCAGTTCACGCCAGTCGCCGCCCTCCCGGACGAGCCGGAGCATCCGGTTGACCGCCGGGCCGTAGCCCCGGTCGAAGTCGTGGTGGTGCGCGAAGGACAGGGCCAGGGCGTCCTGGTCGATCCGGTCGTGTCGCGCGAGGACGGCCAGGACGGAACAGGCCATCTCGGTGTCGTCGGTCCACTGCCAGGGTCCTGGGGGCAGCTCGCGCCGCTTCAGGAGGGGGTAGTGGACGGGTACGAAGAACTGGGAGCCCAGGGCGTCTCCCACGGACAGCCCGCGCAGGCTGGCCAGGGCGCGGTCGAAGCGCCGGTCGGGTGAGGAGTCAGCGGTCATCGGTCTGCCACTCTATCCGGTGCGTCCGTACGGTTCCGGGGTACGCCAGCGTTCGAACGGCCTGTCCAGACGGTACCTCCCGTCCTCGCCGAGCAGGAGGACGCGCGTCTCGGCGTTGCCCGGGTTAGACAGCGACTCGAAGTCCGCGACCGTCCAGTGGAACCAGCGCATGCAGAAGAGGCGCATGGTCAGTCCGTGGGTGACGAGGAGGACGTTGGGCGGGTGGTCGGGCGACTCGAAGCTGCGGTACAGGCTCTCCAGGAAGGCCCCGACGCGGTCGTAGACGTCCGCGCCCGACTCTCCCTGGGCGAAGCGGTAGAAGAAGTGCCCGTACGCGTCGCGGTAGGCCTTCTGGAGGCGTACGTCCTCCCTGTCCTGCCAGTTGCCCCAGTCCTGCTCCCGCAGGCGCGGCTCCTCGCGGATCCGGACCTGGTCCCGAGGAAGCCGGAAGGCATGGAGGGTCTCGTGGGTGCGCCGGTACGGCGAGACGTAGACGCTGACCGCCTCCTCCCCGAAGAGCTCCCTCAGCCGCTCCCCCGTCTCCTCCGCCTGTCGCCACCCGGTCGTAGTGAGCCGCAGGGCGTGGTCGGGCTCCCGTTCGTACACCGTGTCATCGGCATTGCCCTCGGACTCTCCGTGTCGTACGAGGACGATGCGCCGCGGTCGTGCCATACCCCGACCCTAGATCGCCGCTCTCCGGAAGGCTCGACCGAGGGGGTGCGGGAGGGGTTCGCGCAGGGTACGGGCGACGGACGCCCTCAGACCGTCCAGGACGGTTCGAGCCGCACCACGTCCCCGTTCAGCGCCGCCACGTCGGCCGCGGTCCGGGCCCGCAGGCCGAGCCGCTCCACCCGCTCCTCCCGGTACTTGCCGTGCTCGGCGGTGGACTGCCACATCGAGAGGATCAGGAACTCGCTGCCGGGCGCCTCGCCGAACATGCCCCGCAGCATGCCGGGGGATCCGGCCATCGCGGGGTTCCACACCTTCTCCTGCATGAGCGCGAAGTGCTCGGCGCGGTCCTCGTGGACACGGCAGTGCGCCACCCGCGCCACGTCGGCGTCGGCGAAGCGCGGCTCGAATCCCGTCTTCACGTCGAAGCGGTGGTCGAACAGCTTGACCTGGCCGTTGCGGAACGTGCCCACCTGCGACGCCGCGAGCCGGTCGTGCGAGCGCGCCATGAAGGAGTCGTAGAAGGCCCGGCTCTCCCAGAACGCGAAGATGTGGGCGACGTCCGGCCGACCCCGGCTCCATCCGCCGCCCTGCCCCCGGAATCCCGGCTCACCGAGCAGCCCCGCCCATTTCCGCTGCCCCCGCTCGAACCCTCGACGGTCCACCACGGTGCAGCGAATCCACTTGACCAGCACCGCGCCATCGTACGGGGCCGGAGAGCACCCCGGCAGTCCCCGGCAGGCGCACGCGCTCCGGGCACGCGCGCTCCCCTCGCTCTCGAACGGAAAGCCCCGGGCACGCGCGCGTGAAGGCCCGTCAGGAACCGCTCGTCACCGCCGAGTTCACCGTTCCTCCGGCGACCCGCTCGATTCGAGCCAGAGAGGCGTCGAGATCCGGCTCGTCACCGCTCCCCGCACCGTTCTCCCCCTCCGGCGCCGACCCCTCTGTCGTAGACGCATGACACCATGAGTGATCGGCACGCGACCAAGGACTCTTCGAACGGGTCGACGGTACGAGGCGAGGCGTGCGCGGGGACACGCGCGGAGAGGGGAAGCATCATGAGCGGACTCAACAAAGGGGTGGGACGCGTCGAGGTGACGCTCAAGTGGGACCCCGCCCCGGCCGGTGCCCCGGCCCACGACCTGGACCTCGTCGCCGGCGTCTTCACCGCCGACGACCCTCACGGCGCGCCGGCCCAGCTGGTGCACTTCGGCAGCCGCTCCCCGGACGGCACGATCACGCTCCACCGCGACAGCCGTACGGGCCAGGGGTTCGGCTACGACGAGGCCATGACCGTGGAGCTGGACCGGCTGGGTTCGGGGTACGCGCGCGTGGTGGTGGGCGTGGCCATACAACAGAGCGGCGGACGGCTGTCCTTCGGTGACATAGCGGGCACGGGCGTGCGGGTCCGCGAGGGCTACACGGACCTCCTGACCCACGACTTCGCGGACGTCCCGGACGCCCTGGCGGCGACGGTCGTGGAGTTCACCCGCACCGGACCGGACGGCTGGTCGTACCGCCCGATCCCGCGCGGTTTCGACGCCGACCCCCAGACCTTCGGCACCCTTCTGGGCTCCCCGGTCGCCTGACCCCGCCGACCACGGGAGCGGGACGCGCGAAAGGGGCGCCGACCGGTTGGTCGACGCCCCTCTCACGGACGGATCAGCTGCAGCCGCTGGTGGAGCCGCAGCCCTCGCAGATGTAGCAGGAGCCGGCCCGCTGCATCTTCGTGCCGCAGGAGAAGCAGAGCGGGGCGTCGGCGCTGATGCCGAGCTGCATCTCGACGAGCTCCGCCGAGGTGTGGGCCTGCTTCGGGGCGGGGACCTCGGCCTTCGGGGCCGGGGCGGTGGCGACGGCCTTCAGCTCCGGGGTGCGGGGCGCCGACTGGGCCAGACCCTCGACGTCGACCTCGTCGTCCTCGGGCTGCTCGTACGAGCCGGTGTCCAGGTGGCGCTGGCGCTCCTCGGCCGAGTGGATGCCGAGGGCGGACCGGGTCTCGAAGGGCAGGAAGTCGAGCGCCAGGCGGCGGAAGATGTAGTCGACGATCGACTGCGCCATCCGCACGTCCGGGTCGTCCGTCATGCCGGCCGGCTCGAAGCGCATGTTGGTGAACTTCGAGACGTACGTCTCCAGCGGAACGCCGTACTGGAGGCCGACGGAGACGGCGATGGAGAAGGCGTCCATCATGCCGGCGAGGGTCGAGCCCTGCTTCGACATCTTCAGGAAGACCTCGCCGAGACCGTCGTCCGGGTAGGAGTTGGCGGTCATGTAGCCCTCGGCGCCACCGACGGTGAAGGAGGTGGTGATCCCCGGGCGGCCCTTGGGCAGGCGCTTGCGGACCGGGCGGTACTCGACGACCTTCTCGACGGCCTCGCGGATCGTCGCCTCGGACTTCGCGGTGACCTCGGCCTTCTCGTTCTCCTTCTTCTTGGCGGAGAGCGGCTGGCCGACCTTGCAGTTGTCGCGGTAGATCGCGAGCGCCTTGACACCCATCTTCCAGGCCTCGAAGTAGACCTCCTCGACGTCCTCGACCGTGGCCGTCTCCGGCAGGTTCACGGTCTTGGAGAGGGCGCCCGAGATCCACGGCTGGATGGCGGCCATCATGCGGACGTGGCCCATCGCGGAGATGGAGCGCTCGCCCATGGCGCAGTCGAAGACCTCGTAGTGCTCGGTCTTGAGGCTCGGGGCGTCGATCACGTTGCCGTGCTCGGCGATGTGGGCGACGATCGCCTCGATCTGCTCCTCCTGGTAGCCCAGGCGGCGCAGGGCCTGCGGGACGGTGCCGTTGACGATCTGCATCGAGCCGCCGCCGACGAGCTTCTTGAACTTGACCAGGGCGAGGTCGGGCTCAAGGCCGGTGGTGTCGCAGGACATCGCGAGACCGATGGTGCCGGTGGGGGCGATGACCGAGGCCTGGGCGTTGCGGAAGCCGTTCTTGGCGCCGAGGCGGATCACGTCCTGCCAGGCCTCCGTGGCGGCGGCCCAGATCGGGGAGTCCAGGTCGTCCATGTGGACGGCCGCGGTGTTGGCGTCGGCGTGCTGCTTCATGACGCGCTGGTGCGGCTCGGCGTTGCGGGCGTAGCCGTCGTACGCGCCGACGACGGCGGCGAGTTCGGCGGAGCGCTTGTACGAGGTTCCGGTCATCAGGGAGGTGATGGCGCCGGCGAGGGCACGGCCGCCGTCGGAGTCGTACGCGTGGCCGGTCGCCATCAGGAGGGCGCCGAGGTTGGCGTAGCCGATGCCGAGCTGGCGGAAGGCGCGGGTGTTCTCGCCGATCTTCGGGGTGGGGAAGTCGGCGAAGCAGATGGAGATGTCCATCGCGGTGATGACGAGCTCGACGACCTTGGCGAAGCGCTCGACGTCGAAGGACTGGTTGCCCTTGCCGTCGTCCTTGAGGAACTTCATCAGGTTCAGCGAGGCGAGGTTGCAGGACGTGTTGTCCAGGTGCATGTACTCGCTGCACGGGTTCGAGCCGTTGATGCGACCGGACTCGGGGCAGGTGTGCCAGCGGTTGATCGTGTCGTCGTACTGGATGCCCGGGTCGGCGCAGGCCCACGCGGCCTCGGCCATCTTGCGGAAGAGCGCCTTGGCGTCGACCTCCTCGATGACCTCGCCGGTCATGCGGGCGCGCAGACCGAACTTCCCGCCGGTCTCGACGGCCTTCATGAACGTGTCGTTCACGCGGACGGAGTTGTTGGCGTTCTGGTACTGGACGGACGTGATGTCGTCGCCGCCCAGGTCCATGTCGAAGCCCGCGTCACGGAGGGCGCGGATCTTCTCCTCCTCCTTGACCTTGGTCTCGATGAAGTCCTCGATGTCGGGGTGGTCGACGTCGAGGATGACCATCTTGGCCGCGCGGCGGGTGGCGCCGCCCGACTTGATCGTGCCGGCGGAGGCGTCGGCGCCGCGCATGAAGGAGACCGGGCCGGAGGCGTTGCCGCCGGAGGAGAGCAGCTCCTTGGAGGAGCGGATGCGGGAGAGGTTCAGGCCGGCGCCGGAGCCGCCCTTGAAGATCATGCCCTCTTCCTTGTACCAGTCGAGGATGGACTCCATGGAGTCGTCGACGGACAGGATGAAGCAGGCGGAGACCTGCTGGGGCTGCGGGGTGCCGACGTTGAACCAGACCGGCGAGTTGAAGCTGAAGATCTGGTGCAGGAGGGCGTAGGCCAGCTCGTGCTCGAAGATCTCGGCGTCGGCGGGCGAGGCGAAGTAGTCGTACTCCTCGCCGGCCTTCGTGTACGTCTTCACGATCCGGTCGATGAGCTGCTTGAGACCGGTCTCGCGCTGCGGGGTGCCGACCGCACCGCGGAAGTACTTGCTGGTGACGATGTTGACCGCGTTCACCGACCAGAAGTCGGGGAACTCGACGCCGCGCTGCTCGAAATTGACCGAGCCGTCGCGCCAGTTGGTCATGACGACGTCCCGGCGCTCCCACGTCACCTCGTCGTACGGATGCACGCCGGGGGTGGTGTGGATGCGCTCGATGCGCAGGCCCTTGCTCGCCGACTTGGGTCCCTTGGTGCGGGAACCACGTGCCGGGCCGCTCGCCGTCTCTGTCATGCCGCCTCCCATATACGGGCAAAACACACTTTGGCGCCCAGATAGTCCCAGGGCACCGTCTTCTGGTACGTCGTTCAGTACTGCTGCCGCGAAGGCCGGAGGGCCGTTCGGGGCACGTCTGCCGGGCCGCGCGACGGCGGCCGGTCGCACCGGGCCGTCGTGCGGCCCGGACCGCCGGTCAGTCGGCGGCGGTGGCGGGAACGGGGACCTCTGGGGTCGCACCGCTCCCGGGATTCTCGACGGGAGGCCGCACGCGGAGTTCCGCGATGGCGGCCTCGAAGTCCTCCAGGCTGTCGAAGGCCTTGTAGACGGACGCGAAGCGCAGGTACGCGACGAGGTCGAGTTCCCGCAGGGGGCCGAGGATCGCCAGGCCCACGTCGTGGGTGGTCAGCTCGGCGCTGCCGGTGGCGCGCACCGCCTCCTCGACCCGCTGGCCGAGCTTGGCGAGGGCGTCCTCGGTGACCGGCCGCCCCTGACACGCCTTGCGCACGCCGGAGATGACCTTGGTACGGCTGAAGGGCTCGGTGACGCCGGAACGCTTCACCACCATGAGCGAGCAGGTCTCCACCGTCGTGAAACGACGGGAGCAGTCGGGGCACTGGCGACGGCGTCGGATGGACGTCCCGTCGTCGGTGGTGCGACTGTCGACGACACGGCTGTCGGGGTGCCTGCAGAAGGGGCAGTGCATTGGTTCCAAAGCCTCCCTCACGGCACGACTGACTGGCCTCGCGCGGCCCGTCAAGGCCCTGCGAAGCGACCACCAGCATAGGCGATGCGAGCACCCCCGGCAGACCGGGACCACTACCCCTGGGTGGCCGATGACATCCAACCACTAGATCTTGGGTTGGAGGCGTTTCCGGGTCTTCCGCGTGTCGCGGTGCGCCCGCTCCGGGGATTCCGCCCCGTCGGGTAGGACACCGAAGGAATCACCGACCGGTCGCGGGTGTTCGCGGGTGATCACGTCCCGGCCGCGAAGGCTACCGGAAGGCCATGTTCGAGGCGGCGGCGAGGTGCCTTCTCGACGGTGGCACGCATACACCTCTCCCCATACAGGCGTAGGGCGATCCGCGAATTTTCACTCGAACGTGTGTTTGGCGCAACCTTTCGAAAGCTACTACCGTTGTGCCAGCCAGGGAGACCATTCGAAAGGGGCCGACGACGTGACCACCACCGCAGACAGTGCCACCATCACCGCCCAGGACCGCTCCCAGGGCCGACTCGAGGCGGTGCACGCCATGAGTGACGTGAACATGAACGGCGAGGAGCCCGGGCGCCCCGCCCGCGCCCTCCCCGGGCGACCTCCCGGCATCCGGGCCGACAGCTCCGGCCTCACCGACCGGCAGCGCCGGGTCATCGAGGTCATCCGCGACTCGGTCCAGCGGCGCGGCTACCCGCCGTCGATGCGCGAGATCGGGCAGGCGGTGGGCCTCTCCAGCACCTCCTCCGTGGCGCACCAGCTCATGGCCCTGGAGCGCAAGGGCTTCCTGCGCCGCGACCCGCACCGCCCCCGGGCCTACGAGGTCCGCGGCTCCGACCAGCCCAGCAGCCAGCCCACGGACACCACCGGCAAGCCCGCCGCGTCGTACGTCCCGCTGGTCGGCCGGATCGCCGCCGGCGGTCCGATCCTGGCCGAGGAGTCCGTCGAGGACGTCTTCCCCCTCCCCCGGCAGCTGGTCGGCGACGGCGAGCTGTTCGTCCTGAAGGTCGTCGGCGACTCGATGATCGAGGCCGCCATCTGTGACGGCGACTGGGTCACCGTCCGTCGCCAGCCCGTCGCGGAGAACGGCGACATCGTCGCCGCGATGCTGGACGGCGAGGCCACGGTCAAGCGCTTCAAGCGCGAGGACGGCCACGTCTGGCTGCTGCCGCACAATGCTGCGTACCAGCCCATCCCCGGCGACGAGGCCACCATCCTCGGCAAGGTCGTGGCGGTGCTGCGACGGGTGTGACCGCACGCCGTCGGCTCTGACCGGGCCCCGGAACCCTCTGCGCCGGTTCCGGGGCCCTGCCGTGTCCGGGCCCGTTTTCCCACGGGCCCGGTTCTCTGACGCTCGCCGCCCTCGTTCTCGGACGCCTGACGCCTTCTCCCTCAGACGCTCGCCGCCTTCGAGGCGGCGTCGATGGCCGCGAGCGACTTCCGCACCTGGTTGCGGTCGGTGGTGTACCAGAAGTCGGGCAGCGAGGCCTTGAGGTAGCTGCCGTAGCGGGCCGTGGCGAGCCGGGGGTCGAGGACCGCCACGACGCCCCGGTCGCCGGTGGCCCGCACGAGACGACCCGCGCCCTGGGCCATCAGCAGGGCGGCGTGGGTCGCCGCGACCGCCATGAAGCCGTTGCCTCCGGACTCCTCGACGGCCTTCTGGCGCGCGCTCATCAGCGGGTCGTCCGGGCGCGGGAACGGGATCTTGTCCATGACGACCAGCTGGCAGCTGGGGCCCGGGACGTCCACGCCCTGCCAGAGCGACAGCGTGCCGAAGAGACAGGTCTTCGGGTCGGCGGCGAAGTTCTTGATCAGCTCGCCCAGCGTGTCCTCGCCCTGGAGCAGGATCGGCAGCTCCGGGATCCGGGTCCGCAGTTCCTCCGCCGCCTGCTGCGCCGCGCGCATGGAGGAGAAGAGGCCCAGGGTCCGCCCGCCGGCCGCCTGCATCAGTTCGGTGAGCTCGTCGAGCATGTCGCCCCGGTCCCCGTCGCGCGCGGGGCGGGAGAGGTGCTTGGCGACGTACAGGATGCCCTGCCGGGGGTAGTCGAACGGCGAGCCGACGTCGATGCCCTTCCAGACCGGCAGGTCGTCGCCGGTGGTGCCCTCGGGGGCGAGGCCGAGTGAGGCCCCGACGCCGTTGAAGTCGCCGCCCAGCTTGAGCGTGGCCGAGGCGAGCACCACGGACCGCTCGGTGAACAGCTTCTCCCGGAGCAGGCCGGAGACGGTGAGCGGCGCGACCCGCAGCGAGGCCCCGCTGTGTCGATATGCGGCTCCGCCGCGGGGCTCGTGCCGCTCGTACCACACGACGTCGTACTCGGAACCCTGCGTGATCCGTTCCGCGACGCCGTGGACAGTCTCCACGGAGGCCATGGCCTGCTTGCGCACGGCGTCCTCGTCCTGCACGGACCGGTCGCGGGTCGAACCCAGGGCCGTGATCACGGCGCGGGCCGCGTCCCGCAGTGCCATCAGGGCGTACGCGAGGTCCTCCGGGATCTCCTCCAGCCGGCCCGGCAGCGCCAGCTCCATGACCCGCTCGAAGCCCTCGGCGGCGGTCTGGAGCTGGTCGGCGACCTTCTCGTCCACGAGCTTCGCGGACCGTCGCACCGCGCGGTTGACCTGGCCCGGAGTGAGCTCACCGGTGGCGACGCCGGTCACGCGGGAGACCAGCTCGTGGGCCTCGTCGACGATCAGCACCTCGTGCTCCGGGAGCACCGGGGCTCCCTCGATGGCGTCGATGGCGAGCAGGGCGTGGTTGGTGACGACGACGTCCGCGAGCTTGGCGCGCTCGCGGGCCGCCTCGGCGAAGCACTCCGCCCCGTACGCGCACTTGCTCGCGCCGAGGCACTCCCGGGAGGAGACCGAGACCTGGGCCCAGGCCCGGTCGGAGACGCCCGGCGTCAGGTCGTCCCGGTCGCCGGTCTCCGTCTCGTCCGACCAGTCCCGCAGGCGGATCAGGTCCTGGCCCAGCTTGCTGGTGGGCGCGGCCGCCTCGAAGGGGTCGAAGAGGCCTTCCTCCTCGTCCTGCGGCACCCCTTCGTGGAGCCGGTGCAGGCAGAGGTAGTTCGACCGGCCCTTGAGCATGGCGAACTGCGGGCGCCGGCGCAGCTGCGGGTGCAGCGCGTCGACCGTCCGGGGCAGGTCGCGCTCGACGAGCTGGCGCTGCAGCGCCAGGGTGGCCGTGGCCACCACGACCCGCTCCCCCTGGGCCAGCGCCGGCACGAGGTAGCCGAGCGACTTGCCGGTGCCGGTGCCGGCCTGGACGAGGAGGTGGGAGTTGTCGTCGATGGCCTCGGCCACGGCCTCGGCCATGGCGACCTGGCCGGGCCGCTCCGTGCCGCCGACGGCGGAGACGGCGGCATGGAGGAGGTCGGGGAGGGATGGCTTCGTCATAGCCCTCCCACCCTACGGGGCGGCGCTGACAGCCCGGTCACGCGAGCGGATTGGGAACGGTCCCGTGGACGGCCGCGTGGGGGCGCTCGGACCGGTCCCGGTAACCGTCCAGATGCAGACGGTTGCGGTTGAGGCAGAGCCGCTCGATGCGGCGGGTGAGAAGGTCGAAGAGCTCGAAGCGCTCCTTCAGCTCGGGGAAGCGCGCCTGGTGCCGCAGGATCTCGGCGCGGACGAGGGCCCAGAAGTCCTCCTCGGGTACGCCGAGTTGCTCCTCGCAGAGCGGTGCGAGGTAGCGGAAGACGCCGACGAAGAGCCCCGAGTGGATGAACTGGGTCAGGAAACCGGGCTCCTCCGTCAACAGGACGCCACGCACGTCGTCCGGAAGGGTGGCGTGTTCGGGAAGCGGGTGGGCACTGATGTTCACATCGTCGACGAAGTCCTTGATCGCCAGGCGTACGGGGACATCGTCGGCGTCGTACACGACGATCGCGTTCTCGCCGTGGGGCGAGAAGACGGTGCCGTAGCGGTAGAGGAAGTGCAGCAGGGGAGGGAGCAGAGCGGTGAAGAGGTGCTGGAGCCAGACGGCGGGGGCGAGTCCCGAGCGCTCGACGAGTTCGGCCACGAACGCCCGGCCGGCCGGGTCGGTGTGGAGGAGGGCGGCGAGGGTGCGGGCGCGCTCGCCCGGGGGCAGTGCCAGGGGCTCCCGCCAGATCGCGCCGAGCAGTTCCTTGTACTGGTACGGGACTTCGGGCAGCCGGTCGTACAACGGGTGCTCGACGGTGACGGAGGCGACCTCCCCGAGGAGGATCACGCAGCACTCGTCCCGCAGGAACGGGTCGGCGTCGCGCAGTCCGTGGACCCAGACGGTCACGGCGGGGGCGGCGAGGGTGCGCTCGGTGGGCAGCCCGCGCCAGACGAGGGTGTTGAGCACCGAGAGGGGGAGCTTGACGGTGTGCCGGTCGGGGCGGCTGGTGTTGAGGAAGGTGCGGACGGACTGCTGCGGCAGACGGAGGTCGCCGTCGGTGGGGAGGGGGACGATGTCCCCGGCGGCGACGGCCGGCGCGTAGAGCGGGAGCAGGACCTCGTCCCACTGCCAGGGGTGGACGGGGAGCAGGAGGTAGTCGTCGGGTGCGTGACCGCGGGCCGCGAGGGCGGCGCGGAAGGCGGCGCGGACCTCGGGGTCGAGTTCCCGGGTGTAGAGGAGGTCCGGGGTCTCCAGACCGGGGACGCCCCGGTAGGCGGCGAGGCGGTGGCTGACGGCGATCCACGGCAGCCGGGCGGGGCGGCGCGCCTCGGGGGCCCAGCGGGCGGTGTCGGAGGCGGAGAAGCCGATGCGTCCCTTGTTGAGGACGAGCCAGGGGTGGCCGGTCTGGTGGCCTTCGAGTTCCGCGTAGGAGAGCTCGGCCAGACGGTCCGCGGTGAGGGCCGTGTGGTCGAGGCGGGTGTCGGCGGCGAGGGTGGCGGAGAGTTCGCGGATGAGGTGGCCGAGGGTGGCGCCGTCGAGCCGGAGGAGGCCGCGGGCACGGACCAGGAGGTCGAAGGGGTCGGTCAGGGGCCGGCCCTCGTGGGCGATCGAGTCGGCGGCGACGCGCCAGCCGCCGTAGGCGCCGCGGCGGGCGCGGAAGGTGAGCGTGGTGCCGTCGTCCAGCCGCAGCGCGTGGCGGTCGGGGCCACCGTCCTGCTCTTCGACCGGGACGGGTTCGAGGACCTCCTCGTACGCGAACTCGGCGAGGAGCTTGGCAAGGAGGCGGGAGGAGGCCCGGGCCCAGGCGGCGGCGTTCAGCTCGGGGGGCGCGAGCAGTTCGGGCGCGAGGGGCGGGGTGTCGGACGAGGAGGCGTGGGATCGGGAACTCGGGGCGTCGGCCCCGAAGGCCGGGGCGTGGGACGCGGAGGGGAGGCCGTCGGGCGCGGAAGGCGGGACATCGGATGCGGAGGCGGGGGCGGGTGCCGGGACGGAGGTGGGGGCGGGAGAGGCGGGGGCCGGAACGACGGGGGTCGGAATGGCAGGGCTCGGAGCGGGAGGGGCCTGAGTGGGAGGGGCGGGTTGTGCGGAGCCGTGGGGTGCAGGGGACGTCGACACGAGGACTCCTCGGGGTGGGACCGCTGTGGGACGAGCGGTGTACGCAAGGGAGGGGGTTGTTCAGAGGACGTGACGCAGGGCGCGGTCACGGATCATGAGGGCGGCTCTTTTGTCGGGGAGGTCGACTTCCGCCGCGTAGCGGAAGCCGCCGCCGAGGAAGGCCGAGACGGAGGGGGTGTTGCGGAGGTCCGGTTCGGCGAGGACGCGGGTGCACCGGGGGCGGTGGTCGAGGACCAGGTCGGCGACGGCCCGCAGGAGCGTGGTGCCGACGCCCCGGCCCCGGTCGGTGGTGCCTCCGATCAGCAGGTGGATGCCCGTGTCGTGGGGACGCGCCGGATAGTGCCGGGCGAGCGGGTCGAGGTCGGCGCGGTAGATCTCGAAGTAGCTCATGGGCGTGCCGTCGAGCAGGCCGAGACAGGGGACGCTCCGGCCGTCTCCCTCCAGTTGGGCACGGAGGTGCTCGGCGGTCACGGTCTCGGGTCCGGCGAGCTCCCAGAAGGCGGCGACGGCGGGGTCGTTCATCCACCGGGTGAGGAGCGGAAGGTCCCGTTCGAGCCGGACGGGGACGAGCCGGAAGGAGCCGACCGGGGTGACGGCGGGACTCCAGGAGGCGACGGAGTCGAGCAGGTCGCCGTCGAGGAGTTCGCGGTGCGGGTGACCGCCGCGGAAGAGGGCGGCGGCGGGGGTGTCGGAGCCGGGGGCGTCGACGGCAGAGGTGCCGGCGGCGGGAGTGACGGGGGAAGAAGGAGGAACGTCGGCGGAGGGGTCGTCGGTGGGGGTGCCGGCGGCCGGGGGCTGCGGTGGTGCTCCGCGGGTGAGGAGGGCGACGAGGTCGTCGACCCTCAGGTCGAGGGTGTCGTCCCCCGGTGGGTCGACCGGGGGGCGGGTGGGTGACACGGTGTCGCTCTCCTCTCGGCGGTGCGGTCGGGACGTGGGGTCGTCGGTGGGGGCGGGTGCGGCGGGGCCGGCGCCAGGGCGGTCGAGGGTGAAGGGAGGGGGCCGGGTGCGGGTCAGGCGCGGAGGGGGTTGGTGACGGTGACGTAGACGGACTGGGTGTCGACCGGGCCGACGAGTTCGTCCAGGCCGTGGAGGCGGGTGAGGAGGTTGGCCTTGCTGCGCAGGGTCGCGGCTTCCAGGAGCCGGTGCGGGAGGGGCGAGCCCAGGCCGGTGGCGGAGGTGAGGAAGCTGCGGAGGGCGGCGAGCAGGACGCGTTCGTCGGCGAGGTGCTGGGCGCCGAAGGCGCCGATCAGGCCGAGGACGTTGTTGATGCCGAGGTAGTAGGCGAAGCGCTCGTCGGTGACCGGGTCGGAGACGAAGGTGTCGCTGTGGGCGCCGATGCCGGGGAGGCGGCCCTCCAGCTCGCCGCGGTGGGACTCGCGGAAGTAGTAGCCCTGGTTGTCGCGGTAGCGGCCGCCGACCGGCCAGCCCTCCGGGTCCAGGATCACCAGGGTGTTCTGCTGGTGGGCCTCCAGGGCGATGCCGGCGTGTCCGTCGAGCCAGAGGACGGGGCGGACGACGTGGTCGAGGTAGCGGAGGAACCACTCGGCGGCCACGGCGGCGGTGGGGCGGCCGGTGCGGGCGGAGAGCCGGCCGATGACGTCGGCGAGCCGGGAGCGCATGGTGGTGGACCCGGGCCAGGGGCGGGGGGCGGTGAGGGCGGCGATGCAGACGGCGTCGTCGCCGGGGCCGAAGGGGTTGTGGCGGATCATGACGTCGAGGCCGGGGACGGGAGTGCCGTCCGGGGCGTCGACGGCCAGCCAGGCGGGGTCGCGGACGATGTCGAAGCCCGGGTGGGCGGTCTGCCACTCGTCGACGAGGCCGGTCCGGAGCAGCCGGTGGACCTCGACGCCGCGGTGGAGCTCCTTGCGGAGGTTCTCGCGGCGGGAGTTGGTGATGCGCAGGCCGAGGGAGAGCTTGAGCATGGCCGGGGCGCCGGGGCGGTGCACGGTGCGGATGGAGGAGGTGGGGTGCCAGGGGGTGCCGTGGGGGCCGAGGTCGTGGAGGAGGCCATCGTCGAGGAGGGCGCGGACGTCGGGGCGGTGGCGGAGTTCGCGGGCCTGCCAGGGGTGGAGGGGCAGGGGCACGGTGCCGGTGGGGACCGTGAGGCCCTCGGCGAGGCCGAGGGCGAGCTGCTCGGCGGTGACGGGCCGGCCCTGTTCGGTCCAGGCGGAGTCGGAGACCAGGAGGGAGGCGTCGACGGCGAACCAGTGGAGGGGGAAGGCGCCGTGCAGCTCGGGTGAGTAGAGGTGGCACTCGGCCTCGGTGAGGCCTTCGCGGCTCTTGGGCGTGGGGTGGAGGGGGTGGCCGAGCAGGAGGGACTGCTCGGCGGCGAGGAACAGGTCGGCGTCCGGGTGGGGCTGGGGCCGGCGGCGACGGGCGGCGATGAAGTCGGCGGTGCGGCGGGCGGAGTCGGCGACGCGGCCGACGAGTTCGGTGCCCTCGGGGGGGCCGGTCTCCCGGCTGAGGAGGGCGGCGACGGTGACGGCGTCGACCGTCGGTACCGAGGCGGGGAGCCCTTCGAGGGCGGGGGCGCCGAAGCGGTGCCAGCCGGTGGGCGACCAGTAGTGGACGGGGACGAGGAGGGCGGTGCCGCTGGCGTCGAGGGGGACGCGCAGGGTGGTGGAGTCGGGGGCGGGGAGGTTCTTCTCCCGGACCCAGCAGCGCAGGAGGCTCTCGACCGTGGCGGTGTCGGCGGCGCGCCGCGGGTCGGGGTCGTCCAGGGGGTCGGCGGTGGGCCGGGAGGACCGGGGGTCGTACGGTCCGGCGTGCTGGCGCGGGACGGTGTGCTCTGCGGAGTCGGACCCTCCGGAAGCGGGCCTCGCGGACCTCTCGGCAGCGGGCCTCTCCGAGCCGGGCCGCCCGGAGGCAGACCGCTCCGAGCCGGGCTGCTCCGCACCGGGGCGCTCGGGGCCGGGCCTCCTGAAGCCGGGCTCCTCCGAGTCGGACACTCCGGGGCCGGACTTCTCCGAGTCGGGCTTCTCGGAGGCGAGCGTTCCCGAGCCGAGCGTCCCGGAGGTGAAGGTTCCGGCCGTGAGGGGGTCGGTGGTGAGGAGGGGGGTGGTGGCGGGCGCCGGGGAGGTGGGCGTGGCGTTCACGGGCTTCCTTGGGGGGGTGGGGCCGGGGGCGGTCCGGGGTCAGTGGGACGGCCTGGGGGCGGGCACGGGGGCCGGAGCCCGGCGGGAAGGGGGCGGGTGGGGGGCGCGGGCCCGTTCGGCGGCGGCGAGGGCGTCGGCGAAGCGGTCCAGTACGGCGGTGGCCTGCTCGTCGGTGAGGGTGAGCGGCGGCAGGAGCCGGACCACCGCGGAGTGACGGCCGCCGAGTTCGACGATGAGCCCGCGGGCCAGGCACTCCTGCTGGACGGCGAGGGCCAGGGCGGGAGCGGCGGGCGGGGCGGTGTCGTCCGGTCCGGCCGCGTCGGGGTCGACGAGTTCGACCCCGATCATCAGGCCCCGGCCGCGGACGTCGCCGACGCACGGGTGGGCCGCGGCGAGGCCCTGGAGCTGTCCGAGGATGCGGGCGCCGAGGGTGCCGGCCCGTTCGGCGAGCCCGTTCTCGCGGACGTACGCGAGGGTGGCCGTGCCGGCGGCCATGGCGAGCTGGTTGCCCCGGAAGGTGCCGGCGTGGGCGCCGGGTTCCCAGGCGTCGAGCGCGGAGCGGTAGACGACGACGGCGAGCGGGAGGGAGCCGCCGATGGCCTTGGAGAGGACCATCACGTCGGGTACGACGCCACTGTGCTCGACGGCCCAGAAGGCGCCGGTGCGGCCGACCCCGGTCTGGACCTCGTCGACGACGAGGGGGATGGAGCGGTCGGCGGTGATCCGGCGCATCCGGCGCATCCAGTCGTCGGGGGCGGGGATGACGCCGCCCTCGCCCTGGACGGCCTCGACGATCATTCCGGCGGGGGTGATGACGCCGCTCTTGGGGTCGTCGAGGAGGCTCTCGGTCCAGCGGGCGGAGAGTTCCGCGCCGTGCTCGCCGCCGGTGCCGAAGGGGCAGCGGTACGGGTGCGGGTAGGGCAGCCGGGTCACGCGGACGTCGTGGGCCCCGCCGGAGGCGGCGAGGGCTCCGGCGGTCATGCCGTGGTAGGCGCCGGTGAAGGCGAGCAGGCCGTCGCGGCCGGTGGCGGTGCGGACGAGCTTGAGGGCGGCCTCGACGGCGTCGGTGCCGGCCGGTCCGCAGAACTGGATGCGGGCGTCGTCGGCGAGCTCACGGGGGAGGGTGGCGAACAGCTCGGAGGTGAAGGCGTCCTTGACGGGGGTGGCGAGGTCGAGGACGTGGAGCGGGGCGCCCGAGGCGAGGACCTTCTTGACGGCTTCGAGGACCACGGGGTGGTTGTGGCCGAGCGCGAGCGTCCCGGCTCCGGAGAGGCAGTCCAGGTAGCGGCGGCCGTCGGCGCCCTCGATGGTCAGCCCCCGGGCCCGCACGGGCACGATCGGCAGGGAACGGGCGTAGGTGCGGGCGGCGGACTCGCGCAGGGACTGGCGGCGCAGGATCCCCTCGTACCCGGTCCCCCGCACCGTCCGCCCCGCCGGGGACGCGTGTACCCCTCCGGCATCGTCGCCCTGGCCGGCCGGACCGTCGGCCGCGACCTCACCGGCTCCGGCTCCCTCGGCCTTGGGGAAGCGTTCGCGAGATGAGGGGCCTTCGGGGTTTTCACCCGCTTCGTCCGTCGCGTCCGCCGAGGTCGGCGGGGCGTGCGGCTCCGCCGGGGCGGACGGAGCTGATTCGGTCACGGCCACGGCTCGGTGTCCTCCCGCTGTAACAGTTGCGTTGCACATCGGGACGTCACGAAGTGGCCGCAAGGGCCGTCCCGAGCGCCTCCGTTGTGTCCCCCGTACGTACCAACGACGGGAACTCCCCGGGATCACGGGCCGGAAGCAAGATCTTGGCGTGTTCCGGATCACGGCACGGCAACGGCCGAACGGTGCCCGGAACCGCCGACGGGGCGCGTACCGTCCCCTCCGGCACCGGCATAGTGGGGGCCGTCGGCCGCGATCCGCCCGGATTCGGCCACTGTTTGCCCACGGGCAGGCCCACGAAGCAGGCGCACGAAGCAAGCCCACGAGCACGTCCGTGAACGAGCCATTGCACGAGCCGTACAAGTTGACGCAGTCCCAGGGGGATCACGAGATGCGATCGATTCGTCCGCTGCTGACGGCGGCTGCCGCCGTCGCGGCGCTGACGCTCACCGTTACGTCCTGCGGGCCGAGCGAGGAGAACGCGGGGGACAAGCCCAGCGCGCCCGTGAGCTCGGACCCGGCCGAGAAGATCAAGATTCCGGAAGACCTGAAGAACCGCCTGAAGGAACGCGGGATCGACCTCGACAAGTGGCGCGACGGCGAGTGGAAGAACTGGGACCGCGACAAGTGGCTGCGTGAGGCCAAGGACTTCGTCAACCCGATCATCGAGGACCTCTGGAACCCGGACCGGATGCGGGAGGCCGAGCGCCCCGACAAGCCGGTCGAGGAGGAGGACATCTCGGGTGACGCGGGCGTCACCGACCCGACTCCGGACCCGGTGCGGGCGAAGGCCGTGGACGCGAAGTACCACGACAACGCCCCCGAGTCCGGCAAGGTCTTCTTCGACGGCCCCGAGGGCTCCATGGTCTGCTCGGCCACCGTCGTGAAGGACCCGGCGCACCCGGGCAGGTCCAACATGGTCTGGACGGCCGGTCACTGCGTGCACAAGGGGAAGAAGGGCGGCTGGTACCGCAACATCGCCTTCGTGCCCTCGTACAACGACTCGGCGCTGGCGACCTCCGACCTGGAGAAGGCGACGCGGGAGCAGATCGCCCCGTACGGCGTGTGGTGGGCGGAGTGGGTCAAGACCTCCGACCAGTGGATCGCCGAGGGCGCGAGCACGGGCGGCGCGGGCGCTCCCTACGACTTCGCGGTCATCAAGGTGACCCCGGAGAAGGGTTCCTCGGCCAAGTCGCTGGAGGAGACGGTCGGTTCGGCGCTTCCGGTGGAGTTCAACGCGCCCGCCGTGCCGAAGATCGCGAGCCTGACGGCGACCGGTTACCCGGCGGCGAAGCCGTACGACGGCCAGAAGATGTTCCAGTGCCAGGACAAGCCGGGTCGGCTGTCCCTGAAGGCGAACCAGCCGACGATGTACCGGATCGGCTGCACGATGACCGGCGGTTCGTCCGGCGGCGGCTGGGTCGCCAAGGGCGGCGACGGCAAGCCGGCGCTGGTGTCGAACACCTCGATCGGCCCGTCGACGGCGGGCTGGCTCGCCGGTCCGCGCCTCGGCCCGGAGGCCAAGGGCGTCTTCGACGCGGTCAGCAAGAAGTACGCCGGGCAGTAGGCCCGGCTCGGAGGCGGGGCCCCCGGGTCCCGCCTCCACCCATGTCTCACCCGCCCCGAGGGCCGCGCCGGATCACGGCCGGCCCCGGGCACCGGAACACGTCCCGGCGAACAGCTCGGCAGAAGGCCTCGACGGGAAACGTCCCGGCGGAGCACTTCGGCAGAAGGCCTCGACGGGACGCATCTCAGCGGGACACACCTCAGGGGGAACTCACCACATGCGCTCCGCACGACTCATACCCGCCGCCCTCGGCCTGGTCACGGCGCTCGCGCTGACCGCCACGGCCTGCGGCCCCACCGAGACCCCGGCCGCCGCCGACAAGCCGGCCGCCGGGGCGAGCAGTTCCGCGCCCGCGTCCGGCGGCGGGGACGGCGCCGGTGACGGCGGCTCCGGCCTCACCAAGGACCTCGCCGACAAGCTCAGGAAGCACGGCGTCGATCCGGACAGGTGGAAGGACGGCGAGTGGAAGAACTGGGACAGGGAGACCTGGCTGCGTGAGGCCGAGGACTTCGTCAACCCGGTGATCGAAGGCCTCTGGGACCCGGCGCGCATGCAGTCCGCGAAGAGCCCGGACCAGACGATCACCGCCCAGGCCGGTACCAGTGGCACCGATCCGACGCCCCGGCCCGTACGGGCGCAGCCCGAGAAGACGCCGTACCACCGCAACGCGGCCCCGGTCGGCAAGATCTTCTTCGACGCGCCGCAGGGCCACATGGTCTGCTCCGGCACCGTCGTGAAGGACCCCCGCCGGCCCGGGAAGTCGAACCTGGTCTGGACGGCCGGGCACTGCGTGCACGCGGGCAAGAAGGGCGGCTGGTACCGCAACATCACCTTCGTGCCCTCGTACAACGACCTGGGCAAGTCCCCCGCCGCGCTGCGCAACGCCAAGCCGCACGAGGTGTACCCGTACGGCCAGTACTGGGCCGACTGGGCCGTGACCTCGGGCGAGTGGATCAAGTCCGGCGGCACCGGTCAGGCCTGGCCGTACGACTACGCCGTGCTGCACGTGAAGCCGCAGCGGGGCACCAAGTCCCTGGAGGAGACCGTCGGCGCCGCCCTGCCGGTCGACTTCTCCGCCCCGGCGCCCGCGCGGGCCGGGACGATCGGCGCCTGGGGCTACCCGCAGGCCGCTCCGTACAACGGCGTGATCATGCACAAGTGCGTGGACCGGGCGACGCGGCTCACCACGGCGCCCGCGACCCCGGTGATGTACCGGATCGGCTGCACGATGACGGCGGGTTCGTCCGGCGGCGGCTGGTTCCGGGTGCTGCCGAACGGGAAGACGGCGCTCGTGTCGAACACCTCGATCGGCCCGGCCGGCGGCAACGGCTGGCTCGCCGGACCGCAGCTCGGCAGCGGCGCCAAGGCGGCCCACGAGATGGTCAGCAAGAAGTACGCCCGCTGACCCGCACCGTACGGAGAACGGCCGAAGGCGCCGGTCCCCTCCCGGAAGGGAGGGGACCGGCGCCTTCGGCGTACGGAAGCGTCAGTGCGCGGCGGGCACGAACGGCGCCAGGAGCGCCGCCAGTTCCTCGTGCACCCTGGCCTTGAGCAGGGTGCCCTCGGGGGTGTGCTCCTCGGACTCCAGCTCGCCCTCGGCGTGCACCCGCGAGACCAAGCCGCCCTGCGTGTACGGCACCAGGGCCTCGATCTCGACCCTGGGGCGCGGCAGTTCGGCGTCGATGAGCGCGAGCAGCTCCTCGATGCCCTGGCCCGAGCGGGCCGAGACCGCGATGGAGTGCTTCTCCATCCGCAGCAGCCGCTGGAGGACCAGCGGGTCCGCCGCGTCGGCCTTGTTGACGACGACGATCTCCGGCACGTTCACCGCGCCGACGTCCCGGAAGACCTCGCGCACGGCGGCCAGCTGCTCCTCCGGGGCGGGGTGCGAGCCGTCCACCACGTGCAGGATGAGGTCGGAGTCGCCGACCTCCTCCATGGTGGAGCGGAACGCCTCGACCAGGTGGTGCGGAAGGTGCCGGACGAAGCCGACGGTGTCGGCCAGGGTGTAGACCCGGCCGGTGGGCGTCTCGGCCCGGCGGACGGTCGGGTCGAGCGTGGCGAACAGCGCGTTCTCCACGAGGACGCCCGCGCCCGTGAGCCGGTTGAGCAGGGAGGACTTGCCGGCGTTGGTGTACCCCGCGATGGCGACCGACGGCACGTTGTTGCGGCGCCGTTCCTGCCGCTTGATGTCGCGGCCGGTCTTCATCTCGGCGATCTCCCGGCGCATCTTCGCCATCTTCTCGCGGATGCGGCGCCGGTCGGTCTCGATCTTGGTCTCACCGGGACCGCGGGTGGCCATGCCGCCACCGCCGCCGCCACCCATCTGCCGGGAGAGCGACTGGCCCCAGCCGCGCAGCCGCGGCAGCATGTACTGCATCTGCGCGAGCGCGACCTGCGCCTTGCCCTCTCGGGACTTGGCGTGCTGGGCGAAGATGTCGAGGATGAGGGCGGTCCGGTCGACCACCTTCACCTTGACGACGTCTTCGAGGGCGATGAGCTGGCCGGGGCTGAGCTCGCCGTCGCAGACGACGGTGTCGGCACCGGTCTCGACCACGATGTCCCGCAGCTCGCGCGCCTTGCCCGAGCCGATGAAGGTGGCCGGGTCCGGCTTGTCGCGGCGCTGGATCACGCCGTCGAGCACGAGGGCGCCCGCCGTCTCGGCGAGGGCCGCGAGCTCCGCGAGGGAGTTCTCGGCGTCCTGCACCGTCCCCGAGGTCCAGACGCCGACCAGCACGACGCGCTCCAGGCGCAGCTGGCGGTACTCGACCTCGGTGACGTCCTCGAGTTCGGTGGAGAGGCCGGCGACGCGGCGCAGGGCCGCGCGCTCGGAGCGGTCGAACTGGTCGCCGTCCCGCTCTCCGTCGATCTCGTGGCTCCAGGCGACGTCCTCTTCCATCAGGGCATCGGCCCGAAGGCTCTCGGTACGGCTCGTCTCCGCGAAGCTCTGGTTGTCCTGGGAAGGGGATGAAGAGGAGGTCATTGGATCCTTACGTCTGGGGAGAAACAGGTGTGTGACGGTGACAACGCGCGCGGGTGCCGGAAGATTCCCGGGCCCCGGCCGCGTCGCCGACCGGACGATGGTGACACGGCCCGTGGAGGCCCGTCATCCGGGTTTCCGACGCCCGCGGAGGCCCGCCGTCCGGCTTCCCGGGGCCGCCGTCCGGGTTTCCCGGCGCCCGTCGGACCCGTCACCCGGTCTTCGGGGCGCTTCCCGCCCCCGTCCCCGCGCCCGGGGCCGGATCGCTGCGCCAGTCCGGGTGCCCGGGCATGGGCGGGGTCTTCTCCCCGTACAGCCAGCCCCGGAAGAAGCCGGTGAGGTCGCGGCCGGCGGTCCGGCCGGCCAGGGCGACGAAGTCGGCGGTGGCGGCGTTCCCGTTCCGGTACCGGGTGACCCAGGCGCGCTCCAGACGCCGGAAGGCGTCCGTGCCGATCTCCTGGCGGAGCGCGTAGAGGACGAGGGAGCTGCCGTCGTAGACGACGGGCCGGAAGAGACTGATCTTGTGGTCCGGCGAGGGGGGCTCGGGGGCGGCCGGGGGCCCGCCGGCCGCCCTCCACCGGTCGGAGGCGGCGTAGGCGGCCTTCATGCGCCGCTCCAGGGACCGTCCGGCGGTCTCCTCGGCGTACAGGGCCTCGTACCAGCTCGCGTGCCCCTCGTTGAGCCACAGGTCGGACCAGCTGCGGGGCGAGACGCTGTTGCCGAACCACTGGTGGGCCAGCTCGTGGACCATGATCGAGTCGACGTACCACTCGGGGAGGGCCGTGTCCGCGAAGAGGCGGCGCTCGAAGAGCGAGAGGGTCTGGGTCTCCAGCTCGAAGCCCGTGGTGGCGTCGGCGACGAGCACGCCGTACGTCTCGAAGGGGTACGGGCCGACCTGCCGCTCCATCCACTCCACGTGCCCCGGCGTCCTGCGGAGCCAGGGTTCCAGGAGCTCCCGGTCGGCGGTGGGCACCACGTCCCGCAGGGGCAGTCCGTGGGGGCCCGCGCGGTGGACGACGGCGGAGCGGCCGATGGAGATCTGGGCGAGCTCGGTGGCCATGGGGTGGCGGGTGCGGTAGGTCCAGGTGGTCTGGGATCCCTGGCGGACGCGGCCGGCGGGCAGGCCGTTGGCGACGGCGGTGAGCCCGTCGGGGACGGTGATCCGGAAGGTGAAGTACGCCTTGTCCGCCGGGTGGTCGTTGGACGGGAAGACCCGGTGGGCGGCGTCGGCCTGGTTGGCCATGGCGAGGCCGTCGCCGGTGCGGACCCAGCCGCCGGTGTCGGCGGGGCCGGAGGGGTCGCTGGTGTGGGTGACGGTGATCCGGACCGGTTCGCCCGCGCCGACGGGCGCGGCGGGGGTGACGACCAGGTCCTCGCCGCTGCTCGCGTACGCGGCGGGGCGGCCGTTGACGGTGACCGCGGAGACCTCGCCGTGGGTGAAGTCGAGGTTGATCCGCTCCAGGTCGTCGGTGGCGAGCGCGTCGATCCGGGTGACGGCGGAGAGCGGCTTCGTGTTCACGCCGGGGTACGCGACGTCGAGGGCGTACGCGAGGACGTCGTAGCCCGGGTTGCCGAGGTGCGGGAAGAGCGGGTCGCCGATGCCGAGCGGCGCGGGGGCGGGCAGGGAGGCGGCGACGAGCCCGGCCGAGGAGGCGATCAGGGCGGCGGGGCGGAGCCACCGGGCACGGGGCAGGGGGGTGCGGTCGAACGGCACGGGGGATCGGGCGAACGGCATGGGCCAGGGCCTTTCCGGAGGACTGGACCTACGGCTACCAGGGCTTTCGCCGCGCGCCGGGGCGGCTCGCCCGCCCGCCACCCGAAGGGGGTCGCACCCGGGGGTCACGTGCCCGGCCCGTCCGGTCGCACGGCCGCTTCCCGCGCCCGCGTGCCCACCCTGCCCGGCCGTACGCCCCTCCCCCGCGCCCGCGTGCCCACCCTGCCCGGCCACACGCCCCCCGCCCCCGTGTGTCCGTCCCGCCCGGTCACGGCCGTATCCCGTCAGGTCCGGCGCGGGCGCGGGCGGGGGGACGCGCGGTGGCGGGCGCGGCTCACGTCGTACACCCCGGGCACGTCCCGCATGGCGCGCATGAGGGCGGGGAGCTCCGCCGCGTCGGGGAGGTGGAGGGTGTACGTATGGCGGACCCGCTGCTCGCTGGGCGGCTCGACGGTCGCGGAGACGACCGCGGCCCCGGCGGCGGCGATGGCCTCGGTGAGGTCGGCGAGGAGTCCGGGCCGTCCGAAGGACTCGGCGACGAGGGTGACCCGGCCCTGGGCGGTGTCGCCCCAGCGGACGGCGACGGGCGCGCGGCCCACCCGGCGCATGGCGTCGGCGGAGGCGCAGCCGGAGCGGTGGACGGTGACCGATCCGCCGCGCACCCGGAAGCCGGTGATCTCGTCGGGGGGCACGGGGGTGCAGCACCCGGCGGGCCGGACGGCGGGGGGCTGCTCGCCGTCCAGGTCGGCGTGGAGTTCGGCGCCGGAGCGGCGGGCGGTGGCCGGGCGGGGGTCGGACCGTGTCCCGGGCTGGGCGTCGGGGCGGGACTGGAGCCGGGGCTCGGCGCTCTCCGGGTGGGCCCGCAGCCACTCGGTGATGGCGATCCGGGCGGCGGGGGTGCGGGCGTGGTCCAGCCACTCGGGGGACGGCCCGGACACGGGGTCCTGGGCGAGCAGGAGCTGGACGGTGTCCCCGTCGCCCAGGACGGTGCTCAGGGGTGCGAGGCGCCCGTTGACGCGGGCGCCGAGACAGGAGTGGGCGGCCTCGCCGTGCTGGGCGTAGGCGGCGTCGACGCAGCTGGCACCGGCGGGCAGGCTGATCGTGCCGGGAGCGCCGCCGTCGGCACGGAAGACGGTGATCTCGTCGTCCTCGGCGAGGTCGGCGCGCAGGGAGGTCCAGAAGGTGTCGGGGTCGGGGGCGGACTGCTGCCAGTCGAGGAGGCGGGAGAGCCAGCCGGGGTGGGTGGGGTCGACGCGCTCGCCGTCCTCGGGCGCCGCGCCCTCCGGCTGCTCCTGTCCCACGTGGGGGTTGCCGAGGGCGACGACCCCGGCCTCCGCGACCTTGTGCATCCGGTGGGTCCGGATGAGGACCTCGGCCACGGCTCCGTCGGGGGCGGCGACGGCGGTGTGCAGGGACTGGTACAGGTTGAACTTGGGCACCGCGATGAAGTCCTTGAACTCGGAGATCACCGGGGTGAAGCAGGTGTGCAGCTCGCCGAGGACCGCGTAGCAGTCGGCGTCCTCGGCGACGAGCACGAGGAGCCGGCCGAAGTCGCAGCCGCGCAGCTCGCCGCGCTTGAGGCGGACGCGGTGGACGGATACGAAGTGCCGCGGCCTGACGAGGACTTCGGCGCCGATGCCCGCCTCGCGCAGGACGGCGTCGACCTGTTCGGCGACGGCGCCGAGCGCGTCGGGGGCGTGCGGGTTGCCGGCGATGAGCGCGCGCGTGGTCTCGTACTCCTCGGGGTGGAGGATGGCGAAGACGAGGTCCTCCAGCTCGGTCTTGAGGGCCTGGACGCCGAGGCGTTCCGCGAGCGGGATGAGGACGTCCCGGGTGACCCTGGCGATCCGGGCCTGTTTCTCGGGGCGCATGACGCCGAGGGTGCGCATGTTGTGGAGGCGGTCGGCGAGCTTGATCGACATGACCCGGACGTCGTTGCCGGTGGCGACGAGCATCTTGCGGAAGGTCTCGGGTTCGGCGGCGGCGCCGTAGTCGATCTTCTCGACCTTGGTGACGCCGTCGACGAGGTAGGCGACCTCGTCGCCGAACTCGTGGCGCACCTGATCGAGCGTCACCTCGGTGTCCTCGACGGTGTCGTGGAGGAGGGAGGCGGTCAGGGTGGTGGTCTCGGCGCCGAGTTCGGCCAGGATGAGGGTGACCGCGAGCGGGTGGGTGATGTACGGCTCGCCGCTCTTGCGGAACTGGCCGCGGTGCGAGGACTCGGCGAGGACGTACGCCCGGCGCAGCACCCTCAGGTCGGCCTCGGGGTGGTGGGCGCGGTGCGCCTCGGCCACGTGGCCGATGGCGTCGGGCAGCCGGTCGCGGGGGGCCGGTCCGGCGGTGGCGCCGAGCAGGGCGGCACGGCCGAGCCGGCGCAGGTCGATACGGGCGCGTCCGCGTCTGCGGACGGTCGTGTCGGTGGCGGCGTCGTCCGCCGCGCTCACGGGGTTGGTGGCCTCTGGGCTCATGGGGCACCTCCGGCGACAGACCGGCGGTGGGCGGGCCAGGCGTGCCCGGGGGCCGGTGCTTGATGCTACCGACCCCACCACGCGGCGCAGTCACGCTCTCGCTCAGCGTGAATCGGATCACCCATTCGAGCGATAATTCAGTCGTTGACAGTTTCGATTCGAGGGGCTGCGGCGTTCGCGGGGCCGCCGGCCGGCCAGGTGGGGTCGACGGTGCCCTCGGCGACGATGACGGCCGGGCCGGTCATGTCGATCCGCCCGTCGGGGTGCTCGGTGATGACCAGGGTCCCGCCGAGCACGTCGACGGTGTACGTGACGGGGGTGCCGGTCTCCGCGGGGTCGGCGCCGTCCCGGCGGGCGGTGGCGACGGCGACGGCGCACGCGCCCGTGCCGCAGGAGCGGGTCTCGGCGGCGCCACGCTCGTGGACCCGCATGGCGACGTGGCGGGGGCCCCGGTCGACGACGAACTCGATGTTGACCCCGTCCGGGTAGACCGAGGCGGGCTCGTAGGCGGGCTCGGTGAACAGGGTTCCGGCGTGGTCGAGGTCCTCGACGAAGGCGACCGCGTGGGGGTTGCCCATGTTGACGTTGCGGGAGGGCCAGCTGCGGCCGTCGACGGTGATCGTGGCGGCGGCCTCGGGAAGGACCGCGCGGCCCATGGCCACGGTGACGGAGCCGTCCTTGTCGAGGTGGACGCGCTTGATCCCGCCGCGGGTGGCGACGGCCACCTCGCCGGCGGTGACGTGTCCGGCGTGCTCCAGGTAGCGGGCGAAGACCCGGACCCCGTTGCCACACATCTCGGCGACCGAGCCGTCGGCGTTGCGGTAGTCCATGAACCACTCGGCCTCGTCGGCCAGGTGCCGGGCCTCGGGGTGGGCGGCGCTGCGCACGACGTGCAGCAGTCCGTCGCCCCCGATGCCGGCCCGCCGGTCGCAGAGCCGGGCGACGGCGGCGGGGGGCAGGTCGAGGGCGTTCTCCGCGTCGGGGACGATCACGAAGTCGTTCTCGGTGCCGTGGCCCTTGAGGAAACGGAGCGGGGAGGTCTGCGTGCTGGTCACGAGATCAACTGTACGGGGCGGGGGCAGCGGGGTCGGGCCGGGGCGTACGGGTCTCCCGCGCAGGTTCAGCGGAGGCGGGCCACGCGCCAGACCGCGAGGGTCACCAGGGCCCCGATGGTCGCCACGTACAGGGCGAGGACGCGCCAGTCGGGGCGCTCGCCGGAGCCGCGCGCCGGGAGGCCGGGCCAGGTGTGGCCGACCTTGCGGGCGGCCATCACGCCCCAGCCCGCCGCGCAGGAGCTGATGAGCAGGCCGAGCATGGCGACGACGGCGCCGCCGTCCCCGGAGCCGAAGGCGAGCGGGAAGGCGAACATCAGGGAGCCGACGGCGGCGAGGCCCACGATCGGGGCGAGCTGCCAGATCCGCAGTCGCCGCTGGGGGCGCAGTTCGACCTCGACCTCGTCGGCGTCCACCTCGACGGCGGTGCCGACCGCGTCGTCGGGGCCGTCCGGGGTCAGCCCCGGTGGTCCGACCGGAGCGTCGTCCGCCGGGTGCCCGGGACGTCCGGGGGCGTCACCCGGCGGAACCGCCGTCGGGTCGCCCAGGACCGCTTCGCGCTGTTCTCTGTCGCGAGGGCCGGCCTCCATCGCCACGCGCCCTCCCCACTCGGACTCCACTTGGTCGATCGATGCTCGATGATGGCACGCTCCCGACCGCAGGAATGACGGGCAGTGCGTCCCGATGCCATCACGTGATCAGGCTGTAACCGCTCGTTCGAGCAACGACAGCGCCTCTCGCGGGAGTTCCCTCCGGTGGTCGGCGGCTCCGCTGAGCCAGTGCACGCGCGGGTCGCGGCGGAACCAGGAGTCCTGGCGGCGGGCGAACCGCTTGGTGGCCCGCACGGTCTCGGCGCGCGCCTCGTCCTCGGTGCACTCCCCCGCGAGCGCCGCGAGGACCTGCTGGTAGCCGAGGGCGCGGGCGGCGGTGCGGCCCTCGCGCAGGCCCCGCGCCTCCAGGGCGCGCACCTCGTCGACGAGTCCGGCCTCCCACATCCGGTCCACGCGCGTGGCGATCCGTTCGTCGAGCTCGGGACGGGCCACGTCGACGCCGATCTGGACGGTGTCGTAGACGGAGTCGGGGCCGGGGAGGTTGGCGGTGAAGGGCTTGCCGGTGATCTCGATCACTTCAAGGGCCCGGACGATGCGGCGCCCGTTGCTGGGCAGGATCGCGCGGGCCGCCCCGGGGTCGGACTCGGCGAGCCGGGCGTGCAGGACGCCGGAGCCGCGCTCGTCGAGCTCGGCCTCCAGACGGGCCCGGACGGCGGGGTCGGTGCCGGGGAACTCCAGGGCGTCGACGGCCCCCCGTACGTAGAGGCCGGAGCCGCCGACGAGGACCGGGGTGCGGCCGGCGGCGAGCAGCCGGTCGATCTCGGCGCGGGCGAGGCGCTGGTACTCGGCGACGCTGGCGGCCTCGGTGACGTCCCAGATGTCGAGGAGGTGGTGCGGGACGTCGCCGCGCTCCTCGGGCGTCAGTTTGGCGGTCCCGATGTCCATCCCCCGGTAGAGCTGCATCGAGTCGGCGTTGACGACCTCGCCGCCGAGGTGCTGGGCCAGGAACACACCCAGATCGGACTTTCCGGCCGCCGTGGGGCCGACGACGGCGATGACCCGCGGGGCGGGAGCTGCGCTTCTCACCGCACCAGTTTCGCAAACCTCCGGCACCGCCCCGAACGAGCCGCGTGACGAGCCCCCTCCGAGTAGGGTGAGGAGTGGATATGGGTGTTTTGGCAAGTTTTTGCCATAGGTTCCCGCCCAGGGCCTGTCGGGCGGCGCAGGAAGACGGACGCGGTCGCGTGCTCTCCGGAGAAGCGTGAGTTCTTCGGGGAAGAACGGGAAGGCGGACCGTACGGAGGGCGCCGAGGCGGCCGAAGGCGCGCAGGCAGGCCCCCGGGTGCTGGGGGCAGGACACGAAGGACGGGCCCGCGAGGCCCGCGGAGGGAAGGTGCCCCCATGGGTCTCATGGATTCGCTGAAGGCCAAGCTCGCCCCGGCCAAGGAGAAGGTCGCCGATCTGGCGCACCAGCACGGGGACAAGATCGACCAGGGCCTGGACAAGGCCGCGAAGGTGGTCGACGAGAGGACCAAGGGCAAGTACAGCGACAAGATCCACTCCGGTACGGGCAAGGCGAAGGAAGCGATCGACCGGATGGGCCACAAGGACGGCGGCGCTCCGGGGAACGACGGGACGCCGGGCGCCAGTGGCACGCCCGGGACCGGCGGCACTCCGGGCACCGGTGGCACGCCGGGCAGCGGCGGTGGCGTGACGCCGCCGCCGGCCGCCTGACGGTCTCTCCCCCCCCCGCCGGTTCTCCGGCGAGACGGCGGACGGCCGCAGAGCTGTGCAGCTCTGCGGCCATCCGCCGTCGTCGTCGCGTCCGGGGTGTTTCCGGGATGTCCCCGGATGCCTCCGAGGGTGCTTCCGGGGTCGTTCAGGACCAGGCCGCGACGACGTACTCCACCCCGTAGGGGTCGTCCTCGTGGAGCAGTCGGCCGTCGAGCCCGGCGCCCTCGGCGGCGCCCGCGAGGACCTGCCAGGGAGCGCGGCCGGAGACCTTCAGCTCGTGCGCGAGCCGCGCGTCGAGGGCGAGCAGCGTGGGCACGTCGGCCCCGGCGAGTGCGCGGACGGCCTCCGCGTCGAAGCCGGCGGCCCGCTCGTCGAGGTAGCCGGGGGCCTTCACGGTCCGGCAGGCGCTGCCGTCGCCCATCACGAGGAGGGCGACGCGGTCGGCGGAGGCGGCGAGCTCGCGACCGGTCCCGGCACAGGTTTCGGCCGGGGTCCGCTCCCCCACTGCCCGCCCTTCGACGGGCGCGCCGGCCCAGCGGGCCCGGTCGAGGAGCCAGGCCCCGACGGCGAGGGAGACGGGGAGGGGCCGTTCGCCGGGCGGGCCGTCGCCGAGGCGTACGGAGAGGTCGACGCCGAATCCGGCGAAGGAGCCCGTGGCACCGGCCGGGAAGACTCCGTCGGCGCCGTCGGCCGCGGGCCCGACCACGTACAGCCGGTCCGGGCGGGCGGCGGCGAGCAGCCCGACGGCGTCCGCGCAGGCGGCCCGCACGGCGTCCAGCTCGGGGGCGGCGCCGGTCGCGACCTCGGGCACGAGGAGCGGCGGGCAGGGGCAGACGGCTGCGGCGACAAGCATGATCCGCACCTTACTGCGCCGGACCTGCGCCGTCCGGGGACGGCTCCTGCTGCCGCCCGGGGAAGGCTCCCGATGCTGTCTGTGCTCCTGGTGCCGTCCGGGGACGGCTCCCGGTGCGGCCGGGGTCCGGGGAACCCCCGACCGGCACAGCCCCGGGGCCCGGTGGCCCCAGGACCCGGCAGACCCGGGCCCCGGAATCACCGCACCTCAGATCAGTGGCTCGCCCCGCACGCCGGGACGTCGGCCGCCGGGAGGGGGGCCGGGACGCCGATCTTGGGGAGGCCGAGCAGGACGCCCTTCGGCTTCTCGGCGGTGCGCTTCTCCCAGGCGTCGCCCGCGCGGGTGCGGCGCACCGACGCGACCGGGCCCTCGGCGAGGAGGTGGTGCGGGGCGGCGTAGGTGATCTCGACGGTCACGACGTCGCCGGGGCGCACGTCCCCGTCCGGCTTGGTGAAGTGGACGAGCCGGTTGTCGGGGGCACGGCCCGAGAGGCGGTCGGTGGCGCCGTCCTTGCGGCCCTCGCCCTCGGCGACCATGACCTCCAGGACGCGGCCGACCTGCTTCTTGTTCTCCTCCCAGGAGATCTCCTCCTGGAGCGCGACGAGCCGCATGTAGCGGTCCTGCACGACCTCCTTGGGGATCTGCCCCTCCATCTCGGCCGCCGGGGTCCCGGGGCGCTTGGAGTACTGGAAGGTGAAGGCGTTCGCGAAGCGGGCCTCGCGGACGGTGTGCATCGTCTGCTGGAAGTCCTCCTCGGTCTCGCCGGGGAAGCCCACGATGATGTCGGTGGAGATGGCCGCGTGCGGGATGGCCGCGCGGACCTTCTCGATGATGCCGAGGAAGCGCTCCTGGCGGTACGAGCGGCGCATCGCCCGGAGGACCGTGTCCGAGCCGGACTGGAGCGGCATGTGGAGCTGCGGCATGACGTTGGGGGTCTCGGCCATCGCCGCGATCACGTCGTCGGTGAAGTCGCGGGGGTGCGGGGAGGTGAAGCGGACCCGCTCCAGGCCCTCGATCTGCCCGCAGGCGCGCAGCAGCTTGGAGAAGGCCTCGCGGTCGCCGAGGTCGGAGCCGTACGCGTTGACGTTCTGGCCGAGCAGGGTGATCTCGGAGACGCCCTCGGCGACCAGCGCCTCGATCTCGGCGAGGATGTCGCCGGGGCGGCGGTCCTCCTCCTTGCCGCGCAGGGCCGGGACGATGCAGAAGGTGCAGGTGTTGTTGCAGCCGACGGAGATCGAGACCCAGGCGGCGTACGCGGACTCGCGGCGGGTCGGCAGCGTGGAGGGGAAGGCCTCCAGGGACTCGGCGATCTCGATCTGCGCCTCCTCCTGGACGCGGGCGCGCTCCAGGAGGACCGGCAGCTTGCCGATGTTGTGCGTGCCGAAGACCACGTCGACCCACGGGGCCTTCTTGACGATGGTGTCGCGGTCCTTCTGGGCGAGACAGCCGCCGACGGCGATCTGCATGCCCGGGCGGGTGGTCTTCATCGGGGCGAGCCGGCCGAGGTTGCCGTACAGCTTGTTGTCGGCGTTCTCGCGGACCGCGCACGTGTTGAAGACGACGACGTCGGCGTCGCCGTCGGCGCCCTTGGGGGCCCGTACGTAACCCGCCTCCTCCAGCAGACCGGAGAGCCGCTCGGAGTCGTGGACGTTCATCTGGCACCCGTAGGTGCGGATCTCATAGGTCTTGGTGCCGTCAACGCTCACTGCGGTGCTCCGGTCGCTGCTGCTCGTCATGCGTCAAGGGTAGGCGGTCCGGGGCGGCCGCCGTCCCGGCGGCCGGACCGCCCGCGTCCCCCGCCGGACGGTCGGACGGTCAGGCGGTCAGGCGGCGGACCAGGGCGACGAGGGCCTCGCGCTGGGCGTCGGGGCCCGCCTCGACGAGGTCGGGCACGAGCATGCGGCTGAGCTGCGGCAGCATGAACCAGGAGGCGGTCAGGGCGATGACCGCGTGGATGAGCCGCCCGGCGGCGACCTCGTCGGCGAGGGTGCCGTCACGCTGGGCGCGGGCGACGGCGGCGATCTTCTCGTCGTAGTGCCCCGCGCGCTCGTCCTCGGCCGCCACGCGGTCCGCGCCCTGGAGTCCCTCCCAGGCCAGCAGGCGCACGAAGTGCGGATGGGCGCGGTGGTAGTCGAAGACCCGGCCCGCGTACGCGCCCAGGTCGGCGGCGTGCTCGGCGGTCAGCGGCACGGCGGCCGCGATCTTGCCCAGCTCGGACTCCAGGACCGCCGCGAACAGCTTCTCCTTGCTGCCGAAGTACTGGTAGATCCGCTCCTTGTTGACGCCCGCCCGGGTCGCCACCCGGGCCACCCGGGCGCCCTCGGGGCCGAATGCGGCGAACTCCTCCACGGCGGCGTCCAGCAGGAGGCGTTTGGTGCGTGCTGTGTCCCAGGCCATGCCTCACCCTAACCGGGTCCAACCGGATGGTTGGACTTCGGACCGGGCGCGTGCCAGACTCCAACCGGATGGTTGGACCTACCGGCCTCCCCTCCGCACGGCTCCGTTCCGCACGCCCCGACGCCCGTCACGAAGCAAGGGATCCGCCACCATGCCCCGCACCCCCGAGACCCTCGGCACCGTCGACGCCTTCTTCGAGCGCTTCGGCGCCGGGGACCTGCCCGGCCTGCTCGAACTGTTCGCGGACACCGTCGACTTCGACGTCCCCGGCTCCCCCGACGTCCCCTGGACCGGCACCCGTTCCAGTCGCGACGAGATCGCCGGGTTCTTCACCGTCCTGGGCACCGTCCTCACCCCGGCCGAGGAGTTCACGGTCACCGCCACCGTCGTCGACGGCGTCCACGCGGTCGTCACCGGGCGCAGCCGCTTCGGGGTCGTCTCCACCGGAAAGACGTTCACCAACCCGTTCGCGCTGCACTTCACCGTCGTCGACGGGCGGATCACCGGCTACCACATGCACGAGGACAGCCACGTGATCGCCGCCGCCTTCACGGCCTGAGCCGGAAGGGGACGGGGCGGGGCCGCCACCCACACGCGTGCGGTACGCGCCGAACGGCGCACCGCCCTGCCGGGGTCCGGCAATCCCCGTACCCCGTGGTTTTCCGCGGGTTGGTCGGGCGGGAAGCCCCGCACCCCGCGGTTTTCCGCGGGGTGGTCGGGCGGGAAGCCCCGTACCGGCGTGGAGGCCGGATTCCTGGCGTGAAGGGGTGCCGGGGCGAGGAGCCCCGGGATCCCGACCACCTCCTGGGAGTTCCTGCCGTGCCGATCGCCTTCCCTGCCCACTCCCCCCTTCCCTCGCCCTCGACGGGGAGCCCGCGTGCGGTTTCGCCGGCTGGGCCGCCGGGCTCGTCGACACGACGGGCGGTCCGGGGGCCGGGCTCGCCATCGCCCTGGAGAACCTCTTCCCGCCGCTGCGCAGCGAGGTCGCCCTCTCCCAGTACGTCGAGCGCGCCTGCACGGCCGAGTTCCCGGCGACGGGCGCCGAGCGGGTCGGCCACCTCCTGAAGGACCGGGTGGCCCAGGTCGAGGAGTTCCTCGACGCCCTCGACCGGGTCCACGCCGGCGGCGCGGTGATCGATCCGGAGGTCGTACGGCGGCTGGTCGTGCGGACCACGCGCGGGGATCCGCCGGCGTGGCTCACGCCCCGGGAGCGGGCGGTCCCGGGGGCGCTCGCGCAGGGCCACACGAACACGGCGGTCGGGCAGAAGCCGCACCTCGCGCCGAGTTCGGTGGAGAAGCACCTCAACTCCGTCTTCGACAAGCCGGAGCTGGATCGCGCGAACGGCTGCAGCCGGCGGATCCTGGCGGTGCTCCGCTATCTGGAGTCGTGGACCGGGGGCGCGAGGGGCCGTCTCGGCGCGCCCGTCGACCGGTCGACGGCGGCGGCCAGTTGCACACGCCGACGGATGCCCAGTTTGCGGTAGATACGGGTGATGTGCAGCTCCACGGCCCGGGTCGACACCGTGAGGGTCCCGGCGATCTGCCTGTTGGTCAGGCCTTCGAGCACCATCGCGGCGATGCGCCGCTCGTGGGCGGTCAGTTCCGTACGGGCGGGCGGGGGCGCGGGAGGCGAGGTGCCCTCGCGGGTTCCGGGACCGCCGGTGGAACGCTCCGGTCCGGCGAGGACCGCGCGGCCCGTCACCGCGTCCCATTCCCGGATCCTCGGTTCCCCTACGACCCGTGCCCGTGCGTACGGGTCGGCGCGGAGCACCCGGAGGAGCGCGAGACGATCGCGGACCGCGCAGACCAGGAGCTCCCCGGTGCCGTCCCGCCAGGGGCCGCCGCCGAGCAGGACGCCGCACGCGGCCATCCTTCCCCAGTAGGCCCGGTGGGCTCCTTCGAGATCCCGCCGGTCCGCCTCGGCGCCGCGGAAGGCGATGTCGACCACGAAGGGCATGCGCGTCTCCCTGGTTCCGGAGTCGGGGATCAATCGGTGGGTCCGACGGATCCGGTGGTCTGCGTGCGGACTTCCGGAGCCGGCCGTGCGGCCGGCTCGGACGCCTTCCCCTCCGCCGCCGGACGCGGCTCGCGCCGGAGCAGGACGGTGGCCGCGAGCACCGCCGCCGCGCCCAGCCACACGGTCGGGCCGAGCGGTTCGCGCAGCACCACGGCGCCGAGCACCACGGCCACGGCGGTCATCAGGTAGGTGACGGTGGAGGCGACCGTGGCGCCGTCCTTGACGATCAGCTCGAAGTTGAGCAGCGCGGCGAAGCCGGTGCAGACCACGCCGAGGACGAGGACCGAGACCACCGAGTCGGTGCGCCAGGTGACGTCCTGGAGGCCCAGGAACGGGAAGGCGGCCAGGAGCAGCACGGTGGCCGCGCCGAGTTGGCCGCCCGCGAGCGTCAGGGGCGGAACGCCCCTCCCCACCAGGAACCTGCCCGTGTACCCGAAGCCGGCGCCGAAGCTGATCGAGCCGAGGACGAAGCAGAGGACGCTCCAGCCGCTGCCGGCCGAGGCGGAGTTCCACGGGGAGGCGATGAGCGCGGTGCCGCCGAGACCGAGCAGGACGCCGCCCGCCTCGAAGCCGGAGATCCGCTTCTCCCGGCCGAGCAGCAGCGCGGTGGCCAGGGTCCAGATCGGCGCGCTGCCGTTGACGACGGCGGCGACGCTGCTGGAGCCCTCGACCTCCCCCTCCGCGTACAGGGTCCAGGGGATCGCGTTGCCGAGGAGCGCGGCCACGGTCAGATGGCCCCAGACGGCCTTCTCCTTCGGCAGCCGCAGGCCCCTCGCGTATCCGATGGCGAGGAGGACGGCGGCGCCGAGCGCGAGCCGGGCCAGGACCATCTGCACGGGCGAGAAGCCGTACCCGGCGATCTTGATCCACAGGAAGACGGAGCCCCAGACGAGGCTCAGCGCGGCCAGTCGCGCGCAGGTGGCTTGGGACATGGGTGTTCCCGCTCTCCGGAAGGGCTCGCCAGGGGACAAGCAAAAAAGAGGAAGAAGAGGGCGACGCGCGGAACGGTCCGCGGTACGGCGACGAGCCTCGCACCGGCGTCCGGGCGGGATCCAGCAACGTCTGCTGGACGGTACCTTCCACGAGCCGTGGAGGGTCGCGCGTCGGGGGGCGGAGGCCGGAACGGACAGCAGGGCCGCCGGGGCGGGGGCAGGACGGACGACGGGGCCGCCAGGTCGCCGGGGCGGGGGCCTGACCGACGGCAGGGACGGCGGATCGCCGGCCCGACGGCCGGTCAGGCCGTCACGGCCGCCCTGGCGACGGTGCGCAGCGCGTCCAGGACGGCCGCGATCTCCGGGGAGGTCTGGCTGCCCTCCCGTACGGCCGCGAAGACCGTCCGGGAAGGGGCCCGCTCGCTGAACGCGCGGATCGTCACCTCGGGTCGCGGGGGCGGCCCGGCCAGGCGCGGGACGAGCGCGACCCCGAGGCCGAGCCGCACCGCCGCGAGCGTGGCGTCCCAGTCGCCGATGGCGTGGGAGGCCCGCGGGGTGAACCCGGCGGCCGTGCACGCGGCCACGCCGATGTCGTGGCACATGCCGGTGGTGGCGAAGATCCAGGTCTCCTCGGCGAGGTCGGCGAGGAGCAGCCGGGGGCTTCCGAGGAGCCGGTGGCCCTCGGGGAGGGCGATGTCGAAGGGGTCCTCGCAGAGCGGGATCCGGTGGAAGCGCCCGTCGGGGAGGCCGTCGTCGCCCGCCGGGCCCGGGTTCCCGGCGGTGTCGGCGGAGATGACGACGTCGGTCTCGCCGCGGTGCAGCAGGGAGAAGCTCTCCGGTGGATCGACCTCGGCCAGCGAGGTGCGCAGCAGCGGCCGGGTCTCCCGCAGCCGGGCCACGGCGGGCAGGACGAGCGCCGAGAGGGTGGTGGAGAAGCCCGCCACGGCCACCTCGCCGTGCTCGCCGCTCCGGTGCGCGGCGAGGTCCGCGCGCATCCGCTCGATCTGGGTGAAGACGGCGTCGGCGTGCCGGAGCACGATCCGCGCCGCCCCCGTGAGCCGCAGCCGGCGCCCGGAGGGTTCGGTGAGCGGGACGCCCAACTCCCGTCCCAGGGAGCTGATCTGCTGCGAGACGGCCTGCGGGGTGAGGTGGAGCGCCCGGGCGGCCGCGCTGACGGTGCCGCGCTCGCTGAGCTCCCTCAGCACGCGGAGCTTCCGCAGGTCCGGATCGACCACGTCCCGCTCCCCCTCCCGTCTCCAAGGGGGCGCCCCGGCGGCCGACCGCCCCTCGCCCATCGTACGAAGTCGTCGCCGGTACGGGAGTTGCCGGGAGCACGGGAGCACGGAGTTACGGGAGTACGGGAGCACGGAGTTACGGGAGCACGGAGTTACGGGAGTACGGAGGTAAGGGAGTTACGGGAGTACGGAGCCGCCGCCCGCACACGGCCCCGCGTCACGTCCGGCCGGTCACCGCACCGACCCCGCGTCCACGTCGACGACCTCCTTCGCCAGGGTCTCCAGGACGTCGAGGTCCCGCGCCGTGCGCCCCGCCTCCCGCCGGTCGCCCGGGTAGGTGGGATCGAGGACGACGGCCCGCGCGCCGAGGTCCTGGAGCAGTCCGAGGTCGTCGGCGATCTGGGCCGGGGTGCCCTCGCCGAGCAGCCGTCCGGGTCCCAGCGGTCTCGGGGTGACCCGGAGCTTGATGCGGGGGCAGACGCCGGGCACCGGCAGCTCGTGCTCCTCCGCGGTCCGGCGGAGCGCGGGCAGCCCCGTGCCGAGGAGCCAGTCGCCGGAGACGGAGGTGGGGTGCCAGGCGTCCCCGAGGCGGACGGCCCGGCGCAGCGCGCCGCGGCTGTGGCCGCCGACCCAGACGGGCGGTCCGGGGCGCTGCACCGGCAGCGGCCCGGTGCGCACCTCGCGGAAGGAGACGTGGACGCCCTCGAAGGAGGCGACCTCGTCGCGCCAGCAGGCCTTGATGGCGGCGAGGTACTCGTCGCTGATCGCGCCGCGCTCGCGGTACGGGACGCCGAGGGCGGCGAACTCCCCGGCGGCCCAGCCGGCCGCCGCGCCGAAGACGAGGCGCCCGCCGCTGAACCGGTCGATGTTGGCGGCGATCCGGGCCGTGTGCACGGGGTGCCGGTACGGGAGGATCGCGACCGTGGTACCGAGGCCCACGGTCCCGGTGACGCCGGCGAGCCAGGCGAGGGTCGCGAAGGGGTCGTAGAACGGGGCGGGGAAGAGGTGCCGCACGTCCGGGGTGAGCGCCACGTGGTCGGAGACCATGACGTAGTGGTACCCCATCGCCTCCACCCGCAGCGCCCAGCCGGCGAGGGCGTCGGGGGTGGCTTCGGGCCCGTAGTTGGGCAGGTTGACGCCGAACTTCACGGGGCGGTCCTTTCCCGGGGCCCGGCCGCGACCGCGCGGGCGCCCCGACGGCCGTACGGAACGGTCCTCGTACGGAGAGGGCCCTCGGAACGCCACGGCCCCCGTACGAGAGGGTTCTCGGACGCTATCGACCGGCCGTCCCGCCCGCGATCCACAGCGCGGAAGAGGGTTCGGGATCCCGAAGCCCCGTGTCCCCGGGCCGGGACCCGTTCGCCGGCGCGTCCGTCCCGGTCCGGACCGGGGCGGTAAGCCGCCTCACCGCCGAGGCGGGGTGAGGCGGGACGGGGACGGACGGGAGCGGTGCGTTCGGAGGGGGACGCCAGGGGCGGACAGGGGACTGTCCTCAAGATCACCGAACGCCTTCCGACGCTAACCGCCGGGGCACCACCGCCCCGGCAGGACACACGGCGCGGCCCGCGCCGCCGGGAGCGCTCACCACTTCGGCGGAGCGCACTCCGGTCCGGGGGCGCGGGGCGGCCCCGGCCGTCCCGGGCCGTCCCCGGCCGCCTTCCGTCCACCCCCGGCCGTCCCTGGCCAGGAGCGCCGGTGGGCTGGCAGGATCGACCCCATGTTCGCCTCCCTCTCCCGCGCCGCCCGCCGCCGTGCCCTGGTGGCCGCGACCGCGCTGCTCGCGGTGTGCGGGATGCTGGTGTGGTGGCTGGTCCCCTTCGGCTCCCCCGTCCCCAGCGGCTCGGTCACCTTCAGCACGGGCGTCCCCACCGGCGTGTACCAGCGGTACGGGAACCTCCTCAAGCACGCCCTGGCCCAGGACCTGCCCGAGGTGTCGATACGGCTCACGGACAGCGAGGGCTCCCAGCAGAACCTGGCCCGGGTGGCGTCGGGCGAGGCGGACTTCACCATCGCCACGGCCGACGCGGTGGCCCAGTACCAGCGCGAGCGCCGGCCCGGTTTCGAGCGGCTGCGCGGTTGCGCCCGGTTGTACGACGACTACGTGCAGCTCGTGGTCCGCAAGGGGTCGTCGTTGCAGAGGGTGGAGGACCTGAAGGGCCTGCGGGTCGGCGTGGGCCAGAACGGGTCGGGCGTACGGCTGATCGCGGACCGGGTCCTCGCGGCGGCGGGCCTGGCCCCCGTACGGGACGTGAAGGCGGTCTCGGCGGGCATCGACACGATGCCGGGGCTCCTGGAGCGCGGCGAGCTGGACGCCTTCTTCTGGTCGGGCGGGCTGCCCACCGACGCGGTGCAGAAGCTGTCCGACCGCGCCGCGATCCGGCTGATCCCGCTGGACCCGCAGCTGGTCGACCAGCTGCACGACGTCGGCGAGTCGACCCGCCACTACCGTTCGGCGGTGATCCCGGCCGAGGCGTACGCGAAGGCGCAGGACGGGCAGCGGGTCGACACGCTGGCCGTGGCGAACCTCCTGGTCACCACGGAGGAGGCCGACGCGGACCTGGTGGAGGGCTTCACCCGTACGGTGATCAGGAGCAGGGACGGGATCGGCCGCCAGGTCCACCCGGCCCAGCTGGTGGACCTGCGCACCGCCGTCTACACGGACCCCCTGGAGCTCCACGAGGGCGCCCGCCGCTACTACCGCTCGGTGAAGCCCTGATCCTGCGCCTCCGCGGGCGCGTGTCGGGGGACGGTGACGGTGACCCGCAGGCCGTGCGGTTCGTTCGGGGTGAAGGCGACCCCGCCGCCGCCCGCCGTCAGCAGGACGCGGGCGATGGAGAGGCCGAGGCCCGAGCCCTTGACGTTCTGGTGGCGGCCGGAGCGCCAGAAGCGGTCCCCGATCCGGCCCAGCTCCTCGTCCGTGAGGCCGGGACCGTGGTCGGCGACGACGACGGCGACGGCCGTCCGGTCCGGGACGACCGTGACCGTGACCTCCTCACCGGCCGGGGTGAACTTCAGCGCGTTGTCGATCACCGCGTCGAGGGCGCTGGAGAGGGCCACCGGGTCCGCCCAGGCCGTGACCGCCCCGCACTCCCCCGCCAGGGCGACGCCCTTGTCCTCGGCGACCGGCCGCCAGGAGGCGACCCGCTCGGCGGTGAGCGCGCCGACGTCGGTGAGCCTGAGCTCGGCCGCCGCGTGCTCGGCGAGCGCCAGGTCGAGGAGGTCGTCGAGGACCTGGGCGAGGCGCTTGCCCTCGGTCCGTACGGAGGCGATCTCCTCGTTCCCCTCGGGCAGCTCCAGGGCGAGCAGCTCGATCCGCAGGAGCAGCGCGGCGAGCGGGTTGCGGAGCTGATGGGAGGCGTCGGCGACGAAGGCCCGCTGCTGTTCGAGCGCCTCCTCGACGTTGTCGGCCATCTCGTTGAAGGAGCGCGCGAGGCGCCGCAGCTCGGGCGGGCCCCCGGTGGCGGCGACCCGGGAGTTCATCCGGCCGGTGGCGATGTCGTGGGTGACGGCGTCGAGGATGCGGACCGGCCGCAGCACCCAGCCGGTGAGCCGGAAGGCCGCGCCGACGGCGAGCAGCATCGCGGCGGCCTCGCCCGCGAAGATCAGCAGCCAGCCGCGCAGGATGCGGGAGCGGAGCTGGCCGGTGGGCGAGTCGGTGACGACGACGGCGACGACGTCGCCGTCCCGGACGACCGGGGAGGCGACGGTGAGCCGCGCGTGGGGCTGCCAGGGCCACACCTGGGGCGGGTCGTGGCTGCGGCGCCCGAGCAGCGCCTCGCCGAAGGCGCGCCTGCCCTCCCCGTCGTACGGGACGACCCACTCCTCGGGGGCGGCGGCCATGGCGCGGTTGTCGCGGTAGAAGATCCCGGCCCGGATGTCGTACACGTCGTGGTAGCTGGCGAGTTCGCCGCCGAGCGTGGCGCTCCGCTCGTCGGTGCCGAAGCGGCGCTCGTCGACGAACTGGGCGAGGGCCGCGAAGCGCGCGGCGTCGTCGAGCCGGTCGACGACGACTCGCTGCTGTTCGGAGGCGGCGAGGCTGGCGGCGAGCGGGAAGCCGAGGGCGAGCAGCACGCCGGCCATGAGGACGATGAGCAGCGGAAGGAGTCGGGTGCGCACGGAGGGACCGCCGGACGGTTACGCGGCGGGGGCGACCAGGCGGTAGCCGACGCCCCGCACGGTCTCGATCAGGGCGGGCATCCGCAGCTTGGAGCGCAGGGAGGCCACGTGCACCTCCAGGGTGCGGCCGGTCCCCTCCCAACTGGTGTGCCAGACCTCGCTGATGATCTGCTCGCGGCGGAAGACGACGCCGGGCCGCTGGGCGAGGAGGGCGAGGAGGTCGAACTCCTTGCGGGTGAGCTGGACGCTCTCGCCCTCGACGCTGACCCGGCGGGTGGGCAGCTCGATGGTGACGGAGCCGAGCCGCAGCCGGGTCCCGTCGGCGGTTCCGGCGGTCCCGCCGGTCTCCTCGGGGCCGGTGCTGCGCCGGCTGACGGCGTGGATGCGGGCGAGGAGCTCGCCGGGGTCGTAGGGCTTGACGACGTAGTCGTCGGCGCCGAGGTTGAGGCCGTGGATGCGGGAGCGCACGTCGCCGCGCGCGGTCACCATGATCACCGGGGTGGTGGTGAGCTTCCGGATGCGGCCGCAGACCTGGTAGCCGTCCTGGTCGGGCAGGCCGAGGTCGAGCAGGATCACCCCGTAGGAGGGGCGCTCGCCGTGCGCGGTGGGCAGAACGGCCTGGAGCGCCTCCTCGCCGTTGCGGGCGTGGGTGACGGCGAAGCCGTGCTTCGCGAGGATCGCGGAGAGGGCGGCGGCGACGTGGTCGTCGTCCTCCACGAGCAGCAGTCGCATGCGTACCTCCTCCGTGATCTTCCGTGTCGTTCGCGCTGTTCGCGGCGCTCGCGCCGGGCGCCGGGCGCCCGTGCCGGGTCTCTGTGTACCAGGTGGCACCAGAGCATGAACACCGGACGACGGCGTCACAGTCAAGTGTCCTCCCGTCGCGCGGGCGTTTCCGTGATGCACCTGGTACGGCACCCGGTGTCGCCTTCACGCAGTGTGTCCGGTTGCGGCCGGATCGTTATCCTCAATTTCCGCTCAGATGTGATGACGCTCGTCACATCGGGTCTCTAGTGTCCTCCCCAACCGAGGAGGACGGAGCAAGAGGCCGATGAGCGGAGAGTCAGTGTCCAAGGAACCGAAGGACGCCCTGTCCAAGGGTTCGCAGGACACCCCGCGTGCCGCGGACGACCTGGTCGTACTGTCCGACGTGAACAAGCACTTCGGCGCACTGCATGTCCTCCAGGACATCGATCTGACGATCACCCGCGGCGAGGTCGTGGTCGTCATCGGGCCCTCGGGGTCCGGCAAGTCGACGCTGTGCCGCACGATCAACCGGCTGGAGAGCATCGACTCCGGCACCATCACCATCGACGGCAAGCCGCTGCCGCAGGAGGGCAAGGAGCTCGCCCGGCTGCGGTCCGACGTCGGCATGGTCTTCCAGTCGTTCAACCTGTTCTCGCACAAGACGGTGCTCGAGAACGTGATGCTGGGGCAGATCAAGGTCCGCAGGACGGAGAAGAAGGCCGCCGAGGAGAAGGCGCGCGCGCTGCTCGACCGGGTGGGCGTGGGCACGCAGGCGGACAAGTACCCGGCTCAGCTCTCCGGTGGTCAGCAGCAGCGCGTGGCGATCGCCCGCGCGCTCGCGATGGACCCGAAGGTCATGCTCTTCGACGAGCCGACCTCGGCCCTCGACCCCGAGATGATCAACGAGGTCCTGGAGGTCATGCAGCAGCTGGCCCGGGACGGCATGACGATGGTGGTCGTCACCCACGAGATGGGCTTCGCACGCTCCGCCGCCAACCGGGTCGTCTTCATGGCGGACGGGAAGATCGTCGAACAGGCCTCGCCCGAGGAGTTCTTCAGCAACCCGCGCAGCGACCGCGCCAAGGACTTCCTCTCCAAGATCCTTCACCACTGAGCGAGTTCGGACCTATTCTTCCCAACTCACGCCTAGCCAAGGGACTTTCCTCGATGAAGCTTCGCAACACCTCCGCCGCCGCCGCGGCCGTCGTCCTGCTCGCACTGACCGCGACGGCCTGTGGTGGCGGGTCCGACTCCGGGAGCAACGGCGACAAGATCACCGTCGGCATCAAGTTCGACCAGCCCGGCCTGGGCCTGAAGACCCCGGACGGCACGTACGCCGGCTTCGACGTCGACGTGGCCCGTTACGTGGCCAAGGAGCTCGGCTACGCCGAGGACAAGATCAACTTCAAGCAGGCGCCGAGCGCCGAGCGCGAGAACCTGATCAAGAACGGCGACGTGAAGTTCATCGTCGCCAGCTACTCGATCAACGACAAGCGCAAGAAGGAGGTCGACTTCGCCGGTCCGTACTTCCTGGCCCACCAGGACCTGCTCGTGCGCTCCGACGACAGCTCGATCACCAAGGTCGAGGACCTCAACGCCAAGAAGCTCTGCTCGGTCACCGGCTCGACCTCCGCGCAGAACGTCCGCGACAAGCTCGCCCCCAAGGCCGACCTGCGCCAGCTCGGCGGCTACTCCGAGTGCCTGACCGGCCTGGAGAACAAGGCCGTCGACGCCCTCACCACCGACGACTCCATCCTCGCGGGCTACGCCTCGCAGAAGGAGCACCAGGGCAAGTTCAAGCTCGTCGGTCTGCGGATGAGTGACGAGAAGTACGGCATCGGCGTCAAGAAGGGCGACGACGAGCTGCGCGGAAAGATCAACAAGGCGCTGGAGAAGATGGTCACCGACGGCACCTGGAAGAAGCTCGTCGAGACGCACTTCGGCCCCTCCGGCTACAAGTACGAGCCCGCGCCGAAGGTCGAGGGCTGATCCACCCCGCCTCCGCGGTGACGGCCGTCCCGTACGGGGACGGCCGTCACTCCGGCACCGGCCGTCGTCCACACGGCGGCCTCCACACCGACCGACCACCAGGGGAGAGCGCGGGGCATCGTGTTCGACTTTCTTGATTCCGGGCAGTACGACCTGCTCGGCGCCTTCTGGGTGACGGCGCAACTCGCCTTCTACTCGGCGATCGGCTCGCTGGTCTGGGGCACCGCCCTGGTCGCCATGCGGGTCAGCCCGGTCCCGCTCATGCGGTCCTTCGGCACCGCGTACGTCAACCTCGTCCGGAACACCCCGCTGACCGTGGTCATCGTGGCCTGCTCGCTGGGCCTCGACCAGACCCTCGGGATCACGCTCGGCGCCGACGACTCCGAGACGATCGGCTTCCGCCTCGCGATCCTCGGACTGGTCGCGTACACCGGCACGTTCGTCTGCGAGGCGCTGCGCTCCGGCATCAACACGGTGCCGTCGGGCCAGGCCGAGGCCGCCCGCGCGCTCGGTCTGAGCTTCTTCCAGGTCCTCACCCTGGTGGTGCTCCCGCAGGCCTTCCGCGCCGCGGTGACCCCGCTCGCCAACGTCCTGATCGCCCTCACCAAGAACACCACCGTGGCGGCGGCCATCAGCGCCGCCGAGGCGGCGTTCCTGATGAAGGAGATGATCGAGAACGAGGCGGACTCGCTCTTCGCGGTCTTCGCGGTCTTCGCCTTCGGCTTCATCGTCCTGACCCTCCCCACCGGCCTGATCCTCGGCTGGGCGGCCAAGCGACTGGCGGTGAAGCGATGAGCTCCGTCCTGTACGACAACCCCGGCCCGCGCGCCAAGCGGCGCAACGTCCTCTACACGGTCGGCTTCCTCGCGGTCCTCGCGGTGCTGGCCTGGTGGGTGTTCTCCGCGCTCGCCGACAAGGGCCAGCTGGAAGCCGACAAGTGGAGCCCGTTCGTCACCGACTCCCGGGTCTGGACGACGTACCTGCTGCCCGGTCTGGTCGAGACCCTCAAGGCCGCCGCGCTCTCCATCCTGATCGCGCTGCCGCTCGGCGCCCTCCTCGGCATCGGCCGGCTCTCCGACCACCGCTGGGTGCGGGTGCCCGTCGGCACGGTCGTGGAGTTCTTCCGCGCCATCCCGGTCCTGCTCCTGATGATGTTCGCGAGCGCCGTGTACGCGCAGTTCACGACCGTGAGCTCCGACTTCCGCCCGCTGTACGCGGTCGTCACCGGCCTGGTCCTCTACAACGCCTCGGTCATCGCCGAGGTCGTCCGGGCCGGCGTCCTCTCGCTGCCCCGGGGCCAGGGCGACGCGGCCGTCGCGCTCGGCATGCGCAAGGGCCAGACCATGCTGTACGTGCTGCTGCCGCAGGCCGTGACCGTCATGCTCCCGGCCCTGGTCAGCCAGCTCGTCGTGATCGTCAAGGACACCGCGCTCGGCGGCGCCCTGCTCGGCTTCTCGGAGCTGCTCAGCCAGAACCGGCCGATCACCGCCAACTACGGCGCCAACACGATCGCCGCCTTCACGGTCATCGCGCTGATCTTCATCGCCCTCAACTTCGTCCTGACCACCCTCGCGAGCCGCCTCGAACAGCGGCTGCGCCAGGGCCGGAAGACGGCCGGCGTCACCGAGAGCACGGTCACGAAGACCGGCGAGGCCCCGGCGGAGGCCGTCAGCGGCGCGTGACCCCTCGGAGGGCCCGGAACGACGACGGGGGCGCGAGGCACCCTGAACGATGGGGGCCGGCGGGACCCGGGACGACGAAGGGGCGGGCGGAGCGGCACCGACACGAGGTCGGCCGCACTGCCCGCCCCTTCGTACGTGACACCGTCCCGGGTCACGGTCTCCCGGGTCACGGCGCCCGGACCATGGCACCGCCGGGCCCGCCGTCGAGGGCCCGGCGGCGCGCCCCCGCCGCCGTTCGCGGCACCGGCTCCAGGTCGGCCGCACCGCGCCCACCCCGTCGCTTGACGCAAGCACCCTCAATAGGTTGCATACGGTCTGTGATCAACCACCGGGCCCGTGCCACACTCGACCGTGCTGCCCTCATGACCGTCCGGCCTTCAGGAGCCGCGCCGTGGACCCGGTGATCATCGTGGGCGCGGGACCGGTCGGTCTCGCGCTCTCCCTCGCGCTCGCCGCGCAGGGCGTGCCCAGCGTCGTCCTCGACGAGGGCTCCGGCAAGGAGGAGCCCCGCCCGGCGAGGAGCGTCGTCCTGCGCGCCGACATGGCCGCGATGGTCGAGCGCCTCGGCTGCACGACCCTCCGTGACGAGGGCGTCCGCTGGGTCGGCTGGCGCGGCATGCGCCGCCGCCAGGTGGTGCGCCGGCTGGAGCTCGACCTGGGCCTCGGCGGTACGGAGGAGTGGTCCGAGGACCCCGCCGCGCCCGCCGCCCCGGCCGCCCCGCTGCACATCCCCCAGCACGCCCTGGCCCGTGGCCTGCGCGACGCCATCGCCGGGCAGAAGCTGATCGAACTCGTCCCCGAGGCCCGGCTCGACACCGTCGAGCAGGACCGGAACGGGGTCGTCGCCCACACCCGGGGCCCGGCGGGCACCTGGTGGCGCGGCAGTCACCTCGTGGGCTGCGACGGCGCCCGTTCCACGGTGCGCAAGCTGCTCGGGATCCGCTTCCCCGGCCGCACGGCGGTGGAGCGGCACGCCGTCGCCGCGCTGCGCACCGAACTCCCCTGGCCCGGCGAGGCCCTGCTGCACCGTCAGCCGGCGTGGCGCGGCGCCGCCGAGGAGATCGGCGCCCGGCCGCTGCCCGACGGGATGTGGCGGATCGACTGGCTGCTCCCGCCGCGCGGCGACCTGGTCACCCCGGACGCGCTGATCGCCCGCATCCGCGAGACGCTGGCCGGCTGGTGCGACGGGACGACGCCCCCGTACGAGCTCATCGACACCGGGGTGCACACGCTGCACCACCGGCTCGCCCGGCGCTGGCGGGTCGACCGCGTCCTCCTCGCCGGGGACGCGGCGCACCTGCTCGGCGCGGTCGGCACCCAGGGGCTCGACGAGGGCCTGCGGGACGTGGACAACCTCGCCTGGAAGCTCGCCCTCACCTGGCACCACGGCGGCTCGGAGCGGCTGCTCGACAGCTACCAGAGCGAGCGGCGGGCGGCCGTGGCCACCCGGCTGCGCGCGGCGGACCAGTCGCTGCCGGTGCTGCGCGGCGGCGGGGGCCTGCGGACGTACCTGCCCGGGGCCGCGCGCGGTCACGACGCCCTGCTGACCGACGGCCACGTGGGGCGCGGCCCGCTGGGCGCGCCCCCCGCGTACCCGCACTCCCCCCTCGCGCCTCCGTACGCCGACGGGCAGATCCCGGTCGGCACCCCGCCGGGCGCTCCCGTCGAGGACGTCCGCGTGACCGCTCCCGACGGCACGACCGTACGGCTCCGGGACCGGCTCGGCCGGGGCCGCCTCCTGGTCCTCCTGATCGCGCCCGGCACGGGGGTGTGGGACCGGCGCCACTGGCGTACCGCCGGTGTGATGCCCCGTCTCGAAGAGGCCGTGCGCGCCCTGCCGATGCGGTCCGAGGTCCTGGTCTCGGAGTCCTACCCGGGCGCTCCGGCCCACGCCGTCCTGCTCGTGCGGCCCGACGGGCACCTCGTCGCCGCGTTCTCCGGGGTGCGCCCCGACGAGCTGCACGCGGCGGCGGACGCGGTCCGCGGCGGCTCCCTCAACGACCGGGAACCCGCCGAGATCTCCTCCGGAAAGCCCTCCGGTACGTCCTCCGAGGTGTCCGCGGAGAGTGACCGCACGGCGGACATGCATTGATTCGGCCGGGGACGCGTGGTGTACTCCGGAGCGTGACCGACACCGATGTGCGCCTGTGGCGGAGGGTCCATATGGACCTCCTCCGCTATGCGGGCTGCGTGTGTCGCCCGTCCTGCTGATCTCGCCCCTTTCCCGCGCGCCCCGCCGCCCCGCCTCCCTTCCGCGTCCGCCGACGCGGATCCGTGTGCGCCGTGTGCCGTCGCGCGCTCTTCGCGAACCCCAGGACGGTCACCCGTGTCCCAGCACGCCATCCCCCTTCCACCCACCGCCGCCGCCCCGGCCGCCGCGCCTCCTCCGGCCGCCCCGACGGCCACCGAACTGCTCGACTTCGTCCGCCGCACGGCCGCCGACCGGGAGCTGATCGCCTCCCTGCCGCTCGACCCCGAGGGCCGCACCTGGGTACGGCTCGACGGCCCCGGCGGCAGCGAGGCCTGGCTCATCGGCTGGCCGCCCGGCACCGGCACCGGCTGGCACGACCACGCCGAGTCGCAGGGCGCCTTCGCGACCGCGCGCGGGACGCTGACCGAGAACGCGCTCGCGGTCCGGCTGCCGGCGAGCGGCTGGAAGACCCTGGAGCTGGCCGACGGGGTCGACCGGTCCCGTCGGCTGGGAGAGGGCGTGGGCCGGGCCTTCGGCCGCCACCACGTGCACGAGGTGCTCAACGAGTCCGAGGACACCCACGCGGTGTCGGTGCACGCCTACTATCCGCCGCTCCCGCTGATCCGGCGCTTCAGCCGGACGGGCGCGGTGCTCCGTCTCGAACAAGTCGAACGCCCGGAGGACTGGCAGTGAGCGAGGAACGGGAAGAGCCGAGGGAAGGGGTGGAGCGAGTGACGGAACAGGTCGAGCCGGTGACGGGACGCGTGGGCATCGACGAACTCCTGGAGCGGGTCAGGTCGGGCCTCGACCGGATCGAGCCCCGGGCCGCCCACGAGGCGTACGAAGCGGGTGACGCGCTCCTGGTGGACACGCGCTACGCGGCCCTGCGGGAACGGGACGGGCTGATCCCGGGCGCGCTGATCGTGGAGCGCAACGAGCTGGAGTGGCGGCTCGACCCGCTGGGCAGCCACCGCGCGGCGGAGGCCGACAGCCACGACCTGCGGGTGGTGGTCCTCTGCAACGAGGGCTACGCCTCCTCCCTCGCCGCCGAGTCCCTGCGCCGCCTGGGCCTGCACCGGGCGACCGACCTCATCGGCGGCTTCCAGGCCTGGAAGGCCGCCGGCCTCCCGGTCCTCCTCCCGGCGGCCCGGGCCTGACCCGACGAACGACCGGGACCGAACGGGCCCTTCTGTTCCTTCTGTTCCGTGCCCTTCTGTCCCCCGTGGTCAGAAGGGCGCCCCTCGGGCAGAAGCCTGCCCCTGGTCGAAAGGGTCCCGGATCAGAAGGGCTCGTCCAGCCCCTCCGTGTCCTCGCCCTCCGCCTCCAGCGCCTGGCGGACGACGCGGAGGGCCATGCCCTCGGGATAGCCCTTGCGGGCAAGCATGCCGGCGAGCCGCCGCAGTCGGCGGTCGCGCTCCAGGCCGCGGGTGGCACGCAGCTTGCGGGCCACGAGCTCGCGCGCCGTGGCCTCCTCCCGCTCGGAGTCGAGCTGGTCCACCGCCTCCTGGATGAGGGTGGGCTCGACGCCCTTGGTGCGCAGCTCCCGGGCGAGGGCGCGGCGGGCTAGGCCCCGGCCGTGGTGACGGGACTCCACCCAGGCCCCCGCGAAGGCGGCGTCGTCGATGAGCCCGACGTCCTCGAAGCGGGAGAGGACCTCCTCCGCCACCTCGTCGGGGATCTCCCGCTTGCGCAGCGCGTCGGCCAACTGCTTGCGCGTGCGAGGGGTCCCGGTGAGCAGGCGCAGGCAGATCGCCCGCGCCCGCTCAGCCGGATCCTGGGGTGACAGCTCCTTCTCGGCCCTCGACGAGTCGGGGCTGTCACCCGGCCATTCGGTACGACCGGTCACCGGTTCAGCTCTTGACCGCGGTGGCCTTGGTCGTCTTGGCGGTCTTGGCCGCGGCGGGCGCCGGGACGCTCTTGGCGTCGTCCGCACCGGTCGCGTCCGCGGCCGCCGCGTCCGCGCCCGGCTCGGCCGACGGGGCCTCGGGACGGACGCCGACGCCCAGCTTCTCCTTGATCTTCTTCTCGATCTCGTTGGCGAGGTCGGGATTGTCCTTCAGGAAGTTGCGGGCGTTCTCCTTGCCCTGGCCGAGCTGGTCGCCCTCGTAGGTGTACCAGGCACCGGCCTTGCGGACGAAGCCGTGCTCGACGCCCATGTCGATCAGGCCGCCCTCGCGGCTGATGCCCTGGCCGTAGAGGATGTCGAACTCCGCCTGCTTGAAGGGGGGCGCGACCTTGTTCTTGACGACCTTGACGCGGGTGCGGTTGCCGACCGCGTCCGTGCCGTCCTTGAGGGTCTCGATGCGGCGGATGTCGAGGCGCACCGAGGCGTAGAACTTGAGGGCGCGGCCACCGGTCGTGGTCTCCGGCGAGCCGAACATCACGCCGATCTTCTCGCGGAGCTGGTTGATGAAGATCGCGGTGGTCTTGGACTGGTTGAGCGCGCTGGTGATCTTCCGGAGGGCCTGGCTCATCAGACGGGCCTGGAGACCCACGTGCGAGTCGCCCATCTCGCCCTCGATCTCCGCGCGCGGGACGAGCGCGGCGACGGAGTCGATGACGATCAGGTCGAGGGCGCCGGAGCGGACCAGCATGTCGACGATCTCGAGGGCCTGCTCGCCGTTGTCCGGCTGGGACAGGATGAGGTTGTCGATGTCGACGCCGAGCTTCTTGGCGTACTCGGGGTCGAGGGCGTGCTCGGCGTCGACGAAGGCGACCTGGCCGCCGGCCTTCTGCGCGTTGGCGACGGCGTGCAGGGTCAGGGTCGTCTTACCGGAGGACTCCGGGCCGTAGATCTCCACCACGCGGCCACGCGGCAGTCCGCCGACGCCGAGGGCGACGTCCAGGGCGGTCGAGCCGGTGGAGATCACCTCGATCGGCTCCTGGGTGCGGTCGCCCATGCGCATCACGGCGCCCTTGCCGAATTGGCGTTCAATCTGTGCGAGCGCGGCGTCGAGCGCCTTCTCGCGGTCGGTTCCTGCCATGGGTTCCACCCGGTTTGCTTGAGTCGATCGCTTCATGTGAAAGACGCTAACCCCTGCCACTGACAATGGGCCCCGGCGTCCCGCCCGCCCTGTGGAAAACCCCGCGGCAACCCCGCGATTCCAAGGGCCGGACCTCCATGAGAATGGATGTTCGATTTTAGTGTCAAGCACGCCACGCAGCCCGGGACCGCCTCGTCGAGAGGTCCCTCGACGGCCGGACCCGACTCCTCAGGAGGCAGCAGGATGAGTTTCCGCCTGGCGGCGTACGCCGTGTGCGTCGAGGACGGGCGGGTGCTGCTCGCCCGCCACGTGTCGCCGGAGGGCCAGTCCACCTGGACGCTCCCGGGCGGCGGGGTCGAGCACGGGGAGGACCCGTTCGACGCGGTGGTCCGTGAGGTCGCCGAGGAGACCGGCCGCGACGCGGTGGTCGAGCGCCTGCTGGGCGTGGACTCGCGGACGATCCCCGCCGCCGAGGCCCGTGCCGGTGTCGAGCACCAGAACGTGGGCGTCTTCTACCGGGTCCGTCTCACCCCCGGCCGGCTGCGCCCCGAACCGAACGGCGAGACCGCGGAATCGGTCTGGACCCCGCTCCCCGCCGTCGCCGCCCTGCGCCGGTCGTCCCTGGTCGACGTCGGCCTGGCCCTGGCCCGCTCCCTGCCGCCGACCGGCCACGTCGCCCCGGTCCCGGTCGGCGGCCTGATCCGGCACTGAGAACGCGGCCAGCCCGGCCGCCAGATCCCCGTTGCCCGTGCTCGCGCGGCCCCGGCAAGGTGGCCGTCATGAGTGACGACTCCAGGACACGCACCCGGAGACCGCCCCGGGAACGGACGCGGACGGCGCCGGGGTCGTGTCAGCCCCATCCCGGACACGGACGACGCCAGGGCCGCCAGCCCCCGTCCCGGTAGACCGGACCCCCGGGAACGGACGCGGACGACGCCAGGAGCCGCGTCAGCCCCGTACCACCGGCAGCAGCTCCGGCCGCTTGGCCGCGCGGCCGTCGCCGGACGACCGGCCGCGCAGCCGTCGGCCCAGCCAGGGCCCCAGGAAGGCGCCGGCCCAGCGCAGCTCGGCACCGAGTCCCACGGGGAGGGGAACGTCCGGCGGCGGCAGCGGGCGGGTCCAGGAGTCGTCGGCGCCGGGCAGGCCGAGGGACTGGGCGACGGCGGCCGCGATGCGCGCGTGGCCCAGCGGACCGGCGTGCAGCCGGTCGGGGCTCCACAGCCGGGGATCGGTGACGACCGGGTGGTGACCGGTCTCCACGACGACGACGCCGTACCGGCCCGAGACCTCCCGGATGCGCGCGTTGAGGGCCTGCACGCGCGGGACGAGCGGCCGGGCCAGCGGGGTGATGCGGCCGACGTCGGGGAAGGTCAGGGTCGCCACGCGCGCGCCCCGCCCGGTCAGCGCGGCGAACATCCCCTCCAGGTGCCCGGCCGTCGCGTCCGCGTCGAAACCGGGCCGCAACAGGTCGTTGAAGCCCGCGACGACCGTGGCGAAGTCCGGTTCGAGTGCGAGGGCGGGGGTCAGCTGTTCGGCGCGCACCTGCCCGGCGAGGCGGCCCCGCACGGCCAGGTTGGCGTAGAGCATGCCCGGGCTTTCGCGGGCGAGCAGTTCGGCGAGCCGGTCCGCCCAGCCGCGCAGGCCGCCGGTGTCGTCGCCGTCGCCGACCCCCTCCGTCTGGCTGTCCCCCAGCGCGACGTACCGCAGAAACGTGCCGTCCGTCATCGGACCTCCGCCTTCCCTCACGACCGACCCGGCGGGCGCACGCACCCGCGTGCGTACCCACCCACCTCCACCCTACTCACTTTCTTTACTACACAACGACATGACCGACCATGCGCCCCGCCCTCCGTCCTATCCTTCGACGCATGCCCCTCCCCCACCGCGCCCTCGGCGGCGGCCGTCCGTCCCCGCGCGCCGTCGACGCCCTCGTGGCGGGTGCCGTCCTGCTGGTCGTGGTGGTCTGGGCGCTCGTCGCGGGGCGCCGCGCGGACGAGCCCGCGCTCCGCGCGGTGCTCGGCTGGGCGCTCGTCCTGGTCGGCTGCGGGGCCCTGTACTTCCGGCGGCGGCAGCCGGTCGCGGTCGCCGTCGTCACGCTGCTCGCCTGCGCCGTCTACTACCCGCTGTCCGCCCAGGACGGCCCGCTCATGATCACCTTCGCGCTCGCGCTCTACACGACCGCCGCCGAGGGGCGCTTCGCCGCCGCCGTCGCGCTCGCCGCCGTCACCCTGCTCGCGGTCGGCGTCGGCGAGGTCCGGCAGCGGCCCGGGCACCGGCAGATCGACGACACCTCGCTCGCCATGCTGGCCGGCTGGCTGATCAGCCTGGTCGCCGTGGGCCGCGCCCAGCGGACCCGGGCCGCCTACCTCCACGAGGTGGAGCAGCGGGCACTGGCCGCCGAACGCGAGCAGGAGGCCCGGGCCCGGCAGAGCGCCACCGAGGAGCGGCTGCGGATCGCCCGCGAGGTCCACGACGTCCTCGGCCACAGCATCTCGCTGATCAACGTGCAGTCCGGAGCCGCGCTGCACCGGCTCGGCAAGAAGCCGGCGCCCGAGGCCGGGCTCGCCACCGCGACCGAGGCCCTGGAGGCGGTGAAGGCCACCAGCAAGGACGCGCTGCGCGAGCTGCGGGCGACCCTCGGGGTGCTGCGCCGGGCCGGCGAGGCCACCCCGACGACCCCGGCCTCCTCCGGCCTCGCGCTCCTCGGCGACCTCGTCGGGCGGGCCCGGAGCGCCGGCCTCGACGTGCGCACGGGCGTCACGGGCGCCCCCGTACCGCTGCCGCCGCCCGTCGACCTCGCCGCGTACCGGATCGTGCAGGAGTCGCTGACGAACATCGCCCGGCACGCGGGCGCGAGGACCGTGGACATCGGCCTCGCCTGGGGCGCGGACGCCGTGCGGCTGCGGATCGCGGACGACGGCGAGGGCGCGCCGGAGGGCAGGCCGCCGGGCAGCGGCATCCGGGGCATGGCCGAACGGGCCCGCGCGCTCGGCGGCGAACTGACCGCCGAGAATGGGGAGGGCGGCGGCTTCCTGGTGGACGCCCGGCTGCCGTACGCCGTCCCCGGGGAGAGCCCCCGGCAGGACACCCGATGACCGGCGTCGTCCCCGAGGCCGAGAAAAGGCCCCGGGAGGACACCCCATGACCGGCGTCGTACCCGAGGAAAGCTCCCAGGAGGGCGCCCGATGATCCGTGTCGTGCTGGCCGACGACCAGACCCTGGTCCGGGCCGGTTTCCGGTCGATCCTCTCCGACGAGGAGGACATCGAGGTCGTCGGGGAGGCGGGCGACGGGGAGCGGGCGATCGGTCTCGCCCGCGAACTGCGCCCGGACGTGGTCCTGATGGACATCCGCATGCCGGTGCTCGACGGGCTCGAAGCCACCCGTCGGATCACCGCCGACGAGCGGCTCGAAGGGGTCCGGGTGATCGTCCTGACCACCTTCGACGCGGACGACCACGTGTACGGGGCGCTGCGCGCCGGCGCGTCGGGCTTCCTGGTCAAGGACACCGAGCCGATGGAACTGCTGCACGCGGTGCGGGTCGTGGCGCGCGGCGACGCCCTGATCTCACCGGCCGTGACCCGCCGTCTGATCGCCGAGTTCGCGGGGCGCGCCGACCGGCAGCCGGACCAGAGCCCCCGTCTCAACGCCCTCACCGAGCGGGAGCGGGAGGTCCTCGGCCTGGTGGGCGCGGGGCTCTCCAACGACGAGATCGCCGGCCGCCTGGTCCTCTCCCCCGCCACCGCCAAGACCCACGTCAGCCGGATCATGACCAAACTGGCCGTGCGGGACCGGGCGCAGCTGGTGATCCTGGCGTACGAGTCCGGGATGATCACGCCGGGCTGGCTGGCCTGACCCCTGCCCCCTCCCCCTAGGGGGCGGAACCCCACGGGAACAACCCACGGGGTACGCGCGCGTGGACCGGTACGACCACCGGGGTACGGCCGGTGTCCTCCCCGGGCCGACGCCGGGCCCCTGGCCCTACGCCGACGCTGAACGGGTGAACCAGGACGTCCTCGATCTCGCACGGCTTCAGTTCGCCCTCACCGCCGGCGGCCACTTCCTCTTCGTCGCCCTCACCCTCGGCCTCGCGACGGTCGTGGCGGTGCTCCAGACGCGGGCGACGTTCGGCCGGAACCCGCTCCACGCGCGCATGGTGCGCTTCTGGGGCCAGTTGTACGTGATCAACTACGCGGTCGGGATCGTCACCGGCCTCGTGATGGAGTTCCAGTTCGGCATGGCGTGGAGCGGTCTCACGCACGAGGCGGGCAACGTCCTGGGAGCCTCGCTCGCCGTCGAGACGGTCGTGGCGTTCTTCGTCGAGTCGACCTTCCTCGGCCTGTGGATCTTCGGTTGGCACCGGCTCAACCGCTGGGCCCACCTGGCCGCGATCTGGATCGTCGTCCTGACCGCCTACCTGTCGGCGTACTGGATCCTCGTCACCAACGGCTTCCTCAACCACCCCGTGGGGTACGGCTCCGAGGACGGCGGGCTCGTGCTCAAGGACCCGGTCGCCGTTCTCACCAACCCCTCCGCCCTCCTCGCCTTCGGCCACGTCCTGGCGGGGGCGCTGCTCACCGCCGGGTTCTTCATGGCCGGCGTGAGCGCGTACCACCTCTTCCGCCGCAGCCCCGAGTGGGAGTTCTTCGGCCGCAGCCTGCGCATCGGGGTGTTCCTGTCGGCGCCCGCGCTGATGGCGGCGGCCGTCTTCGGCGGGCTCCAGCTCGGCGCCCTCGCCACCTTCCAGCCGATGAAGGCGGCCGTTCTCGGCGGAGAGGCGGCCGAGATAGCGCGCCTCCGGGCGGAGATGGCGGAACGCTTCGGCCCGGGCGACTACGTGCCCTCGGAGGCGTGGACCCGGGGCGGCGGCCTGATGATGCTCCTCTGCTTCGCCCTGATGATGTACCTGTGCTTCGCCGGGGTGATCCTGGCCTGTTTCAAGAAGGCCGTCTTCCGGTTCCGGCTCTGGCACCTGGTCCTGATGGCGGCCGTACCGCTGCCGTACCTCGCGATGATCGGCGGCTGGGTCTTCCGGGAGGCCGGCCGGCAGCCGTGGGTGGTCTACGGGCTCCTCAGGACGGAGGACGCGGTCTCGGACCTCTCCCCCGGCACCATGCGCCTCTCGCTCGCCGTCTTCACCGCCCTCTTCGTCCTGCTCGCCGTCCTCGACGCCCGGCTCCTGGCCCGGCACGCCCGCCGCGGCCCCGTCGACTCCGGCCTCGGCCACGACGAGCGCCCGGGCCCCGACGACGGGCCGGGCGGGGCGCCCGACCCGGCCGACGCGCTGCCGGCCCCGCGCTACTGAAGCCCCACCCCGCTCCCCAGAAGCCTTCAGGAAGAGGAGTCCCCGTGGAGACCCTGGCCATCGCCCTGCTCGCCTTCTTCACCGCGGGCTGGTTCGTCCTCGCCGGGGCGGACATCGGCACCGGCATGCTCGCCCCCTGGCTCGGCCGGAGCGACCGCGAGCGGCGGCTCGTCCTCGCCTCCTTCGCCCCCTTCTTCCTGGGCAACGAGGTCTGGCTGGTCGCCGCCGCCGGAGTGTTCGTCGGCTGCTTCCCCGCCCTCGAAGGGGACCTCCTGAGCGGTCAGTTCCCGGTCTTCGTGGCCCTCCTCACCGGCTGGGTCGTGCGCGACACGGGCCTGTGGTCGCGCGGCCGGGGCGCCGGGCCGCGCCGGCGCGCCGGCTGCGACGCCGCCGTGGCCTGCGGGAGCTGGACCGTCGCGCTCTCCTGGGGATGGCTCCTCGCCGCCCTGCTCACCGGACGGCCGTACACCCCGGCGACCGGCCCCACGGCGGCCCTCACCGCCCTCGCCGTGGCCGCGCTGTTCGCCGCGCACGGACTCGGCTTCGCCACGCTGCGGCTCACGGGACCGCCGTACGAGCGGGCCCGCGGGCTCGTCGGACGGACCGGGCACCCGTGGCGGTCCTTCGCCCTCACCGGCGTCCTGCTCGCCGGGCTGCCGCTCTGGGCGGGGACCGCGCTGCCGCTGGCCGGGCGGGCGGCCGACCCCGCCACGCTCGCCCTGCTCGTGCCCGTCCTCCTCGTCGTCACCCCGCCGCTCGTGGCCGTCCAGGCCTGGACCTGGTACGCCTTCCGGCACCGGGTCACCCGCCCCTCGTACCTCTGAGCCTCCACGCCCCGACCGCACCCCCGTGTTCCCGGCGCGGATCAGTCCTCCGGCGCGGACTCCTTCTTGTGGTGCAGGGCCTTCTGCAACCGGGCGACCACCGCCTCGCCGTACCTGCGGTGGCCGTGGACGCGCGGGTCGTCCGTCACGTCGTACCGCTTCACGTACGCGCCGAGGAAGGCCTGCAGGGTGGCGACGGCCGGGATCGCGATCAGCGCGCCGACGACCCCGAGCAGCGCCGTGCCCGCGATGACCGAGCCGAAGGCCACCGCCGGATGGATGTCCACGGTCTTCGAGGTGAGCTTCGGCTGGAGGATGTAGTTCTCGAACTGCTGGTAGACCACGACGAAACCGAGCACCCACACCGCGTACCAGGGGTTCACGGTGAAGGCGATCAGCATCGGCAGGGCACCGGCCAGATAGGTGCCGATGGTCGGGATGAACTGCGAGACCAGGCCGACCCACACGGCGAGCGCCGGGGCGTACGGCACGTCCAGGATCTCGAAGAGCACGAAGTGCGCGACGCCCGAGATGAGGGCCATCAGACCGCGCGAATACAGATAGCCGCCGGTCTTGTCGACCGCGATCTCCCACGCCCGGAGCACCTCGGCCTGCCGGGCGGGCGGCAGGACGGAGCAGAGCGCGCGCCGCAGCCGGGGCCCGTCGGCCGCGAAGTAGAACGAGAACAGGAAGATCGTGAGGAGCCGGAACAGGCCGCCGAGGACGGTGGCGGAGACGTCGAGGACGCCGGACGCGCTGTTCTGCACGTACCGCTGCAGCCAGTCGGACTTGAGCAGGCTGTCCTGGACCTCGACCCTCGACAGGTCCGTGTGGAAGCTGTCGTTGATCCATTTGATCAGCGAGTCGAGGTACTTGGGGAAGTTCTCGACCATGTCGACGATCTGCCCGGCCAGCATCGACCCCAGGAGGACGACGAAGCCGGCGCTGAAGACGAGGACGGCCAGGAAGACCAGGAAGGTGGCGAGGCCCCGGCGCATCCCGCGCGCCGCCATGCGCCCGACCGCCGGTTCGATGGCGAGGGCGAGGAAGAAGGCCAGGAGGATGTTGACGAGGAGGCCGACGAGCTGGTGGAAGGCCCAGTTGCCCAGCAGGAAACAGGAGTAGAGGGCGAAGGCCAGGACCAGCGCGCGGGGCAGCCAGCGCGGCATCCGCGCGGTGGGGTCCGGGGGCCCGGCCGCCGGGGCGGGAGGCACGTCCACGGCGACGCCCCCTCCCACCCCGGCGGTCGGGGCCGGAGCGGCGGAGACCGTCACGTCGGTCGACCCGGTCCTGGCGGTCCTGTCTGTACGGCCCGTACCGCCGGGCTCACCGGTGATCCCGTCGGGACCGCGGGTCTCGTCGGTGCCGCGAGCCCTGCCGGTGTCGCGGGTCCCGTCGGTACCGCGCGTCCTGTCGGTGCCGCCGGTCTCGTCGTCGGGGGTCTTGTCGGTGTCGCGGGTCTTGTCGGTGTCGTCGCTGTCGTCAGTCGGGGCCACCCCGCCAGTCTCGCGCACCGCGCGGACATTCCTCCCCGGCCCCCGCCCGTCCCCCTCGGCGCCCCCGTCCGCCGGGTCCGCGGACGGCCCGGCCGCCGGACCGTCCGGTGATCGTCCGGCGGCCGGTCAGCGCTTGTCGGCGGGCACGCCGACGGCGGCGCAGACGGCGCGCCACACGTCCTTAGCCTCCCAGCCGGCGTCCAGCGCCTCCCGCACGGTCCGGCCTCCGAGTTCCGCCATCACATGATCGCTCGCGAAGTACTCGGCGTACGACGCACCGAAGTGGTCGGCCATCCGTTCCCAGAAAATCGTCAACCGCATGACTCCAGTATCCCGCTCCGAAGAGTGCAGCCCGCCCCGCGGGTCTTGTCAGCGCCGCTTTCCGCCCTACGGTCGGAGCATGGCCGAAAACCCCCTCCCCTCCGCGTCCCCGACTCCCCTGGCCCGCGCCGAGCGCTTCGTCTGGCTGACGGCCCGCGTCCTCGAACAGCGCCGGTTCGCCTACCACTTCCAGCGCGGCGGCGCGGATCAGGTCGAGACGGCGCTCACGGCGTACCTCAACGAGGACGGCGGTTACGGTCACGCGCTCGAACCGGACCTGCGCGGACCCGTCAGCCAGCCGCTGCACACCGCGCACGCTCTGCGGGTCCTGGACTCCGTCGGCCGCTGCGGCGGACCACGGATCGAGCGGATCTGCCGCTACCTCACGGCGGTGTCCACGCACGACGGGGCCCTCCCGGCGATCCACCCCTCCCAGCGCGACTACCCCTCGGCGCCGTTCGTGCCGGTCGTCGACTCCCCGCCGAGCGCGCTGCTCTCGACCGGCCCGGTGGTCGGGCTGCTCCACCGGAATCAGGTGTGGCACGCGTGGCTGTTCCGGGCCACCGAGTTCTGCTGGTCGGCCGTGGAGTCCCTGGAGAAGTCCCACCCGTACGAGGTGCAGGCCGCCGTCGCCTTCCTCGACGGGGCCCCGGACCGCCCGCGCGCGGAGGCGGCCGCCGACCGCCTCGGCCGGCTCGTCCGGGAGCAGGGGCTCGCCGTCCTCGACCCGGACCGGGCGGAGGACTGGCCGGTGGCGGAGGGGTACGCGCCCGGGGAGCACCACTTCCCGCACGACTACGCGCGCGTGCCGGACTCGCTGGCCGCGCGCTGGTTCACGGAGGAGGAGACGGCCCGGTCGCTCGACCGGCTCGCGGCCGACCAGGAGGAGGACGGCGGCTGGCCGATCCGCTGGCGCGCCTGGGCCCCCGGCTCGGCCCTGGAGTGGCGCCCGATCGTCACCGTCGAGGCCCTGCGCACCCTCCGCGCCCACGGCCGCCCCGTCGGCTGACGGAGCGGGGCGGGGCGTACGGCCTCCGGGCCGGTCTCACCAGCCCAGGGCCCGCACCCCCGCCGTGACGGCGACGGCCGCGCCCACGACGACCAGGAACGGCGCCCGCAGGACGAGCGCGACGGCGGCCGCGGCGAGTCCGGCGGCGCGGGCGTCCAGGACGAGGTCGCCGCCCGTGCTGAACGTCTGCTGCGCGGTGAGCGCGGCCAGCAGGGCGACGGGGAGCAGCGCCGCGAGCCGCTGGACGAGCGGGCGTTCCAGCGCTCCGGCGGGGACGAGCAGTCCGACGAGTTTGACCAGGTAGCACCCGGCGACGGTGAGGGCGATCGCGATCCAGACGTTCATCGGGAGTCCTTCTCTCGTCGGGTCGTGGAGTCGGTCGTGGACGCGGCGCGCCGGCCCCGTGCCCAGAGCACCACGGGCGCGGCGAGGGCGGCCGCGAGGACGGGCACTCCGGCGGGGAGCACGGGCAGCAGACCGAGGCCGAGCAGGACGGCCAGACCGGCGGTGGCCCGCTCGGTCGCGGACTTGAGCATGGGGGCGAGCAGGGCCAGGAAGACGGCGGGTCCGGCCGCGTCGAGCCCCCAGGCCGCGGTGTCCCCGATCGCCTCGGCGCCGAGCGCCCCGAGGAGCGTGGTGACGTTCCACAGGACGTACAGCGTGATCCCGGTGACGGTGAAGCCGATACGGGCGGCCCGGCGGGACGGCTGGGCGAGGGCGACCGCCGTGGTCTCGTCGATCACCCAGTGCGCGGCGAGGGGCCTGACGGCCTTCGGCAGGGCGAGGAGCTGGGAGAGCCGCAGTCCGTAGAAGGCGTTGCGGGTGCCCAGGAAGAACGCTCCGGCGGCGGCCGTGAAGGGGTTGCCGCCCGCGGCGAGCGCGCCGACGAGGGCGAACTGCGAGGCGCCGGTGAAGACGAGCAGGCTGAGGACGCAGGTCTGGAGGAGGCTGAGCCCGGAGCCCGCCGAGGTCACGCCGAAGGCGAAGCCGGAGAGCCCGACGGCGACGCCGACGCCGAGGGCGTCGCGGACGACGGCGGCGTCGGGCTTGGCCGGGGTGTCGTCGGGTGTCACGGGGAGTGCTGTCTGTTCTGCCACGTCGGGGACGCTACGGCTGCCGGGCCCCTCGGGTCTTGTACGTTCTTGCGCCGAACCGACCGGACCAACCGGGCCGACCGGGCCAGCCGGACCGACCGAGCCGACCGAGCCGACCGAGCCGACCGAGCCAGCCGGATCAACCAGATCGGCCAGGGCAACCGAATCAACCGGCCCCGCGAAGCCCCCGGGCCCCGCCCGTCCCCACCGCTTTCCCTCCTCCACGCGCGCGTTGGTAGGCGCCCGGCGGCACCCCCACGCTGCGGGTGAAGTGCCGGTTGAGGTGCGACTGGTCGGTGAAGCCGACGGCGGCGGCCGCCTCCGCCGGAGAGACGCCGGTGTCGAGCAGCCGCCGGGCCCGGCGTACGCGCGCGTCGGTGAGCCAGGTGTGCGGCGGCATCCCGTACGTGTCGCGGAAGGCCCGGAGCAGGGCGAAGGGGCTGGTGTCCAGCTCGGCGGCGAGGCGCTCCAGGGTCGGCGGCTCGGTCATCCGGCCCTCCAGGACCTCACGCGCGCGTGCCGCGTTCCGGGCGCCCGCCGAGCGGGGCGGGAGCGGGGTGATCAGGCCTCCGTGACTGCGCAGCATCCGGGCCGTGACGAGCCGGAGCAGACTGTCGGCGGCGAGCGCGTTGCCCTCCTCGGCGGCCCGGTGGACGCCGACGACGAGCCGTGCGGCGTACGGGTCGTCGATGACGGGCGAGCTGAAGCCGACCGAGCCGCGCAGGGCGAGGGTGTCGGCGGCGATCGACCGGACGATCTCCGCGTCGGGGTAGATCGTGCGGTAGGTCCAGCCCTCGGGCACGCCCGCGTGCCCGGTGTGCGGGGTGTCGGGGTTGACCAGGGCGATCTGCCCGGGCCCGGCGTGCACCAGTTCGTCGTGGTGGTGGAAGGCCTCGACGCCCTCGGTGATCGCGGCGAAGACGAAGGTCTCGTGGGTGTGGCGGGCGAAGGCCTTGCGGACGTAGTGGGCGTGCAGCAGGTCGACCCCGGGCAGCTCGGGGTACTGCCAGTACCGTGCCCGTTCCCCGCTCGCCATGCCTCCATTCTGCGCCAGGGGCGCACGGGCCCGCCGCCGCGGTCCGCGCACACCGGAGGGTGACGGGCCGCCGCGCTGTCCGGGCGGTTTTCCACAGGTCCCGGCGGTTGTCAGTGGCCGGGTGCACGATGGGGGGCATGGTCAGGTCCGCGCTCGACTCGTTCTCCCCCGCGACCCGTGGTTGGTTCACCGGGGCCTTCACCGCGCCCACGGCGGCGCAGGAGGGCGCCTGGAGCGCCATCGGGGCGGGCTCCGACGTGCTGGTCGTCGCCCCGACCGGTTCGGGCAAGACGCTGGCGGCCTTCCTCGCCTCCCTGGACCGGCTGGCCTCCTCGCCCCCGCCCGCCGAGCCGGGGAAGCGCTGCCGCGTGCTGTACGTGTCCCCGCTGAAGGCGCTCGCGGTGGACGTCGAGCGGAACCTGCGCTCCCCGCTGACCGGCATCCGCCAGGAGTCGGTGCGGCTCGGGCAGCCCGAGCCGGACATCCGGGTCGGGATCCGCTCCGGCGACACCCCGGCCGCCGAGCGCCGGACGCTCGCGACGAAGCCGCCGGACATCCTGATCACCACCCCCGAGTCGCTGTTCCTGATGCTGACCTCCGCCGCCCGCGAGGCCCTCACGGGCGTGGAGACGGTCATCCTGGACGAGGTCCACGCGGTCGCGGGCACGAAGCGGGGCGCGCACCTGGCGCTCTCCCTGGAGCGGCTCGACGAGCTGCTGCCGAGGCCCGCGCGCCGGATCGGCCTCTCCGCCACGGTCCGGCCGGTCGACGAGGTGGCCCGCTATCTGTCGCCAAAGCGCGCCGTGGAGATCGTGCAGCCGCCGTCGGGCAAGGAGTTCGACCTCTCCGTCGTCGTCCCCGTCGAGGACATGGGCGAGCTGGGCGGCTCCCCGGCCTCCGAGGGCAAGGAGGGCGGCGACAGGCCGTCGATCTGGCCGCACGTCGAGGAGCGGATCGCCGACCTCGTGCAGTCCCACCGCTCCACGATCGTCTTCGCCAACTCCCGGCGCCTGGCCGAGCGCCTGTGCAACCGGCTCAACGAGATCGCGTACGAGCGGGCGACCGGCGAGCCCCTGCCCGAGGGCGCTCCCCCGGCCGAGATCATGGCCCAGTCGGGGGCGGCGCACGGCGCCCCGCCGCTGCTCGCCCGGGCCCACCACGGCTCGGTGTCGAAGGAGCAGCGCGCCCAGGTCGAGGAGGACCTGAAGGCGGGCCGGCTGCCCGCCGTGGTGGCCACCTCCAGCCTGGAGCTGGGCATCGACATGGGCGCGGTGGACCTGGTCGTGCAGGTCGAGTCGCCGCCCTCGGTGGCCTCCGGGCTCCAGCGGGTGGGCCGCGCGGGCCACCAGGTCGGCGCGGTGTCGACGGGCGTGGTCTTCCCCAAGTACCGGGGCGACCTGGTGCAGGCGGCCGTGGTCACCGAGCGGATGCGGTCGGGGGCCATCGAGTCCCTGCGGATCCCCGCCAACCCGCTGGACGTGCTCGCGCAGCAGCTGGTCGCGATGGTCGCGCTCGACACCTGGCAGGTGGACGACCTGCTCGCGGTGGTGCGCCGGGCGGCGCCGTTCGCCTCGCTGCCCGAGTCGGCGTTCACGGGCGTCCTCGACATGCTGGCGGGCCGGTATCCCTCGGACGCCTTCGCCGAGCTGCGCCCGCGCGTGGTCTGGGACCGGGTGGCCGGGACGGTCACGGGCCGGCCGGGCGCGCAGCGGCTCGCCGTCACCTCGGGCGGCACGATCCCCGACCGGGGCCTGTTCGGCGTGTTCCTGGCGGGCTCGGACCCCAAGAAGGGCGGGGGCCGGGTCGGGGAGCTCGACGAGGAGATGGTGTACGAGTCGCGGGTGGGCGACGTGTTCACGCTCGGCACCACCTCGTGGCGGATCGAGGACATCACCCGGGACCGGGTCCTCGTCACCCCCGCGCCCGGCGCGCCGGGCCGACTGCCGTTCTGGAAGGGCGACCAGCTGGGCCGCCCGCTCGAACTGGGCCGGGCGGTGGGCGCGTTCCTCCGCGAGGTCGGCGCCCTCAAGGCGGAGGACGCGCGGCTGCGGCTGCTCGCCGCCGGGCTCGACGCGTGGGCCGCCGAGAACGTCCTCGCGTACCTCGGGGAGCAGCGCGAGGCCTGCGGCCACGTGCCGGACGACCGGACGATCCTGGTCGAGCGCTTCCGGGACGAGCTCGGGGACTGGCGGGTCGTCATCCACTCCCCGTTCGGGGCGCAGGTGCACGCCCCGTGGGCACTGGCGCTCGGCGCCCGGCTCGCCGAGCGGTACGGCATGGACGCGCAGGTGATGCACGCGGACGACGGCATCGTGCTGCGCCTGCCGGACGCCGACCTGATGGGCCTGGACATGGGCCTGGACCTCCTCGACCACGAGCCGGTCGACCCGGACCGTCACGCGGACACCGCGTACGACGCGGACAAGGCACCCGTCGGCGCGGCCGACGCCCTCTTCGACAAGGGCGAGATCGGGCAGATCGTCACCGACCAGGTGGGCGGCTCCGCGCTGTTCGCCTCCCGCTTCCGCGAGTGCGCCGCCCGCGCCCTGCTGCTCCCGAAGCGGAACCCGGGCAAGCGCACCCCGCTGTGGCAGCAGCGGCAGCGCGCGGCCCAGCTCCTCCAGGTGGCGAGCGAGTTCGGCTCGTTCCCCATCGTCCTGGAGGCCGTCCGCGAGTGCCTCCAGGACGTCTTCGACCTGCCCGGTCTGACGGAGCTGATGGGCGACATCGAGGCCCGCCGGGTCCGCCTCGTCGAGGTCACCACCCCCGAGCCGTCCCCCTTCGCCCGCTCGCTGCTCTTCGGCTACGTGGCGCAGTTCCTGTACGAGGGCGACTCGCCGCTCGCGGAGCGGCGGGCCGCCGCGCTCTCCCTGGACTCCCGGCTGCTCGCGGAGCTGCTCGGCCAGGCGGAGCTGCGCGAGCTGCTCGACGCCGACGTCCTGACGGAGCTGGAGCGGGAGCTCCAGTGGCTGACGGAGGACCGGCGGATCAAGGACGTGGAGGGCGTCGCCGACCTGTTGCGGGTCCTGGGTCCGCTCACCGACGCCGAGCTGACCGAGCGCGGTGCCGAGGCCGGCTGGGCGGGCGAGCTGGAGGCGGCACGGCGTGCGATCCGGGTGCGGATCGGGGGCCGGGGGCACTGGGCGGCGATCGAGGACGCGGGCCGGCTCAGGGACGCCCTGGGCACGGCCCTGCCGGTCGGCGTCCCCGAGGCCTTCACCGAGCCGGTCAAGGACCCGCTGGGCGACCTCCTCTCCCGGTACGCGCGCACGCACGGCCCGTTCACCTCCTCCCGGGCCGGTGAGCGCTTCGGCCTGGGCACGGCCGTCACCGACGGCGCCCTCCAGCGGCTCGCGGCGTCCGGCCGGGTCGTCCAGGGCGAGTTCCACCCCTCCGGCATCGGCCAGGAGTGGTGCGACGCCACCGTCCTGCGCCGGCTGCGGCGGCGCTCCCTCGCGGCCCTGCGCCACGAGCTGGAGCCGGTGCCCCCGGCGGCCCTCGCCACCTTCCTGCCGCAGTGGCAGCACCTGGGGAGCAACAGCCTGCGCGGCATCGACGGCCTGGCTCGGGCCGTCGAGCAGCTCCAGGGCGCGCCCGTCCCGGCCTCCGCCCTGGAGAAGCTGGTCCTGCCGTCCCGGGTCCGGGACTACTCCCCGGCGATGCTGGACGAGCTGACGACCACCGGCGAGGTGCTGTGGGCGGGCGCGGGCTCGCTGCCCGGCAAGGACGGCTGGGTCTCGCTCCACCTCGCGGACGCGGCCCCGCTGCTCCTGCCCCCGCCGCACCCGCTGGAGCTGTCCGCGCTGCACGAGTCGGTGCTCGCCGTCCTCTCCGGCGGGTACGGCCTGTTCTTCCGCCAGATCGCCGACCAGGTCCGGGCGACCACCCACCCGGACGCCACCGACCCGCAGCTCGCCGACGCCCTCTGGGACCTGGCCTGGTCGGGCCGGCTCACCAACGACACCCTCGCCCCGCTGCGGGCGCTGCTCGGCTCCGGCCGCACGGCCGGCTCCACCGCGCACCGCGCGCGCCGCACGGTCCCCCGCGGCCGGTACGGCACCCTGACCGCGTCCGCCCGGCCGGTGTCCCGCACGGGCCCGCCCACGGTCTCCGGCCGCTGGTCGCTGCTGCCGCCGCTCGAACCGGAGCCGACGCACCGGGCGCACGCCCTGGCCCGCACCCTGCTCGACCGGCACGGCGTGGTCACCCGGGGTGCGGTGGCCGCCGAGGGCGTGGAGGGCGGTTTCTCCGCCGTGTACCGGATCCTGGCCGCCTTCGAGGACAGCGGCCAGGCCCGCCGGGGCTACGTCGTGGAGGGTCTCGGCGCGGCCCAGTTCGCGATGGACGGCGCGGTGGACCGGCTGCGGGCCGCGGCGACCGCGCGCGACCGGGGCGTCGAGGCGGCGTCCGGTCCGCGCGCCCTCGTCCTGGCGGCGGCCGACCCGGCGAACGCGTACGGAGCCGCCCTGTCCTGGCCCGAGCCGCCGAACGGCGCCGGGCACAAGCCGGGGCGCAAGGCGGGCGCGATGGTGGTCCTGGTCGACGGCGAGCTGACGCTCTACATGGAGCGCGGCGGCAAGACGCTCCTGTCCTGGCCCGCCGACCCGGACGACCCGGCCCTGACGGCGGCGGCCGAGGCCCTGGCCGCGTCCGCCCGCGCGGGCGCCCTGGGCACGGTCACGGTGGAGCGGCTCAACGGCGTCCCGGCCCTGACCTCCCCGCTGGCCCGCCCCCTGGAGGCGGCGGGTTTCCTGGCCACCCCCAGAGGCCTGCGCCTGCGCGCCTAGGACCTGTCCGACCCCGATCCACCGGACGGGCCATAGCCGACGCCCGTCCGGGAAGAAGCACGAAAGGAAGCCGGAAGAAAGCAGAAAGAAAACCGGCCGCCCGGCGCCCACCGCCCCTGGCAGCGCGCCCGAAAGACCGTGAACCGAGGAGGACCGTGCCCGAAGGAGACACCGTCTGGCAGGTGGCCCGCCGTCTGCACGCCGCGCTCGCCGGGCGGGTGCTCACCCGTTCGGACCTGCGGGTGCCCCGGTTCGCCACCGCCGACCTCACCGGCCGCACGCTCCTCGACGTCACCCCGCGCGGCAAGCACCTGCTCACCCGGATCGAGGGCGGGCTCACCCTCCACTCCCATCTGCGGATGGACGGCGCCTGGCGGGTGTACGCCACCGGGGAGCGACCCCGCGGCGGGCCCGAGTACCAGATCCGGGCCGTCCTGGGGAACGCGGAGTCCACCGCGTACGGCTACCGGCTCCCGATCGTGGAGCTCCTCCGCACCGACGAGGAGTCGCAGGTCGTGGGCCACCTCGGGCCGGACCTGCTCGGCCCCGACTGGGATCCGGAGGAGGCCGTGCGCAGGCTGACGGCCGATCCGGCGAGGACGCTCGGGGAGGCCCTCCTCGACCAGCGCAACCTGGCCGGTATCGGCAACATCTACAAGTCGGAGCTGGCGTTCCTCGCCACCGTCACCCCCTGGCTCCCCGTGGGAGAGCTGGAGCCCAGCATCCCCGCCCGTCTGGTGGCGACCGCCCATCGTCTGCTCGACCTCAACAAGGACCACCCGGATCAACGGGTCACCACCGTGCGCCGCCCCGGCACCCCGCTCCACGTCTACGGCCGCGCGGGCCGCCCCTGTCTGCGCTGCGGCGCCCGGATCCGCAAGGCGGAACTCGGGGAGCGGGTCACGTACTGGTGCCCGGAATGCCAGCGGGGCCCGCACCGGCAGGAAGCCGGTACGAGCCCGTCGATCTGATCACCCGCTGATCACCCATCGGCCACAGCCCCACAACCGCGACCACACATCACAACCGCGGCCTCACATGACAACCGCGACCCCACGTGGCAATCGCGACCGCACGTCACAACTGCGGTCCCACGTCGTTCCACCGCTCCGTCACGCCGGACCGGAGCCGGCGCCCCACCGCCGGCGCCACGGCGCCCTGCCGATCCGCCGGACGAGCGCGCCCGGCCGTCCCGACCAGGCGGCCACGTGCACGGGCAGCAGGCTCAGGCCCCAGCCGCCCGCCGCCATCACTCCCTCGACCGGCCCGGTCTCGCCCGGGACGAGCAGCAGGCGCAGCACGGCCCACCACCAGAGCCCCCCGGCCACCAGCCCGACCGCGACCAGCGCGAGCGTTGCCGGCGGAAACCGTCGCCGTACCATGGCCGCCTCCTGCGGTCGACGCTAGACCGGCAGGATCACCCTGCGGGAGGGCGCACCGGGGCCCGCCCCGGCGCGCGCCGCACGTATCAGCACGCCCCAGCCCGCCTCAGACGCTCTCGGCCTGGAACATCCACGCGTGCTTCTCGAGCTCGCCCGTCAGGGAGATCAGGATGTCCTGGGTGACCGGGTCGGGGTCGCCGGTCGCGTCGATCCGCTCCCGCATCCGGGTGGTGACGGCACCGAGGGCGGCGACGAGGATCCTTACCGCTTCCTCGTCCTTGATCCAGCCCTCCGGCACGGTCGAGATCGCGCTCGAAGACGCGACGGTCGCCGCTCGCCCGTCCGGGTTGACGCCCAGGGCGGAGGCGCGCTCGGCCACGGTGTCGGAGTGCGTCCGGGCGGTGGTGACCACCTCGTCGAGCTGGAGGTGGACGGAACGGAAGCGCGGTCCGACGACGTTCCAGTGCACCTGCTTGGCCACCAGGGAGAGGTCCACCAGGTCGACGAGGGCGCCCTGGAGCGCGTCGCCGACGGTCTTGAGGTCGGTCTCGGACAGCGTGCTCTTCACGACAGACATGCGGAATCTCCAACCAGTCGAACGTTTCCCCACCATGGCACGCCTCACCAGAACCCGGCATCTCAAACAAACCCGCCCAAAGAAATGCCGGAAAGGACGAAGCCCCGGTCGGCGTCCCTCACGGGACACGGACCGGGGCTTCGCCCTCGTTTCGGTCAGGCGGCGACGACGTCGACCGCCTCCGCGGGCGCCTTGATGGTCACCCGCTCGGTGGACACACCCGCCACCGACGTCACCGACACCGAATTGAGCATCGGACGAACCGGTGCCGGCACCTGTTCGCTCGCTGCTGTCGACTCGGCCAGTTCGGCCAGCGACAGCTCGTCACTCACTTCGCGCATGAGCTCGGACATCCGTACGTCCAACGCGTCGCAGATCGCGGAGAGCAGCTCGGAGGAAGCCTCCTTCTGCCCCCGCTCCACCTCGGAGAGATAGCCGAGCGAGACTCGGGCGGACGAGGAGACTTCGCGCAGAGTACGGCCCTGGCGCTGGCGCTGCCGACGCAGCACGTCACCCAGCAGGCGACGGAGCAGGATCATCGGTGGCTCCCTCCTCGGACCGCGTAGCCGCATCCTTCACGCCCCACCGTACCGCCTCGCGCCGCGGCCGTGCGGGGAGCGATGTCGTGTTCACTCAGGGCTGCAAACATCCATTCCCCCCGTTCTGTTCCGTATCCTGTGCCCGCGCGTTTCCCGAGAGTTCCTCGCGGAGCAGTTCGAGCACGATCCGTACGCTCTCCCTACGGATTTCCCCACGATCGCCGTTCAACCTCAACGGGACCACTTTCCCCACCGGAAGCACTTCCGCGGACCTCGCCGAAGCCCCCTCCGCAGACCCTCCCGAAGACTCCCCCGCGGACCTCGCCGAAGACTCCTCCGAGGATCCTGCCGAAGCCCCCTCCGGAAATCCTGGAGCCCCCGTCCGGGCCGTCTCCCCTGCCGGGCCCGCGACCGCCACGTAGACCGTTCCGACCGGCTGCCCGTCCTGCGGTTCCGGGCCCGCGACCCCGGTCGTCGCGATGCCCCAGTCGGCGCCGAGCCGGGCCCGTACCCCGGCCGCCATCTGCGACGCGACCTCGGGATCGACCGCTCCGCGCTCCGCGAGCAGGGCCGCGTCGACGCCGAGGAGCTCGTGCTTGAGGGCGGTGGCGTAGGCGGTGACGGACCCCCGGAAGGAGGCGGACGCGCCGGGGACGCCGGTGAGCTCGGCGGCCACCAGGCCGCCCGTGAGCGACTCCGCGACGGCCAGTGTCTGGCCCCGCTCGGCGAGCAGCGCGAGCACCCCGGCGGCCTCGGTCATCGTGCCGCCGCCGCCGAGCGCTCGGCGGCGGCCCGCTCGGCGGCGAGGCCCCGGCGCCGCAGTACGACGGCCTGGCGCACGTAGTCGAGGCCGGTGAGGACCGTCAGCACGACGGCCACCGTCATCACCCAGAAGCGGAGGGTGGCCAGCGGCCCGGTGAGCATCAGCACGTACATGCCCACGGCCGTGCCCTGGGCCAGGGTCTTCATCTTGCCGCCCCGGCTGGCGGGGATGACCCCGTGCCGGATGACCCAGAACCGCATCAGGGTGATCCCCAGCTCCCGGGCCAGGATGACCGCGGTCACCCACCAGGGGAGGTCCCCGAGCGCGGACAGGGAGACCAGGCCGGCCGCCATGATCGCCTTGTCCGCGATCGGGTCGGCGATCTTCCCGAAGTCGGTGACCAGGTTGTACGTACGGGCGAGGTGCCCGTCGAAGACGTCCGTGATCATGGCCACCGCGAACGCCGCCCAGGCCCAGGCCCGCCACGCGGGATCGTGCCCGCCGTCCTGGAGCAGCAGCACCACGAAGGCCGGCACGAGCACCAGCCGGATCATGGTGAGAATGTTCGCGATGTTCCACAGGCTGGCCTGGTCGACGGCCGCCGCCCCCAGCTTGCCGCGGGGCGTCGGCCTACCGGTCCCGCCCGTCGCGGATGCCGGGACTCCGGTCATCTGCCCGCCTCCTCGAAAAGACACTCGGCCACCAGGTCGACGCCCTCCGTCCCGACGACCTTCGCCCTGACCATACGGCCCGGGGCCAGGTCGGGGTCCGTTCCGTCGGCGGTGACGAGGACCACCTGTCCGTCGGTCTCGGGGGCCTGGTGGGCGGCGCGGCCGATCCAGCCGTCCTCCTCGTCCAGGGTCTCGACGAGTACCTCCAGGGTCTCTCCGATCCGCTCCTCCGCGCGCTGCGCGGTGAGCTCCTCGGCGAGCCGGGAGAGGTGGGCGAGCCGCTTGTCGACGACCTCCTGGTCGAGCTTGTGCTCGTACGTGGCGGCCTCGGTGCCGTCCTCGTCGGAGTAGCCGAAGACGCCGATGGCGTCGAGGCGCGCGTGGGTGATGAAGCGTTCCAGCTCGGCGAAGTCCGCCTCGGTCTCGCCGGGGAAGCCGACGATGAAGTTGGAGCGGGCGCCGGCCGTGGGGGCCTTGGAGCGGATGGTCTCCAGGAGCTCCAGGAAGCGGTCGGTGTCGCCGAAGCGGCGCATGGACCGCAGCACGTCCGGGGCGCTGTGCTGGAAGGAGAGGTCGAAGTACGGGACGACCTTCTCGGTGGAGGTGAGGACGTCGATCAGACCGGGGCGCATCTCGGCGGGCTGGAGGTAGCTGACGCGGACGCGCTCGATGCCGTCCACGGCCGCCAGCTCGGGCAGCAGGCCCTCCAGGAGGCGGATGTCGCCGAGGTCCTTGCCGTAGGAGGTGTTGTTCTCGGAGACCAGCATGATCTCCTTCACGCCCTGCTCGGCGAGCCAGCGCGTCTCGTTCAGCACGTCCGAGGGACGGCGCGAGACGAAGGAGCCGCGGAAGGAGGGGATGGCGCAGAAGGTGCAGCGGCGGTCGCAGCCGGAGGCGAGCTTGACGGAGGCGACGGGGCTGGCGTCCAGGCGCCGGCGGAGCGGCGCGCGCGGACCGGAGGCGGGCGCGAGGCCCTCGGGCAGGTCGGCCGGGACGTCGGCGGGGGCCTCGGCTCCGTCGCCGTGTCCCGGCAGGGCCACGGCGGCCGCGGCCTCCTGGCGCTCCACGGGCGAGAGCGGCAGCAGCTTGCGCCGGTCGCGGGGGGTGTGGGCCTCGACGCTGCCACCGCTGAGGATGGTCTGGAGGCGGTTGGAGATGTCGGCGTAGTCGTCGAAGCCGAGGACGCCGTCGGCCTCCGGGAGGGCTTCGGCGAGCTCCTTGCCGTACCGCTCGGCCATGCAGCCGACGGCGACGACGGCCTGGGTCCGGCCGTGGTCCTTCAGGTCATTGGCTTCGAGCAGGGCGTCGACGGAGTCCTTCTTGGCGGCCTCGACGAATCCGCAGGTGTTGACGACGGCGACGTCCGCTTGCTCGGCGTTCTCGACGAGCTCCCAGCCGTCCGCTGCCAAGCGGCCTGCGAGCTCCTCCGAGTCCACCTCGTTACGGGCGCAGCCAAGAGTGACAAGGGCGACGGTACGGCGTTCGGGCATGGACTCAAGACTACTTCGTCCCGGCCGTTCCCCCGTCGCGCAGGGTTCACCCGCGCGACGGAGGTCACATCACGGCGGCGGCCGGACCGGCTCAGCCGGCCTGGGGGTCGCCCTTGGTGTACGTGAGCCGCTCGACCTGGCCGGATTCGAACTTGTCGGCGACCTTCTTGCCGTTGACGTAGAGCTCGACGGCACCGGCGTTGCCGAGGACCAGGTCGACGCGCTCGGCGTCCTGGAAGGTCTTGGACTCGCCCTCCAGGAGCAGCCCGTCGAAGAGGATCTTGCCGTCGTGGGCCTTGGCCGAGATCCAGCTCTTGCCGTCGGTGGCGGAGAGCTTGACCGTGACCTTGTCCTGCGGAACCGCGGCGATCGCGCTCTCGGTGGGCTTGGGCGCGACGGGCTTGACCGGCTTCGGCTTGGCGGCGGAGGTCGCCTGCTCCGGGGCGGGCGCCGGGCCGCCATCGGCCGCGGTGGTCCCCTTCGGGGCGTCGTTCTCGTCGAACATCGTGAAGCCGACGAACCCGACGACGGCGACGATGGCCGCGACCATCGCGGCGGTCCAGTTGGGCCGGCGCGGCTCGGGGCGGATGCGTTCCGCCTCGAACAGCGGGGCGGCGGGGGTGGGGGCGGGACGGCCGCCGTGGTCGGCGTCGAACTGCTCGATCAGCGGAGCCGGGTCGAGGCCGACGGCGCGCGCGAGGGTACGGATGTGGCCGCGGGCGTAGACGTCGCCGCCACAGCGCGAGTAGTCGTCCTCCTCGATCGCCTGCACGATCGGGATCCGGACACGGGTGGAGGCACTGACCTCTTCGACGGTGAGACCGGCGGCGATACGGGCCTGCTGGAGGACACGACCGATCGGTTCCCGGTCGTCTGCCGGGAAGATCCGGTCGTCTTCGGGGGAGTTGCCGATGGACACGAGAGCGCCTTTCGAGCGTGTAACCACCTGCTGGACGTTCAGTCTATGGGTGGTACGAAAGGGTGGGGCAACCGGGCGGGTGCTGTTTGTACGCCATGAGGCTGGGACATCCTTCTGTCCCTCCGTCCAACTTGACGTACGGCCAGGGGAAACGGTTGCTCACCCATTTCTTACGAGTGAGTCTCGACCGGATCTCGAACGGGTACCCCGTCTTCCGGCGCCCACACCCGGCCCCGTGCCGGAGCCCGCGCGCAGCCCGGATCCGGCCCCCGTCCGGTCCCCGCCTACTCCCCCGTCTCGCCCCGGATCACGGCGAGGACGCCGTCGAGTTCGTCGGGCTTGACGAGGACGTCGCGGGCCTTGGAGCCCTCGCTGGGGCCGACGATGTTGCGCGACTCCATCAGGTCCATCAGCCGTCCGGCCTTGGCGAAGCCGACGCGCAGCTTGCGCTGGAGCATCGAGGTGGAGCCGAACTGGGTGGAGACGACCAGCTCGGCGGCCTGGCACAGCAGGTCGAGGTCGTCGCCGATCTCCTCGTCGATCTCCTTCTTCTGCTTGGTGCCCACGGTGACGTCGTCCCGGAAGACGGGCGTCATCTGGTCCTTGCAGTGCTGCACGACGGCGGCGACCTCGTGCTCGGTGACGAAGGCGCCCTGCATGCGGACGGGCTTGTTGGCGCCCATCGGCAGGAACAGCCCGTCACCCTTGCCGATCAGCTTCTCGGCGCCGGGCTGGTCGAGGATGACCCGGCTGTCGGCGAGCGAGGAGGTGGCGAAGGCGAGCCGGGAGGGCACGTTCGCCTTGATCAGGCCGGTGACGACGTCCACGGACGGACGCTGGGTGGCGAGAACGAGGTGGATGCCGGCGGCGCGGGCCAACTGGGTGATGCGCACGATCGCGTCCTCGACGTCCCGGGGCGCGACCATCATCAGGTCGGCGAGCTCGTCGACGATCACCAGGAGGTACGGGTAGGGGTTGAGCTCGCGCTCGCTGCCCTCGGGGAGCTTGACCTTGCCGGCCCGGATGGCCTCGTTGAAGTCGTCGATGTGCCGGAAGCCGAAGGCCGCCAGGTCGTCGTAGCGCAGGTCCATCTCGCGCACCACCCACTGCAGGGCCTCGGCGGCCTTCTTGGGGTTGGTGATGATCGGGGTGATCAGGTGCGGGATGCCCTCGTAGGCGGTCAGCTCGACCCGCTTGGGGTCGACGAGCACCATCCGGACGTCCTCGGGGGTCGCCCTTATCATCACCGAGGTGATCAGGCAGTTGATGCACGAGGACTTGCCGGAGCCAGTGGCGCCGGCGACCAGGATGTGCGGCATCTTCGCCAGGTTGGCCATCACGTAGCCGCCCTCGACGTCCTTGCCGAGCGCGACCAGCATCGGATGGTCGTCCCCGGCCGCGTCCGCGAGCCGCAGCACGTCCCCGAGGTTGACCATCTCGCGGTCGCTGTTGGGGATCTCGATGCCGACCGCGGACTTGCCCGGGATCGGAGAGATGATCCGCACGTCCGGGGAGGCCACCGCGTAGGCGATGTTCTTGGCCAGGGCCGTGATCTTCTCCACCTTCACCGCGGGCCCGAGCTCGACCTCGTACCGCGTGACCGTCGGCCCCCGCGTGAAGCCGGTGACCGCCGCGTCGACCTTGAACTCGTCGAACACGTTGGAGAGCGAGGCCACCACCGCGTCGTTCGCCGCACTGCGCGTCTTGCCCGGCCCGCCGCGCTCAAGGAGATCCATCGACGGCAGCGCGTACGTGATGTCGCCGGACAGCTGGAGCTGCTCGGCCCGCGACGGCAGATCCGTCGGCTCGGGCGCGGGCTTGGTCAGATCGGGTACGCCTCCGCCGCGCGCGTCCTCGCCCCGGGCGGGCGGCACGGGCGCGGTCGCCTTCTCCGGGGCTCCGGCGGCGGAGGCGGCCACGGCGGCGTTCCGCTCGGCGGTGACGTCCTTGGTCAGGTCGGCGACGATCGGGGACGGGGGCATGCCGTTCAGGACCGCGCCGTCCAGCGCCGCGGCCGCCGCGGCGGCGACATCCACCGGATCGAGCCCGGCCTCGGAGCCGGTCCGCCGGGGACGGCGCGTCGAGCGGCCGCGCCGCTCCGGCATCTCCTCCTCGGCCCGGTCCACGTCGTACGGCTCCGCCGGACCGGGAGCGCGCCGGCGGACGGGCCGCGCGGGCCTCGGCTCCGCGTCCCGCCACTCCTCGTCGTACTCCCCGCGCGCGTACTCCTCGGCCTCCGCCGGGTCGTACCGCGGTTCCACGACGCCGAGCCTGACGCCGAGGGCGCGGAGGCGCTGCGGGATCGCGTTGACCGGGGTGGCGGTGACGACGAGCAGGCCGAAGACGGTGAGCAGCACCAGCATCGGTACGGCGAGGACCTCGCCCATCATGAAGACGAGGGGCTGGGAGGCGGCCCAGCCGATGAGGCCGCCCGCGTCCTGCACGGCGTCGGCGCCGTCGCCGCGGCCGGGCGAGCCGCACGCGATGTGCACCTGGCCCAGGACGCCGAGGGCGAGGGCGGAGAGGCCGATGACGATCCGGCCGTTGGCCTCGGGCCTCTCCGGATAGAGGATCAGGCGCACGCCCATCCCGCCGACGAGGAGCGGCACCAGGAGGTCGAGCCGTCCGAAGGCCCCGGTGACGAGCAGCTCGACGAGGTCGCCGACCGGGCCGCGCAGATTGGACCAGGTGCCCACGGCGACGATCAGCGCGAGGCCGAGGAGAAGCAGCGCGAGACCGTCCTTGCGGTGCACGGGGTCGAGTCCCTTGGCGCCGCGTCCTATGCCGCGGAAGACCGCCCCCACCGCGTGGGCGAGTCCGAGCCAGGCGCCGCGCACCAGCCGGTAGACGCCCCCGGTCGGGGACGGCGCGGGGCGGGCCGGGGCCTTCTTCGCCACGGGCTTCCGCGCGGGCGCGCGCTTGGCGGGCGCGGCCTTCTTGCCCGGAGCCCTCTTCGCCGGGACGTTCTTCGCGGGCGGTTTGGCGGGGGACTTCGCGGGGGCCGCCTTCTTCGCGGCACCCGCCGTACGGCCGGCGCGCGGCTTTGCGGTGCCCGCCGTGCCCTGGGTCTTGCCGGACGTACGTGAAGCCATGATGCCGAGGTTACCCGTGTGGGAACCGGCTGTCCGCCTCACCCGTTCGTGTCGTCCGCGCGGAGGCGCGATGCTGACGCCGCATCACGCCGAAGCGCCCCGGACCGCGATGGTCCGGGGCGCCTCCTGACGTCGTGTCAGCTCTGGCTGGGCAGGGTCGGCACGGTGCCGGCGCCCGGCTCCAGTGCGTCCAGGGCCCGCCGGAGGCCGGTGAGCTTGCGCTCCAGGTGCGCGGCGGTGGCGACGGCCGCCGCGTCGGCCGAGTCGTCGTCGAGCTGCTTCGACAGGGCCTCCGCCTGCTCCTCGACGGCCGCGAGGCGGGCCGAGAGCTCGGCGAGCAGACCGGCGGACTCCTTGCCGTGACCGCTCTCGCCGCCGCCCTCCAACTGGAGCCGGAGCAGGGCGGCCTGCTCACGCAGCTTGCAGTTCTTCATGTAGAGCTCGACGAAGACCGAGACCTTGGCGCGCAGCACCCACGGGTCGAAGGGCTTGGAGATGTAGTCGACCGCCCCCGCCGCGTACCCCCGGAAGGTGTGGTGGGGGCCGTGGTTGATGGCGGTGAGGAAGATGATCGGGATGTCCCGGGTCCGCTCGCGCCGCTTGATGTGGGCGGCGGTCTCGAAACCGTCCATGCCCGGCATCTGGACGTCGAGCAGGATGACCGCGAAGTCGTCCGTCAACAGCGCCTTGAGCGCTTCCTCCCCGGACGATGCCCGCACCAGCGTCTGATCGAGCGCGGAGAGAATGGCCTCCAGCGCCAGCAGATTCTCCGGCCGGTCATCGACCAGGAGGATCTTGGCCTTCTGCACCATGCCCCGTCCTCCTCGTCCCTGCGACGGCTCCGCCCGGTCCCCCGAACCGGGGGAGGCACCGAGCGCCGCCCCAGAAGACGACTCCCTAGCGCCGTCCGTCCTTGTGCCGGTCATCGTAGCCGCACCCCGCCCGTCGCCACACCCTGTCACCGCGATGTCACTGTGCACAGAGGAAAAACGCGGTGGGAGACCAGAAGGTTCCCCGTATCCCGACCTCTCACACGCCCGTGGCGACAGCCCGCCGGAGATCTTTCCGGGACGGGACCCGGGAGACCTTTCCGGAGCCCGGGGGATCCTTCCGGGACCCGCCGGCGGAGGCCCGGGGCCGCGCGGCGCTCCGCGCGGCCCCGGCCCGGGTCACTCGCCCCGCATCCACTGCTCCATGACGGACAGCAGGTGGTCGGGGTCGACCGGCTTGGTCACGTAGTCCGAGGCGCCCGACTCGATCGCCTTCTCCCGGTCGCCCTTCATCGCCTTCGCCGTCAGGGCGATGATCGGAAGACCGGCGAACTGCGGCATCCGGCGGATCGCGGTCGTCGTCGCGTACCCGTCCATCTCCGGCATCATGATGTCCATCAGGACGACCGCCGCGTCGTCGTGCTGCTCCAGGACCTCGATGCCCTCCCGCCCGTTCTCCGCGTACAGCACCGCGAGCCCGTGCTGCTCCAGGACGCTGGTGAGCGCGAAGACGTTGCGGATGTCGTCGTCGACGATGAGGACCTTCTCGCCGGAGAAGCCGAAGGTGCGGCGCGGCGCCGACTCCTGCTCCTCCCGCTCCGGCACGGGCTGCTGACCGGTCTGCTCCGGCACCGCGCCCCGCGACCCGGTCGCCTCCGCGGCCGCCTTCCGCCGGTGCCGGAACAGCGCCCCGGCCCCGGAACGCGCCTCCGTGCGTACGGGCGTCGGCGGGAAGTGCGGGAACGGGTGGACGGCCCCGGCCGCCCCCTCCTCCGCGCCCTGCTGCGGGTCCTCGCCGTCCTGCGCGCCCTGGCCGTGGCCCGGCGCGGGCAGTTCGGTCGGGTCCAGCGGCAGGTACAGGGTGAACGTCGAGCCGCGGCCCGGCTCGCTCGCGGCGAAGATCTCGCCGCCGAGCAGCCGCGCGATCTCCCGGCTGATCGAGAGCCCCAGGCCCGTGCCGCCGTACTTCCGGCTGGTCGTGCCGTCGGCCTGCTTGAAGGCCTCGAAGATGACCCGCATCTTGCTCGCCGCGATCCCGATCCCGGTGTCGGTGACCGAGAACGCGATCAGGTCGGCCTCCGGGTCGCGCAGCGAACCGGCCTCCAGGAGCTGCTCGCGGATCGACTGCGGCACGTCCGTGCCGGCCGGCCGGATCACCAGCTCCACCGCGCCCGTGTCGGTGAACTTCACCGCGTTGGACAGGAGGTTGCGCAGCACCTGGAGCAGGCGCTGCTCGTCGGTGTGGAGCGTGGCCGGCAGCTCCGGCGAGACCCGCACCGAGAAGTCGAGCCCCTTCTCCGCCGTGAGCGGCCGGAAGGTCGCCTCCACGTAGTCGACGAGCTGCACGAGCGCGATCCGGGTCGGCGAGACGTCCATCTTGCCCGCCTCGACCTTCGACAGGTCCAGGATGTCGTTGATCAGCTGGAGCAGGTCCGAACCGGCCCCGTGGATGGTCTCCGCGAACTCGACCTGCTTCGGCGTCAAGTTCGTCTCGGCGTTGTCCGCGAGCAACTTGGCCAGGATGAGCAGCGAGTTGAGCGGGGTGCGCAGCTCGTGCGACATGTTCGCCAGGAACTCGGACTTGTACCGCATGGAGACCGCGAGCTGTTCGGCCCGCTCCTCCAGGACCTGCCGGGCCTCCTCGATCTCGGTGTTCTTCACCTCGATGTCGCGGTTCTGCCGGGCGAGCAGCTCGGCCTTCTCCTCCAGCTCCAGGTTGGAGCCCTGGAGCTCCTTCTGCCGGTGCTCCAGCTCGGCCGAACGCTCCTTGAGCTGCGTGGTCAGCTCCTGCGACTGCTGGAGCAGCACCTCGGTCTTGGTGTTGACGCTGATCGTGTTGACGGTGGTGGCGATCAGCTCGGCGATCTGGTTGAGGAAGTCCCGCTGGATCTGGGTGAACGGCTGGAAGGAGGCCAGCTCGATCACGCCGAGGACCTTCCCCTCGAAGAGGACCGGGAGGACGATCACGTGCGCGGGCGAGGCCTCGCCGAGCCCGGAGGAGATCTTGAGGTAGCCGGGCGGCGCGTTGAGCTGGATGGTCCGCTTCTCCTCGGCCGCCGTCCCGATGAGGGTCTCGCCGGGCCGGAACGAGGTCGGCATGGAGCCGGGCGAGTACCCGTAACTGCCGCGCATCCGCAGCTCGTACGCCCCGTCGCCCTCGCCGACCAGTTCGGCGTCGCCGTGGGCGGACCCGGTCGGCATCGCCACGAAGAAGGCGCCGTGCTGGGCCGAGACGACCGGGGTCAGCTCGCTCATGATGAGCGAGGCGACGTCGTCGAGGTCCCGGCGGCCCTGCATGAGGCCGGAGATGCGGGCCAGGTTGCTCTTGAGCCAGTCCTGCTCGTCGTTGGCGAGGGTGGTGTCGCGCAGGTTCGCGATCATCGTGTTGATGTTGTCCTGGAGCGCCTGGATCTCGCCGGCCGCGTCCACGCCGTCGATCTTGACGTTCAGGTCGCCGCGGGTCACCGCGGTGGCGACGGCGGCGATGGCCCGCACCTGCCGGGTGAGGTTCCCGGCCATCTCGTTCACGGAGTCGGTGAGGTCGCTCCAGGTGCCCTCCACGTCCCGGACCCGGGCCTGGCCGCCCAGCTGCCCGTCGGTGCCCACCTCGCGGGCCACCCGGGTGACCTCCTCGGCGAAGTTCGACAGCTGGTCGACCATCGTGTTGATGGTGTTCTTCAGCTCCTGGATCTCGCCGCGGGCGTCGATGTCGATCTTCTTGGTGAGGTCGCCCTTGGCGATGGCGGTGGTGACGGCGGCGATCTGCCGCACCTGACCGGTCAGGTTGTCGGCCATCGAGTTCACCGACTCGGTCAGGTCCTTCCAGGTGCCGGAGACCCCCGGCACCCGGGCCTGACCGCCCAGCTCGCCCTCCGTGCCCACCTCGCGCGCCACGCGCGTGACCTCGTCCGCGAACGACGACAGGGTCGTCACCATCGTGTTGACGGTCTCGGCGAGTTCGGCGACCTCGCCGCGCGCCTCGACCGTCACCTTCTTGGTCAGGTCGCCGTTGGCCACGGCCGCCGAGACCCGGGAGATGTTCCGCACCTGACTGGTCAGGTTGTTGGCCATCAGGTTGACGTTGTCGCTGAGGTCCTTCCAGGTGCCGGTGACCCCGCGCACGCGTGCCTGGCCGCCGAGGATGCCCTCCGTACCCACCTCGCGGGCCACGCGCGTGACCTCGTCCGCGAAGTTCGACAGCTGGTCGACCATCGTGTTGACGGTCGTCACCAGCTCCAGGATCTCGCCCCGGGCGTCGACCGTGATCTTCTTCGACAGGTCGCCCATGGCGACCGCGGTCGTGACCTCGGCGATGTTCCGCACCTGGATGGTGAGGTTGTTCGCCATGCCGTTCACCGACTGGGTGAGGTCCTTCCAGGTGCCCGAGACGCCCTGCACCTCGGCCTGGCCGCCGAGGATGCCCTCGGTGCCCACCTCGCGGGCCACCCGGGTCACCTGCTCGGCGAAGTTCGACAGCTGGTCCACCATCGTGTTGAGGGTGTTCTTCAGCTCCAGGATCTCGCCGCGCGCGTCCACGTCGATCTTCTGCGACAGGTCGCCGCGCGCGACCGCCGTGGCGACCTGGGCGATGTTGCGGACCTGGGTGGTGAGGTTGCCGGCCATGCCGTTCACCGAGTCGGTCAGGTCGCGCCACACGCCGGCCACGCCGGGGACCTGCGCCTGACCGCCCAGGCGCCCGTCGGTGCCCACCTCGCGGGCCACCCGGGTCACCTGGTCCGCGAACGCGGAGAGCTGGTCGACCATCGTGTTGATGGTGTTCTTCAGCTCCAGGATCTCGCCGCGCGCGTCCACGTCGATCTTCTGCGACAGGTCGCCGCGCGCCACGGCCGTCGTCACCTGCGCGATCTGCCGCACCTGGGAGGTCAGGTTGCCGGCCATGAAGTTCACCGAGTCGGTGAGCTCCCGCCAGCGCCCGGAGACGCCGTCCACACGCGCCTGGCCGCCGAGCCGGCCCTCGGTGCCCACGTCCCGGGCCATCCGGGTCACCTGGTCCGCGAAGGACGACAGCTGCGACACCATCGTGTTGACGGTGTTCTTCAGCTCCAGCATCTCCCCGGCCACGTCCACCGTGACCTTCTGCGACAGATCACCGTTGGCGACCGCCGTCGTCACCTGCGCGATGTCGCGCACCTGACCGGTCAGGTTGCGGAAGGCCGTGTTCACCGAGTCGGTGAGGTCCTTCCAGGTGCCCGCCGCGCCCGGCACCTCGGCCTGGCCGCCGAGCAGACCCTCGACGCCGACCTCCCGGGCCACCCGGGTCACCTCGGAACCGAAGGCGGAGAGCTGGTCCACCATCGTGTTGACGGTGTTCTTGAGCTCCAGCATCTCCCCGGCCACGTCCACCGTGACCTTCTGCGACAGATCACCGTTGGCCACGGCCGTCGTCACCTGCGCGATGTCGCGCACCTGCGTGGTGATGTTCCGGAAGACCGTGTTGACGGAGTCGGTGAGGTCCTTCCAGGTGCCCGCCGCGCCCGGCACCTGCGCCTGGCCGCCGAGCAGGCCCTGCGCGCCGACCTCGCCCGAGACGCGGGTCACCTCGTCGGCGAAGGTCCGCAGCGTCTCGGTCATCTGGTTGATCGTGTCCGCGAGCTGCGCGATCTCGCCGCGCGCCGAGACCCGGACCTTCTGCGACAGGTCGCCGTTGGCGACGGCGGTCGTCACCTCGGCGATCCCCCTCACCTGATTGGTGAGGTTGCCCGCCATCGTGTTGACGGAGTCGGTGAGGTCCTTCCACACGCCGGCGACCCCGGCCACCTCGGCCTGGCCGCCCAGCTCGCCCTCGGTGCCCACCTCGCGCGCGACCCGGGTCACCTCGGACGAGAACGACGACAGCTGGTCCACCATCCGGTTGACGGTGTTCTTCAGCTCCAGCATCTCGCCGGCCACGTTCGCCGTGACCTTCTGCGACAGGTCGCCGTCGGCGACCGCCGTCGTGACGAGAGCGATGTCACGCACCTGGGCCGTCAGCCGGTTCGCCATGGTGTTGACCGAGTCCGTGAGGTCCTTCCACGAACCGGACACCCCGCGCACCTGCGCCTGACCGCCCAGCTTGCCCTCGGTGCCCACCTCGACGGCGACCCTGGTCACCTCGGAGGCGAACACCGACAGCTGGTCGACCAGGTTGTTGGCGGTACGGGCGACCTTCAGGAACTCGCCCCGCAGCGGCCGGACCGCCCCGTCGGCGCCCTCCGACCGCAGGTCCATCCGCTGCTCCAGGTCGCCCTCGGCCACCGCCGAGAGCACCCGTCCCACCTCGGAGACCGGCCGGGCCAGGTCGTCGACGAGCGCGTTCGCGGCCTCGATCGCCGCCGCCCAGGCCCCCTCGCTGGCCCCGGACTCCAGGCGCTCGGACAGCTTGCCCTCGCGCCCGACGACCCGCCGGACCCGCGACAGCTCCCCGGTCACGTGCAGCTGCCGGTCCGCGACCTCGTTGAACACGGCGGAGATCTCCGCCATGACCCCGTCGCCGGACACCGTGAGCCGCCTGCGGAAGTTCCCGTCCCGCATGGACACCAGCGCGGAGAGCAACCGCTCCAGCGCCGCCGCGTCCACCTGGACCGTCCCCCCACGGGAACGCCCGCCCCTCGTGCGCGTACCGCTGCCTCCGCCGCGTCGCGCCGCCGTGCCAGACTCCACCGTGTCCCTCCCGAAAGGGGTCGACCGTACTGCTCCGGCTCTGCCGGTAGCCTGCCCAGTGTTTCACCGTGACCGAAGCAGGCGATAACACTTCGGCAGCTTCGACGGCGTCCCTACCCCCGAGGGACGGAATCAGCGGTGACCGGCATCCGCTCGGACAGCGAAGGTAAGTAACCTGGCATCCGGCTGTCCAGCCGCCCCGGTCCGCCCGGCGGGGACGGTGTGGTGCGCGCACGACCACCGGGCAGTGGGAAGGACAGACCGAGCATGGCAGAGCCGGGCGTCGAGACCCGTACGAGGAGTGCTGTGATCACCGCGCGGGCGACTGCCAGCTTCGAGCCCGTCGGGCGGTCCGTCGCGGCCGCACGGGCCTTCGTACGGGACACCCTCCAGGGGTGGGGACACCCCGAACTGGTGGACGACGCCGTCGTCCTCACCAGCGAGCTCGTCACCAACGCCGTCGTGCACGCCGGCACCGCCGCCGACGTGCTCTGCCTGCGCTCCGACGACAGCATCCGGGTCGAGGTCTCCGACCGCTACCCCGAGCGCGAGATCCCGGTCCAGAGCGGCCGCACCCTCGTCGCCCCCGACCGCGAGAACGGTCGCGGCCTGCTGCTCTGCGCCGCCCTCGCCCACCGCTGGGGCGTCGACTACTCCCCCACGCGCAAGCACGTCTGGTTCCACCTCGACCTCCCCCAGCGCCCCGTCGGCACCCGCTCGGCCGGTCCGGTCCTGCCCGACGCCCTCCTCCCGGTCGCCGACAGCCGCGTCCGCGTCGCCGTCGCCCAGATCGACCGGAACGGCGCGATCACCGCCTGGAACGAGCACGCCGAGGAACTCTTCGGGTACGGCTCCGAGCAGGTCACCGGCAAGCCCCTGGGCGACCTCGCCGCCTGGCCCCACACCCCCGGCATCGGCACCGGCCTCGCCGAGGCCCTGCGCCTCTCCCGCTGGGAGGGCAGCTACGGCATCCGCTGCGCCGACGGCCGGGTCGTCCCCGTCTACGCCTCGCACCTCCGGGTCCGCGACTCCCAGGGCGAGCCCTCCACGGTCTGCCTCCTGGTCCGCGAGCACGAGCGGGCGGTCCTGCAGACCCCGCAGCGCCCCGCGGCCGAGCCGGGCGCCGAGAACCGCGCCACCGACCCCTTCGAGGTCTTCATCGGCTCCCCGGCCCCCGACGACCTCGACGGCCTGCTCCAGCGCACGGTCGAGCGCGCCCGCGACATGCTCGACGGCGACGCCGCCTTCCTCCTCCTCGCCACGGACGACGAGACGGAGCTGGAGGTACGGGCCACCACCGGCCTCCCGGCCGCCCGCCAGCGCTTCGCGCGCGTACCGGTCGAAACCGGCGCCAGCCGGTACGGCTCCGCCCGGATGCCCGCCGTCCACGAGGACCTGGCCGCCGTCCCCGGAGCCGTCCCGCTCCTGGAGGACACCGGCATGCGCTCGGTGGTCACCGTCCCCCTCAAGGTCGAGGGCCGCCTCACCGGCTCCCTGGGCGTGGCCGCCGAGGCCGCGAACCGCTACTCGAACGAGGAGGCCCTCCGCCTCCAGTTCGCCGCCGACCGCATCGCCCTGGCCGTGGAGTCCGCCCGCCTCGGCGAGCTGGAGCGCCTGCGCCGCGGCTCCCTCAGCTTCCTCGTCGAGGCCTCCGACCTCCTGGCCGGCACCCTCGACCGCGACCAGACCCTGGCCCTGATGGCCCAGATGACGGTCCCCACCCTCGCGACCTGGTGCGCGGTCTACACGATCGCCGACCAGGCCTCCGACCCGTACCTCTCGTATGTGCTCCACGAGGACGAGGACCGCATCGACGGCCTCAAGGAGCTGCTCTCCTCGATCGCGCCGCCCGACCCGGTGCCGACGCCCGGCGCCCGGGTCTGGACCGCGCCGGGCGACGCCGCCCACCGGGCCGCGCTCAACGCCTCGGTCCACGCCCTCGACCACCCGTCGAGCCCGCTCTCGCCGGGCATCGACACCACGCTGGCCACGGCGAGCGCGGTCGCCGGCGAGACGGTCGTCCTGCCCCTGGTGGCCCGCAACCGGGTCATCGGCATGCTGACGCTCGGCAGGCCCTCCGAGGACCACTTCCGCCAGGAGATCCTGGAGCTCGCCGAGGACCTGTCCCGCCGGGCCGCCCTGGCCCTGGACAACGCCCGCCTCTACTCGGAGCGCGTGGCGATCAGCCAGTCCCTCCAGCGCAGCCTCCTGCCGCCCGGCCTCCCCGAGATCCCGGGCGTCGAGGTCGACGTCATCTACCGCGCGGCCGGCGAGGGCAACGAGGTCGGCGGCGACTTCTACGACCTCTTCCCGATCAGCGACGGCGCGTACGGGTTCGCCATCGGCGACGTCTGCGGTACGGGACCGGAGGCGGCCGCCGTCACCGGCCTGGCCCGCCACGCCCTGCGCCTCCTGGCCCGCGAGGGCCTCGGCGGCCCGGCCGTCCTGGAGCGCCTGAACGCGGCGATCCTCGACGAGGGCGCCCGCAGCCGCTTCCTCACCCTCCTCTACGGCGAGATGCGCCCGCAGGAGGACGGCTCCGCGATCCTCAAGGTCGTCTGCGCCGGCCATCCGCTGCCCCTGCGCCTCAGCCCGGACGGCACGGTCCGCCCCGCGGCCGAACCGCAGCCGCTCCTGGGTGTCATGGACGACCTGGAGCTGTACGAGGAGACGGTCACGCTCGACCCGGGCGACGTCCTCCTGTGCGTCACGGACGGCGTGACGGAGCGCCGCGAGGGCTCCCGCATGCTGGGCGACGACGGCCTCGCCGACGTCCTCAAGACCTGTACGGGCCTGACGGCCGGCGCGGTCGCGGCCCGCGTCCTGCGCGCGGTCGAACGCTTCGCCCAGGCCCCGGCCTCCGACGACATGGCCATCCTCGCGATGCGCCTCCGCGAGCCGGACGACCGCTGACGGCACGGCGCCTTCCCGTGAGGGAAGGCGCCTTTTCGCATGCCCCTCTCCCGGGGAACGCAAAAAGGCCCCCGCCATGAGGCGGGGGCCTTTTTCTTCGGAGCCCTTTAACGGAATCGAACCGTTGACCTTCTCCTTACCATGGAGACGCTCTACCGACTGAGCTAAAAGGGCAGGTGTTCGGCGGTGTCCTACTCTCCCACAGGGTCCCCCCTGCAGTACCATCGGCGCTGAAAGGCTTAGCTTCCGGGTTCGGAATGTAACCGGGCGTT
>NZ_JBFBJO010000014.1:0-150470 GCF_040702165.1 Streptomyces sp. NPDC086147 | reverse complement strand
GGCCGATTGACCCCCGTCGAGTACGAGACCATCATGACCCCACCCGCAGCACTGGCTGCATAAACCCCGCTGTCACCCGATCATGCAGCAGTCCCGACCGTAGCCGTGGATCATCTGATGGCGCTATGGGCCTCGCTGGTACGTGAAGAGGGTCCTGCCCATGCCTCTGCGGTCCTGCACACCCACGCACAAGCGTCGCTCGTGCACGGCGTGATCGAGAACGCTGCACGCGCCGTATGGCTGCTGGGGCCTGACGAGCGTCCGGCCCGTGTTCAGCGGCGCCTGGCTCTGCAGATCAAAGAGGTGAAGGACTCCACCAAGCTGCACAGCCGGTTCAACGCCCAGCCGGCCCGCGATGAGGAGACCCGGCTGGACGAGGTGCGCCGACTGGCACTCGCCGCAGGCGCGTCGGTCCACACACTGAAGACGTTCCTCGCCGCTCCGCAGTACAGCAAGATCGTCGAGGAGGGCGGTGCGCACACCACGTTGGGCGGTGAGCTGATCCTGACTCTCTGGAGCGCGTGCAGCTCGCTTGCCCATGGCGACATCAACGGCACCTTCGGTCTGCTGCGGCACGAGATCGTCTCCCAGGACGACGACACCGCCTTGACCCGGGTCACCGGCAACTTCAGCATGTTGCGCTACACCACACAGGCCGGTGTCCACCTCATCGACCGGGCCCTGGCCCTGTATACCCAACGTGCCGTCGAGCCCTGATCAACCGGTTCACAACAACGTCCCACCGGTCCCTCGAAGACAGGGACATCGGCGTTGTCAGGGCGGCGTCAAGACGACCGGCTACCAGGGAAAGGACGCCCTCACGAGTGGCCACCGCATCCCCCTGGTCACGTCCGCTCCTGTCCCGGTGGCAGAGCTCGCGCATCTCGCGCGCCTGCCCGGTCGTCGGCTGACGGCGCGGTACGGCGGGCTTCTCCTTCCGGTGCTTGGCGGTCTTGGCGGCCGTACGGGGACCGGTCCTGATGGTGCGCTTCTTCGCGACGGGCTTCTTCGCCGGGCGCCTGGTCGCCGGCACTGTCCGGCGGATGGGCCGGGCACCAGGCCGGGCGGGCGGGCGCACGCCCGGGGGGGGCAGTCGCGGGCGCGGGGACGGCTCTCGCCGGAGCGGGGCCCGGCGGGATGGCGGGCGGGGGTCGGTCGCGTCGAGCGCCTCGCGGAGCGTGGCCGGAGTTAGGTCGGCCGGAGGCGGGAGTGGTAGCGGGACTGGCGGATGGTCAGTGGCGGGCGCGAGCGCGGCCAGCCGGGACGGAGCTCCAGGAGCAGGGGCGTGGGAGACGGCCACGCACCCGCTGGCGGCGAGGAGCACGGCCAGGGCGGCGCAGTCCGGATCCACCGTGGCGGCGGATGGGTGCCTTGCTTCACACGTCGTAGCCCTCGGCCCGCAGCGCTGCCACCACTGATTTACGCCGCGTGGGAAGTTCGGTGGCTGGGCACCAGCGTCCCAGGCTGACCAGTAGGTCCAGTGCCTCGCCGTTGGTGAGGCGTTCACCGTTCGAGCAGACCTTGTCACGTCGATATTCGGCTGCCTGGATGGCCATCCGGGCGACTCGGTCGTCGAGTAGCAGGGCGCCTGCCTGGCGGGCTTCGGTCAGCCGTTGGGCGAAGTAATTTTCCAGTGCCCAGTCAAGGTCTCCCGCTTCCTCTTTCATGAAGTGGATCGTACCCGATTGTTTCTTTCGACCGGGTCAGATTTTTTCACTGTCATGGACCAGTCTCCACTGATATTAGTGTGCATGGTATGACGGGATCGAGGAGAACATTTTTTCACCATGCGGTCTATCGATCTCTGAATAAGCTGGGCAGCCTTTCGGCGTCTAGGTGATACTGGCCAGGATTTCGCCTGCACATGTGTTTTCTCGTGATGATAAGTATCGTTTCGGATGGCGGATAATTGCGGTGTGAATCACTCTTGCGGGGGTGTGACGCATACGGGTGAACGATCGCGGGTAGGCGGAATTTCGCACACTAGGACATTCGGAGAGCGAGGGAACGGAGAGATGGAGCGTGAGTACCGAAGCGCGGCAGCCGTACGACATACCGTTCGGGCTCCAGGGCCCGGTCAGTCCGGCGCGGGCCCGTGACCATGTTCGGGCCCTGGTGGACAGGGAGCTGTCGCGACCGCCTGAGGCGTCGAGGCTGAACGATCTGCTGCTGGTGGTGTCCGAGCTGGTCACCAACGCGGTGCGTCATGGCGGCGGGGTGGCGTCATGCGGTGTCCGCCTGGATTCTGATGCGCGGGTGATTGTTTTGGAGGTGGCGGATTATTCCACCGTTCACCCCGCCACCTCGCAGGCTGGTGACTTCACTCCGGGTGGGTTCGGTTGGCCGATTATTACCCGGCTCAGCACTGACGTCACTGTTACACCCCGCTCCGGTGGTAAGACCATCAGCGTCTCATTCCAGCTGTAGGAAGCTTTTTCCGCTTCCGGTCGGATAGCGCCACATATTCGGACGCCATCCGATTTCCCGGGTACCGCGTGCAGTCTTCACGGTATTTGACGCGGGTCAGCCTTCGGCCTTTCTCTTGTGCAGCACGTGCCGCAGGGAAGGGACGAAGGTGAAGTGGGTGAGGGTGCCGGTGTGGCTGAAAAGTGCCTGCACAACGGGCTGGAGAGGGCCGGCGAGCAGGAGGGCGCGACCGTTGGCACGGTGATGGTCGTGGGCGTGCAGGAGGGTGTTGAGCAGGGTGCTGTCGGCGAAGGTCACGCCGGACAGATCCACCACGGTGGCGGGCAGTCCGGCGTCGGCGGCTTCTTCCCAGGCCGCATCCAGGAGGTCGTCCTCGTCATGATCGACCTCGCCGGTCACGATCACTATGAAGACACCGGCGTCCTCGCGCACCGTCACCACAGCTCTTGAATCCCACGTCACACCCTCATTCTCCCCTCCCCGCCTGCGTGATCGAAACAGGGCTGACCTGCACGAACAAGAGCCTCGTCGGTACATGTCGACGTATGCGGCGGCGGAGATGGGGAGTGACTGAAGCCGCGGGAAAGGCTCGACAGGAGTGCACGGGACCACGTCTTCCGCGGCAGGAGCGCCGGCCTGGCAGACGGTCTACCGGCGGGCGGTTCGCCCAGTGGAGCCGGGAGCGGGTTATGGGCCCGGCTCTACCGTGTGATCCTTGATGAGCTCGGGGCTCGGGGTGAGCTGGACTGGTTAAGGCCCTTTCGCCGTCTGGTGTGAGATCTATGCGGTAGAGCCGGGCCCGGGGTGTGCGTGTCATGCAGTCACTCATATGGCCGTTGGTGAACACGGCAAGCGGCGACTGCATGATACGGCTTCAGCCGGCGTAGGTGCCTCGGACGATGCTGTCGCCGGAGTGGTCCGGTTTGCCGTTGTACGCCTGGACGGAGACGTCCACGACCGAGTACTCGTTCAGGTCGATGGTGGCGGGAACGGGCAGGACGGCGTGGCCGTCGGGGCCGAGGACTCCCATGGAGACCAGCTTGGTGTGGGTGCGGTCCATGAGCCAGACCTCAAAATAGCCGGTCGTCTCGGGAAGGCCCTTAACGGTGATCTCCAGCGAGCGCCGCTGGGTGTTGTCCTTGAGGCTGGCGTAGCCGGCCGAGGCGGGGCGCAGGGAGTCCAGGGGTTTGCCGTCGGCGACGGACTGAATCGCAGGCGTGTCGGGGCGGGTGAGCCACCAGGTCAGGGCACTGCCGGACGCCGCGCCGAGCAGCGCGGCGCAGGCGGCCAGGACCAGGGTGAAGCGGCTCATGCGCCGCAACACGCGCATGCGACGTCGCCGCATGGAGGCGGCGGTGCCGTCGGGTGCCGGAGGCGGAGTCTGGGTCGAGGGCTGCCCTGCGGGGATCTGCAGTTCGCCGGCGATGGAATCCCAAAGATCGTCCGGCAGGGGAAGCAGGTCATGTTGTGCCAGAGCGGGCGTTTTCATGGTGGTCACGATGCGGCGCAGGCTGTCGTATTCCTGGCGGCAGTGCTCGCATTCGTGCAGGTGGAGGGAGGCCCAGGGGTCGGTTTCCTCACCGAGGGCCATCATCGCCAGGGTCTCTTCATCGGTGTGCTTCACCGTCCACCTCCAACCGCTTCTTCAACCGCATCAGACCACGCCGGGTATGACTTTTCACCGTTCCCAACGGCAGTCCCGTGCGTTCGGCGATCTGCGACTGCGACAAATCCTCGTAGAAGGCCATCTTCAGGACGAGCTGCTGCTGGTCGGGCAGTTCTTCCATCTCCCGCGTCAGGACCATGTGGTCCAGCAGCGTGTCGGTCACCGGCGTACGGTGCACCGGTGTCCCGGCCTCCGCGGTGGCGGCTTCGACGCTGCGCAAGTGGCGGGAGCGTTTGTCGAAGGCGTCGGCCACCTTCTTGTAGGTGATGCCCATCAGCCAGGTCTTCAACGAGCCGCGGCTCGCATCGAACGTGCCCCGGCTGTTCCAGGCGCCGACGAACACCTGCTGGGTGACGTCCTTGGCCTCTTCCGCGTCACCGAGTTTGCGGGTGGCGACGGTGTAGACGAGCGCGCCCCAGCGACGGTACGCCTCGGCCAGGCACGCCTCGTCGCCCCTGGCGAATCCCTCGCCCAGGTCGTCGTCGGTCACGGTGGTCACAGCAGCCACACTAGCGGCCAGCACCCGCGCCCCACCCCACACTGCTGTCATTTGGCTGCCTCCACCGCGGTGACGACCAGATTGTTCTGGTATCCGCCCGCATCGGGCAGGTAGGGACCGGCGCAGGTGATCAACGTCAGCACCGCACGGCCCTCCCGTCGAAACGCCTCCGAGGCGGCCAGGGCTTTCTTGCCCATGGTGCGACGCGCGGTGATCTCGTAGACGACCGTGCTGCCGTCCTTGCGCCCGACCACTACCCGGTCGCCCTGGCGGACCTCGTTCAGGGCGTTGAGGACGCCCAGGCCCCGGCCCTTGGCATCGACATGTCCGACGATCACGGAGGAACCAGCGCTGGCGCCGGGGGCGGGTGAGAAGCGATACCAGCCAACCCGTTCGGGATCCGGCGGAACCTCCGTCTGCCCGTCCTGGGCCACACCCACCGGATCGACCGGAGCACTCAGGCCCAGGCGCGGAATCGACAGCTTTTGCGGCACCGGGATGCGTGAAGGGCCGGCGTCACCAGGAGCCGACGAGTCGGCCGCCGCACTGGTGGGCTGCGCGGAAGGCGAAGCAGGCATGCTGACTAGCGGCGCCGGGGCTGATGCCGTGCCGGCCGGAGCGGTTCCGAAGTCTGCAGCCTTCCTGGGTTCTTCACACACGACAAGGGCAAGGAACACCGCGCACAGCAGGACACCGAGAAGTACCGCGGCAAGCCCGAGGGCCTTGCGAGGCGCGATGCTGCGCGTGCTGGTCATGGTCCGCCTTTCCGGCTTGAGAGATGTCGGGTGGTGCGGTCACCCGGATGGACCTGGATGATCGGCGTGACCGCACCACACAGCATGTTCGAGACGAGGCGTGCCGGGGATCAGGCGGCGTCGTTGCGGCGGCGCAGGAAGTACCCGCCGGCGCCCAGGGCGAGGACCGCGCCCGCGGCCAGGGTGCCCAGGGCGGCGTTGTTGTTCGCTCCTGCGGCCTGGCCGGTCTCGCCGGCGGGGACGCCGCCCGGTGCGGAGTGCATGCCGGTGATGGTCTGGGTCTTCAGCGCGAGGTTCTTGTCGGTCGCGCTGCCCCACGCGTAGACGATCGTGTTACTGCCCTCGGCCAGGTCCAGCTCGGCCGGGCCGATCGCCACCGTGTCGGTGCCCGCGAGGACGACGTCGGCGTTGACCGTGCCGGCCGCCACCTCGGCCGTGGCCTCCTTGGGGTTCTCAAGGCCCTTGAACACCGCGGTGCCGCCGGCGCGGACGTCGACCGCCGGAGCGGCGGCCACGTGTCGGACGGTGAGCCGGGCCTTGCCCGCGGGCACCTTGGAGGTGTCGTTGACGAACGCGTCCAGCGCCGGCTTTCCGTCGGCCGTCAGGTGCGCGACCAGCGTCGCGTTCGCGCCTGCGGGCACCTCGACGGTCTTCTCGATCGCCGGGGTGCCCTTGGGGCCCTCGCCGTCCTTGAAGACCTTGATGTCGTAGGAACCCGCGTCCAGCTTCAGCGGGTCGGTGAGCGTGCCCGGCTTGAAGTCCGGCAGCAGCTCCTTGTCCCCCGCGAACACGTCCACGGTCAGACCCGGCACGGCGTGCAGCACCGACACCGTCGCCTGCTCACCTTCGGCCTGGGAGTTGGCGAATGCGGGAGCGCCAGCGGTGACGGACAGCGCCACGGCGACAGCGGCGGTGAGAGCCGCACCAGCGGAACGAGCAGTCATGACGATCATCCCCATCATCCGGTCGAGAAGGTGTCTCGAACTCTGTGTGAGGAGGCATTCCGCCACCATGCGCCGACTGGTTGCACCCGATGCTTGAAGCTTTTACTTCACGTCGTCTGCTGCCACTGCCACCGCTCGGCAGGACGGCGGACGGAACGCGGGACGGAAAAGAGGTGGGCGCCCGAACGGCTGGAGGACGGTCACCGGCTTTTCAAGCGCAGCTCGCCGACCACGGTTGGAGCCCTCAATGCTGCCCCTACTGCGACACTCGCCCTACTACCGGGCCATGGGTGGCCGGCTACCTCAGCAGCCGGCCTCACCCCTCCCCGGGCAGCCGCGCAGTTCCTCCGATCGTCCCGCTCACCGGTCATGTGTCGCCCGATCGGCCCTCTGGACTCGTCGGTGCCGGTGGCTCGGGGTGAGGTGGTACCGGTCGGCCTGCTTCCGTCTCTTCCTGGAGGAACACTGATGATCGTCAAGAAACTGCACGAGTCCGGCATCCGGTCCGAGCACGCCTACGCCGCCGGATTCGCCTCCATCGGCCTGTCCGTCATCTCCTGGAGCGCCTCGCTGAACATCGAGAAGAAGGGCGAGGAGCGCGCAGACCGGTGGGGCATCTTCATCGGTGAATGGGCACCCACCTTCTTCGCCCTCGGCCTCGCCCTGGCCAACTACGAGAAATAACCACATCGCTCCGGCGTGGCCCTGAGGACCGTGTCTCCCGCAACCGGAGTTACGGTCTCAAGGCCGGGCGGCGGAGTGGGCAATGAACTCGCCGACACCGGAGGTAGCAGGGATGTCTCCACCGGCACCGGTGTCCAGATCGTCGAGGTCACCGGCTTCACGGCCGCTCACCGTCAGGAAAAAGATCAGATCGAGGGCGTCGGCGCGCTGGTGCTTCGTGTGGTCCTGGGTGGCCGATCATCGGTGATCCGGAACGACGACAGGTGGCCGTGCGTGGGCGATGGTGAGGACTTCGGCGCCTTCTACACCCGCTGGCATCCAGAGGTGAGGACCTGGGCGCGTGGGCGACTGCGGGACGAGCACGAGGCGGAAGATGTCGTCCAGCAGGTCTTTATTGCCGCCTGGCAGTCTCAGACCGCCTACCGCGCGGGCCGCGGCACGGTCCGGGCGTGGCTGTTCGGTATTACGAGTCACAAGATTCATGATGCGCTCGATGCGTACTACCGCCGGCAGGCCCGCGAACAGCGGTTGATCGAGCGCACCCTTCCGCAGTACATGGACGACGCCATGGCCCAGACGGTTGCCGGACGTCTGCACGCCGACGTGCTCCTGCGATCCCTGCCCGTCTCCCAGCGCCAAGTGCTCCACCTGGTCTACTGCCACGGGTACAGCCACCAGGAGATCGCTGTCCGGCTGGGACTGCCGCTGGGCACGGTCAAAAGCCATGCCCGGCGCGCCCTGCAGCGTCTGACGCGGCACCCGTCTCTCGCATCGGCGCACGGGTAAGCGGGGCGAAGGTCGGGGTCCTTCAGGGCGCGGAAGCCGTTTCCGTCTGCTCGTCCACTTCGTCGTCAGAGGTGCTGAGGGTGCGGGCGTCCTGAGTGAGGTGGTCGGCGATGCCGGTGAGCTCGAGTATGCGCATCAGGCTGGCGGGTTGGTGGTCCAGGTGCAGGGTGACGTTTGCGGGGTGGGTACGGCGGCGCAGGGTGAGCAGGGCGGTCAGGGCGCTGGAGTCGATGCCAGTCAGGCCGCTGAAGTTCAGGTGCAGATCCTGCAGGACCGGCCCGTACTGCTGATGGTCGGTGTCCAGTGCCTGGTTGGTCTCGTGAGTGAACCGGGTGGCGGTCTCGTAGTCGAGGTCTCCCGCAACGGTCAGATGCAGCGCGTGTGACTGGGCGCTGTGGGCCGTGATGGTGAGGTCGGTAGGCAGGTAGGTCATGCGGTGATTCCCGGGCCAGTGTGATCGGAACTGAGCTGCAGGCTGTCGGCAGCGGTCTTGAGGAAAGTCAGGGCGCGCGGGAAGTCGCGCAGTTGTCCGGCCAGTACCTCCAGGCCCAGACTCAGGCCGGCGGCGGGAACGCCACGGGCGGTGAGGGTGCCGGCCGTCCAGGTGGTGAAGGTGGTGAACAGTTCGGCGTCGTCGACGTAGAGCGCGGTGGCGAGGAAGTCGACGATGTGGGCGAGGTCCTCGGTGGTGCGGTCGCGCTGCGCGGTGCTGTAGGTGCGCATCGCGGGCCAGCGGGCGTCGAGTGCTTTTGAGCGGAGCCTCGCATGAGCACGCACGAGTAGCCGGGTGCCGGAGCCGCCCCGGCCCCGCTCCTCTACAACAGCGACTCCGAGCGTGACCGGCAGGTCCGCGCCCCGCCGCCGCGCTGGACCCGGGCCGCCCGGCGGCGGCGGGGCGCGGGTCGGAGTCGACGGCGGCCGCCCGGCCGCACGCTCCCGGCCCGCCCGTCGCCGTCGGCGCGCGGGGTGGAAGCCCCGCCCGGTCCGGGCCGTGGAGCACCGGGACCCCGCGCGGAGCGGATCAGGGCCGGGAGAGCCGGAACTGGCTGCGCACGACGGCGTCGAACACGTGGCTTCCCGCCAGCCTGCGCAGGTGCACCAGCGCCTTCGCCGCCGGTGTGATCACATGGCGGTGCCGTGGACGGCGCGCCCCCGCGGCGTGCAGGACGGCCCTGGCCACCGGCTCCGGAGAGGCCGAGAGGAGCTTGTTGCCGTACCCGGACGCCATGACCTCCTGCGCGCGCCGGTTGAGCGCCGTGTAGGCGCTCGCCGCCTCCGGGGACGCGCTGTTCGACGACAGGGTGCGCGCCGCGGTGCCCCCGAACGACGTTCGGATCAGCCCCGGCTCGATCAGGACGACCCGTACGCCGAACGGCTCCACCTCCACGCGCAGCGCGTCCGTCAGGGCTTCGAGCGCGTACTTGGACGCGTGGTAGTAGCCGCCCGCGGGGAACGTCAGGCGCCCGCCCATCGAGCCGATGTTGATGATCCGTCCTCGTCCGGCCCGCCGCATGCCCGGCAGTATCAGTTGGATCATGCGGGCCGCCCCGAAGACGTTGGTGTCGAACTGCTTCCTGACCAGCTCCAGGTCGGCCTCCTCAACGGTCCCGTACTCGCCGTAGCCGGCGTTGTTGACGAGCACGCCGACCGATCCGTAGTCGGCTTCGACCGCCTGCACGGCCTTCCGCATCGATTCCTCGTCGGTGACGTCCAGGGAGAACGTACGCGCGCCCGCCCCGGCCAGTTCCGTGAGCGTCTCGACCCGCCTGGCGGTGGCGTAGACGACCGCTCCGGCGTCGAGGAAGGCCCGGGCCACCGCCGTGCCGATGCCCGAAGAGCAGCCCGTGATCAGTACGGGTCCTTGGATCCGCAGGTTCATGACGGTTCCTTGTCGTTGAGGTCGTCGAAGGTGTCGAGGGCGTCGGCGGAGGCAGGGGTGGCGAGCAGGCCCCACAGGGCCTGCGCCGCCCGCCCCCACGCGTCCCGCGGAAGTCCAGATCCGGCGCGGGAGGCCTTCGTCAGCCCCACGAAGGCCCCGAAGACCATGGTGATGAGCAGCCGCGCGTCGGTGTCCCTGAAGACGCCGTGCTCCTGGCCCGCCTCGATGAGGCGTACGGCCGGTTCCTCGGCGCGTTCCGCCGCCTCGCGGCTGGCAGCGTCGAGGTACCCGGCGTGCTGCTGGTGCTCCAGGAAGGCGAGGGCGTCCGGATGGTCGTGCGCGAAGCGGACCAGGTTGGCCCACATCGTCCGGAACGCGGGTGCCACCTCGTCCGCGTCGGCCGGTACCGACGTGCCACGGGTCAGGTGCTCCGTGAAGAGGTGCTTGCACTCCTGGTACACCGCGTTGGCCAGCGCTTCCTTGCTGGGCCAGTAGCGGTACAGGGTCCCCGTGGCGGTGTCCGCCCGCTTGGCGATCACGGGGACGGGCGTCGCCGCCACGGTCCGCTCGGCGAACGCCGTCAGCGCGGCCCGGAGGATGGCGGCTTTTCTGTCGCTCATGAATGAATGTTCATTCACAGACAGGGCGAAGTCAAACGAGTCGTACGCGTCGCCCCGCAGGCCGCCGACCGCCTGCACGGGGCAGAGCACCGTGGCGTGCTCCGGCCCTCCGGAAGGCGGGGCTTCGACGCACGAACGACGCGACCGGCGGTGTCGCTCGGTCCGGGAGACCGTTGAAGTGGAGCAAGGCCCTCACCGTCACCCGACTGGAGGAAAGGCCATGACCGAACAGCTCGTACCTCCCGAAGAGACGCCGCCCGTCGAAAACTCCGCCTCGTCCGCGCACGTCGAACGGCCCGACGGGGGTGTCTGGGAGCACCTCATGGTCTAACTGTCCCTCGTCCTCGTCGGATCGCTCTCGGTGGCGCTCTTCTTCGTCCTCCGCATCTTCGGTTTCTGATCCGGTCTCAGGCGCGTGACACCGCGCCCTCCATGGCGCGCAGGAGCCGGTCGGCGGTCCAGTCCGGTCCCCGGCGCCGCAGCTCTCCCATCCACCGGGACATGCCCTCGGGAGGACGGGCGAGCAAACCGCGCACGGCGCTCCCCGCCTCCTCGGCACGCAGTTGGAACGGGTCGAGGCACGTGGCCAGTCGGGCCCGTTCGGCGTCGTGGGCGATCGAGAACTGGTCGCTGGAGAAGGGCAGGATCAACGCCGGTGTCCCCGAGGTCACGCACTCGGTGAAGGAGTTGTTCCCGCCGTGGTGCACCATGGCGTCGACCCGGCGCAGCAGCCATCGCTGCGGGACGACGTCAGCGACGTGCACCTTCGGGCCCGCCAGACGGGCGAGCGCCGGAGCGCGGTCGCCGGCGGCGACCACCACCGCCGCGTCCGGGACGCGGGCGAGGACGCCCCGTACGAGAAGCTCCAGGACGTCGTCGCGGGCCGACAGGAAGGTCCCCAGCGCGATCAGCACCAGGTGCCGGGCGGCCGACCTCAGCCGACGGACGACCGCCTCCCACGCCTCGCCGGGAGCCGCCTCCGTCGTGGGAACGCAATGACCTCCGTACAGAAGACCGGCATCGGCCGACGCGTGTTCCGGTAGCCACGGGAATCGCGGATAGTTGAACACCACGGCGTGACGGGAGGCGAGGGCGAACGCGCGGCCCGGCGGATCGGCCGAGGGCGCGTGCGTCCGCGAGACCGCCGCGAACCGTTCGGTGAACGCCGCGTCGTTGGCACGGGCCGCCCGCCGCAGCTCAGCCAGCACCCCGTCCGGGGGACGGATCGCCCGGGGCCAGGCGTAGGGGACGCCGAAGAGGGCGTCGGGCCCGTGGGGCACATATGTCGGATGGCCGGGGCAGAACGTGGCGAAGGGCAGCCCCAGGCAGTGCAGGGCCAGCGTCACCGGATAGCTCAACTGGTCGACCACGTACCAGTCGGGGGCCAGTGCCGCGTGCAGGGCCCTCACATCGGCCAGTACCCCCTCCGGATCCGCCAGCAGGTCCTCGCCGCGGTGACGCGCCTGCGTGAGCAGGGCGGCGACCGCTCCCTCCCGCGTGGAGTCGAGGAACTCCTCCAGGCGTGCCGCCTCCCGCACGCCCTGCCGCGTCCTCCGCGCGACACCGGTGTTCGCGTTCCGCGTGACCGTCAGCGGGACGAAACGGGCGCCGGCCTCCTCGGCCATCGCGGCGAAAGGAGGCGCGCCGGCGAAGTGGACCCGGGCACCGGCCCTGGCAAGCGCCCCCGCGAGTACGGACAGGGGCTGGGCGTGCGAGTGGAACGGAGGGCTGACGACCACCACGCGGGGAGTCCGGCCCGCCGCGCGGCTGCGACGCGGTGAGTTCATGCCGTGGATTCACCTGCAGACGGGGCGGCGGATGCGCGTACGACGGAGACCGCCGACCGGCACCTTATCCGGCCACCTCACCCGTTCACCCCGCCACTCCGCCCCTCCGCCTCACCCGTCCGCCTCGCTCGGTCCCCGATACCGCACGGGATCTTTCGGCCGCGAGCTGTGCCGTAGCCCACCGTGCATCCGCGCGCCGCGCCGCCGACGAATCACCGCAGGCAGACAAGCTTTGCGGAGGAGCCCCATGGAACACTTCCCGCCCGTCGCCGCCGCACGGGACGGCCTCCGTCCCCCGAGGGGCGCGCGGAACGAGCCCGATCCGTTCGTCGAGGCCAGGACGGCCTACTGGAACCGCGCGCTCGGCGGAAGGGAGCCCTACGACCCGCACGGGAGCTCCCCGCCGTCCCGCAGCCTGCTGGCCGAGCTGGTCGGGGCGGAGTACAGCCCCGACCACCGGACGCGGGTCCGTCCCGGTCGGGCCACCTCCTGGGACATGCTCCTGGCACGTCTGAGGAACCGGGTGCGGGCGGGAGAGGCACCGGATCCCGACGAGTGCGTACGGCTCCTGACCGGCGGCGAATCCACGCGGGCCGTCGTGTTCGAGAGCTGGTCGGCCGTCGTCCGGCACCACGGGGCGACGAGGGCCACGGCCGCCGTACGCTCCGGGCTGCGCACGACGGAGGACCCGGACGCGGTGCCGTTCCTGCTCGACCTGGCGACCACCGCACGCCTCCGCCCCCTGCCGCCGGCGGAGCTCCTCCGCCTCGCGAACCGGCACGACCGCCGTGTCGCGCACGCCGCCCGGCGCCTCCTCGCGACGTATGTTTGCGCGCCACCCGCTCCGGCCGGAAGGGGCGGGCCGGCCGACGCGTACGAACTGCTGCTCCTCGACGCCCTGGAGAACCGGCCCCTCGGGGGAGCGGGGATCACCGGGCTCCGGCCGGGCGTGTTCGTCGCGCAGTCCATGCTCATGGGCCGCTTCGACCGCCCGGGGGAGGGGCTCAGCGGAGGCCTGAGTGTCCTGCTCGGCTCCCTCGGCGACGCCCTCGCCCGGACAGACGGCATCGCCGCCGTCGTCACCGTGGTCACCGCCTGCCGACCGGAACTCGAAGAGGACCCGATCCTGCTGCACCACCGCGGCCCCGCCCACTGGATCCTCAGGCTTCCCCTCGACAGCGACCACCCGGTGCGCCCCGAGGAGATGGGACGGCACCGTGAAGCGGTGGCCTGGTGGGCGACGAGACTGCTGGGGTCACTGCCCCGCCCGGTCGACGTCCTGCACGTCCGCTACGCCGACGACGGTTCCCTCGCCCTCGCGGAAGCCGCACGGAGGATCGGCGCGGGCCTCGTCTTCACCGCCACGCCCGATCCCCACCGCCAGATGAGCGAGCGCCACGACGCGCCCGGCGCCGACCCCACCGGAGTCCGCCACGATCTGCACCGGGTGTTCATCGCCGACCGCCTGGTCGAGCGGGCCGACCGGGTGGTGGGGATCGCCGGACGGGGCGGAGGGACGACCGAGCTACTGCGGCACTTTCCGCAGTTGACCGGATGCGACGGAGGCACGGCGCCCGGCGCACCCTCCGAGGGCGTCGCCCCTTACCGGCCCCCGGCGGACGCGGAACGCCGGCGCGAGCTGCTCCTCGGGCCGATCGACGCGGTGGCGAGGACCTGCGAGGACCGCGTGCCCACGGTGCTGTTGAACGTCGGCCGCCTGCACCCGGTCAAGCAGCAGGACGTCCTGGTCCGAGCCTGGACGGAGTCGGGATGCCACCGCGACTCGGTCCTCGTCCTCGTGGGCGGCAGCCCGCGGGCGGGCGACGACACCGAGCGCGCCATGCGCGAACGGATCGAGAACGCCGTCGCGTCCTGCCCGGAGGCCCGCCGGCGGCTGGTCCTGCTGCCCGCCCTCCCAAACGCGGACGTACGGCTGCTCGAACGGGCCCTGGCCGATCCGGCGCGGCCGTTCCGGGCGCGCTACGTCTGCCCCAGCGCGAAGGAGGAGTTCGGCCTGGCCGTTCTGGAGGCCATGGAGGCCGGAATGGTCACGGCAGGCCCCATGAGGGGTGGCGTCCCGCACTACCTCACGGACGGGTCGAACGGCCTACTGCTCGACACCTCCACCTCGCGGACCCTCGGGGAAGGACTGAAGCGCCTCCTGCGGATCGGCGACGAGGAGGCCGCGGCGATGGCCCGCCGCGCACGCCACCTCGTCCGGACCACGTACTCGGCCACCGCCATGGCCCGAGCCCTGGCCGGGCACTACGCGGACGTGACGGAACGGGAGCACCAACCGGCCACGGGTCCCTCGGCCGGGCCCGCGTGCATCCGAGTCCCCTCCTGACCGGGAAGAAGTCCACAGGGCTGCGCGGCGGGCCTGCCGACCGGGGAAACCCGACCACCCCCGAGAGAACGACAGATGTCCCACTCCACGAAGTGGCCCACCCCTTTCTCGCGGACGCATGGGAGAGCGGTTGTGAAACTCAAGAACGAGCTGCCCGTCGACCATCATCTGACCACCGTCTACCGCGTCGGCGCCGCCGTCTGCGGGGTCCTCCTGATCATCTTCGGCTGCCTCGGCTTCGCGAACGCCCTCAGCCCCTTCGGCACGTCCGGGGACCGGATCGCCGGCATGACGACCAACACCGCCCTCAGCGTCATCCCCGTCGTTGTAGGCCTCGCCCTGCTCGCCGGGGCCGCGGTCGGGGGCAACTTCGCCTCCACGCTCAACATGATCATCGGGAGCCTGTTCGTCCTGAGCGGCTTCTACCACCTCTTCACCCTGGACCGCTCAGCCAACTTCCTCGACTTCGGCATGACCAACGTGATGTTCAGCTTCCTCATGGGCCTGCTCATCCTCACGTTCGGCATGTACGGACGGGTCTCCAGCAAGCTGTCCCACGACAACCCCTACTGGAAGCGGCGCCACCCCCGCGAGGCCGCCCAAGAGGCCCTTGCCCGGCGACGCGCGATCGCCGCGGCCACGGAGGCGGTCGCCTCCAGGAACCGCACCGCCCCGCACACCCTCCCCGGCGGGACGGACGCCGGACCGACGTAGCGGGTTCGCACGGACCGGCTACGGCTCCGCGGGCCCGGCGATACCGTGGTGTGTCAGACCCGTCCGCACCCTCACGGAGGCCTCGATGAGCGAGCAGCCGGCCACCGGGCTTGATCCGCTTTGACGGACATCTGAGATCAGGGGCTCCTGCCCCGGAAGGATGATGTTCATCATGGAGAGCATGGGGAAGAAGGAGAAGTCGCGTCCTCGGCGCTCGTTCACGCCGGAGTTCAAGACCGAGACAGCCGAGCTGTGCCGGCGTGGTGATCGCTCGGTCGGTCAGGTTGCCAAGGACTTCGACCTGACGGAGACCGCGGTCCGCGGCTGGGTCCGCCAGGCCCAGGTCGACGCCGGTGAACGTGACGGTCTGACCAGTAGCGAACGCGAGGAACTGGCGGCCCTGCGGCGTGAGAACCGCAGGTCGCGCGAGGACGTCGACATCCTCAAGCGTGCGACGGCCTTCTTCGCAACGGAGACCCGGTGAACGTGGACCCGTTCATCGAAGCGGAGAAAACCGCAGGTCACAACGCCAAACGGACGTGTGAACTCCTGAAGGTTTCCCGGACCGCCCACTACGCCCGCCGCAAAGGCCTCCCCGGCCCCCGGGCGGTGCGGGACGCAGAGCTGACCGAACAGATCACCGCTGTTCACCAGCGCTCCCGCTGCACCTACGGTGCCCCACGCGTCCACGCAGTCCTCCAGCGCGAAGGAGCCGGCTGCGGGCGCCGCCGGGTGGCACGCCTGATGCGGCAGGCCGGACTCGCCGGCCGGCACCGCAGGCGCCACCACCGCACCACTGAACCGCTCCGGGTCTGGTGGAGGCTCTATGCGTTGGCTCCAGCCGCCGGTTGGGGCTGGTGTTGAGCGTAGTAGTTGGTCTCGTGCTCGTGGGGTGGGATGGTCCCGATCGCAGTATGCAGACGCTGGTTGTTGAACCAGTCGGCCCATTCCGCGGTCGCGAGTTCAACATCGGCGAGGCCGTGCCAGGGTTTGCGGGGCTTGATCAGCTCGGTCTTGTAGAGGCCGAGCTGGGACTCCATGAGGGCGTTGTCCAGGGCGTCGCCGACGGTGCCGATCGAGGCATCGATGCCGGCCTCGAGGAGGTGGGCGGTGAAGGCGAACGACGTGTACTGACTGCCCGCGTCGGAATGATGTATCAGCCCGGGCCCGGCCGGGTTCCCGGCTCGGTCCCGGCGCCATAACGCCATGTCGAGGGCGTCCAGGACGAGCTTGGCCCGTTTGCTGGTGGCAGCGGACCAGCCGACGATCGCCCGGGAGAACACGTCGACGACGAAGGCGACATAGACGATCCCGGACCAGGTGGTCACGTAGGTGAAGTCGGCGACCCACCGCTCATTCGGATGCGAGGCGGTGAAGTCGCGTTACAGCAGGTCATCAGCCCTGTCATGGCCGTCGTCGCGGACGGTGGTGCGGATACCGCGGCCGCGGCGGACGCCCTGGAGGCCGAGGTCGCGCATCAGCCGGGCGACGGTGCAGCGGGCCACGGGTATGCCTTCGCGGTGCAGCTGTCTCCAGACCTTCCGCACCCCGTAGACGCTGAAGTTGTCGGCGTGGACGCGGCTGATCTGCGTCTTCAGTTCCGCATCCCGCAACGACCGCGCACTGGGCGTCCGCTTCCGGGCGGCGTAGTAGGTGCTCGTGGCGATCTTCAGTCCGTGGATGGTGAGGACTCTGCAGATCGGCTCGACCCCGAACACGTGCCGGTGCTCGTCGATGAACGCTACGAGCGCTTCGACGGCCGGTCGAGCTCGGCCGCGAAGAAAGCCGAGGCCGCCTTGAGGATCTCGTTGGCCCTCCGCAGCTCGGCGTTCTCGGCTTTCAGCCGCTTGATCTCCGCGGCTTCCTCCGAGTTCACACCGGGACCCCGGCCGGCGTCGACCTGAGCTTTACGGACCCAGGTCCGCACCGTCTCGGCAGCACCGACGCCCAGCTTCGCAGCGACCGCCTTCATCGCGGCCCACTCGGTCGGATAGTTCGGGCGGATCTCCGCGACCATGCGCACTGCACGCTCACGAAGCTCGGCAGGGTAAGGGGAAGGACGGGCCATGAACTCGATCCTCTCTCAGGGAATCGAGCCTCCACCAGACCCGGAGCGGTTCAGTCGGTGTCGCGGGCGAGTTCGGGGTCTGTTCAGCGCGGCGCAGTGATGTGCGTGATCACGGCCGGCGAGCGCCGACACGGCGGATGCCGTAGGCCGAGGCGCCGACCAGCAGGACAGCAGCGTCAGTGAGCACGGAGGGCAGCGGGAGGGCGAATGCCAGGACGAGGCAGCGGTAAGACCGACGACGGGGATGATCCGGGCCGGACGGCCTTCGGCGGGGGTCAGAGTACAGGCGGAGGCGTTGGCGATGGCGTAGTAGGCCAGGACGCCGAAGGAGGAGAACCCGATCGCTCCGCGGACGCCCGTGGTAACGGCCACGATGGCGACGACGGCGCCGACGAGGAGTTCGGCGCGGTGGGGGACCTTGAACTTCAGGTGCACGGCGGCCAGGGCGTGGGGCAGGTGGTGGTCGCGGGCCATGGCCAGGGTGGTGCGGGAGACGCCGAGGATGAGGGCGAGCAGGGAACCGAGCGCTGCGACGGCGGCGCCGGCGCGTACGACGGGGATGAGCCATTCGGCGCCGGCGGCGCGCGCGGCGTCCGTCAACGGTGCCCCGACGGCGGCAAGACCGTCCGGACCCAGGACCAGCAGGACGGAGATGGCGACGAGGGCGTAGACGACGAGGGTGATGCCCAGGGCGATCGGGATGGCGCGCGGGATGGTGCGGACCGGGTCGCGGACCTCTTCGCCGAGGGTGGCGATGCGGGCGTATCCGGCGAACGCGAAGAACAGCAGTCCGGCCGCTTGGAGCACTCCGCCCGCAGTCGCGTCCGTCCCGACGTCCAGGCGGGCAGCGTCCACGACGCCCGAGGTCAGGGGGGTGACTACGAGGGCGGCGAGGACCGCGAGGACGAGGGCCACGATGATGCGGGTGAGCAGGGCGGACTTGGGGACGCCGGTGTAGTTGACGGCGGTCAGGGCCACCACAGCAGCGACCGCGACCGCGTGGGCCTGGCCGGGCCAGACGTAGGTGCCGACGGTCAGGGCCATGGCCGCGCAGGAGGCGGTCTTGCCCATCACGAAGGCCCAGCCGGCCAGGTGGCCCCAGAACTCGCCCAGGCGCTCGCGCCCGTAGACGTAGGTGCCGCCGGAGGCCGGGTAGAGGGCGGCGAGCCGGGCGGAGGAGGTGGCGTTGCAGTAGGCGACGACGGCGGCCAGGGCCAGTCCGAGCAGCAGGCCGGAGCCGGCCGCACGGGCGGCCGGTGCCAGGGCGGCGAAGATCCCGGCGCCGATCATCGACCCCAGACCGATCGTCACCGCGTCCGGCACGCCCAAGCGCCGCTGGAGTTCGTCCGGCAGCCCGGCTGCGGGTGGGGGCGGGCTGCTCACGGTGTTCTCTCCTTGCCGGATGCGCTCGCGGACGGGTTCCGCGGTGCGCGGGCACGATAAGGGATCGACCTGAACGGCACCGGGCTCGCCCGGCCTGTGGGACGGGGTCCTGGCGTCGGCGGGCGGTCTCTACTCGTCGTGTAGTTCAGCACGGACGCGGCGCGAGGGCTGGAAGGCGTACAGGTCGAGGACGCCGGGAGGCTCTGCCACGCCGGGGCCGCCGTCTCGGATCCAGGCGATGATGTCGGCGGCCGCCCCGGGGTCGTTGACCTGACCGGGCCAGACCGGCCGGCCTCCCACCTTACGTCCCTCGGCAGAGGGTTCGATCACGATGACGTTGGCGCGCTCGCACGCGTCGAGGCAGTCGGTGCGCCGGATGGTCGCGATGCCAGACAGAGTGGTGCGCAGGTCGGTGAGCTGGGCCTCGTGGTCGAGGCGGGGCACTTCGGCTAAGGTGCCGCAGCAGCAGCCTCGGCAGATGGTGACCGTGCACCGTGCCGCCGCACCGGCTGCCCCGCTGGGAGCGGCCGTGTTGTCCCGGCGCGTGCGGCGGCTCACCTGGTCCCCTTGGCGAGGGGGTTGGTCCAGGCGCGTTCACTCAGGAGGCGCAGGCCGTTCAGGCCGACGATGACAGTGGAGCCTTCATGGCCGGCGACGCCGAGCGGCAGCGGGAGCGTGCCGATCAGGTCCCAGGCGACGAGGACGGTGATGAAGATCCCGGCGATGACCAGGTTCTGGACGACGAGACGACGCGCCCGTCGGGAGAGGTCGACGACGGCGGGGATGGTGGCGAGTTCGTCGCGGACGACCACTGCGTCGGCGGTCTCCAGGGCGAGGTCGGAGCCGGCCTTGCCCATGGCGATACCGGTGTGGGCGGCGGCCAGGGCTGGGGCGTCGTTGACGCCGTCGCCGACGACCAGGACCCGGCGTCCCTCGGCCTCCCAGTCCTGGACGGCGGCGACCTTGTCCTGCGGGAGGAGTCCGGCGCGGACGTCGGTGATGCCGACCTCGGCCGCCAGGTGGCGGGCGGCGCGTTCGTTGTCGCCGGTCAGCAGGACCGGCGTGCGGCCGGTCAGGGCGGTGAGGGCGGCGACGGTGGCCTTTGCGTCCGGGCGGAGCCGGTCGGAGATGCCCAGCACCCCGACCGGTGCACCGTCGCGCAGCACGAGGACAGTGGTACGGCCCTGTTCTTCGAGGGCCTGCACCAGGTCGTCGGTCGCCGCATCGCCGGTGGTGGCGAGCCGGACGGGCGAGCCGACCTGGACGGTGCGGCCGCTCACGGTGGCGATGACGCCGGCGCCGGGCTGGGAGGTGAAGTCGGTGGTTTCGGCGAGGGTGAGGCCGCGTTCGCGGGCCGCGGCGACGACGGCGCGGGCCAGGGGGTGTTCGCTGGAGTGCTCGGCGGCCGCGGCCAGCGCCAGCAGCGCGTCCTGGGCCAGGCCGGAAGCGGGCACGGGGTGGACGTCGGTGACGCGGGGGGTGCCCTCGGTGAGGGTGCCGGTCTTGTCGAGGGCGACCGTGTCGACCTGGCCTAGGCGTTCCATCACGACGGCGGACTTGGCCAGGACGCCGTGGCGGCCGGCGTTGGCGATCGCGGACAGCAGCGGCGGCATCGTGGAGAGCACCACCGCGCAGGGCGAGGCGACGATCATGAACGTCATCGCCCGCAGCAGGGCCGAGGAGAGGTCATCGCCGAAGGCGAGCGGGATCCCGAAGACGGCCAGGGTCGCGACGACCATGCCGATCGAGTACCACTGCTCGACCTTCTCGACGAACAGCTGCGTGGGGGCCTTGGTCTCGGAGGCTTTCTCGACCATCTTCACGATCCGCGCAATGACCGAGTCGGTGGGATCACGCTCGACCCGCACGCGCAGGGCGCCAGTGCCGTTCACCGTCCCGGCGAACACCTCGTCGCCCACCTGCTTGGAGATCGGCAGGGGCTCGCCGGTGATGGTGGCCTGGTCGACATCCGAGACCCCGTCGAGCACCTGCCCGTCGGCGCCGATCCGCTCACCGGGCCGCACCAGAATGGTGTCGTCCACGCCGAGGGAGTCGGCGGGCACCGTCTCTTCTCCGCCGCCGGGCAGGAGACGGGTCGCGGTGGTGGGCGCCAGGTCGAGCAGCCCGCGCACCGAGTCGGCGGTGCGGGCGGTCGCGACCGCCTCCAGAACGCCGGAGGCGGCGAAGATGACGATCAGCAGCGCCCCGTCGAGGACCTGGCCGATGGCGGCCGCGCCGAGCGCGGCCACGACCATCAGCAGATCCACGTCCAAGGTCTTGTCCTTCAGGGCCCTCAGCCCCTCCCACCCCGGCTCCCAACCGCCTGTGGTGTAAGTGGCGGCGAACAGCACGCTCCACAGCCAGGACGGGCCGCCCGACAGGTAGACGGGCAGCGCGAGGAGGAACAGGGCCAGCGAGGCCAGCGCCCACCGGGCTTCCGACAACGCCAGCACCCGCGTGCGGCGGCGCGAGGATGCCGGCCGGGAGTCGGCGGGCGGCGCGGGCCGCTGGACGAGGACAGAAGACATGACAAAACAACCCTTCACGGGCAGGCCGGAGCAATGCCTCCACAATACAGGAACATTTGAATAGGTCTTCAGGTGTCATCGGTATGATGGCACCATGGGCCACAAAACCGGCAGTGACAGCAACCCCACCACGCGCGAGCGCCTCGACGCGGTCGGAACCGCCGACGTCGCTGCCACCCTCCAGGCCCTCGCCACCCCCTCACGGCTCTACATCCTGGCTCGCCTCCAAGAGGGGCCGTGCTCCGTGAGTGACCTCGCCGAGACCGTCGGGATGGAAGCCTCCGCCTGCTCCCACCAGCTGCGCCTGCTGCGCAACCTCGGACTGGTCACCGGCGAACGCCACGGCCGCTCCATCGTCTACGCCCTCTACGACAACCACGTCGCCGAGCTCCTCGACCAAGCCCTGTTCCACGTCGAACACCTGCGCATGGGCGTGCGTGACGTCCCCGCCTCCGTGCCGGAGCCGGCCGTCGCCGACTGACCGGACCAGGGCGCCGGACAGGCGGATTCGGGCTTGACCTTCGAGTCGGGTTGAAGGTTCGCCGTCAGCCGTGTGACGACCTACCGCATCTCGCAGCTGACCGAGCGCTCCGGCGTTCCGGCCACGACGCTGCGCTTCCACGAGGACGCCGGTCTGCCAACCGCCGACCGCACGCCGTCCGACTACCGGATGTACGGCGAGGACCGAGGTTGATCCCGATGAGTGGACACCGGCTTTCATGCGACGAGTGACAGCGTACGCGTTGTGATCAGTCGTTGTTCGAACTCGGCTGGTGTGCGGTAGCCGAGTGCGGAGTGGCGGTGGCGCCTGTTGTCATACGAGAGCCGGCGGAACAGCTCGAGTCGGGTCTGTGCCTTTGAGGTCCAGCGGCGTCCGTGGAGCAACTCGCGCTTGAGGCCTTGGAAGAACGACTCGGCGAGAGCGTTGTCGTAACCCGAGCCGACCCGGCGCGTGCCGTGGCGGACGCCGTGCCGGCGGCAGACCTCGGCGAAGGCGGCCGCGCCGTACTGGGCGCCCCTGTCGGTGTGAAAAACGACGCCGCGGACCCGGCTGCCACGGGCTGCCACGGCCATCTCGATCGCGTCGGTGACCAACGAGGTGCGCATGTGGTCCGCGATCGACCAGCCGACCACTCTCCTCGAGCAGATGTCGATCACCATGGCACGGTAGAGCCAGGTCGCGCCGACGGCTGTACAGGTGATGTCGCCGCACCACCTGGTGTTGAGTTCGGCGGCGGTGAATTCGCACATCACCAGGTCCGGCGCGGGCGACGCGGTCCTGTCCGCGATCGTCGTCCGTCTCCTCCTCCGCAGGTGCCGGCAGGCGCGGCCTGGACTTCGTCCTTGCGTACCCACGTCCGCAGCGGCTCCGCGGCGATACCGAGATCCGCGGCCACCGCCGCGTACGTCCGCTTCCCGAACAGGGCGAGGTGGAGCGCGACCGCGTCCTGCCTGAACTCCTCCGGATACGGAGACCTGCGTCCCACCTGGACATCCCTCCCCGGACCATCAAGATCCATTGTCAGGGTGTCCACTCCAAAGGATCAGCCTCGGTCCTGCTCTCCTCCCAAGGAGTGGCCACCCGTCCGGACTCCATATCCCACGGACAGGCCTTCGCCTCCTACGAGCGGGCCGTCATGGAATCCGGCACCGACCGGACCCTCCTGCGTCCGGGCGGGTTCGCCCCCCATGCCTACGCCTGGGCACCCTCGGTCAGGGGACCGAACCGTTACGCCGCCCTTCGGCAACGTCGGCCTTCCGGTCATCAACCCCGACGACATCGCCGCCACCGCTCTGACGCGGCCCGGCCACGCCAAGGTCACCCACGAACTCACCGGCCCTGCCTCGACCACCTCACTCCAGCGCGTCGCCGCCCTCGGCGAGCACGTCACTTTCATCGAACGATCCCGGGAGGAGGCCCGCGCGCAGATGCTCACCTTCATGCCCGCCCCGGTGGTCGACAGCACCCTCGACATCATCGGCACCCCCGCCCGCGCGAGCAGGCTGTCAGCCCCGCCGTCGAACAGATCCTCGGCCGTCCCGCCACCACCTTCGTCGACTGGGCCAAGCGCAACGCAGCCGCCTTCGCGTGACCGACAGCACCGAGTGACCCGCAGTCGGCGCTGTGCGACTGCCCGGTGCCGGAACGATTTCTGACCAGTCCACTCGCCGAAGCCACCGCTACCGGGATCATCTTTCGCCTCTGCAGCCCGGTGACCGGAGCAGGTGCGGGCGTCACGGTGAGGGATGCACGCCGCATCACCGTGCCCAGCAGGACCACAGCCTCCGCGTGCCCCCGCTGTCACTGCGGGAACCCTGCCGTACCTGGCTGAGCACAGGGTTCGAACTCCGGCTCACCAACAGTGTGGATGCCCTCTGCCGGCCCCCGCATCCGGGAACCGCAGTCGGACCGTAGAAGGGAGAGGGGAAGAGAAGCCACTTTCGAGGACAGGTGCTGAACTTGGCTGCGGCTCCCCCGAAAGGCGACGAGTTCAGTCCGGCGGATCACTCCGGGCACCGGCACGGGAGGCGTGGGGCGATGAACAGGCAGGGAAAAACGGTCCTGAGTATCAGAGACGTGCTTGTGGTGATCGTTCCGGCGGTTCTGGACGACTCGGCAGTCATCGCCCTTCAGGAGGATCTGTCCTTCCGGATCGTCGACCAGGCAGCCCGTGGTGTCGTCATCGACCTTTCCGCGGTCGACATGGTCGACACCTTCGTCGGACGCCGGCTCTCCCTGATCACATCGGTCGCCGAGATGCTCGGCGCCCACCCCGTGCTGGTCGGAGTACGCCCGACCGTCGCACAGACGGTGGTCCAGCTCGGCGTGGACTTCAACGACATGGCCGTGGCCCACGACCTCGACGCAGGTCTGAAACTGCTGAGTGCACGCTGAGAAGCGGAGATGAGGACGAGGGGCGTGCCTTCGCTCGCGCGCGGCGAGGAAGTACGTGATCGACCAGGAGGAGGTCCGCGAAGACGACAGAGCCGAAGGTCAATGGCGCTGGAGGTGACCGCCGCCGTTCGCCGGGACCGACTCCGGCGGACAGCGAGTTCGTCGCACCGGATGACTGTCGCCCGGTCTCTCTTGAACCGATCGGCCCCGTACGTGAGCACACCCCGCCGCTCGTGGGCGTCCTCGCCCGGCTCCGGCGGCCGCCCGGCATGATCGCACGGCGCCGGGGGCAGGATCGGTGGGATTTGCACAGGTGCGGCGGTGGCAGCGGTCGGATCGCGCCGGGAAGGATCGCGGACAGTGATGAGGAAAGACACCAGTGTCGAGCAGGAGCACCCTGGTATCCGGCCGACGGTGCAGGAGACGTACGGGCCCTTGAACTTCGGGCACCAGCCGATGTTCGGCGGTGGCTTCATCAACTTCGGTTACTGGCAGGGCATCGACCTGACCGGCCCGCTCGGCGAGGACGAGCGGGCCCGCAGCCAGCAGGCCCTGTACCGGCACGTCCTGGACGCCGCCGGGCCGCTGCGCCGACGGCAGGTGCTGGACGTGGGCTGCGGGCTGGGCACGGGCTACGCGGTCGCCCTCACCGAGTACGAGCCCGATGGTGTCACCGGCATGGACATCCACCCCAACCAGCTGGCCCGGGCCCGCGAGGAGCAGGCCGTGCTGCTGGGCGAGCAGCCGGGCCGGCTGCGGTTCGCCGAGGGGGCCGCGAAGCGGATGCCCTGGCAGGACGGGGCGTTCGATATCGTCGTCAGTGTCGAAGCCATGCAGCACTTCCCCGACCTCGCCGGTTTCGCGGCCGAGACGGCGCGGGTCCTGCGGCCCGGCGGAACCGTGGCCGTCACCAGCTTCTTCACCGCGGATGAAACCCCCGGCTGCCCCGAACAACTCGCAAGGCTGCTGGACACGTACGCGAGCGGTCTGGACATCGCCAGGCCCGTGACCGCCCTCGCCGAGGCCTTCACGGCCGCGGGCCTGGCCGAGGTGCGGGCCGTGTCCATCGGCCCGGAGGTCTGGCGCGGTTGGGACTGCTGGCTTTCTCGTTGGTGGGCCCCGGGTACTTGGCCGCGCAACTTCCTGCGCGCATATGAGGACAAGATCCTCGACTACTTCGTCGTCACGGCGCTCAAGCCGCTCTGGCCTACACCCCGACCACCGCCATCCCGGCTGCCTCCCCCGTACTCGTGCCCTGAACGTGCACGTCAGAGGCATGTTCCTGTCTTGAGGAAGCCTGGGACAACGTCTCTCGCCACACCCCTGCGGGCCTTGCGCCGGACGATGGCCTTCGGTGCGGCCGCTGGCCTCGCGCCCACCGCGGCCCGCGCCGACGTCGTCACGCCCTCGGCCGCGCCTTCCGTGCGGATGCTCACGTGCAATGCCTGCGGTGATCTGTGCGCGCACGAAGGTGTCACAGCGGCGCAGTGGGCCGCCGCGATCAAGACCTCGGTGGACAACTGGTCCGCCGACACCCCCCTGCTGACCGAGGTCTGCTACGGCCAGTACGCCGCCCTGCGCGACAGCCTCACCGGCTGCCAGCCGGTCTGGCTCGCCACGAGCAGCGGTCCGGCAAGCTGCGGCAAGTGGACCAGTGAGGGCGATAAGCGCTTTGGCATGGCGGTGTTCGTCAAAAGCACCGCGCCCGTGGAGCATCTGACCGCAGACCTGCCGGAGAGCCCTGCCGATTCCAACAAGCGGGCACTGCTCTGTGCCAAGGGCGGTATCGAGGGGCGCACGGCGCTGGCTTGCATGACCCACCTGACGCACAGGGGTGACAAGGATGAGGACGACGAGGATCTGCTCGACATGGCCCGCGTCCAGCAGGCCCAGGTCGATGCCTGGGCCCTGCCGGTGGTCCTGGGCGGCGACTTCAACGCCCGCCCCACCGACCCCGAGATGGGCGAGTTCTACGGCTTTCAGGGCGGGACGGGCCGCTACGGCGAAGTGGACGAGACCGACGAGGACCGGCCTGTGCGGGCTTGAGCTACTGCCGTTCCGACGAGCCCGCGCACGACAACGGGAAGCCGGACCACATCTTCGTGTCCGCCGACCACTTCAAGACCGTGCAGGGCGATGCCATGGGCCGCACCGCCGACATGTCCGACCACAACCTGCTGCGGGGCGCGGCAGTCTGGGAGTAGGCGTCCGAAGTGCCCGACCGGAGTGCAGCAGCCCGCACATGCGGCATGGTCCGGCCGATGAGAATCGGGTCGCCGAAGTCTGCACGCGGGAGGGCCCGACCGAGCTCGTCACAGCGGACACCCGCCCGGTCGTGACCAGGCCGCCGCCCACCTTCGGACGAGGCGGGCGGCGATGTCCGGCTTCCCACACTCCTCGGCCTGCTCGTCGGTCAGAAGCTGCATCGGTGCGAAGCAGGCCGTGGCCGGCCCCGGGGCGGGACCGGCCGCGTGTTCCACCAAATCCGGAGCAGAAAAGTCCGGTTCCGGAGGCGGTCAGGGCCTACGGGCCAGAAGGCCGGCGGGGGTGTCGGGTATCAACCGCGGAATGTCGTAGGCCATGGGGAACAGGTCTGCGGCGAGAAGCAGGAGCTGCAGGGGTTGGTCCTGCAGGCCTGTCACTGTCGTCCTGCGCTGGGGTTCGCCCTGCGGGGCAGGGCCGAACAACAGGCGCAGGCCCGCGACGTCGGTGAAGGACAGGTGTTCCAGGTCCCACAGCAGGTCGGTGACGTGGAGCGGCAGCCGGTCCACAGCAGCGCGCAGCGGAGGCAGGGTCTCAAGATCGATTTCACCCTGCGGAGTGATACGGGCCGTGGTACCGGTGATCGTGGTGGTGACGTTCATACTGGGCACGCCCCCTTCCGGGGGTTGGTGAGCCCACAGACGAAACACCCCGGATCCGAAGACGAGGAGTGAACGACGATGGCGGGACCTCGGGTGCCCTGAGTGGGGGCAACTCCCGCATCCCAAAGGCCGCCGCCCATGGCGCCGACCGGTCTCGTGTCCTTTCAGCGTCCCACATCCACCCTCGCATGCGAAACAGTGAACAGATCACACAGTTGCCGGGGAACAAGATTCAGGTCGGTGCGGTGCTTCTTTCAGCCGGGCTGTGCCAGCTCTCCCACAGCTAATGGGCAGTGCTCGATTCCGCGTCCCGGGCGAAGACGATGCCGACGTCAGCGCTCATACCGGGTGGGTGGGGGACCAGAGGTCCGCTTGACGAAACCCCTGGGCCCCCGCCGCCTCCCTCCCCTATGCCGGGGCAGGGGTGTCGACCAGGGCGAGACGGGCGGTGATGCGCTTGCCGACCGATTCCTGCTCGATGAACAGTTCTTCGGCGACCGCTTTGATGATCTCCAGACCGTGCTGGCCGACCCGCCCCGGATCAGCGGCACGAGCAGCCGGAACGACCGGATCGCTGTCCCACACGACGATGTCCACGCAGACGGCAGTGACGCGCAACTCCATCAGGACGGGACCCGGAGCGTACTTGTGGGCGTTGGTGACCAGCTCGCTGACCACCAGTTCGGCCAGATCCCGCGCCCGCTGCGACACCGGCAGACGGTGTTCGGCGCGGGCCCGGTCCAGGAAGGCGGTCGTGTGGTGGCGGGCGGCGGCGATACGACCGCCGTCGCCGTTCAGCGCGTAGCCGGCGCGCATCAGGTACCCGTCCGGAGGAGGCTGGGTGTCGTTGTCACCGTCGGTATGGGAGCCCATCGGTTTCGTCCTCGTTCCCGTTCACGCGACGCGGCTACCCGCCCGTATGATCCTTACCCGGCAGACGCTGATCGTGCTGCCATTGGAGTGTGTCTGCTCTGGAAGGGTGGGGCGGAATCGTCCACGCTCACTCCTGACCCGGGGCAAGCCTAGGCGCTGATGAGGAGACCATGACCAGCAACGAAGAATCCGCGCGGTCCGACCGGCTCTCCGCAACGCCTCATACGATCAAAGATGTTTGTGTCGTGACACTGCAGGGCGAGATCGATCACACCACCAGAGACATCCTGGAACACGCCCTGCTGGGTGGGAACGTCGCCGCGGGACCGCTGCGGATCGTGGCGGATCTGGAAGGCGTGACCTTCATGGATTCCAGCGGTCTCAACGTCCTCATCTCCGCCAACCGGCAGGTCAACGAAGCAGGTGGTCGGCTGAGCATCGCCGCCGCCCAGGAAGCCGTGCAGCGTGTCCTGACCCTGGTCGGCGTCGACACCATCATCGACTGCCACCCCACCCTCGAAGACGCTCTGCAGAGCTGATCCACGGCGCATCGCGAAGAAGAAGCAGGGTGGTGACCGCAGTGAGCACGGTCATGTGACGGAAAACCGGAACCGTCCTTTTACGGTGAATGGTGGACCGGGTGGCTCATGGTTTCGAGGACCTGACGGTAAGGCCTCGGGGCATTCGCACCGACCGGGCCATGATCGTCGCCCGTCGGTGACCGAGTTGTTTGCGACCCGGCGTCTGTGCTGGTCAAAGGCGTGCTGGTATAAGAGCGGGCCTGCCGACGGCAGGTCCATGGCCAGCATGTCCACAGGTGGCTGCCGTTCAGCTCCCTGCCTGCCTGCCACCGCGATACTCCCACCTTCGCGACAACCGGCTCCGGACCGACGCAGACAGCACCTTCGAGTCCCGCACTCCTCCCCCGTGCCTCCCTCGAACTGATGACGGCAGCCGTGCGGAGGTGCGCTCGTGCTCCCGGGTGGCTGAAGGAGTGCGGATCTCGATCAGGCTTCTGTCGGACCTCGGAACTCGCTGCCGTGAGCGGCCCTCGCCCCTGGGGAATGCGCAAGCCGCTGTTGCCGCATTCGCACCCCGCGGTGGCGTGCAGGTCGCTCACGGGTGGCTCGGTTCATACGAGGTGGCGGAGGGCGAGGCGGGGTGCCGATCGGACCAGGGCGGCCACGGACAGGCCGATGGCGGCGCCGGCGGCGACGTCGGAGGGATAGTGCGCGCCGCTGTGGATCCTTTCGATCGCCACCAGCACGGTGGGAACGGCGCACGCGGCTCCGGCCCAGGGCCAGGTGGGTGTGACGGCGGCGGTGAAGGCCACCGCGGCGGCGGTGTGCCCGGAGGGGAAGGAGGAGCTGTCGGGCCGGTCCTCGACGTCGTCGTGGGGGATCCACTCCTTGGGCGGCCGTCGTCTCTCGACGAGCTTCTTCACCACCGCGTTGGACAGCAGCTCCGCCACCACCACGGCCGTGATCCCGGCTGCTGCTGCCCTGCGCCCGCGTAGGCCTCCGACGGCCGCCATCGTTGCGGCTGCTGCCCACCACAGCTTGGTGTGCTCGGCCGCTTCCTCCACCGGAGGCAGCAGTTGGCGGGCCCAGGCAGAATCCCAGGCGGCCATGCGCCGGGTCAGGGAGTGATCGACGTTCCGCGGTGCGGCCAGGATGTCCATGCTTCGCCGTTTCCCCGGTCGTGGCCGTGCCACACAGAGCACATTGCGGACAGCGGTCTCCATCATCCCGCGCGCAAGGGGCTCGGGGAGATGCAGCTCCCCTGCCGTACTGCGAGGGGCTGGCTCCTGGACCGTGGCGAGAAAGCGCGCTTCGCCTGCAAAAGTAGTTCGTGCATACTTTTGCAGGCGGAATACGGCGTCTCGACCGGCCCGCACTGACCAGGGGATATGCAGGCTATGGACAGCGGTACACCAGTCGACGGGGGCTTCGGCACGCTTCTGCACCGTCTACGGACGGAGGCCAGGCTGAGCCAGGAGGAATTGGCGCATGCCGCGGGGGTAAGCGTGCGGGCACTGTCGTACATGGAACGCGGGCATTCCCGCGGGCCGCAGCGTCGCACCGTGCAGGCATTGGCCGAAGCCCTCGTCCTGGACAAGGCCGGCGCACAGGAGCTGGAACGCCTCGCGAGCCTGGGCCGCCCCCGCAAGGCCCGCACTGCGGATGCGCCGTCATCCACGTTGGCGCCGGGCGCTGTGGGTCAGGCCTCTGCGCCTGACCTGCTGCCGCGCGCACCGCGTGGTTTCCACGGGCGGGCGGCGGAGCTCGTCGCCCTGTCCCAGGCCGCCGAAGGCGAGGCGCCCGTATGTCTCGTCGTCGGACCCGCCGGAGTCGGAAAGACGGCCCTCGTACTGCACTGGGCCCACCACAGCGCTGCCGGTTTTCCCGACGGGCGACTCTATGCCGACCTGCGGGGCTTCGGCGACACGGGCGAGCCCGCGCTCATGGAGGTGCTGCGGGAGTTCCTGCCGGCGCTCGGTGTGCCGCTCGACCAGGTACCGGAGTCGGTGAACGGGGCGGCTGCGCTGTTTCGTTCGCTCACCGCCGACCGTCGGCTTCTCGTGGTGCTCGACAACGCGCGAAACTCCGAGCAGGTCAGGCCGCTTCTTCCCGGTGGCAGCCGTTGCGTGACTGTTGTCACCAGCAGGCACCGGCTGCCGGGGCTGATCGTCACCGACACGGCTCGGCCCATCTCGGTGGGCGTATTGGATCCGCAGGACGGCACGATGCTGCTCGCCGCGGTGCTGGGTACGCAACGGGTCGTCGCGGAGCCGGTGGCCGCGCGGCGGCTGGCCGAATTGTGCGACGGACTGCCCCTCGCGCTGCGGGTGGTGGCTGCCCGGTTGACGCAGTGGCCCGGCTTGTCTTTGGAGGCGATGGCTGAGGAGTTGTCCGACGAGACGCGCAGGCTGAGCCTGCTGGACGTGGAGGACACCGGCGTGCGGGCGGCCCTGCGCGTGACGCTGCAACAGTTTCCGCAGGACGTCTCCCGTCACTTCGCCCGTCTCGGCCGCCATCCCGGTATCCATATCGATCGGTACACGGCGGCAGCCCTGGCGGAGACGGATCCTCCGGCCGCCGAAGCCGCCTTGGAGAAGCTGGCCGCTGCGCACCTCGTCACGGAGACGGCACCCGGTCGGTGGATCATGCACGATCTGGTCCGGCTTTATGCACGGAGCCTGGAGGCCGCGCCCGAAGCACTTGTATGCCTGCTCGACTACTACATCACCACGGGCCTCGCGGCCGTGGCGGCGGCCGAGCCCGGAAACGAGGAGTGCTTCCTTCTGCCGGCGGACTACCTGCCGCCTGCCGTGGTGCGGGAGTTCGGTGACCGGTCCGCCGCCGTGGCCTGGTATGCGGCGGAGAGGGACGACCTCACGCTGGCGGTCGCTGCGGCGCATGCCGCCGGACTGCATGACAGGGCCTGGCGGATCGTCATGACGCTGTGGCCGCTGATCGTGTGGCGTGTACGGGACGGCTGGGCCTCGCTCCTGGAAACCGGGCTGGAGTCGGCACGGATCGATGCCGATCAGCACGGCGAGTCACGTGTCCTGAACGTTCTCGGCTGGGTGCTGATCGAAGAAGGGCGTATCGAGGAGGCCCTGACTCACCTGAAGGCGGCCTCTGCGCTCGCCCGCCGGACAGGCGATCCGGTGGCCGAGGCGAACGCCCTGATCGTTCTGGCCATGGCGCAGGCGGCTCTCGGCGGCTTGGACGAGGCCGCGCGGGGGTGCGAGCGGGCTGCGGACCTGGCTCGCAGAGCCGATGACCGGACCATCGAAAGACTGGCCCTGCAGCACCTGGCCCGTCATCGGGCCGACGGGGGGAAGTGGCGCGAGGCCCTCGACACGGCGACTGTGGCACTGGCCTTCGACGATCACTCCGGCACGGCCGACATCCCCCGGATACTGCTGCACATGGTGAGGGGAGAGGCGCTGTTGGGCCTCGGGCGCGAAGCCGAGGGCATCGAACAGCTCGAGCTCGCAGCCCGGGAAGCGGAGTCCTCCGGCTATGAGGACGGCGCAGTACGAGCGCTTGGCGTCCTGCTGAAGGTCTCGAAGGACACAAGGCTCCAGGTACGGTATGACGCGGCAGTCACGCGGCTCACCACGCGTACGTGAAGCAGGGTGGCATCGGAACGCTTCTGCGGCCGGTGGAACAGATCATTCGTCACGCTTCCGGTCCAGAAGCGGGCTGACCAGCAAAATCCACCTGGCCTGCGACGGCCGGGGCCGCCCGCTCGGCTTCGTCGTGACGGGCGGCAACACCAACGACCGCACACGATTCCCGAACGGGCCGACCAGGCCCGCAACCGGGCCCGGCGCGGCAGCCACGGACGCCGCCCGCCGGCCTTCGACCGTGAGGTCTACAAGCACCGCAACGTTGTGGAACGGTGCTTCACCCGCTTGAAGCAGTGGCGCGGCATCGCCACCCGGTACGACAAGAACGCCGAGTCCTACGCAGCCGCCGTCGTCCTCGCGTCACTCCTGATGTCGGCGTGACGGTTGACGACAGAACCTAGGCGCGCGGAGTGCGCCGGCCGGCGGCCAGCTCGCTGAGCGGCGCGGCGAGGGTGGAGTCGGACAGCTCGCTGAAGACAACGGTGGCGTGCGGGGTAGGGGCGGAAACGGACCGTCCGTGGTTCGTCTCGGTCGCCTGGCCGGTGGCGGCAGCCACGGCTGCGATGACGACGCCACCGGCCATTGCCAGGGCACAGGCGAACGAAGTGATCTTCTGCTTCATGCGGGTTCTTGCCTTTCGCTCTGCTCGACACTTCCCGCTCTTCCTTCCTGGACCATCCGAAGGAGGTCAGGCCGACGCGCGGTGTCAGCGGTGAGGTTGTCCGCCGGTTCGGGGTGGCGCCCCTGCGGCAGGCACAGTCGATCACGGGGAACGGGTAGGGTCCCATGCAGTTTCCCCTGCAAAAATACGGTCGGCGTTCTTCCGTCAGATACGCAGGAAGTACGGTTTCGTTCCGATCGTTTCGCGCGGGCCCATCGTTCGAACGCCTGAGTTCACGACGTGCCTTTGTGCAAGTCGGGGATGCCTGCCACGCAAGCACCTCCTCGGTCGTCATCAGGCCGGGCAGATCGCCTGAGTGACCTTGCCGACCTTGCCACCGGTCGTGGCGGGGTCGGCGTCAGACACTTGCCGGTCCACTGATTGATGAAGTAATAGGCACGTGTTCTGCCGCACTGGTCCACCGGGATGACGTTCCAGAGCTGGCTGCTGGAGGACCAGCGGGTCTCGCACGGCCACCAGAACAGCTGGGTGCCATTGCCGGGCGGGGTGCCGTTGTTGTAGGGCACGGTTAGGCAGGAGCCGTTTCCTGCCTTGATCCAGTAGAAGCCCTTCCCGTCGTACGCCGTCGGCGGGGTGGCGGTCCACTTCATGTGGTGCTGTGCAGGGCCTGCGGTGGGTCGGCGCCGTTGGACGGGCCCGTCCGTCCCGTCCGGTGGCACGGTGGCTTCGGGACCGGCCCCGCCGGCGGAACCAGCCGCGGCCCCTCTCCGGCTCGGGGCCGTCCTGCGGCTTCGGCGCAGCGGCGGCCCGGAGGCGGGCGGCTTCCTCGCGGGCGACGTCGTCGGCGCGGCACGGCCCGCACACGGACTTGTCCCCGGCCCGTACGGCGGTCCGGTGCGCGGCGATCTTCTCCCAGCGCTCGTCGGTGAACTTTCCTCCGCACCGCTTGCACACCGGACACCGTGCCTCCCGCTCAGCGGCGCGGCGCCGCTCGTGCTCGGCGTCGGCGCGGACCTCCTGCCCGCGTCAGAAGGCGTGGCCGTCGGGGTTGCCGAGCGGGGCCCGTGGCCCGGTCACCGCTTGCGCGGAGACTAGGGGGCCGGTCGGGGTGCTTTCTGCCGTTGATCCTTGTTCTTAGGCCCTTTCGGCTTCTTGGCCTGGCCCGGCGGTCGGTGCGGAGGCTCGACTTTCTCTCCGTCACGCGTTGTGGTGGCTGTGGGGCGGCGTGTGGTCTCCGGTTCGGAGGTCGGACCGGTCGAGGCCTCAGGGGTGACTTCGGGTGCGGTGGGAGACGGTGCCGCCCGGGACACCGCGGCGCTCTCCCCTGGACCTGAAGCAGCAGAAGGGCCCGGCTCTCCGGCGGGGGCGCCAGTGGTCCCGGTCGCGCCCCGGTCATCGCCTTGAAATCCGGAACCACCGGCGACGGTGAGGGCGGTCACCGCGATGGCTGCGAGGACCACCGCGGTGCCGGCCGCAAGGGTGCGTCCGCGCGTGGACGCTCTTCCGGAAGCGACCCGTCCTTCAGCGGGGGAAGGATGCGCGCGTGTGCCTTCGACCGTCGGTGATGACCTTCGGTCGGTGACGAGGCTCGTGGCGTTCGCCGACGGCCCGTGCACGTTGTGCGTCCTACCGGGCAGCGCCGCTAGGGCGCGTGCGCAGTCGAGGGCGGTAGGGCGGGACTCCTCGTCCAGGGTCGTCATCTCCCTGAAAAGGGTGCTCAACCCTTCCGGCAACCAGTGGGGGACTACAGGGCTCCGGTGCAGGCGCGCGATCGCGGATTCGAGGGGTGCGCCGTCGTACTCGAGCCTGCCCGTGAGGCATTCGATCAGCACAAGGCCAAGCGCGTACACATCGGCGGGCCTACCGACCGGGCGACCGAGGACCTGTTCGGGAGAGAGGTAGGCAGCGGTACCGACAAGGGTGCCGGTAGCGGTGTGGGTGGTGGCATCCAGCAGTCGGGAGATGCCGAAGTCGGCCAGATGCGGACGGTGGGCGGTGTCCAGGAGGACGTTGGACGGCTTGACGTCCCGATGCACGATTCCCGCGTCGTGCGCGTGAGCCAGCGCCTGAGCGAGGTCGACGCCGATCGCGGCGGTCTCCGCGAGGGGCAGCGGGCCTTGAGCGATGCGGTCCTTCAGCGTACCGCCCTCGACGAGTTGCATGACCAGGAAGGCATGTCCGTCGTGCTGTCCGGCGTCATAGGCGGCGATGAGTCCGGGGTGGTGCAGGCGGGCGAGGATGACGGCTTCGCCGTGCAGGCCCTCACCGATCCCGCCGTCGGCTCGGGACCTGAAGACCTTGACCGCTACCGGTCGTCTCAACCGCAGATCGAAACCTCGGTGCACGTCCGCGGCCCCGCCCGAACCGAGCGGTCCGTCCAAACGGTAACGACCGCTCAAGATCTCGGCGGAGCACGGGGCAGCGGTGGCCCGGGCCAAATCGTGGGTCCTCATTGCCTCTCCCACCGCGTCGACGGGTCCGTGTTCTCGGCGAGCCGTGGCCGACGTGCCGCGGTGGGGCGGGTACCCCCGGAAAGCCCGAGCATCCCCGCTTCTCGCGGATATGACCTCCGACCCTGTACGCCGCGGACCGCTGCTCTGTGTGGACCGGGGTCTCTTCGCGAAATGTTCGACCTCAGTGGTCAGACCCCGTCTTTGGGACACCGCCTCCCACCGGCATGTTGCGAGGTTCACGAAACGCCACCGTCCAGCAACCCGAAAACCGCAGTGATCCGTGGGGCTTGCCGACTCATCGGGTCCGGTCCCGGGGCGCTGCCTGTGGTGGGGGCTTGCTACGGCGTCCCGGTCAGGCGCAGGCGGGTGCGGGATGGCGCCGACGGGGGCAGTGCGTCGACGATCTCGGCGAGCGTGCTGGTGGTGAGGACGTGCCGCCAGGCTTCGTGGGCCCGGGCCATCTTCTCGGCGAGGATGCAGGGGTTCCGGCACTCCTCGGCAGGTAGCGCTCCCTGTCCCCGCTGACGGATCTCACGGCATTCATACGGTGAGGACGCGCCGTCGACCGCCTCGACGACCTGCAGGAGCGTGATCTCGGAAGCGGGCCGGGCCAGCCGGAAACCGCCGCGTGGGCCGGTCGTCGCAGACAGCACACCGGCCTTGACCAGCGCCTGGAGCTGTTTGGCGAGATAGGGCGCCGGGAGGTCGAAGTACCGGGCGAGCTGTGCCGCCGACGCGGTGCTCCCCACCTCGAGCTGCGCCAGTGATGTGGCGCAGTGCAACAGCCATTCCGTACTCACCGGCAGCTTCATGGCCTCGAGTCTATCTGAGACATTGCAGATCTTTTTAGTCCGAGATAGCGTCCGGTGCAGCAGACAGGAAGCAAGGGGAGAGAACACCATGCGAGTCGCCGTAGCCGGGGCCACCGGAAACATCGGGGCCCTCACCGTCGCCGCCCTGGAACGGGCCGGACACCACGTCGTGCCCATCAGCCGTTCAATCGGGGTCGACCTGACCACCGGCGACGGCCTCGACACCGCTCTGAGCGGTGTCGAGGCCGTCGTGGACGCCACGAACTGCACCGCGACCGAGCGGGACGAAGCGGTGGCGTACTTCGCCTCCACCACCCGGACGCTGCTCTCCGCGGAGGAACGGGCCGGCGTCCGCCACCACGTCCTTCTCTCGATCGCCGGTGTCGACCGGGTTGAAGGCAACGCTCACTACGCCGGCAAGCGCGAGCAGGAGCGTCTCGTGGCCGAAGGCCCGGTGCCCTGGACCATCGTTCCGGTCACCCAGTTCCACGACTTCGCCGCGATGGTGACGAGCTGGACCGAACAGGAAGGCACCGCCACCCTCGCACCGCTGCTCGTCCAGCCCATCGCACCCGCCGACGTGGCCGACATCCTCGCCGAGATCGCCACGGACGCACCGCAGGGACGCTACCGCGAGGTCGCCGGCCCCGAACCGCAGGACCTGGTGGACATGGCCCGACGCACCAACGACGCGCGCGGCCGCAAGATCAAGCTCGTACCGACGTGGTCGTCGCTGTTCGGCCCGGCGATGGCCGGTGACGTACTGCTCCCCCGCGAGGGCGCCCGCATCGCACCGACCACCTTCGACGCGTGGCTCGCACAACAGCGGTAGCCTCCTGCACCGCTGCGATCCCGATGGAGAGAGGACGGTGGAATCCGGGTTGCTGGAGCCTCCGGGGCGCAGTCGTGGCCGTCAGCGGCGCAGGATCCGCCCTGCCGGCACCCACCTCGGCCTCAAAGGTGTCCCCCGGGTACCCACACCCACGGGTCGTTCGTTCACCGTGACCGGATCAACCCGTTCCTGATGAACGAGTCGGAGAGTCGTCACTTTCACCGTAGAGGCTCCACATGAAAGGATCCGCCGCTATGGCGACAGGGGACTCGAACGTCTTGGACCGCCGGGCGCTCAACAGGAGCCTGCTGGTCCGCCAGATGCTGACCGAGCGGGTGGATGCGACGCCTGCCGCGGTGATCGCGCGCCTGGTAGGCATGCAGGCCCAGGCCCCCGATCCGCCCTACATCGGACTGTGGACACGGTTGTCCGGCTTCGACCCTGAAGACCTTGCCGGACCCGTGCAGGGACGCGAGGCGGTACGGGTAGCTTTGATGCGAGGCACCATCCACCTCGTCACTGCGGACGACTGCCTGACACTGCGGCCGGTCCTTGCCGGCGCTCTTGCCCAAGGCCTCAAGGGCACCTTCGGCCGCAAGCTCGAAGGACTCGACCTGGCGGAGGTGGCTGAGCTGGGTCGAAAGCTGGTCGAGGAGGAGCCCCTCACACTGGGTGGGCTGGGCGTCCGGCTCGCAGAACGCTGGTCCGGGCGCGATCCGTCCGCCCTGGCGAACGCCGTACGCAACCTGACGCCGCTCGTGCAGGTGCCGCCGCGCGGGCTCTGGGGCGAGAGCGGTCGGGCGGCGCACACCACGGCCGAGTCCTGGCTCGGCCGTCCCCTCGCAGCCGGCGTGTCCCCGGATTCGATGGTTGAACGCTACCTCGCGGCATTTGGCCCGGCGTCCGTCAAAGACATACAGATCTGGTCGGGAATGACGAGGATCGCCGAGACCGTGCGCCGGCTGCGTCCGCGGCTACGCAGTTTCCGCGACGAGAACGGCGTGGAACTCCTGGACGTGCTGAACGCGCCTCTGCCCGACCGTGATCTCCCGGTCCCGGTGCGCTATCTGCCCGAGTTCGACAACATTCTGCTGTCCCACGCCGATCGCAGCCGCATCCTCACCGAGGAGCAACACCGGCTGGTCTTCACGCGCAACGGTCTGATACGGGCGACCTTCCTCCTGGACGGCTTCGTCCGCGGCATCTGGCGAATCGAGCAGCAGCGGAAGGGGGCTGTTCTGGTTCTGGAGTCCTTCGCTTCGCTGACGAAGAAGGAGCGCGAGGTCCTCGTCCAGGAAGGCGAGGATTTGCTCGCCTTCCTGACCCCACCCGACAGCGCACGCTCCGTCCGCTTCGACTGAACCACGCAGGGCATGGCCGCAGAAGACGGGTCGGACAGGTCTTGCGGCGGGACCGGCGCGCGCTGGATGGTCGCCCCACCTGTCGGTGCGGTGGTGGCATCGGCGGTATCCGGCCCGCCGAAGTGGGGAGTGGAGCCGGCTCCGAGTCGCCGGCAGTCCCTGTTCGGCGATGGTGTGTCGAAGTCCAACGCCTTCACTGGGTCTGGACGGCGCGGTACTGCGGTCCCGGAAGCCTCGCTCTTCAGGCCGTGTTGGAGATCTGCCGCAGCCACATCCTGAACCTCGCCGCTCACCCGGACTGCGGGCGGCCCGGGTCGGCCGGCGTCTCGACCGTCAGATGTGGGCAGGCCTCCCCTTCCCGTGCGGGGTTCGCCGGCTCGTGCGGCCGTCCGGTTCCGTCTCGCGCGGCCATGACACAGGTCTTCACCTCCGGCAGGGCCAAGCACCCTCACCTCCTCGACCTGCCGAAGGCAGAGCTCCTCCCAGCCCTCACCCGCCCATGCGGTGACAGGGAGGTGACGACCCCTTTCCGTGGCCCCGGTCTACCAGGTAGGAGCCGCCGCCGAGATAAGGACGACCACCTTACGGAGACCGAGGCCGGCACGTACAGCCGCTCCCCGACCCCGCCCCGGTCAGCCTCCAGGTGTCCATCGTGAATGCATACCCCCACGTCAGCGGGATCCTCGTCGCAACCACCAGCAGAAGTAAGCAAGACGGTACTCCTGCCTGGGGAACTGCGTGGTCCCGTTCCCCTCGACCGTGTTGGCTGGAGGAACCGGGGGCCGGTCGGGTCGAGACTGCTCCGCCGGCCCGTACACCGAACCGTCCTTCCGGCTCGTGGCACAGCCTCCTGCGCCCAAGACCGCCTCGCCTCTGGAAACAACATGCACATAACCGATCACTTCAGAATGACCTGCTTGGCCAGAGAGTTGCGTGCTGCGAAGATGCGGCCCCGATCGGACGGTGGGGAACGGGGACACCGGATGACGCGGTGGCAGCTTTTGCAGGGAGACGTCCTGATCGGTGAGCTCGATGAGTACGGCTGTGAGCATCCGTTCTTCCTGGCGCACTTCACCCCGGGCTCGGGATGGGAGACCGTGAGGCCGTTGTTCGAGTCGTGGGCGGCCTACAGAGGTCCTGACCCGGAGGGGTTCGGATTCGTCGCTCCGGTCGAGCCGTTGCGGGATGTGGGACTCACGCTTGCTGCGATCGGCGGTCGGCAGCCTCCATTGCATCTCTTCAAAGACTGCGTGGTGCGCATCGACGGGCCCGAGGCCCGCCTCCGCTATTCGACGATGTGACCGGGAAAGAGTCCGAGAAACCAGCAGTGGACGACGATCCCGACAACGACTGAACGCCCGGCCTGATCGTCTGTTGCCCGCAGCAGAGCCGAGCAGGATCTTCGTGTCCGGCTCCGGGCCCAGCCGGGGCCGGAGAGGACGGGGGACCACGACTGAGCTGCACTGCGTTTCGTGGAGTCCCTGATGCCAGGGCTACGATCCCGGCGAAGGAGACCCACGAGCACCATGCCTGCACCACGTAAGTACCCGGACGAACTTCGCGAGCGAGCGATCCGCGAGGTCCGCAGCACCGGCCGTCCGATCGCGCACGTCGCGAAGGACCTCGGTATCCACAAGGAGGCCCTGCGCGGCTGGGTCCGCCAGGCCAAGGCCGACCGGGGCGAACGCGACGACCGGCTGACCTCCGCCGAGCAGGACGAACCCAGGCAGCTTCGCAGAGAGAATGCCGAGTTGAGGCGGGCGAACGAGATCCTCAAGGCCGCGTCGGTGTTTTTTGCCCAGGAGATCGACCGTCCCCGGACGAGGCCGAACAGGTGATAGACCACCTGCGCCAGAAGGGTCTCGGGGTCGATCCCGTCTGCCGGGTTCTCGAGCTGTCGCCGTCGACGTACTTCGCCCGCAAGAAGCGGCCGAAGTCGGCCCGCCGGCTCCGCGAGGAGCAGTTCATGCCGCTGATCGAGGAGATCCACGCGGAGTCTGGCGGCACCTATGGCGCCCGCCGGATCATCCGCGCGCTTCGGCGCAAAGGCGTCGTCGTGGCCCGCTGCACGGTCGAGCGGCTGATGGCCGAACTGGGTCTGGAGGGCGTCATCCGTGGCCGGCGCCGCCGCACCACGGTGCCGGAGCCGTCGGCACCCCGGCCACCGGACCTGGTCGACCGCGACTTCACCGCCTCGCGGCCCGATCAGCTGTGGGTGGCGGACATGACGTATGTCCGCACCTGGTCCGGGTGGGCGTATGTGGCGTTCGTCCTGGACGTGTACTCGCGGATGATCGTCGGCTGGCAGGTCGCGAACCACATGCGGACCGAGCTCCCGCTGGATGCCCTGGAGATGGGGCTGTGGAGGCGGAGGATCAAGAAGGACTCCGGCCTCATCCATCACAGCGACCGCGGGTCGCAATACGTGTCAATTCGGTATACCGACCGGCTCGCGGACATCGGCGCCTCTGCCTCCGTCGGGTCGGTCGCGGACTCGTATGACAACGCGATGGCCGAGGCCCTGAACGGCACCTCCAAGGCCGAACTCATCGAGATGCAGGGCCCCTGGAAGGACGTCGACCAGGTCGAACGGGCGATCTTCCAATGGATCACCTGGTACAACGAAGAACGCCTTCACTCCGCGCTCGACTACGTTCCGCCCGCAGAGTACGAGGAAGCCTTCTGGCGAAGCCAGGAGCAGACCCCGCAGTCCACCTGAACCAAGACCACCGGACTCTACGAAACTCGGAGCAGCTCAGAAACCGGCACGACGTCACCCAGCTGACGCCCCTGCTGGACGCGATCCCCCGCATCCGCGGACTTCGCGGGCGGCCGCGACACCGGCCGGGCCGGCTGTTCGCCGACCGCGGCTACGACTACGACAAGTACCGCCGCATCCTCCGGGCCCGCGGCATCACACCCAAGATCGCCCGACGCGGTGTCCCGCACGGCTCCGGACTGGGCAAGACACGCTGGGTCGTCGAACGGACCTTCGCCTAGCTCGCCGAGTAGCCGAGGGGAATCTCACCCCTCGGCCCTCACAGAACCGTGCGTAACAGTCTCCCGTTACACGGCTCTTGTCGTTCTGGTCATCAGACCAAGACGACCTGTGCGGTCAGGCGCCAGTGCGCGAACATGCGGGGGTATCGCCGGGCGATCTCCTGCATCTTCGCGATGGCCTTCCGCTTGGCCGCGAGCCGTTTGTACTTCTGACGGATCCAACGCGCCAGGTAGGCGTTGATGCGCATCGCGAAGGGGATCAATTCCCACGGCCTGAAACGGCTGTAGTAGTTGAGCCAGCCCGCCACCACAGGGTTGATCCTGCGGGCGAGTTCCTGGAAGGACAGTCCCGAGCGGGTGTGAAGGTGCCAGGACCTCAGCTCCCGCCCGATTCTCTTCAGGGCGTCCTTGCTGATTGCCGGCTCGAACGACAGGAACAGGTTCCCGTGTCGACTCCGGTTCTTCCGGGCTCGGAACGTGTACCCGAGGAAGGTGAACGCCCTGTGCTCGTAAGCACCGCGGCGATCTCCGTCCTTGCAATAGACGATCCGGGTCTTGTCCGGGTGCAGCTGCAACCCGACTTCGACCATCCTGTCCCTGAGCGCAGCCAGCACCTGGCGGGCTTGATGCTCGGTGACGCAGTGCAGCACCGCGTCGTCCGCGTAGCGTTCAAACCAGACCGACGGGAATTCCCGGTCCATCCATGTGTCGAACGCGTAGTGCAAGAACAGGTTCGCCAGGACGGGAGACACCGGGGCTCCTTGCGGGGTCCCACGTTCCCGTTCCAACAGGGAGCCATCGGGCATGACGAGCGGGGCAGCGAGCCACCGCCGCACGTACAACTTCACCCAAACGGCGTCGGTGTGTGCTTCCACCGCCTTGACCAGCAGGTCCCAGGGCACACTGTCGAAGAACTTGGCGATGTCGAACTCCACCACCCAGGCCCTTTTCCAGCAGCGTTCCCGGCATTTTCCTAATGCGTCCAAGGCAGACCGTCCCAGCCGATATCCGTAACTGTCCGGATGGAAAATAGGATCCACCCGTAGCATCAGATGCCGCGCCACCACAGTCTGCGCCACCCGGTCGGCAACAGCGGGAATGCCAAGCATTCTTTCGCCGCCTCCGTGAGGCTTGGGGATAGCCACCGCACGGACCGGAGGAGGGAAATACGAGCCCGACGACATTCGGTTCCAGACCTTGTAGAGATTGTTCCTCAAGTCTTTCTCAAAGTCGGCGATGCTCTGCCCATCCACCCCCGGGGCACCCTTGTTTTCCCTGACTTCCTCCCACGCCTCCTTGACTTCCCATTTCGAAATCTCAAACGGCTTGGTCGATGATTTCAACTGACCCATCGAACTCCTCCCGGACACGGTCCGGTTGATGCGATCAACTCAGTCACGAACGACCCGACCCCTTCGCTCCACCCCCGTTACAGGAGCTTCGTCACTACTACGAGCCGGTCCGCCAGCAGGCCTCGCGTCGGTACTCGACCCCTGACAGTTGAGTCTGCTTGGGGCACTCCCTCTCGCCCACCCGTGGCGGGCAGCATCGAGACCTGCTTTCTCCTGTTCCGCACGGAAGCGGCAGACCGGGCTCACGTCGCCTGCATGCCGGACACCACCTGACCAATAAGCGGACACCCGCCAGGCTCATCCCGGAGTTCTGGTGACACCCCGGTTTTGATGTCGTCTGTTTTGATTTCGACACGTCAGCAGCGATTCACTTGCGTTCGCCTTCCCGATCCCCACCTGACGCCTCTTACGACGCCTTTTCCTCATCGCTCACCACGACGGTCTTTAACCCAACGCAGCATGAGGCGGTTTGGAGCCTCCTTCCGCAAGGCGACTCCGAAGGGCCAAACCTTCATCTCCCGTACAGCACTGCTTCCAGAAGCTTCCCTACAACCAACTTCCTTTCGCATTCAGGACACAACACCAGTTCAAACGACTGCGGATCCGCTACGAGATACGTGCAGATCTCCACCTCGGCCTGCTTCAACTCGCCTGCAGCATCATCTGCTTGCGGCGCCTTCGAACCTCATTCTGAAACGATTAGTTAAGGAGTTCACACGTCCGTTTGACGTTGTGACCTGCGGTTTTCTCCGCCTCGATGAAGGGGTCCACGTTCACCGGGTCTCCGTCGCGAAGAAAGCCGTCGCACGCTTGAGGATGTCAACGTCCTCCCGCAGGCGGTGGTTCTCCCGCCGGAGTGAGGCCAGCTCCTCGCGTTCAGCGCTGGTCAGGCCGTCGCGTTCGCCCGCGTCGATTTCGGCCTGCTTCACCCAGTCCCGCACTGCGGTCTCGGTCAGGTCGAAGTCTTTCGCAACCTGACCGACCGGTCACCCCGCCGGCGCAAGTCGACGATCTCAGCCTTGAACTCCAGCGTGAACGAGCGGCGAGGGCGCGGCTTCTTCCCCATGCTCTCCATGATGAACATCATCCTCCCGAGGCGGGAGCCCCTGATCTCAGATGTCCCTCAAAGCGCATCAAGCCCAACCCGGGAAGATCGAGGGGTCGATCGCCCGGCTGTTCGGATGCCGCCGCCTGGCCGACCGGTACGGGCCGGAGGCCGCACGTGTGGGTCGGACAAACCGCAGCATCCGTTGCCTGCCCGTCCGCGTCGGACCGTCGCGCCGATGCGGTTGTTCTCGGCAACGAGCCACCGTAGGCCTTGACGGACGAGACTTGACGTCGTGCCATGAGAGGACACACCGCGACGGGGGATGACACGATGGCGCCAGGGGAACGCGGCGGACCCGATGGCGAGCCCGAGAGCCACAATGAGGTCCCGCAGAGCAGCGCTCCGAGAATCCCACCTGACAAGGACTGTTCGTTCGCCCATGTCGCTTGGATCGTCCTGGGTCTCATCGTCTTTGGGATGATCTTGAGCGCGATAGCCGGTGATTGCACCGGTGCCTGCGTCAGCTATCCCTGAAACCCGTGGCTTGCAGTCGTTGCGGTGACCTGCGGGCGGTCGGCCACGACGACCGCCCGGTCGGCACCGATGACGGCCGGGTGGCCGGTGGAACGCCGGTGGCCCTGGACTGCTCGGTGATGCCGTGGCCATGGGTGAGGACCAGGATGCCCTGACGGCCAACATGGTGTCCTTGCGGAACCACTTGCGCCGGTGCGGCACCATCGCCGGGACGCTGCGGCCGGCCGCCGACTTCGGCGCTTCGAACCGGGGCGTCTCACCCGGGACCAGCCGTCAGGGAACGCCCCCGGAGCCTGCGGAGAACTGGCTTACGTGTTTTGTCCCTTGGTTTCTCAGGTCAGCGCATTGCTCGTCCACACGTTGTTTTTCTGCGATCCCTCAGGCGATGGGCATCGCCCCCTCGGAACGGCACTGATGCCCTGCCGCAACGTTCGATGCGGCAGTCGCCAGCCCGATTACCCGCAAGGAAGCATGTTCGCCTGCGTCGCCCTTCCCCCGCCTTCCCGTACTCCGCGGATTCAGAGCGGATCGTGCCCCCAGTTCATCAGTGAGTAGCGCCATGGGGTGTCCGTGACGTCGCCCTTCGGCCGCTGCTTCAAGTGTCGGTGAATATATCCGGTGACCTTGCGCATGTGGGCGATGTCATCGTCGTCGAGGTCACCCTTCTTGGTGCGCAGGAGCTCGACGATGCGTCGTCCGGAAGCGTGACCGACGCCCTCATCACCGTTCTTGCTCTGCCCGACTTTTTTTGATTCTTCGGTCTCCAGCCATTTTTCCAGCCTGCCGGCGGTCATGTTGACCGCTTCTTTGAAATTGCCGATGCTCTCGTCCCGGTCTCCGTCTTGCTTGGTCATGATTTATTCTTCTTTTTGCGCAATGCACTGGGCTTGTGAACCGCAGAACGTCCGGTTTTGTCGCTCTCTACCTCGTACTGCGGTTCCTCTTTCGAAGCTTCAACGGTGCGACCTGCGGCTTCTGTGCGCTCGGTGATCTCGCGCTTGACCTTTCCGGGGACCGTCTGCCCGTGGCTCTTCCATGTGACTTCGTCTCCTTTCTCGACCTTCTTTTCCTTGGACATCTTTCTCTCCTCGTCTGTGAAGCCGATTGGCGGTGAGGTGGACTGCCGGATGCGCGAGCGTGCAACTCGGATCAAAGCGATGAAGAGGGCGGCGGTGAGAGGCTGCCCTGAATGTGGCGAGGACTGACGCGAGTGGCCTGTATGCCGTTCAGGGCTGGGTGCGGGCCTGTTCGGCCGCCTGGTCGGCAGCGGCCTTTTCGGTTGTGGCCCGGGCGGTGCTGAGACTGCCTCCGCTGTTTTCCAGGTGCGCGCGGACGAACCACTGGAAGAGCTCCAGGCTTCGCAGTTGCTCGATGAGCATGTCCTGGGTGACCGGGTCGGAGGTTTCCGTGGCCTGCATAGCTGCACGGTGATCCTTGATGATCTCGGTGTAGACGAGATCGAGGGCGCCCAGGTGCTCGATGGCTTCGGCGCGACCGATGGAGTAGTCGTTCCAGGTCCGGTCGGCGACCAGGGCTCCGGGGGTGCCGTGCGGTTCGCCTCCCAGGGTGGAGATTCGCTCGGCGAGGTCGTCGGTCATGGACCGGACCTTGTCGACCTGCGGGTCGATCATTTCGTGCACGGCGATGAAGTGCGGGCCGACGACGTTCCAGTGGACATGCTTGAGGGTCAGGGCGAGATCGTTCAACGAGTGCAGGCGCATCTGGAGGAGGCTGATGATGCTGTTGCTGTCCTGGGCGGACAGGCCCGGGACGGTGTAGCGCGGGGCGGACTCGGAGGTCACGGCTGTGCCTTTCTCCTGTTGGCAGAGGGAGGACGTCCCCTGAGGCAGGCAATCACCGAACCTTTTCCGGTGCCTGTCGAAGACATCCATGTGGGCCGGCTCTCTGCAGGGAGCGATCGGCGGGGACTGAGTCTTTCCGACTTGGACACCGGTGGGACGAACTGTCGCGGCAGAGTGCCGGGAGGCGAGGCGGCCGGTTGCGGATCCGCTGGTCGCAGGCCTGCCGTCCAGCGGTCTGTTCTCGTGTGAGCATGCCCTTGACCAGCGAAGACACGAGGTGGGAGAGGACTCGTGGGTGGAAACGACGGTAGGCCCTTCCCACAGAGGAGCACGGGAGGATGTCGGCTCTTGCGGCCCGAGCACGAACAGCCGGCGGCATGAGTGCGCGTGTTCTTGTTTGTGCCCGAGCGGGGTGCTTACGGCATAAGTGTTCCGGCGTCGCGGAACCCTCGGCAGTCGGCGATCCCGGGCCGGGGCTCGAGAAGCCCGGCTGGAGCTCCGGGGGCCAGGACGGGCGGACGCAGGCAGGGCGGTGGCGGTCGTACGGGCTCTCCGGTCGGAATCGCGTCTGGCGGCCTTCGCTCCTCGGTGGCCGCCGTGTGTGAGAGGACTGTTGTGGGCACGGCCCACAGCAGCGTGGTGGTCCGGGCTCGGTCTCGACGAGGGGTGCAAAGAGCAGAGCGCCCATCTGCCGCATCCGGGGGTGGCATGGCTCCAGCGGGTCACGGTCAGAGCCCGGGCGGGCCGGGCACGGCCACTCCTGGCCTCAGGCCTTGCATGCCCGGGTGCGGTTCGTGTCGGTGGTGTCGTCTCCGTTTGCCTGGATCGCAATCAGCCGGCCGTCTCACACGCCCTTTCACTTTGGGCAGCACTGGACGCGCATAAAATTGTTTAATACCTCAAAATGATCGAAAGAGTCGGTGAGCCAGGGAGCCGCAGTGACGCGCCACAACTCCGAGGACGACGGGGTGCCCAGCGAGGAATACGTCTTCCACGACGAGGAGGGCGAGCCCTGTACCCAGGACCCGTACTCCTACGAGACGGAGAACGAGGCGGCCGGCGCCTACGAACCTCTCACGGACGACGCCGAACCGGACGTCTTCCTCGATGTCCCCCTCCTGAAGGTCGACGAGATCGACCTCGACGTCGAGAACCTGCGAGCACACGTATCCCTCCAGGCCGAAGTGCTGGACCTGCTAAAACTGAACGTGGGCGCCGACGTGGTCCTGGGCCGGGTGCACCTGGGCATCTCGGGAGTGGAAGCACAGGCCCAGCTCCGAGTGCGCCTCGACAACGTCGCCAGGATCATCAATCGGGTCCTCACTACGCTCGACCGCAATCCGGAAATGCTCTACGAGCTGGCGCGGGGTGTGAGGTCGGCAGTGCAGGACGTCGGCGGCGGAGCCCGGTACGCGGTGGGCGAGGTCGGCAGAGGAACCGCTGCGGCCGTCCAGGACGTGGGCCGGGGAGCGGGCGCTGCTGTCCGGGACGTCAGCCAGGACGCCGGCGCGGTTGTCCGAGGTCTGGGTGGAGACGTCAACACAGCTCTTCATGAGGTCGGCCACGGAGTCGGTGCAATGGCCGAAGACGTCGGTGGAGGAGCGGAGAGCGCCGTACGAGACGTAGGCGGCGAAGCGAGCCGGACCGCTGCGAGGACCGGCAAGAAGGTCAGCGGCACTGTCGAGGGTGCGGCCAGGAAGGCTCCGGGCGTCACCAAGACGACAAAGGCCAAGACGACAAAGGACGCAGCGGACGCAGCGGACGCAGCGGACGCAGCAAGTAGCACTGCGCGCCGGGCCAAGTCGGCCGCACGGAGTGCTACGCGCAAGACCGCCACGGAGAAGCAGGAGGGTGTGACTGCCCGCAGCCAGGGCGGCACCCGTACACGCCGAGCGCGCGCCGAGGACGGAAAACCGTCACCACGGCCCACCCGTCGCACGCCCGAGGGGCGGCGAGAACCTCCCTGAATGACGGCCGGTTTCGAATCGGAAGCCGCTGAGCACAGGCCTGCGGAGGAAACAGAAGACTGCGTACAGGACATCGCGTTCCAGTCGACAGTCCACTGCGAACGTCTCCGATTCGAAGAAACGCCTCAAACAGCCGTCGGCTTTCCCGGAGCAGGGGAACGGAAGTCGGCAGGCCACAGCAGACGGACCCGTCTGCCTGACAAGGTCGCTCCGGACCACGACTACCACGATGTCGTCGTGGATTACCGCTTGCACACCCGTCTCATCAATGAGACGAAAGGCGGACGAGCAGGGCCGAAGTGAACGGACGATCTCCGCAGCACCGAACGGAACGTTGAAACCTTCGCACCAGATGCTCACGTTCGTGTACGCCGACAGATCGCGCTCAGCCGGCAGCAGATAGTTCTGATCGCCCTTACCCTCCTTGAGCTTGGTGAGGTTGACGTACTTCCCGTCGTCGAAGACACCCCGGCATGCCTCCCCCTCCTTCACCGGTGCGTCGCTCAAACGGACGCGCAGGGCTTGAACCACACCAGTCCCGCCATCGTGATCAACGCGGCAATGGCTGCCGTCCTCACCCGTCACCGCTCCTTCTTGACGCGCCCCGCGCCCCCCTTCCTCCTTCATCCCTTCACTGAGCCGTTTTCATCCTGAATAGCTGCAGGTCAGCAAGGTGTGGACTGCTTGGACGATGGTGCCGATGCGGCAGGTGGAGCATCTGGCCCGGCGGAGGATCCGCCAGGACTTGATCTGTGCGAAGGCCCGTTCGCCGGGGGCTCGGAGCCTGGCGTGGTCGCGATTGAACTGCTGATAGCGCTCCGGCTGTTCGCGGTGGTGGTAGTACGGGGTGCGGACGGTGGCGCCGGCGCCCCGGTAGGCGCGGTCCGCCAGGACGAGGATCTGCCGGGTCAGGCAGGCCTGGACGATGCCGTGGGCGCGGGCCGCGGTCAGGTCGTGGGCGCGGCCGGGTGTCGCGCGGGAGAACCACAGGGGTGTGCCGTCGGGGCGGGCGATGGCCTGCACGTTCATCCCGTGCTTGCGGTGCTTCTGCGAGTAGTACGGCTCGTCGGGAGCGATGCGGTCGATGTGGATCAGGGTGCCGTCGACGATGACGTGATCGCCCTCGCCCAGGCCGGTCAGGGCCTCGTGCAGACCGGGCGCCCATGCCGCGAGGATGTCGAGGGTCTCGTCGACGTAGCGCCAGGCAGTGGCTGTGGAGATGCCGAAGCCGGCTGCCGGGGCGGGCAGCGTCTCGTTCTTGCGCAGGTGCACCAGCGCGAGCAGGGCCTGCTGGAAGCAGCCCAGCTTCCGCCACCGCGAGCGACGTTCACACCTTCGTGCGCAGATCAGCCAGAAAACGTGCTCGACCAGCTCATGCGGGACGTCGACCATGGCACGATACGGGACCAAGCGAGGCTCCTCGGACGATGCGTGGTGCGTAGAGAACACCACCGCAACGACCAGGAGCCTCGTCTCGTTGCGCACCCCTGCTGAGCTGCCATTTCACCCCTCGGAGACAGGATGAAAACAGCTCATTGGGATGAGCAAACACAGATCGCTTCGTAAGGACACGTCGGCGTGGTCGTCTGCAGGGACCAGTCAACCCATCTACAAGGGAGGCTCGGGTGCCCGAGCTCCGGGCGGGGACGGATGCCGGCAAGGCCGCGCATCACTGCACGGTGATCGACACGGACGGGACGAAGGTGCTCTCACGCCGGGTCCCGAACAACGAACCCGAACTGCTGGAACTGGTAAGCGACGTCCTCTGGTGGCAGATGGGCATAGCGCGCGTGGGAGCCATCGCCGTCCTTCAGAAGTGCCTCGCACGACGTGTGGGTCCGAGATAGCCTTTGCGAACGGCGACCTGCAGAAACATGATCGCTTCCGGGCCTCTCGCAGAACTCTCACCGATGGTCATTTATGAGAATGGGCAAGGTCACCTGCCGGCTCGGTGGCCGTCTCAGGCTCGCGTGCCCGGCAATGACACTTCCATACGAATGCTGCTGCCGCGACGGCTGCGGTGGTAGCGGCGAGGACGGGCCCACCGAGGGTGAGCGCGTGCTGGAGGGACGCGGCGGCCGCGTATCCGGTGCCCACTTCGAGGGTGGTCCACAGCGGGGCGGCGGCGACGCTGTAGGGGCGATGCGGTGGTAGGGCAGGCAGGTGGCGCCAGCGAGGTGGGGGACAAGACTGCGCATCACCGGCAGGAAGCGGGCCAGGAAGACGGCATGGCCGCCGCAGCGGGCCATCAGTGTCTCGGTTCGCCGCCATGCGGCGGCAGGCAGACGACGGCCGAGGCGGCCGGTGCGCAGGCTGGGGCCGAGCGCGCGCCCGGTGCGGTAGGCGAGAAAGTCGCCTGCGATCACCGCGGGTGCGGCGGTCGCGATCAGCAGCGGAAGACTGAGCTGCCCGGTGCGGGCCAGCGCGCCCGCGGTGAGCAGCAGGGTGAGAGTGGGAACGAAGGCGCCGACGAGCAGGACCGACTCGGCCAGGATGGCCAGCGCCACGATCGCATACGCGCCCCCTGGCGGCACATGGTCGAGAACGGTGGTCAGCGCGTTCATGGGTGTACTCCGGCTTCGGCGGGGGCCAGACTTGGATGGGCGAGTGTGGGGCGCGTGAGCTGTCATACCCTGGCAGGGGGAAGGTTGGCCCAGACCGTCCAGCAGCCGGTGGCGTACCGGCGCTGATAGCCGGTCAACACCCCTTCCACAGCCTGGTGGCAGTGGGCCCGGATACGGGAGGCGAGCGGGGTGCAGGCCCGGCGGGTGCCGAGGTAGGCGAAGTAGGTCAAGGTCCCGCCGGGGTGCAGCAGCTCCAGATACCGGTCCATGATCGTTTTGACCTGGCCGGGGTGGAAGTCGGCGAAGGGCAGACCGGAGACGATCACGTCGTAGCGCCGGTCGGTGTCCAGCTCCTCCACACGGCATGTGTGGATGTGGACTTGCCGCCCGTGACCGACGAGGCGAGGATGCGTGGCGGCGAGGTGGTGCAGCCGTCCGGTGAAGCGCGGGTTGGCCTCGGCGACGTCCAGATGGCTGCCGGCCGACAGCTGGCCGATCAGAGTGCGGGCGACCGCTCCCGTGCCCGCGCCGGCCTCCAGGATGTTCAGCGGCTGCCCGGACCGAGTGCGCACCGGGTCGGTCAGGGCACGAGCCAGGGCCCGGCCGCTGGGGGCGATGGCGCCGGTGGTGCGGATGTCGCGGGCGGCCTCGATGAGGAACATCCAGCTCCCGGTATGGCGCTGCGCGAGGACACGGTCATGAGAAGTGGTCCAGTTCTCCATGGATTCGACGCTAGAAGCAGAACTCCACTGGCATATCCGCCGTTATGCGACGGGTACCCCCTACGAAAGTAGGGGCCTGAGAGGGTACATCGTCGGAGGGGGGCGCTCCGCATGCTCTCTAGGCTGTGCAAAGTGAGCGGGAAAGAAAGCCCCAGGTGGGCCGTGTACGGGCGCTACGGACTGGTGCTGCTGCTGACGGCCGTGGCCGTCCAGAACAGTGCGGCAGCGATCGGCGGCCAGTACCTGACGACCTGCACCGCGGCAGCGGTGCTGTGCGGGTTGGCGCTGGCGGTGCGCCGTCTCCCCTGGTTCGTCGCCCCCGGGCTGACCACGGTGGCGACAGCGTTGTGGGGGTGGCCGATGCTGCCGCTGTTGCTCGTCGCCGTGTTCGATATGACCGCGCGCCGCCGCACCTAGGTGGCCACTGCGTGCTGCGGCATCGTGCTGGCCACCAACGTCACGCTGCCGACCTCGGTGTCGCTGTGGCGTCCCCAGCAGTACGGCGCCAGCCTCTTCCTGCTCCTGACCGTGCTCAGCGGCCTGTGGATGGGCAACCGCCGCCGCCTGGTCCAGTCGCTGAACCACCAGGTCGAGCATCTGCGGATCGAGCGGGAACTTCGTGAGCAGGCGGCACGTGCCGCGGAACGCTCCCGTATCGCCGCCGAGATGCACGACGTCCTCGCCCACCGTCTCAGTCTCATCGCCCTGCACAGCGGGGTCCTGGCCACCCGGGCCTCGACGCTGCCCGCGCCGGTCGCCGAACGCCTCACGCTGCTGCGCACCGCCTCCACCGAAGCCCTGGCGGACCTGCGCGACGTTCTGGGGGCTCTGCACGAGCGCGGCCCCGGCACAGGCGACAGTCCTCCCGCCCCCGTTCTGCGCGATCTCCACGAGCTCGTCGAGCAGGCGCGAGAGGCCGGCCAGCTGGTCGAACTCCAGGTCAGCGGCGAAGCAGAACTGGCACCGGCCACGCACCGTCTGGCCCTCCACCGTCTTGTCCAGGAAGGCTTGACCAACGCCCGCAAACACGCGGCCGGCGCAGCGGTGCACATTCGCGTGGACTACGGAGCGCCCGCCACCGTGGTGGAAATCATCAACACCGCCGACGAAACGGCCGAGCAGACCGTCCCATCCGGTTTCGGACTGGTGGGCCTGGCCGAGCGGGTCCACGCCCTGAGCGGACACCTGCACGCAGGACCCCACGGAGCCGGCTCGTGGCGGCTCGCCGCCCGTATCCCCCGATCAGCGCACCCAGCACAGAACGGCTCCCGCCCATGATCCGCGTGATGATCGTCGATGACGATGCCTTGGTCCGCCTCGGCCTGGAGGGCGACGAGGAGATCAACGTCGTCGTTCAGGCCTTCGACGGTCTGCAGGCGGTCGAACTGGCCACCACGCACCACGTGGACGTGGCCTTGGTCGACGTCCGGATGCCCCGCATGGACGGCATCACGGCCATCGCCCACCTGCGCGCCCTACCCCACCCGCCGAAGGTCATCGCCCTGACCACCTTCGACCTCGACGAATACGTATACAACGCTTTGGCCGCCGGAGCCGACGGTTTCCTGCTGAAGGACACGGACCCGGTCGAGATCCTGCGCGCCGTCCATCTGGTCGCCACCGGCTCCGCGATGCTCCACCCCGCTGCCGCCCGCCGGCTCATCGACCGCTACCACCGGTCCGGGCCGCCTCAGGCCGTTGACGCCCGCGCCCGGCTCGACCGGCTCACCCCCCGCGAACGCGACGTCCTGACCCTGGTCGCACGAGGGGACACCAACGCCGACATCGCCGCCTCCCTGGGCATGCGCGAAAGCACGGTCAAAGCACACGTCAGCCGCATCCTCACGGCTCTGGACGTCACCAACCGCGTACAGACCGCGCTCTTGGCCCGCGACGCCGGCCTTGGCTGACACGACTGCCGTTCGCACCGCGAACCCGGGCGCACGGTACGTCCGGACGTCCCGATCCCGAGCCGGTGGACCTGTGCGCGGTCAGGGCGTCAGCAATGCCTCGGCATGACGCCCCCCGCTCTCCTGCACCAGCTCGTCCACCGGCTGAGGCGTGCGCACCGGAACGAGCACGGTGTCCCCGGCTCGGTGGAGGACCCCGTACACTCCCGGTCGCGGCAGGCTGTTGTACGTCCATGGCGCGGAGAAGTAGTAGGCGCCGGTGTCGTGCAGGACGACGAGGTCGCCTTCCGAGAGTTCGGGCAGCAAGCGCTCGTGCGCCACCACGTCTCCGGCGAAGCACAGGGGCCCGGCGATGTCCTGGGGTACTACGGGGGTCGTCTTGAGCGTGCCGTCCGGGGCGTGGCCGGTGATCCGCACGGGCCAGGCGTCGGGCATGAAGACCGTACGGGTCGCGACCTGCGCTCCGGCATGGGTGAGCGCGATCCGCCGGCCGCCCGAGGTCTTGGTGTACTCGACGACCGCCGCGGTGAAGCCGTTCTTGGCGAGCAGTGACCGGCCGAATTCGGTGACCAGCTGGTAGCGGCCGTCGAGCAGGGCCGGTTCGGCGTCGGTGAGGGCGTGGACGTAGTGCTCGAACGTCGGTCTGGTCGTGTCGTCGGAGAAGTTGACAGGCAGTCCTCCGCCCAGGTCGAGGCTGGTGACCTGGCGTCTGCCGACGTACTCGTTGATGTCCTCCGCGAGTCGGTGCAGCCCGACGAGTCCTTGCGCGATCAGCGGGAGGGGGCAGCCCTGCGAACCGACGTGGGCATGGAGGCGGGTGAGCCAGGGATGCTGCAGGAAGGCTTCGAGTACGCGTCCACGGGCCCCGGGGTCGTCCAGGGCTACCCCGAACTTGGAGTGGGGTGTCGCCGTGCTCATGGCGGCGATGGTGCCGGCCCCGACCTGCGGGTTGACGCGCAGGCCGATGACGGAGCGGGAATCGCGGGGGCGCAGGGCGTCGATGCGATCGAGCTCCGTGAGGTTGTCCGCGTTCAGGGCGATTCCCAGCGTGAGCGCCTCTCGGATCTCCGCCCGGGTCTTGGCCGGCGAGTCGAGGACGATGCGCTCAGGTGCGAAGCCTGCCGCCAGTGCCAGGCGGGTTTCACCGGGGCTAGCCACTTCGCAGCCCATTCCGGCGTCTGCCAACAGCCGTAGGACGGGAACGAGTGGGCATGCCTTGACGGCGAAGGCGTGCAGGACGTCGGGCACATGGTCGAAAGCGTCGTGGAGTGCGGTGACGCTGTCGCGGACACCCTGGATGTCGATGAAGCCGGCGACGGGGCGGTCCTCTCCCACGACGCCCTCCAGTATCGCTTTTCGCAGGGTGGCATGAACTTTTTCCTGGTGCAGCATGATGCGTCTTTTCCTTCGCTTCCAGCGGATGTGGCGACTAGTCGCCTCGAGCGAGCGGGCATGAGGGATGAGACCGCGCTTTGTCGGCGGATGTCGTATGCCTCGTCGGGCGGTGGCGGCGTCGTGCTCGGGCTGCCGAGGGTCGCTCATTCGACGTCGAGCCGCAGTACGTCGTCGATGGTCTCTCTCCTGACGATGACGCGTGCTGTGCCGTTGCGGACGGCGATGACGGGTGGGCGTGGCTGGCAGTTGTAGTTGTTCGCCATGGAGCGGTGGTAGGCGCCGGAGGCGGGTACGGCCAGGAGATCGCCGATGGCGAGGTCGGCCGGGAGCGGGGTGGAGTCCACGACGATGTCTCCGGACTCGCAGTGCCGGCCGCAGACGGTGACCGTTTCCTCGGCGGCCCTGCCGGTGGGGCGGCCTGCGCGGACGGCCGTGTAGGAGGCGTCGTACAGGGCGGGACGCATGTTGTCGCTCAGGCCGCCGTCCACGGACACCCATGTGCGCAGTCCGGGCTGGCGCTTGATCGTGCCCACGGTGTAGAGGGTCACCGTGGTGGGTCCTGCGATCGCCCGTCCGGGCTCGACGGCGAGCCGCGGCATGGGGAGGCCCGCTTCGCCGCAGGCCTTTTGGACGCGGTCGATGATCACCGGGGCGAGGTCCCGCACGTCCAGGGGCTTCTCGTGGGGGAGGTAGGCGATGCCGAGGCCCCCTCCCAGGTCGAGTCGGCGCAGCAGGACTCCGTGCGTGCGCGCGGTGTCGGCCATGAGACCGACGAGCCGGTCGGAGGCGAGTTCGAAGACGTCCGGGCGCAGGATCTGCGAGCCGAGATGGCTGTGCAGGCCAACGAGTTCGAGCCCGGGTGCGGCCAGGACCTGGGAGATCGCGCGGTGTGCGCTTCCGGTGGACAGCGAGAAGCCGAACTTCTGGTCGTCGGTGCCGGTGGTGATGTGGGCGTGGGTGTGTGCCTCCACGCCCGGAGTCACTCGGATGAGGACCTGCTGGCGCACGCCGCGGGACCCTGCGATGGCCGACAGCCTCGATATCTCGTCCTCGGAGTCGACGACGAGCGAGACCCCGTAAGTGACGGCCTCCGCGAGTTCGGCCGCCGACTTGTTGTTGCCGTGGAAGATCAAGGAGGCGCCCGGCACTCCCGCGCGCTGGGCCGTGCGCAGCTCGCCGGTGGAGCACACGTCGATTCCCAGGCCCTCCTCCTTGAGCCAGGTGGCGACCTGGTGGCAGAGGAACGCCTTGCCGGCGTAGTAGACGTCGTGGCCGCTGAAGGCATCGCGCCAGGAGCGGCAGCGTCCGCGGAAGTCTTCTTCGTCCAGGACGAAGGCGGGGGTGCCGAACTCTTCGGCGAGATCGCTCAGGAGCACGCCCCCGATCTTCATGCCTTCGGTGCCGGTGGTGGTCGTGGTGGGCCACAGGTGCTGAGGAGGGTGCACGGTGGTTCCCCTTCGAAAGGGCGTTCAGTAGGTGGTCAGAAACCGGTGGAGGACGCGGACCCCGAAGTCGAGGCCGCTCACGGGCACGCGTTCGTCCACTCCGTGGAACATGCCGAAGTAGTGCAGGTGGGGGTCGAGCAGGAGGGGCGTGAACCCGTAGGTGCTGATCCCGATCTTCGCGAAGGCCTTGGCGTCGGTGCCGCCGGACTGGATGAAGGGCACCGGGTGCGCGTACGGGTCCTGGCTGCGGAGGGCGTCGGCCATGGCGGCGAAGGCCGGTCCTTCGTGGTCGGCTGCGACGGCCTCTTCGCAGTTGATGAACTCCCTCGTCACCTTGGGGCCGAGGAGTCGGTCGACGGTGTCCAGGAAGATGGCTTGCTCGCCGGGAAGGAACCTGCCGTCCACCTCGGCCCGGGCGCGGGAGGGGATGACGTTTACCTTGTGGCCGGCCTGGAGCACGGTGGGGTTGGCCGTGCTGCGGATGGTGCAGTCGAACAGTTCACCCAGCTGTCCGAGGCGGGCGGCCTCGTCCTCCAGTCGGGTGCGGTCGATGCGGAACCCCAGGATGCGGTCGAGGGCGTCCAGCAGGGTGACCACCGCCGGCGACACGACGGTGGGCCATCGGTGGGTGGCGAGTCGTGAAAGGGCGTGGACGAGTTCTGCGACGGCGTTGTCCTGGGCGGGGCCCGATCCGTGGCCGGCCGTGCCCCGGGCGGTGAGGCGCATCCACGCGGTGCCGCGCTCTCCGACGGCGATGGGATATACGCGTGCGTCGGTCCCGGCGTGGCTCGGCCGTGTGGTGATCGAGAAGCCGCCCGATTCGCTGATCGCCTCCTTCACATCGTCGAAGTGCTCCCTGTGCGTCGTGACGACGTGGCGTGAGCCGTGCTCTCCCGTTGCCTCCTCGTCCGCCAGGAATGCGAGGACCAGGTCGCGACGGGGACGGTGTCCGGTGTGCGCCCAGGCGCGGACGAGGGAGAGGACCATGGCGACGGTCCCCTTCATGTCCACCGCTCCCCTACCCCACAGGCAGCCGTGGTGGAGGTCACCGGAGAGGGGGTGTCTGGCCCAGTCGCGGTGTTCGGCGGGCACGGTGTCGAGGTGCCCGTGCACGAGGAGCGGAGGCAGGTGCGGGTCCTGCCCCGCGACCCGGGCGAGGACGCTCGTACGGCGGGGCCTGGGTTCGGTGAGGGTGGTGGCGACGCCGGCCTGGTCGAGGGCTTCCGCGACGTACTCGGCGGCCTGTCGTTCGCCGGGTCCTGTCTCGTCCCCGGCGTTGGTCGAGTCGATGCGCAAGAGGTCGGAGCAGAGCCGGGCGACGTCGCTGGCGAAGCCGTCGTGCAGAGCGTGCGGTGGTGCGAGAGTCACGGGGGTCTCCGCGGAGAGTCGGAACGGGGAGGCCGGGGGCGGTCAGTCGAAATGGTCCTCCATCGCGGCGCCCGCGACGGAGGTGCACACTTTGAAGGTTCTGGCCGCCGTGGTGGCGTCGGGTGACGTGAAGGCGATGCCGCGCAGGCCGTTGTACTCGACGGTCGGGACGGCGAGCACCGCCGCGGCCAGATGAGGCGCGTGGAAGTCGATTTCGAAGCGGTGGGGTCGTGCAGGGTTGCTGCGTACGGGCCGCGTCCGTCCGTCCGGGCGCTCGGTGTGGCCGTTCTGGGCACGGGCGGCCTCCGTGGCCTGCGTGCGCAGCAGTTCGGCGCTCCGCGTGGGAGGCAGGCACAGTGCGGCGTATCGGCTGACGCATTCCTTGACCGCGACGACGCGCGCGTCCGGGGCCCATGTCCGGGCGGCCTCGCAGGTGCGGTCGTCGCCGGTGACCAGGATGACGGGCACCCCGTGCTCCTCGGCGATCAGGGCGTTCATGCGTCCCTCGTCGGCGGGCTCGCCGTCGATCCGGAAGGCGGTCAGGCCGGTTCCGAGATAGGTGTGCGACAGGACTCCCTGCTGTCCGGCGCCGGTGTGATAGCCGAGGAAGACGACCGCGTCGGCGCGGTCGATCCCCTCCATCATGCCCAGCGGCTTGTGGCGGCCGGTGAGCAGTCGCGCACGGGGGTCGAGGGCCTCTATGAGCAGGTTGCGCTGGGTGTAGTGGGCCTCGTTGACCAGGACCTCGGTGGCGCCGCCGGCGAGGAGGCCGTCGACGACGGCGTTGACGTCGCCGGTGAACAGCGGCCGCATTCGTTCCCAGGAGGCGGTGCCGGGTTCGACGTCGTCCGGGCACGTGACGCCGGTGACGCCTTCCATGTCCGCGGAGATGAGAACGCGTGTCATCGGGATGTCCTTTTCTGCGGGGGAAGGGCGATGCGGTGCCGGGCGGTCTCGAGTACGGCGTCCGCGCCCAGGGGAACGGTCAGCTGTCGCGGTCCGTGACCGGCAGGTAGTCCGGCCGCCACGGGGACGCCCAGGTCGGACAGGCGGTCACGCAGTACGTGCTCCACCTGCTCCGGAGGGCCGCACGCGGAGAAGTCACCGAGCACCACACCGGCCGTCTGGTGCAGGGCGCCGGCACGTCGGAGTTGGGTCAGGGCCCGGTCCAGGCGATAGGGGTCCTCACCGACGTCTTCGAGAAGGAGGATGCGGCCTTCGGTGTCGGGTGCGGTGGAGGTTCCGACCGAGGAGGCGAGCATGGTGAGGTTGCCCCCGGTGAGGGGCCCCTCGGCCCGTCCTGGCACGAGGACGGGCCCGGTGAGGGGAAGCGAGTGGGCGGACGGCCCGAACAGGGCCGCGTGGAGGTGGCGGGCGGTTTCCTGGTCGTCGTGAGGCGGCCGGCAGGCAGGCATGGGGCCGTGGAGCGTGACCAGGCCGAGGCGGTCGCCCCAGGCCTGATGAAGGCACGTGATGTCGCTGGAGCCGACGAGGAACTTGGCGCCCGCGGCGGCGAGGCGCGGGTAGTCGAGGCGGTCCGCGATGCGCTGGGTTCCGTAGCCTCCTCGTGCGCAGATGACTGCCCGGACCTGGGGATCGAGCCATGCTTCGGTGAGGTCTTCGAGGCGTTCTTGGTCCGGGCCCGCCAGGTAGCCGAGCCTGTCGGCGAGGAGTCGTGGGGTGGAGCGCACCGCAAGGCCCCAGCTCTCCAACAGGCTTCGGGCAGCGGATGCCGAGGTCGCGTCCACCGGTCCGGCCGGTGCGACGAGGGCCACGGTGTCACCGGGCCTTACCAGCGGAGGGAGCAGGTGGGATCCACGCGCAGAGCCTTCCGCCGAGGCGTCGCCCGCCGTGACGGCCGTCACGGCCGGTCCGCCGTGAGGGAAGGGTCCGCAGGCCGGCCCGGGCTCGCACCGGGACCTTCGGGAGAGGCGAAAATCCGCTCATAGAAGCGGATCTCGGCCTCGAGAGCCGCCCGGATGGTCTCGGCCCGCCGCCAGCCGTGCCGTTCGCCCGGGAATTCCGCATGCTCGTGAGGGATGCCGGCGGTTTTCAGTGCACGAGCCATGGCAGAGGACTGGGCGGGGTCCACGATGACGTCTTCCAGGCCGTGGAGCAGGAGGGCGGGTCCATTGGCGTGGCGTGCCGCGAGGACGGGGGAACGCTGTTCGTAGAGTGCGGCGCTTTGCGGCAGGGGGCCGATCAGACCGTCCAGGTAGCGGGACTCGAAGTCGTGGGTGGTGTCCGCCCAGCTGACAGGGTCGGTGATGCCGTAGAAGGAGACCGCGCCGACGAAGGTGTCCGTGTGCGTCAGGGCAGCGAGTGCGGTCCATCCGCCCGCGCTCCCGCCGCGGATCGCCAGTCGGTCGGGATCCGCGAGCCCTTCGGCGACCAGGGCTTGTGCGACGGTCACACAGTCCTGGACGTCGACGATCCCCCAGGCACCGTTCAGGCGCTCTCGGTAGGCGCGGCCATATCCGACGGACCCGCCGTAGTCGACGGTCGCGACGCCGATGCCACGGCTGGTGAAGTAGGCGATCTCCAGGTCGTACGCCATCGGGTAGTCGCCCGTGGGACCGCCGTGTACGAAGATCACCCAGGGCGGGCGCTCTCCGTCGGGGGTGGTGTGGTGGGGGTGGGTGGGCGGATAGATGTGGGCGTGCACCGGGAAGGCATCGGTCCCGGTCCGGCCGTGAGCGGACCCGATCGTGTCGGCCCGGAAGGTACGGGTCGTGGGGCGGGGCAGCCAAGCCGGGTCGACGCAGGGGGTGGACGAGGAGGAGACGATCCGCACCCCGTGGTCGGGTGCGGCACCGGGGGCGGGGATCGCGGCGGTGAAAACGGCGTAGGGAAGGGTCGTACCGGCTCCGACCGCTACCAAGCGGTCGGCGTCGGCGTCGATGCTCTGGACGAAGTCGGTGTAGGGCAAGTCGAGAGGGGTCAGTGCGGGCAGCCCGAGTCCGGCATCTGGATCCACCAGGGAGATCCGTCGTCCCGCGCCGGTTCCGTTGACGGCCACCGCGCGTCCGTCGGGAAGAGGGGCGAACCATGAGGCGCCCGGTTTCCACAGGGCGCCGCCGAACTCCTCCTCGGCGGCGGCGACAGACTGCACGGGGCCTCCCTCGGCGGGCACGAGGTGCAGGTTCCACCAGCCGTCGGGGTCGGTCACCGCCCAGAGGGTGTCGGCGTCCCTCCACTCGGCCTGGACCACGGACTCCGCGGGACCACCCGCTCTGACACCGTGGACGCCGGCCGTCCCGTCGTTGTGCAAGGAGGCGACGCACAGCTCCGTGCCGTCCCACGGCATGTTCGGATGGTTCCATCCGATCCAGGACAGATGGCGGCCGTCCGGTGACATGCGGGGACACGTCATGAACCGGTGGGTTGCGGCGATCGTCCGTTCGGCGCCCGTGCTCAAGGAGACGGCCACCAGAGCACGTTCGACGTCGCGCACTCCGCCGAGACGGGTCTCGCGGATCGCCCAGACCTCGTCGCGCGCCGGAGGAAGGTAGAGATCGCCGTAGGTGACGTTCTTGCGCGTCGGCGTCAAGGGCCGGGGCGCGTCGTGACCGTCCGGGCAGTGAAGATAGAGACGCTGGTCGTACCAGTGGGTGAAGACGACACCGTCACCGGTCGGGCGCCAGCTCCGCCCACCGTACTCATGGAGGGCGTTTCGGGCGTCGAAGTCGGCCGGGAGCACGTCCTCGACCTCGCCGTCCGGCCTGGCGCGCACGACACAGCGGCGCCCTGCCTCGTGAGGTCGTGGTTCGTCCCACCAGACTTCGTCGCCCACCAGGGAAACCCAGCCGGGCGTGCCGTCCTGGCGGGCGACGGCCGCAGCGGTGATCTGGGAGTTCCAGGCCCGGAAGGCGCTCGGCGTGGTCCGGGCGGCAGAAGGGTGATTCATCGGGGTTACCGCCTTGTGCCCATACGAAGGGGCGTCGCGAAGGTCCATCGAAGAGGGTGCACACCCGGGATCACATACGGACCGGGCGGGAAAAGCGCGTGTTTCTTCTTCTGCCAAGGGGGCTGCGGGGCCGGGTGTTTCGCCGGTCAGTCCGCGGGGCGCGAGAAAGCACGCGTGCGAGGCATGCCCGGGCGGCCACAGGTGACGTTCGGGCGAGTAGAGACCCGTCCGCGGCCGAAGTGCGTGCGGCAGGTGTACAGGCTGGATGCCTTACGGCGGCGGACACATATGCGCCGTGCCGTCACGTGAACCGCGGCTGTGCGGCGGAGCCGTTTTCATGAGCCACACGTTAGGGAAACGGTCCGGGCCGGGGCGATCAACAAAAAGTCCCGGCCCGGAATGAGGCACACGACGTTTCGTCGGTCCTCGGAACTGTCGTGCCGGGTGAGTCGGAGTGGTGCCGGACGCAGGGAGCCGGCACGATCGGAAAGAAGCCCCTGAACGGTGGGAGCCGGAAGTGCCGTACGGGTCACCAGTTGGGGTCGAGACCGGGTACGTGTGCGGGCAGGGGCAGATCGGGCGGGTAGAGGAAGTAGACCACTCCCCCACCACCGGATGCCGCCAGCCACACGCGTTCGAACTCCCCGCGCGGGTAGGTCCTTCGCACGTCTTCGTCGGTGGCGGAGAGCGGATCATTGACGACGACGTCTCCGTCGTCCGTGAACCCGCAGACGATCTTGATGCTGCCCGCCGGCGAGTATCCCGCGCCCGCAAGCTCTCCTATGCGGAAGCTCTGGGCCGTGGCGATCGGAATGCCCGCGCAGATGAAGCGTTCGAGCTCGCTGAGTGAGCGCAGACGCGTGACCAGGCCCCTGAGTCCGTAGCGGGCGGGATAGGCGGCGTTGAAGGCCCAGTTTCCGCACCCCTTGTAGGCGTAGTCGTACACGGCGCGGGCCGTGAAGTCGACCTGGGGGGCGGTGTCGGCGGGGTCGATCCACGCCGTCTCGTCATCGGTCGGGCCGTGGCCGAAGTACTCGACCAGCATCGCGGTGCAGGTGGGCGCCGACCATGCTTCTCCGCCTCCGTCCCACTGCGGGCTGTGGCCGGTGTGCACTTCCTGGGAGCGGCGCGGTACGTCGAGGACCTTGCCCCATGCCCCGGCCGGTCCGCTCACCGCCTGGCGATGGTCGGCAGGGGTTGACGACGCGGCGAGGCAGAGGGCTCGCACCACGGGTCCTTCGGGGGCGCCTTGGGTGCGCGCCAGCCGGACTTCGAGTTCGTAGGCGAGCGCGGACCGGCCGGGAGACGCCACGAAGACGTCCACGTCCGCCGTCCCGAAGGGGTCCACCTGGCCTGGCACGGTGGTGCGGTGCACCACGTCGTCGTCCGACGTCCAGTGCGCCATGACGTACCAGGGAGAGGTTTCCCCTCGCGCGTCGCGTACGCGGAGTCTGATCATCAGCCGAGTTCCTGCCGGGGTGAGAGCCGTCCACGAGGGGATGAGCTCCTGGGCGGAAAAGGGCAGCTCACGCCAGCCGGTGGAGCAGGTCGCGTAGTCCCATTCGAGCGTGGCGTGGCCGTGCTGATCCACGAAGGTCTCTTGCCCTTCGGGGTTCTCCAGTCGCAGGGCCCCGTCCGACCAGGCCGTTCCCCCGAAGGTGGCGTCGGAGAAGTGGCAGGCCTCTGACCAGCGGTGCAGCACCGCCTGTGGCTCGAACGGGTCGTTCATTCCCCCATGGTTCTCGCCTGTCACGGTCTTCCTGCCGCTCTCTCGTAGCTCTGTTACGACCCTGCCTGTCGCTGGTGGCGGGCGGGCCCCATATGGTAGCGGCCTGGACTTCCCGGTGAGGAGTTCCAGGCCGCTTCAGGCGCCCTTTACGATCGGGGCCTGCTTTTCGGATCGGATCCTAGTTCGATGCGCGAGGCAGTCCGGCGGCGGACGTCAGGACGACGTCGTCGGCCTTGACGAACATGATGCGGTGGCCGAACTGCACCTGGTGGTACCTGAGTGTGCCGCGGACCACGGTGTGGCCGGCGAGCTCGAAGGTCTTGGAGTGGTAGTACTCACCGTTGACCGTCTGGCCGACGCTGTAGAACTGTCCTGGTCGGAGTGTGTACTGCAGCGGTGCCAGGGGCTGGACCGGAATGTCGGCGGGATACGCGGCGGGCTCCGGGTAGGCGCGGCCGTAGAGCGGCGCGCTGTCGAGTCCGGGACGCAACTGCGCCACCATTCCCTTGGCGGGCAGCGTCGTCGCGTGCCGGGGATCGTTCTTGAACCAGCCCTTCTGTCCCAGGTACCACAGGGCCGTCCAGTCGCCGCGGCGCTCGGCCACCACGTACTTCTGCCCGGTGCTCACGCGCGCGGCGTGGTTGTAGACGGACCAGGTGCCGGGGGACGGCCGGATGCCGATGTCAGTGACCAGCGGGGCGTCGTCCCGGGGTTCGCTGCGCAGGGTGATGGAGGCGGACCCGTGCACGGGGCAGAGGTCGGCGGGGGTCGCTCCGCAGTAGTACGGTTCCGTGTTCGAGTCGTAGTCGGGGCGGATGGTCACCAGCGGCGAGGTGGCCTTCCCGTGGGCTTTGAACGGCTTGCCCAGGAGGTCGAAGTAGTGGTCCCAGTCCCAGTAGGGGCCGGGGTCCTGGTGCATGCCGGCGACGGTGGCGGGCACGGTGCCCGGCACGTTGTCGTGGCCGATGACGTGGGCCCGGTCCAGGGGGACGTCGTACTTCTTGGCGAGATGGCGGACGAGGCGGGCGGACGTCCGGTACATGGCTTCGGTGTACCACTGGCCGCCCTCGGCCAGGAAGCCCTCGTGTTCGAGACCGACGGACTTGGAGTTGACGTACCAGTTGCCGGCGTGCCAGCCGACGTCCTTCGCCCGCAGGTGGTTGGCGATGTGACCGTCCGCGGAACGGAGACTGTAGTGCCAGGACACGTAGGTCGGGTCCTGGACCAGCTTGAGGGTCGTGTCCCAGGTGGCTTCGGTGTCGTGGATGACGATGTAGTCGATCGTCTGGTTGTACGGGCGGTTCGAGAGGTCGTGGTTTCCGAAGTCGCCCGGCTCTTCGGAGAGCATCTGGTAGGGGGCCGGTGTCCAGTCGCAGCCCAGGTCGCGGGGGCACTCGGCGCCTGGCACGGTGGCCTTCAGCCCGAGCCTGTCCAGTTGCCGGGTCTCCGGCCGGACGGGTACGGGGGAAAGGGTGACGACGGTCCCGTCGTCGGTGCGGCGCGACTCTCCCCCGTTGATCAGTGAGAAGACGTCGTCGGCGAATCGGCGGGCCGCGCCCGTCTCACCGGCGCCCGAGTAGGCCGCGACCGCCGCGTACCACTGGGCCGGGTCGGTGCTCAGGGGCAGTCCCGCTGCTCGCTGGTGGGCCGCGAGGAGCGCGGCGCCGCCCTCGATGTTGGCCGCGGGATCGGTCCTGAGGCGGCTCGCGGGCAGTCCCGTGAGTGCTGCGGCCCGGCCCAGGGTCTCCAGTGAGGCGGGCAGTCGTTCCTGATCGACGGGTGTCTCACGGTGTACGAGGGGCGGCCGGGACGCATCATCCCGTGGATCCTCGTGACCGCTCGAGTGGTGGGGTGCCTCGGCGAGCGCCGCCCGGGCATCGGTGAGGTGCATGGGGCCGAAGCCCGCGTCGACGCTGGGCGCGCCGTGGTGGTCGTCCCAGCGGCTCTGGAGGTAGGAGACCGCGAGCAGGACCGTCTCGGGCACGTGGTGGCGCTTACCGGCCTCGTGGAAGAGGTCTGCGCGGGACGGCTTCCCGGCACCGGTGTCCTGTTCGACGGCCACGGACGACCGGGCCTGCGCAGGGGGCGTGACGAGCGCTCCGGTCACCAGGACCGTCACGACGGCTGCCGCGCCGGCTGCTCGCCGGCGCGCGAAGGGTCTTTTCATGTGCTCCTCCTCGTGATGGGGAAATGGCAGGCTGTGGGGTGCTCGGCTCCGTCGCGCGTGCGCAGTTCCGGTTCGACCAGGCACTGTTCGCGCGCGTGGGGGCAGCGGGTGCGGAAGCGGCAGCCGGACGGCGGCGAGGCCGGGGAGGGGAGGTCCCCTTCCAGGAGGTGCTCGTCGTCGGCCGCACGGTGCCTGGGGTCCGGAACGGGTGCCGCGGCAAGCAGCGCGCGGGTGTAGGGGTGGCGGGGGGTCGTGTAGATCTGCTCCCGCGTTCCGGTCTCGACGATCTTCCCCAGGTACATCACCGCGATCCGGTCGCACAGGTGCTGCACGACCGCGAGGTCGTGCGAGATGAACACGCAGGCGAGGCGGAGGTCGCGGCGGAGTTCCTGCAGCAGGTTGAGGACCTGCGCCTGGACGGAGACGTCGAGGGCGGACACCGGTTCGTCGCACAGCAGCAGTCGTGGCCCGAGGGCCAGGGCGCGTGCGATTCCGAGACGCTGGCGTTGTCCGCCGGAGAACTGGTGCGGGTAGCGGTCCTGGTGGGTGGGGTCCAGGCCGACCGTTTCGAGGAGTTCGTCCACCCGGCGTCCGTGGTCGGCCCTGGGGACGGCTCCAGGGTGGATGGCGAAAGGTTCTCCGACGATCTGCCCGGCGGTCATCCGCGGGTTGAGAGAGGTGTACGGGTCCTGCAGCACCATCTGGACGCTACGGCGGACGGTGCGGAGTTCCCGGGAGGACAGGGAGAACGGGTCCTGCCCGTCGATCATGACGCTGCCCGAGGTGGGACGGTCGAGGGCCATCAGGAGGGAGGCCAGGGTCGACTTTCCGCAGCCGGACTCGCCGACGATGCCGAGCGTCTCCGCCGGGCGAACGGTCAGGTCGACACCGTCGACCGCTCTGACCACTCCCGTGCGGCGTTTCAGCAGGACCCCTTCCGTGATCGGGAAGTGACGGGTAAGCGCTGTTGCCTGGAGGAGGGGCGGAGCGGCCTCAGCCAACGGGAGCACGGTGAACCTCTTCGGTGAAGTGGCAGGCACTGTGGTGTCCTGCGGGCGAAAGGGTCTGGGAGGAAGGTGTTTCGATGCCGCAGCGCGGTTCGGCGCGCGGGCAGCGGGGGTGGAAGGCGCATCCGGTGGGAACGGAGGAGGGCAGCGGTGGGGCACCGCTGATGGGAACGAGCGGCTTGCCCATGCGGTCCAGCCGGGGGACCGAATCGAGGAGGCCCCGGGTGTAGGGGTGGCCGGGGCGGGTGTAGAGGTCCTCCGCCCCCGCGGACTCCACCGTGCGGCCGGCGTACATCACGGTGATGCGGTCGGCGGCCTGCGCGACGACGCCGAGGTCGTGGGTGATCAGCAGCAGGCCCATGCGGGTTTCGTCCTGGAGCTGCTTGAGCAGCCGCATGATCTGGGCCTGGACGGTGACGTCGAGGGCGGTGGTGGGTTCGTCGGCGATGACGACCTCCGGGTCTAGAGCAAGCGCCATCGCGATCATGACGCGCTGGCGCATGCCGCCGGAGAACTGGTGGGGGTAGTCGTGGACCCTGCGGGCGGCGGCCGGGATGCGGACGCGGTCCATGAGGGCGACGGCCCGGGCGAGCGCTGCTTTGCGCCCCGTTCCCCGGTGCACCCTGAACATCTCGGAGAGTTGGTCGCCCACCGTCAGGACGGGATTGAGCGCGGTGAGCGCGTCCTGGAAGATCATGGAGATGCGGGTGCCCCGCACTGTCCGGTGGCGCTCCGGCGGCATGGAGAGCAGGTCCTCGCCGCGGAGCCGGACGGCGCCGCGGGTGATGTGCGCCGGCGGGGCGTCGAGCAGCCCCATGACGGCCTGCGCGGCGACGGACTTGCCGGATCCGGATTCGCCCAGCAGTGCCAGGGTCTCGCCTTCGCGGAGCGTGTAGGACAGACCGTTGACCGCGCGGATGGTGCCACGTCGGGTGCGGAACTCGACACAGAGGTCGTCAACCTCCAGGAGCGGAGGGGTGTCGGCGGACATAGGGGCTCATTTCAGCCGGGGGTCGAAGGCGTCGCGCAAGGCGTCCCCGAGGAGGATGAAGCTCAGGACGGTCGCGGACAGGAAGAGAGCGGGGAAGAGGAGCAGGTGGGGGTGGTCGAGGACAAAGGCCTGGGCCGCGTTCAGCTGCAGGCCCCAGGAGACCTGGGGGTACTGCAGGCCCACGCCGAGGAAGTCGAGTGTCGCTTCGCCGGAGATGACCGCTCCGACGTTGAGCATGGCGACGACGATGACGGGGGCGATGGCGTTGGGGAGGATGTGACGCAGCATGAGGCGCGCGGGCCGTGCCCCGAGCATGCGGGCGGCTTTCACGTAGTCGGCGTCGGCCAGCGCGATGACCTGGGAGCGCATGATGCGTGTCATGGTCGTCCAGCCCAGCACCGTGAGAACCAGGATCATGGCGCCGAGACCGTGGTCGGGGAAGGCGACCAGGATGACGGTCGCCCCGAGCACGAAGGGCAGGCCGAAGAAGATGTCGGTGATCCGGGAGACGAGTGCGTCGATCCAGCCGCCGTAGAAGCCGCACAGGAGGCCGAGGACGACGGCGATGAGCAGGGAGGCCGCGGTGACCGCCAGGCCGGCCAGCAGTGAGGGCCGGGTTCCGAGGATGACCTGGGCGAGGTAGTCGCACCCTTGCAGGTCGAATCCGAAGGGGTGGCCGGCGGAGGGGCCGAGCTTGGAGTCGGCCAGGTCGCACCGGTCTCCGGCTTCGGTGAGCAGTGACGTGAACACGCTGGGCGCCAGGGCCATGGCCGTCATGAGGAGCAGGGTGATCAGGGAGGCCCACACCGTGGGGCGCCGTCGCAGTTCGAGCCACGCGTCCTTGCTGAGGGAGGCCTGTTGCCGTGACAGCGGAGGCGTTCTGTCGGGGGCCGTGTCCTCGGCTGCGCCGCTCGTGGCCTCCGGGGTCCTGGTGGTGTCAGTCATGACGGATCCTCGGGTCGAGCAGCCCGTAGAGCAGGTCCACGAGCAGGTTGGCGAGCAGGAAGATGAGCACGAGGGCGGTGGTGGTGCCCACGACGACGGGGCCTTCCCTCAGCTGGATGGACTGGAAGAGCTGCTGGCCGACGCCCGGCAGGTTGAAGATGTACTCGGTGACGATGGCGCCGGCCATGAGACCGCCCAGCTCCAGTCCGAGGAAGGTGACCACGGGGATGAGGGAGTTGCGCAGGGTGTGCTTGACCACGACGCGCCGTCGGCTGAGTCCCTTCGCATGGGCGGTGCGCACGTAGTCGGCCCGGAGATTCTCGATGAGGGAACTGCGCGTGAGCCGGGCGACATAGGCGAGCCCGAAGGAGGCCAGGACGAGACCGGGCAGGAGGAAGGCCAGGGGCCAGCCGCCTTCGGTGCCCGCCACCGGGAGCCAGCCGAGCTGTACGCCGAAGACGAGCTGGGCCAGGTACCCGACCACGAAAACGGGGACAGAAATGATCAGTGTGGTGCCGAAGAGGACCGCGCTGTCGTCCCACTTTCCCTTCCGCAGGCCCGCCCACACCCCCAGGGCCATTCCGAGGACGAGCTCCAGGACCCAGGCGGTCAGGCCGAGCTGCAGGGTGACGGCCCACCGGTCGGCGAGCAGGTCCGACACGTCGCGGCCGGTGAAGGTGGTGCCGAGGTCCCCCGTGAGGAGGCCGGTGAGGTAGTGCGTGTACTGCATCCACAGCGGGTCGTCGAGATGGTAGCGGGCGTGCAGTTCGGCGAGGACCGCCGGCGGGACGGGTTTGTCGCCGGCGAGGCCCTGGATCGGGTCGCCCGGCAGGACGAAGACGAGGGTGTAGATGAGGAAGGTGGTGCCGAGGAATACGGGCAGGGCATGCAGCAGGCGACGGGCGACGAATCTCCACACGACGGACGGCCCCCAGGTGATCGGTCTGCGCGACGCTCCCGAGGGGGTGCCGGCAGAGGGTCGGTGACGGCCTCAGTGGTTGACGGTGACGCGGTCCAGGTGGAGGCCGGCGGCGTAGGAGTCGATGACGACGTTGCCGATCCTTTCGCTCCATGCCGACTGGTCCTGCCAGTTCCAGAGCGGGATGTATGGCAGGTCACGCAGCACGATGTCCTCGGCCTCCTGGTACGCCGCGATGGCTTGGCCTCCCTTGGCGGCGTTGCCCTTCGCCACGAGGCTGTCGAACTCCTTGCTGCTCCAGCCCGATCGGTTGCCGGGGTAGTAGAGGCCGTCGAGGTAGTTCTGGATGCTGGGGTAGTCGATGACCCAGTTCTGCCGGAAGGGCCCCTTGTTCCGTCCCTCGTTGAGGAGCGGGGACAGGTCGGCGGGGGCCATCTTGCGGAACTTGACGTCCTGGATGCCGAGGTTGTCCTTGAGCTGGTTGGCGATGGAGGTCATCCACTGTTCGTAGGTGGCGTCCGAGTTGGAGAAGTACAGCTCCAGGGGACCGTCGAAGCCGCCGGCCTCGTCGAACAGCTTTTTGGCGGCGGCCGGGTCGTAGGTGCAGGTCTTACCGCACGCGCCGGAACGGTGTCCGGGGATCATGTCGCCCACGACCGAGGTGGCGGGCTTGTAGACGCCGTTGTAGATGGCCTGGGTGATGCCCTTGCGGTCGATGGCCATAGAGATGGCCTTGCGGATTCGGGGATCCGCGAAGCGGGGGTCCTTCACGGGCAGACCGAGGTAGTCCATGGTTCCGCTGGGACGTATGGAGAAGCGCTCGCCGAAGAGGCGCTTGGCCTGCGTCGAGTTGGCTGCCGGAACGGTCGTCAGGACGTCGACGTTGCCGGCCTGCAGTTCGGTGAAGGCGGTCTCACGGCTCGTGTAGATCTTGAAGTCGATGCGGTCGGCCATGGCTTTGCGGGGGCCGCCGTACGCGGCGAACTTCTTCAGCTTGATCTTCTGGTTGCGCTCCCACTGTCCGTCGAGCCGGTAGGGGCCGTTGCCGATTGGCGCGATGTCGAAGACGTCCGGCTTGGCGATGGCCGCCTTGGGGAGGGGGGCGAAGGCGGGGAAGGACAGCAGCATGGGGAACTGACTGAAGGGAGCCTTCAGGGTGACTCGCAGGGTCGTCTCGTCGACGACTTCGAGCCCTGAGAGGGTTCGGGCGGTCGGCTTGGCGCCCTCTTTCGCCGGGTTGAGCGCGTCGTATCCCTTGATCTGGGCGAAGTAATAGTTGCTGTCCCAGCCGTTCGGGCCGTAAGCGGCGGCGTTCCACGCGTCCGCGAAACTGCGGGCCGTCACCTTTTCTCCGTTGTGGAAGGTGGTGCCGGATCTGAATTTGACGGTCCAGAGGACGTTGTCCTCGGTGGTCCAGGAGAGGGCCGCCAGCGGCTTGACGGTGCCGTCCTTCGGGTTGAGGGAGGCAGGCGGGTCGAAGAGCCCCTGCAGAACTTGCAGGGAGTAGCTGCTGGTGGTCCGACCCGGCAGCAGGTGGTCCGGCTCTGTGAGCGCGACCGAGTAGGCGCCGCCGGGCTTGTTGGACGCTTTGTTCGGCTTCGTCGGCTCTGACGGTCCGCAGGCTGTGGCGACCAGCGCGAGGGTGAGGGCGATCGATGCCGCCAGGACGGTGGAGCGGGCGGTGTTCATGTGCGCTGTGCTCATTTCGGGAAGGCGGTTTGCGGCCTCGAACGGGGCAGCTGCCGGACGGCTCGTGGAGTGGGGCAGGGGCGACACCGTAGATATCCGGCCGACGGGCGGACGATCGACGGAATGTCCAAGCTCCCTTCGGCATGGTGGACATCAGGTCGTTACCGGCTCGCGGCTTTCGGGGCGGAGCATGACTGCGCGCGGCGGTCGGCCCGCGCATCCTGCGCCCATCCGTGGGGGGCAACGGCATGGTTTACGTGCTCAACGAAGGGGGTGACGATCGCGCTGGGACCCCGGAAGCCGAAACAGACGATACATATGGAGCATCACGACCACCAGGCTTATGCCTGTTACTCACCTGCGGACAACCGCGCGCCCCTGCCTCACCGCCGAACACCCCACAACATCCGATGCGGCATTGTTCGTCCCACTGCCCGACGTCACTTCTCCTGCGGAGACAGCCATGTCATCGAAAGACGCAACTGGTTCATCGCTCCGTCCCGCCCTCGACCGCCGAGCGGTTCTCACCGCCCTCGCGGCGGCCAGTTGTACCGCAGCGCTCTCCCCTGTGACAGCGCATGCCGCCGTACCCTCCAGCCCTTCCGTCGAGCGGCAGATGCGAGGGATGTGGATCGCGTCCGTGGTCAACATCGACTGGCCTTCACGCACGGGCCTCGACCCCGCCGCACAACGCACGGAGTTCGTGAGGCTGGCGGACGACGCCCTTGCCCTGGGATTCAACGCCCTGTTCGTGCAGATCCGGCCGACAGCCGACGCCTTCTGGCCCTCGCCCCTCGAACCCTGGTCGGAGTGGCTCACCGGTAGGCAGGGGCAGGATCCGGGATACGACCCGCTGGCCTTCATGATCGAGACGGCGCACCAGCGGGGCCTTGCGTTCCACGCCTGGTTCAACCCCTACCGGGTCTCGATGCAGGCCGACCCGTCCAAACTGGACCCTCGGCATCCGGCCCGCACGAACCCGGAGTGGACCCGTTCATACGGCGGCAAGCTCTACTACGACCCCGGCGTGCCGGCCGCCCGGCGCTTCTGCCAAGAGGCCATGCTCGACGCCGTCCGGCGCTACGACATCGACGGCGTCCACTTCGACGACTACTTCTACCCGTATCCGATAGCGGGTTCGGACTTCCCCGACGAGGAGACGTTCCGGGTCCATGGGGCGGGCTACCCGGACAAGGCCGTCTGGCGCCGCGCGAATGTGGACCTCATGGTGCGTGAGATGCGGGACGCCGTACGCGCCATCAGGCCGAACGCGCTTTTCGGCATCAGTCCTTTCGGCGTCTGGCGCAACGCCACCACCGATCCCCGCGGATCGCGAACCGCCGCCTTCCAGTCCTATGACGGCCTGCACGCGGACACCCGCGGTTGGGTGCGGCAGGGTTGGCTCGACTACATCGCCCCTCAGGTGTATTGGCACATCGGACTGCCGGTGGCCGACTACGCCGTCCTCGCGCCCTGGTGGGCCGAGGTGGTCCGGGGCACGGACACCGAGCTGTGGATCGGACAGGCGGTCTACAAGTCCGGAGCGGCCGACCAGCCGGCGCCCTGGCAGGACGGCAAGGAACTCACGCGCCACCTGACGCTCAACGCCGCACTTCCCGAAATCGGCGGTGACCTGTTCTTCAGCGCCAAGGATGTCCGGGCGGACCGCGTGGGAGACTTCGCCGCCATGCGGCTGGCCCACTGGCGGGAACCCGTCCTGGGGCCGCTGCCGGCCCGCTTGGACAAGCGGCCCCGACCCCTCCGGCCCGCCGTGAGGGTCCGGCGGGAATCCTCCACCGGTGCCGCCGTTCTCCGCATCTCCGCAGGTGTGCCGGGCGGCAGGCACAGCCCTTTCCGTTACGCGGTCTACCGCTTCCCGACCGATCCCGGCCCCCATCCCCGCGCCAGGGACGCCACCCTCGTCGCGGTGGTCCCCGGCGGGGCGCGAACCACCTACCGCGATGCCGAAGCTGCGGCAGGATGTTGGTACGCCGTGGCGGCCGTGGACCGGATCCAGCGTCAAAGCAGGCTGTCACGTCCTTCGCGCTGACATCGCCGATCGGCACCGACCCTCCCCGACGCCGGGGCCGGGGACGGTCGGTGGGGCGTGGCTCTCGCCGTGCGCTCCGGGACTCCGTCCCACCCCGCCGCACCGCCGTCCACGTCACGCCCGACACGAAGTGTCCTTCTCGCCGGCACGGCCCCTGTGGGTGGACATGCCAGTGTGTCGTCCCGAACGGTCTTCGCATCGACCCTGGACACAAGGTCGACAGGCGGGAGCGCTTCGTGGACCATGCGTCCCATGCCTCTCACCGTTCGCGATCTGTTGGCCATTCCCTCCCTCAGACTCCGCCTGGTGGCCGGAAGTGCGGGGCTCGGCCGGGTCGTCGAGGCAGCGCACGCCACCGAGAACACCCGCCCGGCGTCCTGGCTCGAGGGTGCCGAAGTGGTGATGACCAGCGGTCTTCTGCTGTCGGCCGACGAGCGAGACTACGCGGCATACGTCGAAGAGCTCACCGCCGGCAAGGCAGCAGCCCTCATCGTGGGGGTGGGACCGGGCCTCCCCCTGCAGGCGGTGCCGCCCGCCTTGAGCCATCATGCGGAGCAGGCCAGCATGCCCGTGCTCGCGGCGCCGTCGAGCGTCGCGTTCGCCGCCATCACCAAAGCCGTGTTCGCGGCTCGCGCGTCCGAGGAAAGACGCCTGCTGGAGAAAACCCTTCGCACGCAGCGCCGCCTGTCTTCCGCAGCTGCCTCCGGCGACGGACTGGCGGGGCTGCTCTCGTCCTGGTTCCAGGCGGTGCACTCGAGCGTCGCCGTCTGTGACGCCTCGGGGCGTCTGCTCGGCTCGGCCGGGACCGACGGACAAGAGCTCCTGACGAACGCCGCCCCGGTGATCGAGACCGTCGCCCTGCACGGGCTGCGGGGAAGCGGCGGCGCCGACCTGCCGTGCGGAAGACTGGTGGTGCAGCCCCTCGGTACCACGAGGCTGCGCGGCTTCCTCATCCTGCTGAACGCCGACTCGCCGGAAACGCGGTTGCTCATCAGCGTGCTGGTCTCCCTGCTCTCGGTCGAACTGGAGCGCCGGCACCTGGCGGACGAGCCGCAACGCCGTCGCCGGGCGGCCCTTCTCGCCAGGCTGTTCCAGACTGACATCACGGCCGAGCAAGCCCGCGCCCTGCTGCAGACCGCCGACGTCCCCTCCTCCACCATCCGGGCCGTGGCGGTGCTCGCCGCCGGCGAACCGGTCGAGCTCGCGGCGGACCTCGCCCTGGCCGTGCCGGGAGGACTGGCACGCGTGACCGGCGGCAGGGTGGAGATGGTCGTCTCGGAGGACCTGGACACCTCGGCGGTGCTCCGCCGCTTCGCACCCGGCCGACCGGCCGGGATAGGCCCGGCGGTCGCCCCCCAGCATGCGGCTCTTTCCATGCGCCAGGCGATCGCGCTCCTGTCGTCCAGCGCCGAGCTGGGGCGTCCTGTCAGCGCGTCCGAGGCCGGTTCCGTCAGGCTCCTGCTCAGCCTCGGAAGTCCCGCAACGCTGGCGGCGTTCGCCGACACGGTCCTGGCACCGATCGACGCGGCCGACCCCGCGGGGGAGCTCATCGAGACCCTTCGGGTCTGGCTCGAGACGAACGGCTCCTGGGCCGAGACCTCCTCCCTGCTCCGTCTGCACCGGCACACCGTCCAGAACCGCATCGAGAAGGTGGCCAGGCTGACGGGACGGCAGCAGGACCGGGCCGAAGACCGGGTCGACCTCTGGCTGGCACTGACGGCCCGAGCGGTAGGAACACCCCTCCCTCATCAGCAGAGATAGAGGAACGTCCTTCCCACACAGGGTTAAACAGTCCAAGCAATCCTCGGACGGATCGACATCCCGTCCATTTCAAGACAGTCAGTTTGGTTCTTACCGTACGCCTGCCAGCCACGCTCCCAGCGAGCGGGCACGACGCTCCGTTCTCCCGGGGAGCCCCTCTCCGAGGTCACTGGGGCCGGCAACCGTATGAGCAGAGAGGACCGTCCATGGTCTCAGCATCCATCGTCTCCGCCAGACCCACTTCCCGTCACGGAAACATGCGAGCAGTGATCACCACGCTCATCGCTTCACTCCTCCTCGGGCTGATGTCCGCCGTCCCGGCCCATGCGGCCGTTCCGGACTGGCCCCTGCTGCAGCAGGGGGCGACCGGAAACAACGTGGCCAGCCTGCAGTTCCTCCTGCGCCAGCAGGGCAGAAGCGTCACGGCCAACGCGGAGTTCGACGCACAGACCAGAAGTGCCGTGACCTCCTACCAGCAGAGCCAGGGACTCGTGGCCGACGGCATCGTCGGACCGGCCACCTGGAGCAGACTGGTGGTCGCCGTCTCCCCCGGCTCCGCCCAGGCGAGCGCCGTTCGCGCCCTGCAGTTCCAGCTCCGCAAGCACGGACATGACATCGCCGCCGACGGTATCTTCGGGGAACGAACGAGCACCGCCGTTCAGGACTACAAGGCGCAACACCAGCTCACCGGTGGAACGACCGTAGGCCCCACCACATGGCAGCACCTGCTCGGCCCGCCGCCCGACTCCAGCCCTCTGGGCACCTACGCCTTCATCATTCCCCGTACCGCTGTCTTCGACGGTCGCGAAAGCCTCCTGTGGCCCCACCACGACTACCCGGCCAGCGACATCGCGGTCGAGACGGGAACACCCGCATACGCCATCACCTCCGGCACCGCACGCCTCAACGGTGGACTCGACGAATCCTGCGGTCTGGGCGTAGCGATTGACGGCGATGACGGCATCGTCTACCAGTACTGCCATCTCGACAGCCGCAGCGTGAGTGACGGAACCAGGGTGACCGCCGGTCAATTGCTCGCACACACCGGCAACACCGGCGACTCCACCGGCCCCCACCTCCACTTCGGCATCTTCCGGCAGGGCACCTCCGTCTGCCCCCAGCAGCTGCTGATCGCCCTGTACGACGGTCTCGCCCCGCCGTCTCCGTGGTCCCTCCCCGCCTCCGGCTGCACCTCCTGACCACGGGGCGACCACCGGGAAACGATCGCTCCACGTATTTCCACCCCCAACATGCAGGGCGCACACCCCCCTTGCCGGCCACGCAACTCGGTTTGTCCGCACGGCACGTTCCCGAGGAAAGAGCCAGTACTGGAGCCGGGCGCGCAAGCCGTCCTGTTTGGGCGGGAGAACCACGGCGAGCCGACGGCCCAGAACTGGGCGGAAGCGGCCGACACCATCGTGTACGAAATCGTCACTCGGATCGGGACGCGCGTTCCGCGCGTATACGCGAACGACCGACCCTGACCCGCGGGCAGGGCATCTTCCACCCTCCGCACCACCCCATTCGTGCCTCTTCGCGTACGGCACCGGCGGACGGCAGGCGGTGCCGTCACACGACCGGGCCCACCAGCCCCCAGACGTTCCCTTCGTGCGTGGCATCCGGGCCGAAGGGGCACTCCATCCATCTCTCACCCAGGAGACTCAGCATGAAGCTCCGGTCCGTTCTGACCGCGCTGGCACTCGTCACCGGCGCACTGTTCGCGCCCGGCGTCGGCGCCCTCACCTCCGCCGGGGAGGCCCACGCGGTCACCAAGATCAGCCACTCCACCGCCACGTCGATGTTCAGCGCTTCCGGGATCACCTGGTCCTCCTCCGGCGGCTGCTCCAACCGCAACAACCCCACCTGCACCTCCTTCGACCAGCTCAACCTCGCCACCGCCCAGGGCGCCCAGACCCTCAAGAGCGCCAGCGGCTGCGGCCTGAACATCACCGGCGGCACCGAGACCGGGCACGCGGGCGGCACGTACTCCCACTGGAACGGCTACAAGCTGGACTTCAGCAAGTACACCTGCCTCGGGAACTACATCAAGAACACCTTCACCTACATCGGCGTGCGTGGCGACGGGGCCCCGCAGTGGAAGTCCGGCGCGGGCAACGTCTACGCCGACGAGGGCAACCACTGGGACGTGACCTTCTACAACTGCGGCGGCTGCTGAACCGCCCCCTCCGCCCGGTGGGCCTGCGCGGGCCCACCGGTTCGCGAAGCCACCGCGTCCGCAACCGTGAGCCATTGACCACATGTGGAGGAATGTTGCCCCCCGAAATCTCCCGCCGCACCGCGCTGCTGACAGCAGTCGGCGGCGCACTCGCGATGTCTGCCCTGCACTCCGGAGCCGCGCAGGCGGCGTCCCCTCCGGCGACGCCCCGCGCAAGGCCGTTCGTGACGACTCCCCGCGAGTCCGGTGCGCTCTACGACTCCACCGCCGTCCGGGCCGCGCACACGGAACCGTTGAACGCTGCCGTCGGCTGCGCTGCGGAACACGGAGGCAAGAGCTGATGGCCACGTTCGTCACCCGCGCCCAGTGGGGCGCCCGAACCCCGAAGAGCGTCAGCAACGCCATCACCCCCGCGCAGGGAGGCGTGGCCGTCCATCATGTCGACGCGGTCAAGGTGGCAGAGGCCGACCACGCCGACTGCGCTGCCCAGGTACGGGGCATCCAGAACTACCACATGGACAGCAACGGCTGGTCGGACATCGCCTACAGCCACCTCGCCTGTGTGCACGGCTACCTCTTCCAGGGACGCGGTGAGAACGTCCGCACCGCCGCCCAGGGCACCACTCAGGGCAATGACGACTGGTACGCGATTTGTGCCCTGACCGGCGGTACCGGCAGCGACTACGACCCCGTCACCGCCGGCCTGATCGACGCCATCCGCTACGGGATCAACCGCCTGCGGGTGTCCGGCGGAGCCGCGCAGGCGATCACCGGCCACCGCGACCACCATGCGACCGGCTGTCCGGGAAACCTGTACTCCCGAGTGCTCAGCGGCGAGGTCAACTTCGGTGGAGGGCCGCTGCCCTATCCAGGCGTTGCCTTCCGGCAGTCGCCGATCACCGTGCACGCGAGCGTGGCTACCTGGCAGTACCGCATGAACAGCGCGCACGGTTACGCCCTCACCGTGGACGGACAGTACGGTCCCGGATCCGATGCGGCATGTCGCAGCTTCCAGTCGCGCAAGGGCCTGACGGTGGACGGCGTCGTCGGGCCCGCCACATGGGGAGCGACGCTCGCCTGAAGCCACGTCCCCATGAAGGCGCCGGTGTCCCGCACAGTGGTTCGGTGCGGGACACCGGCGCGCACGTTCCGGGCGTACGGTTGGTGGCTTCGCCCTCTGGCGTCGGGTCTGTGTGGTAGAGCCGAGCCCGGGTGTGTGTCACGCAGTCGCTCAGTGGCCGTCGGCGAACAGGGCGCCGACTCCGTCCTCCACCGCCCAGCCGGCCGGAAGCGCACCGGTGGCCACGGCGTTCCGACAGGACGTTCAGCGGCACGGCTCGCTGTCGTAGTGCAGGCACACCGAGCCGGGCAGCAAACCTGCTCCGTCGGCAAGGTGGGTCGGCGGGCCGAAGGAATCGGCGCGAGAACCCTCGGTCCAGCAGTCGGCACCGCACTGATGCCGCACGGCAGGACACTGCGGTCGAGGGATTAGCGAAGCAGCCGGTCCACGCCGTGCACCCGCCGGACGACCGGCATGTCCGCGGTGCTGCCCCCACCCACGCACACCACGTCCTGAGAGCAGGAACAGCACAGTCGACGAGTTCTCGCCGGAACGACTCCAGGGCGCCCGCCTCGCCTGAACGTGACCGGAACGCCCTGGGGAACCGGTCGACGCAACGGAGAGCGTCACCGTCGCTGTCGGAACGCATGGTCCTTGTGGAAGTGCCCGGCACAATCCACGTCGTGGCCGCACCACCGGCGGCGCTGGCCGGTGTGACGCCGCTCAACGCCGTGGTCACCTCCGCCGAAACAGACAGGGAGCCACATCAAGAACACGTTCGGCTCCATCTGCGTAGTCCCTCTACCGCGCCCTCTCGGAGGGCCTGGGCAGATTCCGTAATAGGCGGTACATTTCATCTCTGAAACTCGCTGATCTGAAACGTGGACGCCGGAGGGCGCGACCCCGACGGCCGCCGTTCGCCTCGGCGATCCCATGCCACAGGAGGGAAAGCCATGAGCCCCACGCTGGCCGACGAGATCCGCAGTCGGCTTGGAGAGCTGAGTCCTGCGGAGCGCAAGGTCGCGCGGGTGCTGCTGGCGGGGTATCCGGCGGCGGTCTTCGAGACGGTTGCCACGATCGCGGAGCGCGCCAGCGTGTCGGCACCCACGGTGCTGAGGTGCGCCTCCCGGCTGGGCTACCGGGGCTTTCCCGATCTCCAGGCCGCTCTGCGCTCCGAGCTCGACGCGCGCAACGCCTCACCGATCACCCTCTACACGGCCGCAGAGACGTCGAAGCACGAACGGACGGAGGCTTCGCAGGACACCGGCACCACCCGGCTCGGCACACGCTCGTCGCTCGTGCGACAGGCCGTCGCCCAGACCTTCGACGAGATGTCGGCACACGAGTTCGAGGACGCCGTCGGCCTCCTCGCCGACCCCAGGCGTCGCGTGCACGTGGGGGGCGGGCGGTTCACACATCTGATGGCCGAGTATCTGGGCCTGCACCTGACGCAGTTCCGCGACCAGGTGAGCTTCCTGCCGCACAAGGACGTGGAGCGGGCCTCCTTCCTCACACAGCTCACCCGACGCGACGTCACCGTCCTCTTCGACTACCGGCGTTACGAGGCCGACAAGACGCTGATCGCCGAACTGGCCCGGGAGCGGGGCGGCAAGGTAGTCGTGTTCACCGACCCATGGCTCTCGCCCGCCGCCGCCCACGCGGACGTCGTGCTCATCACGCAGGTCTCCTCGGACTCCCCGTACGACAGCCTGGTCCCGGCCCTGGCGGTCGTCGAGGCCCTCGTCGCCGCCGTCCTCGACCGGATCGGCGGCAGCGGCCACGAGCGCATGAAGGAAGCGGAGAGGATCGCCCGGCGCACCGGCCTGCTGTGAGCGGCCCGCACGTCGCGGTCCGCTCGACGACGCCAAAGGAGCCGGCCCCGGGACGGGGCCGGCTCCGTGGCGTTCGGCCGGTCAGCGCGGCGCGATGTCGATGCGCAGGGAGAGAAGCGTACGGGCGTCCGTGCCGTCGCCGGTGAAGGCGGCGAAGCCGCGCGCCTTGGTGAACGTCACCGTGAACCGCGGCCCGCTCTCGAACGTGGTCGCGGTCGCGCTGCTCTGCGCGCGCGTCGAGGCGAGCGCCCGCGCGGTGGTCCGGAAGCCGTACGGGACGCCGTCGGGGTTGGCCGCGGAGAAGAAGACGTCGGTGTTGACCGGGACGGGCGCCGTGCCGACGGGCTTCAGGGGCTGCTTGGACGGGTGGACGCGCGGCGTCCATGTGCGCGCGTCGTACTGGTCCCCGTCCGTGAGGTAGCTGTAACGGGCCCGGCGCAGGGACCAGCCCTCCCCGGTTTCGTGCGCACGGGCGTCGCGCAGGTCCAGGACGGCGACGCCGTTCGGCCCCAGGACGCTGAGGTGCTCACGGGAGCTGCCCGGTCGGTCGACGACGAGGGCGGTGTTCTCCTCAAGGCCGTAGACGCGGTCGTGGCCCGTGTCCGAGGCGAGGCGCAGCGCACGGCCCTCGCGCCCGTAGGCGCCGGTGTGCGTGTCGACGAGCCCCGAGCGGAGGAAGCCGAAGCCGCCCTCGGGAAGGTGGCCGAGGCGCGTCGCGTCGTCGAAGTAGCCGGGTGCGCTGCCGTCCCTCAGCCCCTCGTACGACTCTCCGCCGGTGACCATGTCGGAGCCGGAGGCGATCTGGGCGCCCGCTGAGGACCCGGCGACGACGGCGCCCCGGGCGAGCCTGGCGCGGATGGCGGCCAGCACCTTGGAGTCCCGGTGCGCGTCGCCGCGCAGCAGGGTGGTGACGTACCGGTACTGGTCGCCGCCGCCGAAGAAGAAGCCGGTCATGGAGTTGACCTGTGCGACGACGGCGTCGGAGTCGGCGTTGGCAACGTGGTCGACGTCGAGCGGGAGCCACTGGGCGTCGGCGGCGCCGTGCCGCTTGAACACGTCGGCGTAGTACGCGCCGTTGCAGGCGGAGTTGCTGCACCGCTCGGGGTCGCCGGCGTGGGGGTCCTGGCTCTCGGGAACGGAGGCGGCCGTGATGATCCCGATGCGGGCGCCGGGGCCGCCGGCCCGCTTGATGATCTCGCCGTAGACCTGGGTGTTGCTCTCCTTGAGGGCTCCGCCGATCAGGACGAGGGACCCGGCCTGGGTCCGGGCCTTCGGGGCGTCGGCGAGGGCGGACGAGGAGACCGAGAGGAGGGAGACGGCGAGGGCGCCGGCGAGGACGGTGCGGCGTGCGGGTGCGGAAGGGACGCGCATGGTGCCTCCGTTGAGGGTCGGATGGGTGGCGGGACTGTGCGGGGGGGGTGGCCGAGGCCCGTGGCGGGCGCCTCCGGCGGCGTCGGCGCCGTACCCGTGGCGGAGGAGAGCGGAACTTCCCTCTGCCGCGCGTCGGGGTCGGCGCCGCCGGAGGCGCGGGCGTCGTTCAGGTGGTGCCGACGTCGTTCAGGTGGTGCCGGCCCTGCCCAGGGAGGCGATCAGATCGGCGAGGAGGGCGACGCGCTGCGGGACGGAGGTGACGTCGAGCCATTCCTGGGGCGTGTGGTCGGCGCCGCCGACCGGGCCCAGGCCGTCGAGGACGGGGATGCCCGCGCCGGCGATGAGGTTGGCGTCCCCCACGCCGCCGGTGGCGGCGGCGCCCAGCTCGATGCCGGCCTCCCGGGCGGCGGCGCGCGCGTGGTCGAACATCCGCCGGGAGGCGGGGGTGTCCTCCATCGGCGGGCACAGGTCGAGTTGCTCGACCTCGACCCTGACACCGGGGACGCCGGGCTGGTCGGCGGCTTCGCGGATGGCCCGGGTGACGCGCTGGATGTCGGCCGTCGTGGCGGCGCGCACCTCGATGCGCAGTTCCGCCCGGGGGCAGACGATGTTGGCTCGGGTTCCGGCCCGGACGACGCCGACGTTGACCGTCACTTCGTCCCAGTGGCCGTTGAGGGCCTGGAGGGCGACGGTGAGGTGGGCGGCGGCGAGGGCGGCGTTGGCGCCGCGCTCGGGTTCAATGCCGGCGTGTGCCGCCCGTCCGGTGACGGTGAGGCGGAAGTCGGCGACGCCCTTGCGGGCGATGACGAGGTCGCCGTTCTCGCGGGCGCATTCGAGGCCGAGTCCGAAGTGCGCCCCGGCGGCCGTCGCCTCGATCAGCGGCCGGCTGGCGGGCGAGCCGATCTCCTCGTCGGGGGTGGCGAGCAGGACCAGCTCGTCGTACGCGTCGACGCCGAGGTCGCCGAGGATCTCCAGGGCCGTGAGTCCGGCGAGCAGGCCGCCCTTGTCGTCGCTGACGCCGGGGCCGTACGCCGTGGAGCCGTCGATCCGGAAGGGGCGGGCGGCCGCGGTGCCGTTCTCGAAGACGGTGTCCATGTGGCCGGCGAGGAGGATCCTGCGTCCGCCCTCGGCCTCGGGGAGGCGGCCCCGCTTGCGGCCGACGAGGGCGTCGCCGGTCCGGTGTCCGTCGGGCGTCGACGGGAGGCGGACACGTTCCACGGTGAAGCCGATCCGTTCGAGCCTGCGCTCGATCCAGTCGGCGACTTCGTTGACGCCCCCGGCGCTGTAGGAGCCGGAGTCGACGGAGACGAGCTCCTCCAGGTCGCGCAGGTAGTCGGCACGGCGGGCGCGGGCCAGGTCCAGGAAGTCGTCGAGCCCCTCCCGGCGGCGGGCGGGGGCGCTCACAGGACCTTGGACAGGAAGGCGCGGGTGCGCTCCTGCTCCGGTTCGACGAGCACCTGGCGGGGGTCGCCGGCCTCGACGACGACGCCCTCGTCCATGAAGACGGCGGTGTCGCCGACCTCGCGTGCGAAGCCGATCTCGTGGGTGACGACGACCATGGTCATGCCGTCTGAGGCGAGCTGTCGCATGACGTCGAGGACGTCGCCGACGAGTTCGGGGTCCAGGGCGGAGGTCGGCTCGTCGAAGAGCATCAGCTTGGGCTTCATGGCGAGCGCGCGGGCGATGGCCACGCGCTGCTGCTGTCCGCCGGACAGCTCGGCAGGATAGTGGTGCCCGCGGTCGCCGAGACCGACCTGGCTGAGGAGGGCGTGGGCACGTTCCCGGGCGTCGGCGCGGGAGACGCCCGCGACCTTGACGGGGGCCTCCATGACGTTCTCGACGGCGGTCATGTGCGGGAAGAGGTTGAAGCGCTGGAAGACCATGCCGATGTCGCGGCGGCGGTCGGCGACCTCGCGTTCACGCAGTTCGTACAGCTTGTCTCCCTGCTGGCGGTAGCCGACGAGCTCGCCGTCGACGGTGAGCCTGCCGCCGTCCACCCGCTCCAGATGGTTGATGCAGCGCAGGAAGGTGGACTTCCCGGATCCGGAGGGACCGAGGAGGCAGCAGACCTGGCCGCGTTTCACGGTGAGGTCGATGCCCTTGAGGACCTGCAGGTTCCCGAAGTGCTTGCGTACGCCCTCGGCGCGCACCATGGGGGTGCTCATCGGTTCTGCTCCTTGCTGTTCTTGCCGAGCCGTTCCACCGTTCCGCCGAGGAGGCGACGGAAGGGCGAGACGTGTCCCGCGCGGGTGGTCCCGCGGCCGTAACGCCGCTCCAGCCAGGCCTGGGGCACGCTGAGGAGGGTGACGAGGGCCAGGTACCAGAGGCTGGCGACGACCAGCATGGGGATGACCTGGTAGTTCTGGGCGTACACGTCCTGGATGTTGGACATCAGGTCGTGGGCGGAGATGACCGAGACCAGGGCGGTCATCTTGAGCATGTTGATGGTCTCGTTGCCCATCGGCGGGATGATCACGCGCATGGCCTGCGGCAGGACGATCCGGCGCATGGTGAGTGCGGGCCGCATGCCCAGTGAGTGGGCGGCCTCCGCCTGGCCGGGGTCGACGGACTGGATGCCGGCGCGGACGATCTCCGAGGCGTAGGCCGCCTCGTTCAGGCCGAGGGCCAGGAGGGCGGCGATCGCCGGCGTCAGCAGCGCGTTGGTCTCGGCCTGGAAGAACGTGATGTCGGTGAAGGGGACGCCGATCTTGACGTACTTGTAGAGGGCGGCGGCGTAGCCCCAGAAGATGATCTGTACGAGCAGCGGGGTGCCGCGGAAGACCCAGACGAACGCGTTGGCGAGTCCGTACAGCACGGGGCTGGACGAGAGCCGCATGACGGCGATCAGCGTGCCGAGGGCCAGACCGAGGAGCATGGCGGCGGCGGTGAGCCAGAGGGTCGTCGCCAGGCCGTCGAAGATGAGGTCGGCGAAGAGGTAGTCGCCGACGACGTCCCAGTGCAGGTTGTCGTTCTTGGCGAGGGAGCCGATCAGTCCGACGAGGGCGAGGACCGAGGCGACGGCCGCGATCCAGCGCGCGTAGTTGCGGACGGGGACGATCTCGAGTTCCCCGGTGGGGGGCCGGTCCGTGGCGGTGGCGCTCTGCGGGACCTTGGTCGTGCCGGCCATCTTTAGTCCACCGCCGCGTTCTTGGTGGCTTCCTTCACCGCGATGGACGGGACGCCGTACTTGTTGTAGATCTTGGTCAGGGTGCCGTCGTCGATGAGGGACTGCAGCGCCTTCTGGATGGCGTCCGTCAGCTCGGGCAGCTGCTTGCTGACCGCGATGCCGTTGGGCGAGGCGTTGTAGCCGCCCGGGGCCGCGGGGTCCTCGACGAGGTCGAAGGCCTTGCCGCTGTCGGCCGTCTTGGCGACCCAGCCGGCGGCCGGCTTGGTCAGCACCTGGGCGATCACCTTGCCGGAGCGCAGCGCGAGCTGGGCGTCGGAGTCCTTGGGGAAGGTCTGGATGTCGATCTTGCCCTTGCCCGCGCCGGAACAGGCGGCCTGGTGGGACTTGAGCAGGTCGAGCTGGTTGGTGGCGGCCTGGACGGCGACCTTCCGTCCGCACAGGTCGTCGAGGGTGGTCACCTTCGCCGGGTTGCCGTCGCCGACGAGGATGCCGGAGCCGGACTGGGAGTAGTCGACGAAGTCGACCACCTTCTGGCGCTCCTTGTTGTCCGTGATGGCGGACATCGCCACGTCGAACTTGCCGGCCTGGATGGCGGGGACGATGCCGTCGAACTTCTGGGGGGAGAAGGCGAAGGTCACGCCGAGCTTGGCGCCCAGGGCCTGACCGAGGTCGTAGTCCAGACCGGTCAGCTCGGTCTCGCCCTCCTTCACGTACATCTCGAAGGGCGGGTAGGGGACGTCGGTGGCGACCCGGACCTTGCCCGCCTTTCTGGTCTGCTCCGGCAGCATGTCGTGCAGGGCCTGGTCCTTCACCACCTCGACCCCGGCGACCGAGACCCGGCCGTTCGCGACGGGAGCGGGGTCGGAGTCTCCGCAGGCGGACAGGGACAGGAGCATGGTCGCCACGACGGCGGCGGCCGCGGGGCGCGCGATAAGAGTGTTCATCACCTGGAACCTCTCGGTGGTTTTCTGCCGGCGGAGTCTGATCGCCAGGCACTGCTGCGAAGTTACAGAGGAACCCATTGAAAGGCTAGATGTAAGTCTCATTACGTTCATGTAACGAGGTTTTGAGCCTTGCCAGAAGAAGGTTTTGGGTGGTTTTGGCGCGTATTTTTAGCCCAATCCTGTCGGACGGCGCACTGTTTCGGACTTACATCTTCCCGGCTACGAGCATTACTTGTATGTTCCGCTACCAATCCTGCGGCCCACGTCTGGCGGCCGCAGCACCGAGTTCGCCCCTTCTCAGGAGTGCACATGACGCACCGTCCCTTCAGGGCCCCCGCAGCAGCCGCTGTCGTCCTCACCGCGATGGCCTCCGCATTGGTGGCGCATCAGCCCGCGCAGGCGGCGGCCGACCGGATCCGGCTCGGCAACGCGTCCGACGTCAGCCGCAGCGCATGGAACGGCCCGGCGTTCACGATGAACGGAGCCGGCGGCATCGTGACGGCTTCGATGACCCGGGCCATCGACGAGATCCGCGGCGGCACCGGGGCTCTCGACGTGGTCGTCCTGGCCGGGTCGGCGCCGACCTCGGGGAGCAAGACCCCGGAGTGCGACACGATCACGGGGTTGGGCGGGGTCAACTCCTGTACGACGTGGACGCTCACCGCCGCCGCCGACGGGAACAACAGCCAGCTGAACACCGACGTCCGCAACGCCGAGTTCGTCTACTTCGCCGGCGGCGACCAGTGCCGCTACACCGCATGGAAGGGCACCGCCTTGGAGGCCTCCGTGGAGGCGGTCGTCGCCAAGGGCGGCGGTTCCGGTGGCGGCAGCGCGGGCCACCACATCAACAGCCCAATCGTCTATGACGCCTGCAACGGCAGCATCACCAGCGCGGAGGCTCTCGCCAATCCCTACGACCGGTACGCCAGCTTCACCACCGGCATGTTCGAATGGGCGAACTACGGAGCCGTCATCAACGACTCCCACTTCGTGACCCGCGACCGCATGGGCCGCACCATGGCCTTCCTCGCACGCGCCGTGAAGGACGGTCTCGCCCCCGGAGGCTCCGCCTGGGGCGTCGGAGTGGAGGAGGGCGGCGGATCTCTGTTCCTCGACCGCAACGGCATGGCGACGCAGTACGGCAAGGACGCCTACGTCGTCCTCGCCGACCACCAGCCGGAGCAGGCCGTCGACCGCAAGCCGCTCACCTACAGCGGTTTCAAGATCTGGCGTCTGGCGCCGGGCTCCACCTTCGACTTCAAGAACCGCCCCGCCTGCGGCTACTACCTGCGCAGCGTCACGAACGGCGTGGCCGACGCCAACCTCTACAACGGGACGCCCGTGGCCGACTGCGGCACCCAGGGCGGTGGGTCCACGATCACGGAGAGCGAGCCCAACGACGCCCGCGACACGGCCGACGACGCCACCGCACTCACCTCTCCCGGCACCCTCACGGGCAACATGAAGTCGACCGGCGACCGTGACTACTTCAAGGTCTCCGTGGCAGCCGGACAGGGCGTCTCGGTGAACTGCGCCGTGCCCTCCGCCTACGACGCCGACGTGTACTGGCTCGACGCGAACGGCAGCACCCTGACCCGCTCGGTGAATGACGGGGCGGGCACCGACGAGTCCCTGTCGTTCACCAGGACCGCGACCGGGGCGGGCACCTACTACCTCGACGTGGAGGCCTACAGCGGCTCCGGCTCGGCCGCCTACGCCTGCACCCTCACCAGAAGCTGAGGCAGTCGAGTCCCGCGGGACCCCGCACAGGCGGCCGGGCCCCGCGGGCATCCCGCACCGCACGTGGCGTCCCGGCAGGGCTCAGCTCGGCCGGGCGAGGCGCCACGGATCGAGCAGCTCGTCGAGTTCGCCGTCGGTGAGCAGCTGCTCGCGGGCCGCCAGCTCACGGACGGACACCCCCGACTCCCGGCACTCCCGGGCCAGGGCCGTGGACCGCTGATAGCCGATGACCGGGTTCAGAGCAGTGGCGAGGCCGGCACTCCCCTCCACCAGAGCGCGCAGGTGCTCCTCGTTCGCCTCGATGCCGGCGACGCAGCGCTCGGCCAGGAGCCGGCAGGCGGCGGCCAGCCGGTTCGCGGAATTGAGCAGGTGGTGGACCATCAGGGGCTCGAAGGCGTTCAGCTGGAGCTGACCCGCCTGGGCCGCCGCACAGACGGCGGCGTCCATGCCGATGACGTCGAAACAGACCTGGTTCACGGCTTCGGGCACCACCGGATTGATCTTGCCCGGCATGATGCTCGACCCGGCCTGGAGCTCCGGCAGCCGAATCTCACCGAGGCCCGCTCCGGGGCCCGAGGCCAGCAGCCTGAGGTCGTTGCAGATCTTGGACAACCGTACGGCGAACTGGCGGAGGGCGCCGGAGAGCCGGACGAATCCGCCTATGCCCTGTGTGCTCTCCACCAGGTCTCGGGCGGGACGGACCGGCACGGACGCGACGGCTTCGAGGCGGGTGACCGCCAGACGGGCGAAACCCTCGTCCGCGTTGAGGCCGGTACCGATCGCCGTGCCCCCGAGGTTCACTTCCAGAAGGGAAGCCGCTGCCAGGCTGATGAAGTCGGCGTCGTCCCGTACGGTGAGGGCGAACGCGTCGAACTCCCGGCCCAGCGTCATCGGCACGGCGTCCTGCAGTTGAGTGCGTCCGAGCTTCACCGTCTTCGTGAAGCGACCGCCCCGTTCACCGAAGGCGTCGCGCAGCACGGTCATCGCATCGAGCAGCCGCCCCGCAGCGGCGTACACCGCCAGCTTGGCCGCCGTGGGATACACGTCGTTGGTGCTCTGGGACCGGTTCACGTCGTCATTGGGGTGCAGGTGCTCGTAGCCGCCCCGCGGGTGCCCCAGGATCTCAAGCGCCCGGTTGGCGATGACCTCGTTGGCGTTCATGTTCGCAGAGGTGCCGGCACCGCCCTGGAAGACGTCCACGACGAACTGGTCGTGGAGGCGGCCCCCACGGATCTCCCGGCACGCCGCCACGACGGCCCTGGCGCGTTCCTCGGAAAGAGTTCCCAGCTCCAGGTGGGCCAGTGCGGCCGCCTCCTTCACCGCGGCCAGTGCGACGACGAGCTCGGGATGCGACGAGACGGGGATGCCCGTGAGGGGGAAGTTCTCCAGCGCGCGCAGGGTGTGAATGCCCCAGTACACGCCTTCCGGCACCTCTCGCACACCAAGAAGATCACGTTCTTCGCGTCGCATGTCCCGCCCCTCGCTGTCGGCACGGGCGGCTTGCGCCACCCGACAGGAAGTATCGTTCATTACAGATAGTGCGCGCAACACCTTTAACGAATCACACATTACGATGTGGGGCTCAGAAGGCCGCGCGGCGGTCCACCGCCATCGGCGGTCCCGCCCGGCTGGAAGGGCGAGCAGCGTGCCGGGAAGCGGGCCCGCATCGCAGAGCAGAGGCTCTCCGGCGGAATCTGCTCTCGCACGGCCGTTCTCGCAGCTCCACCGGCTCGCCACGCAGGTCCGGCGGTGAGGACGTCGAGGGTGGGGAACAGCTCGCCCGACATCAGCGCGTCCGGTTCGACCACAGGCACGCGGGCGAAGCCGACGCATGCCGCCCGGCGGGTCCTTGGGGTGGGCGGGATCGAAGCCGACGAGGTCGCCATGATCGGCGGCGGTGCCGGAGCCGAGCGGGATAAGAACCGGCCGGGTGAGGGCACTGGCCGCGGTCGGTGCACCGTTCACGCCGGCCGGGGCGGCAAGACCGGCTTTCCCGTAAGCGCCATCGGACTGCCCCGCTCGCGACAGGCCTCGCCACGGCCACCGCATCCCTCTCTCGAACCAACACTGCGAGCCCTCTGGATCCGGGAGCGGCACAACGTCTTCCACCGGCTGCGCAGAGCGGACCGCCAGCCCTACCGCGGCACCCTCAAGCCGCTGCTCGAAGCTCACGCCGAGCACCTGGCCAAGGCGATCGGAACGGTCCGTGGCAGGGACGGCGACGGCAAGTCCGCGGCTCCCCCGCATACCCGTTGATCTTGTCCCGGGTAAAGAGGGTGCTTCCCGGAAGTGCCGTCAGGCGTGCGCTGCGGTCGCCCCGATGTCGGGGTCGGCGGTGCGGGTTCGCCTGCGGCGGCGGACCTTGGCTGCGGTCAGGATTGCGGTGGCAGTCAAACCGGCGGTGACGGCGAGTGCGGGGCCGCCGAGGGCGATGGCGTGCTGGATGGATGTGGCCGCGGCGTATCCGGCGCCGGCTTCCGCACCGGCCCACAGGGGTGCGGCGAGCAGGCTGTAGGGGGCGATGCTGCGGTAGGGCATCCGGGTGGCGCCTGCCAGGTGCGGGGCCAGGGTGCGTACGACGGGTACGAACCTGGTGAGGAAGACGGCCTGGCCGCCGCGTCGCGCCATGAGGGCATCGGCGCGCTGCCAGGCGCCGGCGGGGATGCGGCGGCCCAAGCGGCCGGTGCGCAGGCGGCTGCCCAGCAGGTGACCGGTGCGGTGGCCGAGGGCGTCACCGGTCACGACCGCGCACGAGGTGGTGGCGATGACCAGGATGAGGTTCAGCTCGCCGGCGCGGGCCAGCGCCCCGGCGGTCAGCAGCAGGGTCAGGGTGGGGACGAACGCGCCGATCAGTAGTACGGATTCGGCGAGCACCGCAGCGGCCAGGAGTGCGTAGGCGGTGGTCGCGGGGACCTGGCTGATCAGAGTGGTCAGCGCGTTCATCGGCTCGCACCGACCGTGGTGGCCGACGAGACCGCCGGGACTGTGGGGGTGGCCGAGGGGGCAGGTCGGCGCAGCTGCCAGACCTTGGCCGGGGGCAGGTTGCCCCACACGCTCCAGCAGCCGGTGGCATACCGGCGCTGGTAGCCCGCCAGGACGTCTTCGACGGCACGGTGGCGGCGGGCTTCGGCGGGGAAGGCGGTCAGGGTGCGGGCGTAGCGGGTGCCGCGGTAGGCGAAGTAGGTGAGCGTGCCGCCGGGCTCCAGCAGTTCCAGGTACCGGTCCATGATCGTCTCGACCTGGGCGGGGGTGAAGTTGGTGAAGGGCAGGCCGGAGACGATCACGTCGTAGCGGCGGCCGGTGTCGAGGCGCTCGACAAGGGTGTGGTGGACCCGGACCCGCTCACATTCACCGGCCAGACGCGGGTGGGAGCGGACGAGGCGGCGCAGCTGGGCGGCGAAGCGGGGGTTGGCCTCGACGATGTCCAGCCGGCTGCCCGGGGAGAGCCGGAGGATGAGGGTGCGGGTGACCGAGCCGGTTCCCGCGCCCACCTCCAGGACGTTCAGGGGCCGTGCGCCGTGCTCGTCCACCGGGTCGGTGAGCAGGCGGCCCAGGGCCTTGCTGCTGGGGGCGATGGCACCGGTGGCGCGCAGGTCGCGGGCTGCTTCGATGAGGAACATCCAGCCCTCGGCGTTGCGCTGCGCGAGGACACGATCGTGTGAGGTGGTCCAGTTGTCCATGGCTTCGACGCTAAGGACGGGCTCATCCCTGTGGATCGTCCCTTGTGCGACCGTGCTCCCCTACGAAAGTAGGGGGTCGCCAGGGCAGAACGTCGGCGGTGGAAGCAGCGGCCTTCTGCCTACGCTGCACAGGTGGAACAGGAACGAAACCGCGGATGGGCCGTGTACGGGCGCTATGCGCTGGTGGTGCTGCTGACCCTGGGCGCTGTACAGAACATGGCCATGTCCAGCGGAGGCGAGTACGTCACCGTCCGCAGCGCGGTGGTTCTGGCGTGCGGGCTGGCTCTGCTGTCGGGAGGGCGGCTGTGGTGGTGGTTCGCTCCGGGTCTGACCACGGTGGCCGCGGGCGTGTGGGGGTGGCCCGTGCTGCCGTTGTTCGTGATCGCCCTGTTCGACCTTGCCGACCGGCGGCGCGTACGGGCGGCCGTGGTCTGCTCGGCCGTGGCGCTCGCCGGTAATGCCGTGCTGAGTCCGGCCGCGTCCTTGTGGATCCCGCAGCGGTACGGCGCGATGCTCTTCCTGCTGCTGGCCGTGGTCGGCGGGCTGTGGAGGGGCAACCGGCGCCGCCTGGTCCAAGCGCTGAACGCCGAGGTGGAACATCTGCGGACCGAGCGGGAACTGCGTGAGCAGGCCGCGCGGATGGCGGAGCGTTCCGCGATCGCGGCGGAGATGCACGATGTGCTCGCCCACCGGCTCAGCCTGATCGCCCTGCACACCGGCGTGCTGGCCACCAAGAAGGACACCTTGCCCGATTCCGTCGTCGAACGTCTCACTCTGCTGCGCACCGCCTCGACCGAGGCCCTGACCGACCTGCGCGACGTACTCGGCGCCCTGCGCACCACCGAGACCCTGTCCGCCGCCACTCCGCCCGCACCGGTCCTGCCCGACGCCGAAGAGATGATCGAGCAGGCGCGGTCGGCCGGACAGACCATCAGCGTGACCGTGGAGGGCAGCCCCGCGCAGGCGCCCGCTTCCCACCGGCTGGCCGTCTACCGGCTGGTCCAGGAGGCGCTGACCAACGCCCGCAAGCACGCCCCCGACGCACCGGTGGGCGTCCGTATCACCTATGCCCCACCCGCCACCCTGGTTGAGGTCACCAACCCGCCCGGCACCGGCCTGACCGGCCTCGCGCCGGTTCCCTCCGGCTTCGGCCTGATCGGCCTGCACGAACGCGTCGAAGCACTCGGCGGACATCTCCATGCCGGGCCCGGCGGCGCCGGCGCCTGGCGTCTGGCCGCCCGCATCCCCCACCCCGTCACCGAACAGAACGGCACTGATTCGTGATCCGCGCCATGGTCGTCGACGACGACGCCCTCGTCCGCCTCGGACTGACCGACCTCCTCGACGGCGACGACACCATTGAGGTCGTCGCCCAGGCCACCGACGGACTCCACGCCATCGAGCAGGCCACCGCCCACCGCATCGACGTCGCCCTGGTCGACGTGCGCATGCCTCGCATGGACGGCATCACCGCCATCAAACGCCTGCGCGCCCTGCCCCACCCGCCGAAAGTCATCACCCTGACCACCTTCGACCTCGACGAGTACGTCTATGACGCGCTGGCCGCGGGAGCCGACGGCTTCCTCCTCAAGGACACCGACCCGGCCGAAATCCTGCGCGCCGTCCACCTGGTCGCCGCCGGCTCCGCCATGCTCCACCCCACGGCCGCCCGCCGCCTCATCGACCGCTACCACCACGCGGGCCAGCCCCAGGCAACGGCTGCTCGCGCGCGCCTCGAACACCTCACTCCCCGCGAAGGCGATGTCCTGGCGCTCCTGGCCCGTGGCGACACGAATGCCGACATCGCCACCCGCCTCAACATGCGAGAGAGCACGGTGAAAGCGCACGTCAGCCGCATCCTCTCCGTTCTGGAGGTCACCAACCGAGTCCAGGCGGCCCTCCTCGCCCGCGATGCCGGCCTCACCTGATCCGCACCCCTGCCTGCTCGAGCCCCCGTCGTCGAGTCCCGGACATTTCGGGTCGAGCGGTGGCCGCCGGCTCCCCCAGGGCCCTCCGTGGTCGCGCCCGCTCCACGCGCGAGGACCGCTCTCCGGGGGTGACCGCCGCCGGTCCGGGACCGGATGAGGCCGGTCCGTGAGCCGGACGCGTACCTCTGCGGTCATCTGGGGTGAAGACCGTCCCCACATCAGTGGTGAGTGCGTCGGGCCGGGCCGGAGCCGGCACGTCACCTTCGGTCGGGTCGGCCGATCTGGAGCGTCAGCTTGCCGAAGGGGGCCAGGTGCCAGGTGCTCTCCGCGGTGCCCTGGAGCACCGTCTGCCGCCCTGTGGGCCGTTCGTCCAGCCGGATAAGGAAGGAGGAGCGTGCCGGCCGGCGTGGTGACGCGGGCCTCGCACGCCGCAGGGGTGGGGTCGCTGAGGCTGAGGATCAGGCCGTCACGGTTCTCGGCGGGCTTGAGCACGGCCAGCAGCGCACCGTCGACGCGGATTGCGCCAAGGGACGATTCGGCTGTGGTTCCCGGCCGCAGCTGCCAGGCGCGCAGAGGTGTACGGAAAACGGCGGCCCGGCGGGCGAGACCGGTGTCGGTGGCGGCCTCCTCGAGGGCGAGCGCGAGGTCGAAGGTCCGCGGGCCCCGGCACTGTGCCTCAGGGTCGCGAGCATCGGTCCGGCTCCGGCGGTGCGGCCGCGCAGGTCGAAGCGGGAGAGCCGGCCCACGGACCCCAGGAGGGTGACCACGATCTCCTACTCCGCGCCGGTGGCCGTGTCCGTGCCGGTGAGCGCGCGCATCCCGGGGAGGCCGGGGGCGAGGACCGCTGTGCGGTCCGTGCCGCGTCCGACCGCGCCGAGGCTCTGCGCGGGAGCAGAGCCGCAGACGGCTTCATGGCCCCGGTCGGTGGGCAGCGGGCCGAGGTCGGGGCGCACGGGGCGTTCGATCAGGCACCGCTGTCCGTCGCCGGTCCGCCACCGTCGACGAGTAGCCATCGGAGGGGCAAGAACGCACAGCCGATGGCGTCGAGCATGGACGTTCCCTCCGTACATACCGACGAGCGGGAGACTGTAGATCGTTCGGCTCTGCCTCACATTCGGTGGTGACGGAGGGTGGTGTTATCCGGGGAGGGTGCGGTGGCGGAGCAGGGTGAAGCCTGCTCGTCCGTGCATCTGGCGGGCCATTCGTTTGGTCTTGGTGTTGATGCCTTCGGCGGGTCCGTTGCTGTACGGAAGTGTGAGTGCGGCGATCACGGCGTCGTGGTCTCGCTGGAGGCCGCGGGTGAAGGCGTGCAGGTGTGGCAGGTCGGTAGTGCGAACCTGGCTGATCCAGTGAGCCTCTTTCATCCTGAATAGCCGCAGGTCAGCAGTGTGTGGACGGCTTGGACGGTGGTACCGATGCGGCGGGTGGAGCATCGGACCCGGCAGAGCAGGCGCCAGGACTTCAACTGGGCGAAGGCGCGTTCGCCGGGCGCTCGGAGACGGGCGTGGTCGCGGTTGAACTGCTGGTAGTGCTCGGGCTGTTCGCGGTGGTGGTAGTAGGGGGTACGGACGGTGGCGCCGGCGCCCTGGTAGGCGCGGTCGGCGAGAACGATGCCGCGGGCGCATACCGCGGTCAGGTCGTGGGTGCGGCCGGGTGTCGCGCGGGAGAACCACAGGGGTGTGCCGTCGGGGCGGGCGGTGACCTGCACGTTCATGCCGTGCTTGCGGTGTTTCACGGAGTAGTACGGCTCGTCGGCGGCGATGCGGTCGATGGGGATCAGGGTGCCGTCGACGATGACGTGGTCGCCCTCGCCCAGGCCGGTCAGGGCCTCGTGTAGCCCCGGCGCCCATGCCGCGAGGACGTCGAGAGTCTCGTCGACGTATCGCCAGGCTGTGGCGGTCGAGACGCCGAAGCCGGCCGCCAGAGCGGGTAGCGTCTCGTTCTTCCGCAAGTGGACCAGCACGAGCAGGGCCTGCCGGAAGCAGCCCAGCTTCCGCCACCGCGAGCGGCATTCACACCTTCGTGCGTAGATGAGCCGGGAAGCATGCTCGACCAGCTCATCCGGGACATCGATCGTGACACGATACGGGACCGAGCGAGGCTCCTCGGACGATGCGTGGTGCGTAGAGAACACCACCGCAACGACCAGGAGCCTCGCCTTGTCACCCACCCCCGCTGACCTGCCACTTCACCCCACAGAGACAGGATGAAAACGGCTCAGTGTGCCGACAGGCCCAAGCGTTCCTTGGCGTTCCTCAGGTCGGCGGTGAGCGCGTCGCTCATCGGATCCCCGGCTCGTTGGAGTATGTCGACGAGAGCAGCCGCTCCGGTCAAGGCGCTCTTCTCGGCCTCGTGTAGTGGCACGGTCGCGGTGGAGTCGCCGGTGTTCAAGGTGGTCCAGCGGCGGGCGGCATCGCAGAGGAGCAGTGCCTCCCAGAGGACGCGCCGTGCCGCGGGAAGACGGTGGGATGCGATCAGTTGGTGGCCGATCTGGGCGAGCGAAGTGACCTGACGAGGCACAGCGTCGACCACGTTCATCCGGCCAGTGGCCGAGAACCTGGCTCCGTCCCCGCCGCAGAGGGAAAGTCGCAGCGTCCGGATCTCCAGCGGATCCGGGGCGCCGGCCTGCATGCCGCCTGCGAGCCTCGTGGACTCCGTCCGCTCCGCTTCCAGCAGCGCCTGCTGCAGACTCGGTGTAAGCACCGACTCCAGTTCCCTTTCCATCTCCGCGATCTGATCACGCGACCTGTGGGCGGCGATGGCCAGATGTCCGGCCGCCTCCGCGTCCCGCCCGGCTTCTCTCAGGTGGACACCTATCCGGGCATGAGCCCCAGAGCTCCCAACCCGGCCGAGTTCTGCGGCCTGCAGAATCACGCCGTCCACGGCCAGCGCCGCGTCCCACTGCCCACGCGCCGCCTCCAGCATCGAGACAACCGGAGCGGCGAAACCGATCGCGTACGGGATCGTCTCAGGGCCGATCCCGCCCATCTCCTGATATCGGGCGAGAGACTCCTGGCCGCATTCCAGAGCCAGTTCATGGTCTCCCACCCGCAGCTGGATCCTCGCCCCGACCGCGAGGACCCGGGCCGCGTACCCGGACCGGTCCGAGAGGGCAGTGAAGGCTCCTGCCCGCATGTACCCGCCGATTGCCATGTCCAGATCGCTGAGGGCGCTGAAGGGACGGTCCCACTCGGCATAGGTCCGGGCCCTTCGTAGCCGGACATCGGCCGTCAGCAAGACCGCGGGAAGGGGACCCGTCTCCTGCCGGTCATCCCGCTGCTCAGCCTCCTCCCGGGTGGCGAGCTGCTCCGACTCCATCCGCTGGTACAGCTCCTCGGCCTGATCCAGGGCTGCGACTGCACCGGTCACATCTCCGACATCAGTCCTGGCCCGTCCCATGGCATAAAGCAGTCCCGCCCTGGCCTGGGGAACCTCAGGCAGGTCCGGGGAAATGGCGTCCAAGCGGTCCAGAGCCTGCTGCGCCCGCGCGAACTCGGCCAGCGCCTGCGCCGGCTCCTGGCTCCGCTCAGCGGCGAGCCCCCGCTCGTAAGCCGTCCGATACTCCTGGATCACCTGCCCGCTACGATCCCGGTCCTGAGAGGCTCCACGCCACCGAAATATCTTCATCTTCCCTATATTCTCCTCGAGTTGACCACACCCAGCTGTCCGGTGAAACGTCGGCATCCTGTCACGGCCTCTCCACCGGATGCCCTCGTTCACTTCGAAGGGATCTGTCCCAGGCTCCCTGGCCGGCTCCAGCCGGTGTGCCGGTCCGCGCACGGGTGTTGGCGGGGCGGAGAGCATGGGGCTGGTCTGCTTCGACGTGCAGCAGGACCGGCTCAGGCCGTGAGCAGCGCGTTCAGGCGGCGGTAACCGATCGGAGTCGCAACTGTGCCGACGAAGGCGAGGAAGTGTTCGGCCTTGCGTTCGTAGCGGCGGTGGAGCCTGCGGTAGCCGGCTGGCCAGGACGCGGTTCTCTCCGCGACCCAGCGGTGCCAGCCGCATGCGCCGGTGATGGCTTCGCCGCCCCGATGGCATCGGTCCTGGTCGCGCGGGCCTGGCTTTGAGGAGATGGTCAGGGTCAGGCCGGCAGCGAAAAGGTCCTCAGGGGGAGACGAAGCGGCAGTGTTCCGGCTCCAGCTCGAGTTCGAGTTCGATCGTAGGTCCCGGGCCAGTCACCCGGCGCAGAATCGCCGTGGAAGGGTAGAGGGCGGGGACCCAGTCGCCCTTCTTGACGGTGTAGCCGTCGACCGTGATGGTCTCGCTCACGGGGACGCGGCGTGCGCGGTGGAGGAAGACCGGTCGGCGACAGTGCGGCAGTCGCTGGCATGGGGTTGGGATGGCAAAGGCCCGGCGGGTACGAGGCGGGTGGCGTGCGTCATGCCTCAAAGGCTGTCTGGCTGGACGGCGGGGCTTTGGGCATACTGGGAACACGGGTCTGATGCAGGTTCGGGTGACAGGTTGAGTCACGCGGCCTGGAGGGCCGGTGTGGTCATGACGGTCTCGAATTCGACGGGGGTCAGTCGGCCGAGTGCGGATTGCCGGCGACGGCGGTGGTAGGTCCGCTCGATCCAGGTCACGATGGCGATCCGTGGTTCCTCGCAGGTGGCCCACTTCCTGCGGTCGAGGACGTTCTTCTGCAGCAGGCTGAAGAAGGACTCCATGGCCGCGTTGTCGCCTGCTGCCCCGGCCCTCCCTATCGACCCGGCCATCCGGTGGCGGTCGAGTGCCCGGACGAACTTCCGGGACCGGAATTGCGAGCCGCGATCGGTGTGCAGGATGCATCCGTCGACGTTTTCGCGCCGGGCCACGGCGTTGTCCAAGGCGGTCACGGCCAGGCGGGACTTCATCCGCGTGTCGATGGAGTAGCCCACGATCCTGTTACCGAAGACATCCTTGATCGCGCAGAGATACAGCTTGCCGTTGCCGGTGGAGTGTTCGGTGATGTCGGCGAGCCAGAGCCGGTTCGGGCCGGCCGTGGTGAAGTCACGAAGGACGAGATCGTCGTGCACTGGCGGGCCGGCCTTCTTGCCCCGGCCGCGCTTCTTGCCGAACACGCTCCACCAGCGGTTGTCCCGGCAGATCCGCCACGCAGTCCGGTCCGCCATCGCGGCCCCGGTGCTGCGGGCCTCGTCGGCCAGGAAGCGGTAGCCGAACTCAGGGTCCTCACGGTGGGCACCGAACAACGCGTTCGCGCGATACGCCTCCTCGAGAACGGCGTCGGTCACCGGCTTGTCGAGCCAGCGGTAGGAGGGCTGTCTGGCGAGCTTGAGCACCCAGCACGTCACCGTGACGGGCACCCCGCCTGCGGCCGGCTCCTTCACGAGCGGGTAGATCCTTTTCCCGGCAGATGCGCCTGCGACAGATAGGCCGCGGCCCGGCGCAGAACCTCGTTCTCCTGCTCCAGCAGCTTGATCCGCCGACGTGCCTCCCGCAGCTCCGCGCTCTCCTGGCTGGAGGTTCCGGGCTTGGAGCCGTCGTCGATGTCCGCTCGGCGCATCCACTTCCACAACGTCATCGGGTGGACTCCGAAGTCGGCGGCCACCTGCTCGACCGTCACACCTGGGCCGCGGTTCCTCGCGACCCGCACGACGTCCTGGCGGAACTCCTCCGGATAGGGCTTGGGCACAGCGACATCCTTCCCACCTGCCCCACAGGGCAAGCCACTTCAGATGTCACCCGATCGTGCGGCAGACCCATCGGCGCCCAGACCGCCGGATCGTCGACAACGCGGCTGAGGTCCGTCATCTGGAGCTTCTCGAGCCAGTGCGATAGCACCAGTGCCTCGTCACTCGTGAGCTTGATCGTCACCTGGCTATCACTCATGCGCACCCCTACGGCTCGGCCCGCCTCTGACCGCACGAACCTACTGGCCTTGGACCTTGACCAAACGCATAGGAGCCCCCGCAGCAGGGTGCACAGGGTCCGTCCCCGCGAACGCAGGGAGCAGGGACTCATCGGCCGTGAGGAAGGGAGCGGGGCGGGGCGTCAGCCGATGATGAATTGGAGGGACAGCAGGTAGAGGCCCATGAGGCTCAGGGCGACGATCAATTCCTTCAGTCGCCATTTCGCCTGCCGGTCGACCGTGCGGTGTTCACCTCGTCGGCGCTGGAGGGCGGAAGAGATGATGTAGGTCACGATCACGATGATCGCCGGCATGACGAGCCCGAGGAATGTCCCCCCGATGGGTTCCGCTGCCAGTTGCGTGGTTGTGGGGCGCATGGATCGGATCTCGCATTCTTCGCTGTACGGACGTGTGCTCGCTCAGCGCAGTGGCTGGGCGAGCACACGTCCGGGATCCTTGTTCGGTCACCGCTTCTGGCGACGACCCCAGAACACCATGAAGACGAGCAGGAGGATCAGTCCGATGATGATGACCGCGCCCATCGGCCCCTCGGGGATCCACTCACCTCGGGCAAGTTGGTAGCTCTGGTCCATATCTTCTCCTCGGGTCGTCTATGGGTTTCGGTGTTGGTCAGGTCCAGGACTCGGTGGCTGCTTGCTCGACCTGGCTGCCAACGAATTCGCCCACGCCGACGCACGCGGCGCCGACTACCGCGCCGCCCACACCCGCTGAGGGTGCTCCCGCCGCGACAGCGGCGGGAGCACACGTCGCCTCGGTCACGGTGCTGGCCACCACGCCGGCCGTCTTCGCTCCGGCTTCCGCGTAGTTGCCTTGGGCGAGGGCTCCGCCGATCTCGATGACGTCCTGCACATTGGACGCCTTGCCGAATGCATCCGTGGCGCCGCTAATGACACCGCCCACGCTGATGAGTCCGGTGGGGTCGATGCGGTTGACGGGGTCGCCTTCGGCGTAGAGGTAGGGGTTCTTCTCCTGGCCGGAGGGGTCGGTGCTGGTGAAGCGGCCGATGTTGGGGTCGTAGTAGCGTGCGGCGAAGTGGTAGAGGCCGGTGGGGTCGTGGTAGCCGCCGGCGAACTGGTAGGGCTGGGGGACCTGTTCCGAGCTCCCGGCGCGCTGGACTCCGCGGGGACTGTAGGAGTAGGTGTTGACCTTCGTGCCGGCTTCGTCCGCGAGCGCGACCACGGAACCGAGCGCGTCGGTGAGGTAGTAGTAGGACCTGCCGCCCGTGGTCATGGAGTTCAGGGTGCCCCCGGGTTCACGGTTGAATCCCATGTCGACGCCACCGGTGCTCTTCGCGGACAGGCCGAGCGGACCGTTGTGGAAGAACGTGTCGCCGAGCTTGATCCGCTCGCTCTGGTCCGTCGAGCCGTACTGGCCGGCGTAGGTCTTACCGCCTACGGTGATCGTCTTCATCTGGGAGTAGTCGGTCCAGGTCTCACCGGTGCGGGTGCCCTCGGGAGTGGAGGCTCCGGCAGTCTCGTTGCCGACCTTGTCGTACGACCAGTTCGTCGCGACACCGTTCTTCGCGGTGATCTGCTGGGCGTCGTTGATCGTGTACGTGGTGCCGCGCGGGCAGCCGGGGTCCACGCCCTGGGAGGTAAGGTTGCCGGCCAGGTCGTAGCAGTACTGCCAGGACGAGTTGAGGGTGGTGCCCTTCTCCTCCTTGGCGTAGGAGAACCGGCCCGCGTCGTCATAGGTGTAGGTCGTCTTCATGCCCGCGACCACGTCCGTCCGGGTGCGGATCTTCCCGCCGTCCTTGAGGGGGGTGGTGGCGTTGGCGTCGTGGTCGTAGCCGTAGGTGTAGGCGAGGTCGACCAGCGTGCCCTTCGGGGATGTCGCCCGGATCTTCTCGGGCCGGTTCGATTTGTCGAGCGTGACCTCTTGGGCGGTGCCACCGGGGTACGTCGTCTTCGTGCGGACGTCATTGTTGTTGTAGGTGTACGTGGTGACCTTGCCGGTCGGGTCCTTGAACTGCGTGAGTTTGTTGACCTGGTTCCAGGTGTAGTCGGTGATGCCCGCCGGGTCCTCGTACGTGTCCACGTTGCCTGCCGGGGTATAGGTCAGGCGGGTCTGCGAGCCGTTCTGCAAGGTGCGTACGGTTTCGCGGGACAGCGGGTCGAAGGCGTAGGCGGTGACGCCGGTTCCGTCCGAGCGCTGGGTAAGGTTCCCGTCTCCGTCGTAGGAGTAGGTGACGGTGGCGTAGCCGGAGGTGTCGACCTTGGTTATGCGGTCGCGGTGGTCGTAGGTGTAGAGGGTCGTGACACCGCGAGCGTCCTTAGCGGTGGCGGGCCGCCCCAGGTCGTCATAGGTGTACGTCGTCACGCCGAGCGGGGCGGGCGGGGTGACCTTGGTCAGATTGCCCTTCGCGTCGTACGTGAAGGAGGTGGAGACCGATTTGGTCGACGACATCTTCGTCGTGACCTTGCAGCGCTGGCCCTCGAACCCACCGCAGGTGGCGGTGGCGGGGTTGTAGTCGAAGGACTGCGTCCCGCCACCGGCGCCGGTCACGGCGACCGACTTGGTATTGCCGGCCGTGTCATAGGTGTAGTCCGTCTTCTCGCCGTCGGCCGTGGTCAGACTGCCGGGAAGATCAGCCCCCGACAGAGTCTGGTAGCCGGCCAGGCTGGCAGTCGCACCGGTCGGGAGCTTCGCGGAGGTGAGGTTGTTGCGGGAGTCCCACCCGTACGCGGTCACATTGCCCGCCGCGCCGCCCACACCCATCGCATCCGTCGCGGTGTCGATGTTGTAGTTGGCGTCGAAGGTCTTCGCCCGCGAGTGCCCGAGCGCGTCGGTCACCTTGGAGACCTTGCCATCCGCGTCGTGTTCGTACTTCGTCGCGTGCTGCTCCGGGTCCGTGACCGTCGTCGTCCCCGCGTCGTGGGGATAGACACCGGTGTAGGCGTAGGTGTAGGTCGGTCCCGTGTGTCCCGGACTCCCGGTCTGGGTCGCCCGCAGCATGGAGGTGAGGCGGCTCTCGGCGTCGTATGTGAAGACCGTGACCCGGCCCTCCGGGGTCGTGACCTTGGTGACCCGCCCGTCGGCGTCGAAGGCGTAGGAGGTGGTCTTGCCTTCGGTGTCCGTGGTGCGCGTGAGGTTCCCGTCGGCGTCGAGGTCGAAGACGGCGGTGCGGCCGGTGTGGTCCTTGGCCTGCCACTGGTCGGGATACGTCTTGAGCAGGTCGATCCAGCGGCCCGAACGGGTCTCGGTCAGCTTGAAGCCCTTGTGCTCGTCGGTCTCGTCGTGCTGGTCGACCGTGATCGCGCCCTTGTTGCGGTCGGTGACCTTCGTCAGCGTGCCGTTGGCGTCGTAGGTGTCCTTCACGCCCGACTTGCGCCTGGTCAGCGTGTAGGTGCCGTCGGCGTTCTTCTTCAGGTCCTGCGAGTACCCCTTGGGCGTGGTGAGGGTGCCGTCGGCGTTCTTCGTGAAGCTGACCGAGGCACCCGTCGCGTCGTAGAGGACGACTGAGTTCGTGAAGACGTGCAGGTAGCGTTCGTACTCCTGCCACCAGTTGTCCGAGACCTTGCCGTAGGGCCCGTCCAGCGAATTGTACGTACGTGCCAGGCGCAGTTCCTGGCCCACGCCGGCGACCTCGAAGTCGGTCGCGGCCAGCATGAGGTTGCCGTTGGACAGGTTGATCCGCGCGACGAGGGAGTCGGTGATGCGGAAGTCCGAGATCTGATGCCAGGGCACCGCCCCTTGCCCCTGCGGCACCCACACGAGCGTCCCGGTCTCCGCCGAAGGCGTCGCTGCGGAACGCTGCTGTCCGGACGGCGCCTTCGCCGTGGTGCGGGTGCGCTCCCGCTGTGCCGCACGCCAGGCGGCCTCCTCCTTCGAGGGAGCAGCCTCGGCACGGGAGGCCACCGGCTTCGTCGTCCCCACCTTCACCGGCGGGACCTCCAGCGGTGCCGCCTTCTTGCCCCACACCGAACCCGGCCCGGGGTCGGACGCGGGTGGCGCGGCGAGTGCGGGCAGCGCCGATGCCCCCAGCGCGAGAACCGCCACCGCCGCCGTCAGAGAATGTCTTGCCGTCATACGGGCACGCCGAGAAGGCGTGCCGGAAGCACGCGAAGTCATGCACTTCCCCCCACGAGAAGAGATGTCACAGCGGCCACAGTGGCCACTGGAGTCGCACAGGCTGCCACAGCCGGGCTGGAGTCAACGCGCCCTGCCCCCGAATTCTTCGAACATGTGGGCGATAACAGGCCGAAGATGCGAGTCGGGATGCCGCCTCGGCTCGGTGCCGGATGGCAACGGTTGCCGGGTGGGACCGGAGAGAGAACCATTTTCGAAGATGGCTGGAAACCGGCCCGGCATCTCCCTCCTGTCAGCCGAGAGGGGAGAGCGCGGCGGGGCCGTGCGTCAGGTTCCTGACAGCGAGCGCCGGGCCGGTGGGTGGCTCGGCCCGGCGCCGCTGGGGGGCAGGGACCGAGCGCCGTGAGGACTTCGTTCCGGCCCAGTGTGAACAGACGGCCGCCCGAAGTCGCCATGCCGGGGTTGATCCAGGACCACCATTCGTTCTAGAGGTTGTCCCGTAACTGCTGGTCAGAAGTGAGATGATCTTGCCGCGGCTGGTGTGATCACGGCATCGGAGCTCTCCCGGACAGGGCCGTTCACCGGGCTGAACCCGCAGCAGTTCAACAGACTGATCACCGCGCTGCGGCGTGAGGGGGGCCGATCCGGTCCGCAAGGGCCGACCGTGGTCGCTGCCGTTGGAGGACCGGGTGCTGCCGGCGGCCGCGTACTGGCGCACCAACCTCACCCTGCGCCGGCTCGCCCCGCTGTTCGGCGTCTCGAAGTCGGCGGCCGACCGGATCGCCGACCACCTCAGACCGGCTCTCGCCCTCCAGTCCCGGCGACGGTTCCGCAAGAGCACCGTGCTCATCGTCGACGGCACCCTGGTTCCCACCCGTGACCGGACCGTGGCCGCCTCCAGCGAGAACTACCGCCACTCCACCGATCACCAGGTCGTCATCGACGCCGACACCCGCCTGCTCGTCGCCGTCGGCCGGCCGCTGCCCGGCAACCACAACGACTGCCGGGCCTGGCAGGACTCCGGCACCGAGACCGCCCTCGGCACCACTCCCACGGTGGTCGCCGACGGCGGCTACCGGGGCACCGGCCCGGCCATCCCGCACTACCGCCGGCACAAGAACGGAGAAATGCCGGCCCGGAAGGAGGAGCACAACGCCTCCCACCGCAAGGTACGGGCCCGCGTCGAGCACACCTCCGCCCGCATGAAGAACTGGAAGATCCCCCGCGACTGCCGCCTCAAGGGCGACGGCGTACACCACGCCATGCTCGGCATCGCCCGCCTCCACAACCTCACCCTCACCGGATGACAGGAAAACCAGCAGGCCAGCCTGCACGCCCCAGATCATCTACGGGACAACCTCTGGGCGTGACTCAGGATCCAGACACCGTAGGCCTGGTTCGCGGGGTGCAGCTGGTAGGTGCCTGCCCGCAGGTCGACGCGGAGTCCCACAGCCTCGAGATCCGCCTCGAACTCGGCCGCGGTGTAGGCGTGAGCGTGCGGGGGCCGGTCCTGGAGGTGGAAGCCGATCAGGATCCGGCCGTTTTCGCCGAGAACGGCGCGCATCGCGTGCAGGGCCGCGCGTTCGGTGCCCTCGGCCAGGTAGACCATGACGTTGCCCACGCAGACGACCAGGTCGAACGGACCGTCGTCGGGGCCGAGGTCGAGGATGTCGCGTTCCTGGATCGGCACCCCTGGATAGGTCTCCCGGGCCTGTCGGACCAGTGCCTGATCGGGTTCGATCGCGACCACGTCGTGCCCGCACCGCAGCAGTGCCGCAGTGACCCGGCCCATGCCGGCACCGGCGTCGAGCACTCGGGCGCCGCGCGGCAGGAGCGTGTCGGCGAGCCGGGCTTCACCGTCGATGTCCTCGCCGGCGGAGACAAGCTCGGCGAAACGCTTGCCGAAGTTTTGGCTGTTGCCCGCCTCCTGCCAGCGGGTCCGCCGCGTCGTCATCGGCATGGTCTTGTGTCTGCCGGCATGGCCCTTGCTCATACTCCCCATCCTAGGACTGGCGGTGAACACGCGAATGGCCCTGCCAGCCATCGAATGATGGGCAGTCACCGCCAGCACTCCATCAGGGCTTCAGAACGGCGGCTCGTCGGACCACAGGTGCGTCGTCGGTACGAGTGGTGGCGGGGGGCTTCTGTGCACCAGGATGGCCAGGGCCTCCTCTATGTGGCCGAGGTCGACGAGGTAGCCGGCGAGGTCATGGTCGTTGCTGCGGTCGTGCTGCTGGAGGACGGTGACGGCTTCCTCGATGCGCCCGGCACCGGCGAGGAGGTGTGCAATGTGCTCCGCCGCGTACCAGGTGTTGCCTTCGGGGTGGGCTCGGGCCCGTTCAACCGCCGCGGCGGCCCCACTGCAGGCGGCGATCAAAGGCAACCGCATCCAGAACAGCTCCCACCCGTCCTCACCCCCGCGCCGGGCGGCGAGGGCATCGAGGTGGGCCAGGCCGTCGGCGGGGCGACCCTGGTCGAGGCACAGCTCGGACAAGGCGTGGAGAATCCAGTCGTCGCCGGGGTGGGCGTCGGCCTGGGCTCGCATCACGGCGATCGCCTCTCCACCACGTCCGTGTCGGACCAGGAGTTGCGCAAGCTCGTAAGCCAGGTTCGGGTCCCGGGCCGCAGGGCCGCTGACCTGCCCGTATACGGCGATCGCGCCCTCCACGTCGCCACCCTCCTCCAGCAGCTCCGCCAGCTGCTGTACAGCCTCCTCATGCCCGTCCCGCGCAGCGTAGGCACGCAGCTCCTCGATCCGGTTGTGCCGGGCCAACAGACCGGCGAGCTGGTCCCGGCTGTTGACCGAGATGATCTGTCGGCGGCGGAGCAGGGTGATGGCCTCATCGATCCGGCTCTGACGCTCGCGGATCGTCGCGAGCAGGCCGAGCACCGTGTCGGTATCGAGGCCGCGGCAGCACCACGGGCCGTCGCAGCAGTGGCCGGCCCGGACCCGGCCGGCGAGCAGCGCGGCGGCCTCCTCGTCGCGGCCGACAACGGAGGCGACGTCGACCAGGGCGGTGGCAAGCGCCCAGTCGTCGACGTGCGGCACGAGCAGGTCGAAGGCCCCCTCGGCGCGGCCGTGCCGGGCGAGCAGCCGCGTGTAGGCCTCCAGAGCCAGCGGATGCCCGGCTTCCATACGGGTCCGGCTGATCTCGATCGCCTCGTCGATGCGGCCCCAGCCCTCCAGCAACTCGGACGTAGCGACCACGGCCGTCCACCAGCCCGTCGCCACGTACGGGGCGAGCACTTCCAACGCATCGGCCTCTCGGCCCTGCTCACCCAACACTCGCGCCCACGCCAGCGCGCAGAACCACTCCCCGCGTCCGGCCTGCAGCTCCACCACGTCGGCATGGCCTTGTTCGAACAGCCGCGAGACCAGCTCCGGCGGTATGCAGCCGGACCGCGTCCGGGCCCGATAGTCAAGATCAGCAGCGTCCACGGCCAAGCACCATAGCGCCCACCCCTGGCGCCAGCCCGAACACCCCCGACAGCCTCGAGTACAGCACAGTTGGAATGACGCCCCCCGCCACTCGGCGAGGTCTGGTGCGGGTCAGGGTGACACTGGTGCGATGAACTTCGAAGTAGGACTCGGCGAAAGCGGCTGGGACGGCGGCGGGGCCCTGCGGGCCGCGCTGGGGCGTACGGCCGAGGGGCTCGGGCTTGCCCCGCCCGAGCCGGACAGGCAGTGCGGTCGCCTCGCGCAGTACGTCGACGCGGGAAGCGGCCGGCGCGTGGTGGTGTACCCGCCCGGCGAGAGATGCCCGACTTTCCGGATGCACCTCCAGGACAACGGCACTCCCCTGGCCGGCGGACGGACCGCGGACCTGGCCGAAGCGGTCAGGGCGACGACGGCGTGGACGAGCGGCGGGGGCCTCGAGGAGACCAGGGCGCGCGCGCCCCGTTCATCGAGTTCAGGCCCTGGGCCCTCGCTCACGAGCGGGAGCCGTTCGACGCCGTCGAGCTGACGTGGCACATCAAGCTCGACCGCGTCCACATGCCACTGCACGACGGGCGCACGCGCCCCCACGCACTGCTGACGGCGGCGTACGCCCAGCCAGTACTCCGCCGGCTGATGCCGGTCAACAGCCACTTCAACCTCTGGTTCTCCACCAGCGCCGAACAGCCCCGGAAGGCGCGGGTCGGATACGGCATCCGCCCTTACGACGAGGGGCTGTACGGGGTGCGAAACCGAGGCGAGCTGGTCGCGCGCACCGAGACACCGGAAGAAGCCGTCGCCATCCTGGTCGCAGTCCTCCCGAAAGGAATCAGGACGGCGAGCTGATACTGGGGCCTGTTCAGCCGAACTTGATCGACCGGGGCATCTGTGCCCCGCACCAGGTGGTGTGCGTGGACGTCACCGACACCGCCCTCCAGGCCGCCCAGCTCATGGGAGCGAAGTAGCGATCGGAGGAGGTACGCGGGGGCGGGTGAGGTCGTCGTCCACGCGTTGCGCGGTCTGGGTGGGGTCGGGAAGTCCGCGCTGGCCGCACGCTGGGCGGCATTACACCAACAAGACCGGTTCCGTCACTGAGGACTACGTCCAGTCCGGTGGCGTCGTCACCGGCGCCACCGGCGCCACCGGCGCCACCGGGACGAACTCCACACTCAACGAGGTGCACGTGCACCACAACACCATCAGCAACACCGGTGGCGGCGGCCTGAAGATCCGTACCGGTTCCATGGCCAACAAGGGCAACGGCGTCCTCGTCGAACGCAACACCCTCAAGGACGTCGGCGGCGACGGCATCATCGTCAGCTACGCGAACTCCCCCATGATCCAGTACAACAACGCATCCGGCGTGGGCAACGGCGTCTACCCCTTCTCCGGCGGCAACTTCGCCGGGATCTGGGTACTCGGCGACCACAACCCGACCATCCAGAAGAACGCCGTGTACGACACCACCAGGATGTCCGTCGCCGACAGCCAGGCGTTCGACTGCGACTGGGGCAACGCCGGCTACTGCACCATTCAGTACAACTACAGCCGTGACAACATCGGCGGCTTCTTCCTCGACTGCGACGGCTGCGGCACCATCGGCGGCGCCAAGCAGATCATCCGCTACAACATCTCCGAGAACGACTGCCGGATGAGCAGCAACGGCGCCGGCCGGTCGGCACTGCACATGTACAACAACGTCCTCTACTGCACGGACAAGAAGTTCAACATCACGCTTCCCGACGAAAGCGTCGTCGAAAACAACATCTTCGTCGGCACGTCCGATTCCCGTCTGCCCGCCAAGTCCGGGATCCAGTGGTACTGGAACGTCTTCCAGGGCGTACCCCGTCCCACGTCCAACGGCATCACCGGCGACCCGCGGTTCGTCGCTCCCGGCACCGACGGCAGCTCCATCCACGAGGTGGACGGCTACAAGCTGAAGTCCACCTCGCCCGCCCTCGGCAACGGCGCCGTCGTCACCGACAACGGCGGCCGTGACTACTGGGCCAATCCGGTCTCCACGACCACCAAGCCGAACCGTGGCGCCTATCAGGGCCCGGGGTTGTAGCACTCGGAGTACAGGCGGCTCCCCGCGGTCCGACCGCAGGCCGACCACCAAGGTCCACCCGGCGTGTGACCAGGCGTAGCCGCCCCTTCTCCTTCGTGGTTGTCACTCATACCGGTACACCACCGTTCCCTACCAGAAGCCAGTGAGGTCACGTCATGGTGCCCATGGATCGCCGGAAGTTCCTCGTCTCAGCTGCCGGTGCGGCTGCCGCGGCGTCAGCCCTCCCCCGTCTTGCCGCAGACACGTCGTCGCAGGACCTCGGCGTGGCGCTCGCCGCCGCGTCCGCGAGCGATCTGACCAAGATCGAGCACGTGGTCATCCTCATGCAGGAGAACCGCAGCTTCGACCACTACTTCGGCACGCTGAAGGGAGTCCGCGGCTTCGGGGACAAGAGCACCGTCGACCTCCCCGGCACGACGAGCGCACCCTCCGGGAAATCGGTGCTCCAGCAGCCGGACGGCTCGTCCTGGCGCTACCCCTGGGCCCTGAACCGCGGGGGAACCGACGGCTGGAAGAACGCCCAGGGCGTGGGCACCGCTCACGGCTGGACCGACGGTCACAACGCGTGGAACGGCGGGCGCCTCGACCGGTGGATCGCCAACAAGGGCCAGCTCACCATGGGCTACTTCACCCGCGCCGACCTCCCCTTCCACTACGACCTGGCGGACGCCTTCACCATCTGCGACGCCTACCACTGCTCCGTCCTGAGCTCGACGGGACCCAACCGCAACTACTTCTGGAGCGGCTCCACCGGCGTCGGGCTGATCAACCCCCCGCATTTGAACGGCGGTGACTTCGAGGGCGACAACCAGCCCTGGACCGCCTACGCGGAGGAACTGCAGAACGCCGGCGTCACCTGGCGCACCTACAACGTCGAAACCGACAACTACGGGGACAACGCGCTGGAGTACTTCGCGGGGTACTCGTCCGGCCCGTTGTACGACTCCGGTGTCAAATCCGTACCCGCGCTCCCCTCAGGAGGCACCACCGCCGATCGGATCATCGAGGCGATCCGCAAGGACGTCGTGGGCGGCACCCTGCGCCAGGTGTCCTGGGTGGTGACGGACGAAGCGCACTCCGAACATTCCAATGAGACGCCCAGCCGCGGTGCCGTGTTCGTCAAGCGCCTGCTCGGCGCCCTCAGCGCCGACGCGGAGGTCTTCCGCTCCACGGCGCTGTTCATCACCTACGACGAGAACGACGGGTTCTTCGACCACGTACCGCCCCCGTTCCCACCGAAGGGATCCGCCGACGCGACCGATGAATGGAGCACGTACAGCGCGGTCGAAGGGCCGGTCGGGCTGGGCATGCGGGTACCCATGATCGTCGTGTCACCGTGGACGACCGGCGGGCGGGTCTGCTCGCAGACCTTCGACCACACCTCGATGATCCAGTTCCTCGAGAAGTGGACCGCGGCACTGGGCAAACCCGCCGTGTGCGACAACATCACCGCCTGGCGGCGCAAGGTGGCCGGCGACCTCACCAGCGTCTTCGACTTCGGCAAAGACGCATCCGCCTACACCCTGCCGGCCCTCGGCCCCGCCGCTCCCGCCGGCCAGACGCCCGGAACCACCGGCGTCAACCCCGCCCGGCCCAGCACGAACACGGCGCCCGTCCAGGAACCGGGCACCAAGGCGGCATGTGCTCTGCCCTACCAGACCAACGCCTACCTCGACCGGGTAGAAGTCGGCGGCACCACCATGAAGACCTGGATCGCCCTCCAGAACCAGGGAACCCACGCCACCGACGCCGCCCACTTCGCCGTCTACGCCAACGCCTACCGCACCGGCGGCCCTTGGCAGTACACCGTCGACGCCCAGGCCGCCACGGAGGACTACTTCAACGTCGGCAGCGGCTACGGCAACGGCACGTACGACTTCTCGGTGGTCGGCCCCAACCGGTTCCTTCGCCGCTTCAAGGGCGACGCCTCCGGAATCGCCCGCGGTCAGCACGTCTCCGTCAAGCCGGCCTTCGAGGTCCACCCGTCCACCGGCAAGCTCGCCATCGTCTTCACCCTGCGCAACCACGGCACACAAGGCGTCACCTTCCGCATCGTGTCCAACCAGTACCGCACATGGGACGACACCTATGCCGTGGCCGCCGGAGGGCAAGGGAGCGAATTCTTCAACGCCGTCCGGTACCAGAACGGCTGGTACGACTTCACCATCACCGTGAACAACGACCCGTCCTGGTCACAGCGCTTCGCCGGACACATCGAATACGGCACCACCAGCACCACCGGCTGATCCGACGTCTCGCCCGGCCAAGCCCGGGACTGTGAGCCTTTTCCAACCTGGCTGTCAGGTCCGCCGACCGTGTCCGTCGGAGCGTTCGCAGCATGCCGACCGACTGTGGATCTGCCGGTCACAGGCCTGCCACCGGCTGACACAGTCACTCGTCGGCACGCCCTTGACCAGCACAGACGTGAGGTTGGAAAAGGCTCAGTGGACCCATCGGCCTTGGCCAGAAGAGCAGGCCGGGCTGAGATGAGCCAGGCTTCGCCCCCGAACGTGCGGCCAGCTGAAGGGCGTCAGTCCGTCCTGCCGCAGAAGAAGCCCGGGAGCGGAGTACCAGCGGACGGGAGACTCGTCTTTCCCCCATCCACATGGGTAATCCGGGAGAGCGACTCGCTCAAAGAGCCGCGGAAGCCCATCCGCAACATCGGGCGGCAATTCACACGCGTCGTAGAGCCGCCCCTCGCTGAACAGCGCCTCTGACAGGACCAACTCCACACACGCCGGCGAGACCCTCTCCATGAAGGGCCGCCAGCCGTCCCGTGACCGCACGACGACTGGCGGGTCGGTCTCACCCAGGTCGCACAGACGCACTCCCCAGAGTGCGCACCCTTGGTTCTCGCTACGGAAGCACAGCACACCCCCGAGGTCCTCGTGCACGAAGAGCTCTGACGGAGGCAGCATCGGATCCTGGTGCTCGAACAACTCCGGACGGCGGCCGAAGAGCAGATATGCCTCACGCAGAGCCTCAGGGAGTGACAGACCCAGCCGGCCTTCCGCCCGCTTGAGCTCTTCCTCGCCGACACCGTCACCATCGGTCAAGGGCGCATACCACCCAGCCGCGAAGGCCCGGATGAAATCCCATGCCTCCGACCGGTCCGATATGCCGTCGTGAATGGCCACGGCTGCATCGAAGTCGCCCACCATGCGGTGGACCGTACCCGTTCGGCAGATCGGCCGGGAAGCGATCTTGCAGGCAGTGGCTGCGCCACTGGTCAGAGATGCTCGCAAATGGCCATGGGGTCACGAGCCTGACCGAATCCCAGTCGAGCGACGCACTGAAGAACTTTCTGAACAACCTGCGGGCCGGCGAAGTCCGTGCCGACCGCGTCATCAGCGTCGAGGACCGCCAGACGCTCATGGAACTGGACGGGTTCCCTGGCCCGGGGAAAGCGCTGGTACGTATCCCTCGTGGCGATCCGACGCGCAAGGCCATCGGGCATCCGTCCGAAGCCGTGAGCATCGGGCAGCAGCTCACCTTCGAAGTGATAGCCGTCGACTGGCAGCAAGAGTGTGTCTGAGCGTCCACTGCGGCATGTGAGGACCCGGCTCTGCGAGCCTTCCTCCTTGGCCTTCGGCGCGGTGCACCACACGAGGGTCAGGTGCAGAGCGTCCACAACTTCGGTGTGTTCGTGAACCTCGACGGCGAACCGGCCGATCAGTGCACCGGGTTCATCAGGGGCCCGGAACTGAGCTGGCGGCGGATCGACCATCCCGCAGACGCCGTCACGGCTGGCCAGCGGGGCGTCGGCGAGATCATCGACGTGGACAACCGGCGTGGACAGGTCCAGCTGTCGCTGAAAGCCCTCCAAGAGGACCCGCTCGTACCCTTCGCGGACCAGACAGGAATGGTCACGACCGGGCAGGCCATCGAGGTGATCCCGTCCGGAGCATTCGTTTGCATCGCCGACGGTGTCGAGGGCCTGGTGCGCATCACCCAGTTTGGTGACGAGCCCATCGAGCACCCCGACCAGGTGGTGAGCGAGGGCGACGAGACCACCGTCCGGATCGTCGAGATCGACCTCGTGCGCCGCCGCACCTTGTCCGCCACAGATCTGTCGCAGAACGGGAAACGATCTTCCTGAAGGCGGGAAGCGATCTTCAGGTGCCTTACATCGCACCAGGTCGGCGGTACTCGTGAACAGCCCGTCAACCGGACTCCTTGCCGCGGGTCGTGCGTCTCAGCCCTGGCAGGGGCGGCGGTAGGGCTTGCGCGGGCGCCGGACCGTGTCGGTGCCCGCCTCGGCGGTGCCGGCGGAGGAGAACAGGCTGGGCACCCCCGGGCGAGGCAGCACCTGCGCACGGTCCTGACCCCGGCTCTGGTTGGTCGGCTTGGCGATGGCACGTCGGGCAGGAGCCGCGGTGCGGGCCAGGAGCCGGGCGTGGGGAATGCGGGGTGCACACCTCGCGCAGACCTCCTCGACGATCCAGACCTGCCCGACGAGAGGGTCGTGGCGCAGGACCATCACCACCTCGCCCGCGCACGCGCGCGGTCAGGGGTTCCAGAGGGGTGGTCGTTACGCGGCAGGATCCGTTTCGGTAGAGGGGGGGTCATGGACCGGGTCCACTATGCGCCGTGCGCGGGCTTACGGGGCCACGGGTTTTCTTCCCTCCAGGCGTGTCGCGCAAGCAGGGTAGTCCCGTGTGCGCCACAGCGATCTGCCAGTGGAGTGGCTCGTGTCCCTCGTGCTGAACGGTCCGGGACGGTCTCTCCCTGCTCGGCTCAGCTTGGCTGCGTGGGGGCCTTGTGCGCGTCGCCGCGGAACGCGACGGCGTCCTCGCCGATCCCGATCACCTGCAAGAGGGTGTCGAGAGCTTCGTCGGCCCGCTGGTGCGGCTGGGTGAGCCAGACGTCCGAGATGCCGCACGGATCGCCGTCGTGCTTGCTGATCGCGAAGCTGAATCCCTTGAGCCGGAACAGGACGACGTCGAGTTCGTCCAGCCCGTCCCAGGACCCTTCCACCTGCAGACGCAGTCGCCGGGCCACGAACTGCACCGGCAGCACCAGCCCGCCGATCATCTGGAACAGCGGTGCGCAGTGTTCCCACACGCTGTACTGGTAGGCGGGGTTCTTACCGGTGTAGTAGGGCAGCTGCACGGCCGGCTGCCAGTCGAGGTCGGGCCCGGGCACCTCGATCTCCGCCACAACCCTCCCACCTTTCCCTGCCACACCGGCCGGCCGGTGATCAACCTGCCTACGCCACGGCACCGGGTGGGACGCGGTGGTGGCCGAGGCTGACTCAGAGGCCTTCTTCCTGCGCTTCCGGCATGTCTTTGAGCGGTTGGTAGAGCCTGTCCCAAGCATCGGGGCGCTGGTGGAGGTCGGTGATGAGAAAGGTGAACAGACGCGGCCTGAACGCCTGACATCAAGGGCACGGCCAAGGAAGGTCGCCCCGCAGAGCCCGGGCGGCCTTCCTCCCGTTTGACCAGGCAGGTCAGGTGGGGTGGAGGAGGTCAGGACGGGGTGGTCGATGTGGTGGTGCTCGATGTCGACGCCGTACTCCCTGTTCCGCGCTTTCCAGACGAGCCGTCCGACCGTCTCGGCCGTCGCCACACTCCGATGACGGCCGCCCTGGCACGCCACCGTGAGACGGACCGGGCGGCCCGCGGGCAGCTCTTCGGCCAGCGCCCGGAGCTGGACGGCGGTCCGGTTGATCAGGGTCGGGGCGCCGGGGGTCTTCATGACGTGGGCGTAGACGTCGGCGTCCAGGCCGGTGCAGAAGCGCAGCGCAGGGTCGTCGGCCGGGTTGCGCAGGACGCGGCTGAGGTCGAGGTAGAGGCCGGTGGAGACGAGGGCGTGGACGCCGTCGTGACGCACGCCGATCGAGGAGACGACGGCGGCGACCAGGCCCCGTCCGGGGAGGTGTGTGGCCTTCATGCCGGCCACGATTCCGTCCGGGCTATCGCGCCGGTAGAGCTTGCCCGTTGCCTCCGAGAGCAGGCAACGAGACGGGGCGTCTCGGTGTGCGGGTCGGGCGCGGTCGCATGACGTCCGGGCGCGGGGGCCGTTGAACGTCGGGGCGCGCCGACCGGGCGCGTGACGAGGACGAGAAGGGCAGGGCCGGAGATGACGACGGCAGAGACGACACTGGCGGAGCGGATGCGGTTCGCTTCCGGGCAGAGCGTGCAGGAACTCGGCCACGACAAGGACTGCAACCAGGAACTGCGCGAGAGCGTGGAGGCGCTGACCGGCAGCGCGCTGGTCGACGCGAACCACGAGGGCACGACGGACGCCGTGCTGGTGTGGTATTGCCAGGGCGACGGGGACCTCGTCGATCTCCTCGTCGACGCGAGTGCCCCGCTCGCCGGCGGTGGCACCATCTGGCTGCTCACCCCCAAGACCGGCCGGAGCGGGCATGTCGATCCCGCCGACACCAAGGAGGGCATCGTCACAGCCGGCCTGCCTGCGGCCGAGTCCATCGCGGACGCACCGGGCTGGCACGGTACCCGGATCGCTGTACCGGACAGCAGCCGCTGACACCGCTCCCAGCCGCTGAACACACAGCGAGGCGGCCACCCGGGTTCCTCCGGACGGCCGCCCCTTGCTGCGCCGACTGCCGTACGGGACGACCGAGGGTGTCAACTGCGGGCAGGACCGCCGGTGCTGGCGGGGCCCTGGCTCCAGTCCAGCCCCCACCCCGTCCCGGCCCGGTCGTCTTCCTCACCGGGGCCGACGGGTGAGCAGGGCACGGCCAGTGCGGACGCCTGCGGAGCGGGAGGCAGGGGCGGCGCTGTACGTTCCGCCTCCGCGAGCAGAGCGAGGACGGCGGCCGCACGAGCGGCCCGCCACCCGGCCCGCGCCTCCTTCGACAGATCCGGCGCACCGCTCGACGTCGCCCCCCGGTGCCCGGGTTGTGGCGGCCCGGGATGCAGGGGGCGCTGCGGTCCGGCGGAGGTGCGGTCCGGTCAGGGGCGGTCGCCGGTGCCGCCGCTGGTGGGGGCGGAGGTCTGCCGGTGGCCGCCGGGCCGCAGTGCCTGCCGGGTGTCGTGGAGGCTGTCGCGGGCTGCCGCGGCCACCGCTTCGGCGGTGATGCCGAACTCGTCGTACAGGCGCTGGTAGTCGGCGGAGGCGCCGTAGCGTTCCAGGCCGACGATCCGGCCGGCGTCGCCGACCACGTCGCGCCAGCCCTGTCCGACGGCGGCCTCGACGCTGACCCGGGCCCGTACCGTGGGGGGCAGGACCCGGTCCTGGTAGTCCTGCGGCTGGGCGGCGAACCACTCGCGGCACGGCATCGACACCACCCGCACCCCGAGACCGTCGGCCGTCAGCAGGGTGCGGGCCTCCAGGGCGATGTGGACCTCGGAACCGGTCGCGACCAGGATGACGTCCGGTGTCGCGCCGTCGTCGGTGTCGGCCAGGACGTAGCCGCCCTTGGTGGCTTCCCGGGCGGGCGCGTACTCCCCGCTGTCGCGGTCGAGGACGGGCAGGTTCTGGCGGCTCAGGACCAGTCCGGCCGGGCGGTCGCCGTGTTCGAGGACGGCGCGCCAGCAGGCGGTGGTCTCGTTGGCGTCGGCGGGGCGCACCACGTCCAGGCCGGGAATGGCCCGCAGCGCGGCCAGGTGTTCCACGGGCTGGTGGGTGGGGCCGTCCTCGCCCAGGCCGATGGAGTCGTGGGTCCATACGTAGGTGGCCGGCAGTTGCATCAGTGCGGCCAGGCGCACCGCGGGGCGCATGTAGTCGGAGAAGGTCAGGAAGGTGCCGCCGTAGGGGCGGGTGAGGCTCTGCAGGGCGATGCCGTTGAGGATCGCGCCCATAGCGTGCTCGCGGATGCCGAAGTGCAGGGTGCGCCCGTAGGGGCCGCCCTTCCACTCCTTGGTCTGGCGGTCGGCCGGCACGAAGGACGGCTCCCCGTCCATGGTGGTGTTGTTGCTCCCGGCGAGGTCGGCCGAGCCGCCCCACAGCTCCGGCAGGACGGGGGCGAGGGCGCTGAGGACCTTGCCCGAGGCGGCGCGGGTGGCCATTCCCTTGGCATCGGCGGGGAAGGAGGGCAGCGCGTCCGTCCAGCCCTGGGGCAGCCGCTGGTCCCGCAGGCGGTCGAGGAGCGCGGCGCGCTCCGGGTTCGCGCTTCGCCAGGCGGCGAACGTCTCGTCCCAGGCGGCACGCTCCCGGCGGCCGCGTTCGCGCGCCCGGCGGGTGCGGGTCAGAACATCGTCCTCGACGGCGAAGTGCGCTTCGGGGTCGAAGCCGAGGAGTTCCTTGGTGGCGGCGACCTCGTCCTCGCCCAGGGCGGAGCCGTGTGCCTTGCCGGTGTTCTGCTTGGTGGGGGCGGGCCAGCCGATGAGGGTGCGCAGCATGATCAGGGAGGGGCGGCCGGTCTCCTCCCGGGCGGCGCGGACGGCTGCCAGGAGGGCGTCGACGTCTTCGACGTACTCGCCGGTGACGGTCCAGTCGACGGTCTGCACGTGCCAGCCGTAGGCGGCGTAGCGGGCCGGGACGTCCTCGCTGAAGGCGACGTCGGTGTCGTCCTCGATCGAGATGTGGTTGGAGTCGTAGAACACGGTCAGGCCGCCGAGTTCCTGGTGGCCGGCGAGGGAGGCGGCCTCCGAGGTGACGCCTTCCATCATGTCACCGTCGGAGGCGATGACGTAGACGTGGTGGTCGAAGGGGCTGGTGCCGGGTTCGGCGTCGGGGTCGAGCAGTCCGCGTTCGCGGCGGGCGGCCATCGCCATCCCGACCGCACTGGCCAGGCCCTGCCCCAGCGGTCCGGTGGTGATCTCGACCCCACAGGTGTGCCGGTGCTCGGGGTGCCCGGGAGTGGCCGAGCCCCACGTCCGGTACGCCTCCAGGTCCGAGAGCTCCAGTCCGTACCCGGCCAGGTAGAGCTGGATGTAGAGGGTCAGGCTGGAGTGGCCGCAGGAGAGGACGAACCTGTCCCGCCCCAGCCACTGGTCGTCGCCGGGATCGTGGCGCATGACGTTCTGGAACAGCAGGTACGCCAGCGGGGCCAGGCTCATCGCCGTTCCGGGGTGGCCGTTGCCGACCTTCTGCACGGCGTCGGCTGCCAGGAGCCGTGCGGTGTCCACGGCCCGTACGTCCGCCTCGTCCCACCCCGCGAGCTCCGCCACCGGCCTCGTCACGGACCGCTCGCGTCGCGTGCCCTTGCCGGGCTGTTCGTTCGTCATGGTGCTGTTTCCTTGTCAGGTCGAGGGAGGGCTGTGCGGACCGCTCGGGCGCAGGGAGCGGGTGACCGCCGCGAGGCGCAACTCCTCCAGGGTCGTGCTCTGCCGGTCGGCGCGCTCCGCGAGGGCGTCCAGACGGTCGGCGGAGAGGCGCTCGTCGGTTTCGGCCAGGGCCCGTAGGGTCCGCCAGCAGGCCGCCTTGCCCTGGACGCCCAGGAACATCGACTCCGCCTCCAGGACGTCGCTGAGCGGGGACCGGGAGAAGAGGTGGCCGTTGGGCTTGAGGCGGCCCGCCTTCTCCGCGAGCCAGCCCAGGGCGACCTTGGAGTGCCGGATGTCGACCCCCAGGTCGGTCATGATCAGCGCCAGCGCGTCGCGGTCCTCATCGATCTGGCGGGCCAGTTCGGACAGGGCTTCGCCGGCTTCCGTGCCCTTCTGCGCCTGCGCGGCCCGCCGGAAGAGCTCCAGGCCGCCGGTGGCGCCGGAGTAGTGGTCGTTGAGGTAGATCGCCAGCAGGTCGGCCTCCTCGGAGCCGCCCTCCCGGCTTTCGCCGTGTTCACCGGAAGCGGTGGTTTCCGAGCGCATCTCGCGCTCCACCGTGTCGCCGAGTTCCTTCCAACTGGCTTCGAACTTGGCCAGCCCTTCGCGTTCCAGTGTGTCGGTGACGTCCTCGAAGTCGATCCCGACGTGTTCCAGTGCTTCGAGGTGGGCGGCGGCCGCCGCGTGGTCGCCCGCCCTCGGAGGACCGGCCGGGAGGGCGCCGTGGTCGGCGAACGCGGCCAGGGTGGCTCCCGGCATGGTGTTCACGGTGCCCGCGACGGCGAGTTCACTGACGTACATCGTGTCGGGGTAGGACGGGTCCTTGACGCCGGTGGACGCCCACAGCGGGCGCTGTACGCGGGCTCCGGTCGCGGCCAGGCGCTGCCACCGGGACGCCGAGGTCATCTCCTCGTACGCCTGGTGGGCGAGCCGTGCGTTGGCGATTCCGGCCCTTCCCTTGAGTGCGCGTGCCTCGGGGGTGGCGAGGGCGTCGAGACGGCGGTCGACCTCGGTGTCGACGCGGGAGACGAAGAACGAGGCGACCGAGTGGATGGTCGAAAGGTCGCGTCCCGCGGTCAGGGCCTGTTCCAGACCGCTCTGGTAGGCGTCCATCACCTCGCGGTAGCGCTCCAGGGAGAAGATCAGCGTGACGTTGACGCTGATGCCCTCGGCGACGACGGAGGTGATCGCCTTCAGCCCCTTGCGGGTGGCCGGGATCTTGATGAACAGGTTGGGGCGGTCGACCGCTTCCCACAGTCTGCGGGCCAGGACGGCGGTGGCGTCGGCGTCCTGCGCAAGGCGGGGATCCACCTCGATGGAGACCCGCCCGTCGACGCAGTCGGTGCGGTCGTACACCGGGCGGAGGACGTCGCAGGCGTCCCGCACGTCGTCGGTGGTGAGGGCGAAGACCGCGTCGTCGACGCCGGTGCCCGCGTCGCCGAGGCGCCGGAGCTGTGCGTCGTAGCGGTCCCCCTTGGACAGGGCGGAGGCGAAGATCGTCGGGTTCGTGGTCACCCCCACCACGTGCTTGTCCGCGATCAGCTCCTCGAGCCCGCCTCCCGCCAGGAGCTCACGGGACAGGTCGTCGAGCCAGACCGACACCCCGGCCGCGGACAGTTCGGCGAGCGGATCGGACCCAGCGGAAACGGACATGGAAAACCTCCGGAAACGGTGTGGTGCCACTTGCGCCGGATGACGCTCCTCGCCTCGGAGGGCGACCTGCCGGCGGTGGCACCCGGCGCCTGACAGCATGGCTTCTCCGCGCGTCTGCCCGCCTCGTCCCTCGTCAAGCGCACCGCCCGCCGCCCCGGGGCGCTCCGAGTCCGTACCCGAGCAGGATCCGGGGAGAACGTAGGCGCACGGCGACGCTCCCGCCCCGCGGCCCGCCGAGCGGTCGGGACGGCCGAGAAGGCAGACGCCGTCGGCGTGTGTCCGCCGCAGCTACAGCACCCGTTCGGCGATGCAGCCGATACCGCCGGCGCGTCCGGAGCCGCGGCGCGGGTCGACGAAGTCCCGCAGCGAGTCGGCCGAACTGGTCATGGAGCTGCGGCGGACTCTCCCCGCCGCAGCTCCATGACGGGACCGCGGCTCCGGTCGTCCCTCCTGGGTCGTCGGGACTCAGCGGCCCAGGGCCTTCTTGAGCTCCTGCTTGTTCATGGAGGAACGGCCCTCGATCCCGCGCTTCTTCGCCTCCGCGTAGAGCTGGTCCTTCGTCGGCCCCTGGGCGCCGCTGTGCGAGCGCTCGCCGCCCCGCTGGGGGGCGGACTTCTTGTCCCGCGTGGAGGTCCTACTCGCGGTCGCGGACTCGCCGGAGCGGGCCCGTTCCTTGTTCACGGTCCGCGCGGCGATCTCCTTCGCCCGCTTCTCGGGGGTGCCGCGCTTCTCGGCGCCCTCCTTGATGTGCTCGTACTGGCGTTCGCGCTTCGCGTTCGATCCTGCAGGCATCGTGCTTCCTCACTCCGTGGGTCGCGGCCCGTCCGGCCGCACGTACCCGTCCGGTTACCCGGGGGCCCGTGCCTCACCCGGCACCGCTCCCATCCCACGCCACGTCCCCACACCGCGCGAACCGGCGGAGACCGAACGAGCAGCAGCGAGCTCTTCGTCGCGGACACGGAAGGTCGGGTACGGGAGCACACGGCGTCCATGGAATCGGGATCGACTTCAACTCCCGACGCCAACCGTCTGCGGGTCATCGGCGACACCGGCCAGAACCTGCGGCACCACATCGACGACGCGGCGGCTCCGAAGACCACCGCCCACGACGTCCTCGCCCCCGCCGGCCCGTTGACCATCATCAAACGTCTTGGACCGGTCACGGCACGGGTGAAGGCGCTCTGTCAGGCGGGGCCGGCGGAGGAACGTCTCGGGCACATGGGGGACAGTGAACCGAGCAGTGAGAAAAGGGTCGCCGTTCGGCGTCACGGCCCCGGCGCCTTCGCGGGCAGAGCCGCGGAGTGTATGGAGCATGACACTCACAGCACGTTCGTGACCCGTTCGCCGACGACCAGCACGGTCAGATCCCTCGCGCGTTCCGGCACTGGCAGGTGGTGCTCGGCGCGATTGCCCGCCCGGCTGATCCTTACGCGGTACAGGTTGGCCGAAGGGCCGTCGGGGTGTGGGCGGTCTGTGCGGTGCGGTGGTGTCACCACGCGTCCGCCGGTCTGGGCGCCGAGGCCCTGGTAGCCGGCGTCGGCGAGGATCTTCACCGCTGGGCCGTCCGCCAGGAGTCTGACCAGGCCCAACTGGCGGGCGTGGGTGACGTCCGCGCAGCTGCCTGGCGTGGCCGGGCTGCTGACCAGCACCCGCCCGTTCTGGTCGGTGAGGACCATGGTCTTGACGGCGTTCTGCTTGTTCTTCCCGGAGATGAAGGCGTCCCGGTGCTTGCGCCCGGCGGCCGGACAGCGGACCCGGATCCCGGTGCCGTCGATGATCCGGGTTTGTTCGCTGGCCCCGAGGTGGTTGATGACTTCGGCCAGTGTCCGCAGCCGGATGCCGGAGCTGATCGTGCACCCCCGCTCGACGAGCAGGGGCCGCACCTCGCCGATGGCGCGGGTGATGGTGGAACGGTCCACGCCGAATCAGCAGGCCAGCACGTCATGGGTGACCCCGTGACGGAGACGGACGAGCGCGGCCAGGAGCCGGTCGAGGAACACCAGCCGGTGCTTCGCGCCGGCTCCCACACCCCGCTGCCGCGGCCGGAAGAGCAGCTTTGCCTGGTGACGCTCATGCCATGACGGGCTCAGGTCCACAACGAGTTCAGCGATCACATCGGCCGACAGGCCTGTGATCCGACGGCTGCTGACGATCGCTGCACGAGTCACGGTCTCCACCACCCCACCATGATCGACCACCCGTGGCCCGACGTCTCACCGCTTACCGTGCACGAGCTCGTTAGGGCCTGTCCGGTCGATCAAGGTTGCGTTCCGTTGGGCAAAATGCCGCGGTGGACGCCATCGAGATCGACAACACGTGGACGCCTGCTCACCAGGCAGTGGGGTCGAGCGACCACGCCGCCCTCGCGCGTCTCCTCGACGAGGGGGCCGACGTCGATGAGGTCTGCTGCCGGACGACCCTGCTGATGCACGCCATCGAGTTGGAAGCAGACTCCGCCACCCAGGCAGGGCAGCCGGTCGACAGCGCACTCACTGCGATTCTCTGGCCTATGGCGCCGATCCGCTCCTCGTCCTCAACGGAGAGACCGCCTACGACTGGGCCCGCTTCTTCCATCACGACATGGCGATCCGGCTACTGGACCGCTTCACCACGCCTCACGGCCCGGTAGCCCCATGATCGTCCCGACAGGGCCTGGCTCGCGTGGCTCTGCCGGGGAAGGCCTCTGGCGACGCATCCGTCTCCAGAAGTTGAATCTTGCAGGAACTGTGGTTCAGAGAGCGCATGCGGGCTGACCTGCGACGACCCAGGATCAGGGAGCCGGACGTCCTGTCGTTGGCTGTCCGTCTCTCAGGGTCTTGCTCCGCGTCTGCCCGCACCGGTCTGTCGGCCGTCCAGACCTGCGGATCGGGCGATGTCACGCAGGGGTGACGAGTGGCGGGTGATCGAGCACGCGGGGCTTGTACTCGACCAGCTGGATGCGGCCGTCGAAGGTGCGGTGCTCGATCATCTCAAGGGCGACGTCCGGGTAGCCGTCGTAGATGCGTTCTTCACCCGTGGCCCCGGTGATCACCGGGAACATCACGACCCGGAAGCGGTCGACGAGTCCTGCCCGTAGTAGGGACCGGCACAGGCTGAGGCTGCCGATCGTGCTGAGGAGCCCCGAGCCGCTCGACTTCATGGCGCGGACCGCCTCGACGGCATCGTCGCGGACGAGCGTGGAGTTGGCCCACGTCAGTGGCTCCTCGAGTGAGGAGGAGAACACCACCTTGGAGGCTTGTGTGAGCTCGTTGACAGATGCCTCTTCCTCGGGCCTGAACTCGTCTTGGCCACTCGGGACCTCGCCTGCGGCGAAGCCCGACATCAAGCGGTAGGTGTTCGCTCCCATCAGGTAGGTGACCTCAGGCTGCTCACCGAGCCACGCGAGGTACTCCGGGCCCTCCAGGCCCCAGAAACCGGGCCATCCCTCTCCCGATGCGTAGCCGTCGAGGGAGGTGATGAAGTCGACGAGAAGTTCCGACATGGCGATGCCCTTTCTGAAGCGTCACAAGTTTGGACCGGCCGCGAGCCATAAACTCATCGGCCACGCTGTGGAGTGCAAATGGCGGTTTGAGTCCTGTTGAATCCCAGTTCAGCCCCACCGCACCCATGGACGGCGTAGTGCCGCTTCAGGCAACGTCCGCCCGTCCTGGCGACGGGGCGCCGGCAGGCCGATGTCGGATGCGCTCTGCGTAGTCTCGTGGGGTGCATTCTCATCTGAGCCTCGAGAACCCTCTGGCTCTGTCTCACGAGGCAGTGGTCGAGACGCTGGAGCGGGCTCTGCGTGACCGCTCGGCGGAGGGTGAGGCGGCGGGCGTCCTGGTCGGGACCGCGCTGAACGACGACGATGCGGAGTTCGTCGAGCACTGGTACGTGCGGGTCGGGACGCGGGCTGCGTCGGAAAGTCCGCTGCTCGGGCTGGCCGGCCTGTGCCTGGGACACACCGCTCGACGCTTCGGGCGACTCGGCCATGAGGCCCTCGCACTGGCGGAGTCGCTGGCGGTGCGAGCCGAGGAGGATCCGACAGACGTGGACGGGCGTGCCGTCGATGGCTATGACGATGTCCGGAGCTTCCTGCGCCTGTGGTGACGACGTCTGCCGCACCGGGTCAGGCAAGGTTGACCCTGCTCGCTGAGCCTTTTCCAACCTACTGCTGCGTCGGGGAGCGGAACCCGCGAAAGGTCTCCACGGACCTTGACCAGTCGCGAGACTCTTGGACAGAAACCCACGCCAATCGTGAAGAATCGGGACGCTGAGCAGCACAGATGCCAGGTTGGAAAAGACTCGATGTGTCGCGGCGGAGGATCAGGGAGGGCGTGGACTCGGTCTCGCCGAAGCCGCGAAAAAGCTCCCGGCACGCGCGACCGCGTCGGGCCCGTACAAGGTGGTGGCCGACGGGATTCTGCGAGCTGGCCTGGAGGCTCCGTGCAAGCAGTGGCACACGGTCACCCGGATCTTCCACCAACTGGTCGAGGAGCACGGTGCCGGGGCCTCCACAGCTCCCGGGCCCACGCCAGAGCATTTTCATCGTGCTGCCCTCCACCTCCAGCGGATCCTCGATGACTTGGAGAAGGCCTTCGCGTGTCCCGTCCCCGAAGTGCTGGCATCGTCCGATCTCGGCGACCAGGCGAAGAGGGCTCGCCCAGAGTCCGAGAATCCCTGTAGTCGCGATCCGGAGCAGGAACGGTACCGCCAGTGCTCCCACCGCGATCGCGCTGCCCTGATGGTGGAGGTTTTCCCACAGTTCCCCCGAGGCCCGGCCGGCGGCTTCGGCGACCAGGCCGGCGCCCGTGCCGTTGTCCAGCAGGCGGCGCGGTGGCGGTCGGGCGCGTAGCGGCGAGGCGGGTGGTGAGGTCGTCGGGGATGCCGGGACGGCGCCGGCATCGAGGGCGCCCAGGGGGTCGCAGGTCCAGTCGTCGCCGATGTGAATCATGCCGGCCGGTGCCACGCTGTGGCGTTCAGCGACGGTGGGGAAGGCGCGGAGGCACGGCTTCAGGGGTCGACATCGTGGGCGCGGGCAGCTCGGCTGTGGACCGGTCCCAAGCACCTTCGGAGTACCGGGACCGCCCTTTCTCCCTTCGGGCCTCAGTCCGACGGCCGCCCGCGCCAGTCAAGGCAGACGACCATGGCGTCGTCGTCGGCGTCGATCACGCCGCGGTGGCCGGCGAGTTCCTGCAGGACGGCGCGGGGAACCTGGGAGGCGGGCAGGAGCCGGGTGCTGGTCAGGGCCCGGGCCAGGGCTCGTTCGCTGTACCGCTCTCCTGATGGGGAGGTGACGTCGTAGACGCCGTCGCTGACGAAGACGAGGCGGTCGCCCGGTTCGGTTCGGAAGTGCTCGGCCGTGTAGACGGTGTCCTCGAACATGCCGAGGGGCAGCTGGGCGTTGAGCTCGATCTGCTTGACCTTGCCGCGCCGTACAAGCCACATCTTCGGCGATCCGGCGTCCACGATCTCCGTTGCCCCGGTGGCAAGGTCGAAGCGCAGCAGCAGAGTCGCCAGGTGCTGGGTCCCTCGGTGTTGGCCGTAGAGCGCCTGGTCGGCGAGGTAGGCCTGGTCGGCCAGGGAGAGACCGGCCCGCCGGGCGTTGCGCAGGGCGTTGACTGCGAGGTTGGTCAGCAGGGCTGCGTCGATGCCCTCGCCCATTCCGTTGGTCACGGTCAGGGTGAGGTCGTGGGTGGATGTCGACCAGTCGAAGTTGTCGCCGTAGATTGCGTAGGCGGGTTCGAGCTGTGCGCCGATGTCGTACTCCGGGCGGGTGCACGAACGTCCGGGAAGGAGCTGCCACTGCATTTCGGCGGCGAGTGTGAGGCGGTCGGCCCGCCGGGCCTGGAGGTAGAGGTCGGTGTCGCGTTCGCCGACGACGATCTCGTGTCCGAGTACCTCGGCGATCTGTGTCAGCTCCTGAGCGGTATCGGAGCCCTCCTGCCAGTCGGGAAGGCGCAGACTCAGGACTCCGATGCGGTCTCCTCGCACGCTCACCGGCAGGTGCACGGTGACCGGGCCGTTCCCGTCGGCGTCCTCGACGTGGGGCGACTGCCAGTTGAAGGCCCGGCCCGGGGCGCTGCCGTGGACTGAGATGGGTTCCTTCGTATAGGGGAGAGCTGTGACCGGTTGCAGTATGGTCGTCGCGTAGTCGGCCATGAGCAGGGTGACGTCTGCGGCGCCGTATTGCGTGACCAGCCCTTCCTCCAGGGATTGGAGGAGAGCGTCGGGCGTGGCGGTCCGCAGGGCGCGTTCGACCGCGATGAATCTGTCCATTGTCCGGTTACCGCCTAGTCTCAGAACGGGTGGGAAAAGGGGGGGTCTCTCGTGTCTTGGCGACCGGAGGAAACATCGCGGCGTAACGGTGCGGAGGGTTCTGCCGCCGGCGTGGCGCTTGAGGTCCTGGAACTGCTCGAAGTGCTGTGGTCCCAGGGGGAGACGGTGTCGACGGCTCCGCTGTCCTCTTCCCAGGTGCGTGTGCTGTACGTGCTGGAGCGCGAGGGTGTGGTGAATCTGCGTACTCTGGCCGAGAAGCTGGACTCCATGCCGTCGTCGGTCAGCCGTATGTGCGACCGCCTGCAGGCGGTGGGCTTCATCGATCGTGGTCACAACCCCTGTGATCGCCGCGAGCTGGAGCTGCGTCTGTCACGCAGGGGGGCGGGCTACCTCAGGACGTTCCGCTCCCGCCGCGAAGAAGTCCTGCGTGAATTGTTGGGGAAGATGACCCCGACTGAGCAGGCCATGCTGGTGCGGGGACTGTCCGGGATCCGGACCGCTGCCGGGTCCCCCCGCGAGGAGACGGGCGCCAGCGTCACGGAGTCGGCCTGAAGCCGACGGCTGTGCCGATCGGTGCACGGTTCCTCCCTTCCGAGGAGATGCTGGAGGCCGTCTGCATGCCTCGTGATGCTGCGACAGATTGGTTCCTCGGACAGATACTTGTCAAATGACAAGTATTGCGGCTGTGTGACCGATGGTGGTCAGACGGGTACGCAGTGAGAGGTCCATGCGGAGGGTGAAGCCTGGCCTCTGGGGGTCAGTAGTCCCCGTCGTGGTCACGCAGCGACCTTTGCAGAGCGGCGAGCAGGCTGGTGAGTCCGGCCCGTACGGCTTCGTTCTCGGCGTGCTCCGGCAGGAGGGAGGACGGTTTGGCCAGCCGTTCGGCCCGCATCTCGGTGAGCAGCTGTCGGCCGGCACGTGTGGCGGTGACGATCCTGCCCCGTCCGTCACCCGGTGTCAGAGCGCTGGTCACCAGCCCGGCTTGTGCGAGCTTGGCGGTTACGCGGCTCAGCGAGGTGGCCGGCACGGAGAGGAGCTGCGCCAGCCTCCCCGGGGGCAGTTGGCCGAAGTGCTCCAGTAGGACCAGTATCCGGTAGGCGAGACCTGCCGGCTCCCGCCGCAGTTCCAGGTTCTCCCACCACTCCAGCATCGCGGCGGCCGCCTCTTCGTCGGCCGAGAGGCCGGAGGCCTGGTCCGGGTCGTCATTCATAGGCGTGTGCGGGATCGAGGACGGTTCCCCTCCGCTTTCCCCGAGCGGCCCCCTCCATGCCTGCCGGGAAGTGTCGTGATCGATCCCGGCATCCGTCACGGCCCCGCGCGGTCGGGCCTGGTCGCGTAGAGGGGCCATCCGGGGAAGTGGACGAACATCACTCCTTTCTGACTTACTTCATCCCGTCCATGAAACACTTGTCGCACGACAACTATTGCCTGGCGGTCCGCCGGCGAGAACAGGGGGCGGAAGCGTGACGACGGCAGCGCCCGGAGCCGAAGACGGCCACGCGGACACCCCTGAGGACAGATCCGCCGACACACTCCTGGCCGAGGCGTTCGAGTTCCTGCCGGACGCCGTCTCGATCTCGGTGGCGGTACGGGACGCCGACGGCCGTGCCGTCGACCTGTGTCTGGAGTACGCGAACGCGGCCGCCCGGACCGGCCATGCGCCCGGAGCGGCGCCCACCGGAGGCCCGTGCGGCAACCTGTGGTCCCGGACACGGGCGGCCGGCGACGAGGTCCTCGCAGCCTGCCTGGACGTGCTGAACACCAGCCTGCCGGAACACGGCGCGTTCACCCCGGCCCGGAAGGGTGCCCACCGCACGACGGACCACGACTACCGGGCCTTCCGGCTGAGGAACGACCGCCTGATGCTGGTGCTGCGCACCGACCGGTACGCACAGGCGTTGGAACGCACGAGGCCACGGACCGACGGCGAAGACACGGGCAGCGACGGGAACGCCCGGGAGCGGCTGCGGATCCTGGCGGACGCGGGTGCCCTGCTGGGGACCTCGCTCAACCGTGGGGCAACCTTCGACGCCGTCACGAACTCCGTCGTACCAAGCCTTGCCGACGGCTGCCTCCTCTATCTCACCGACGACACCGGCCATCCAGTACTGGCCGCCCTGGCCCATCGCGACCCGCGCCGGCGGCGGGAACTGCGCGACCTGGCCGGGGCATCTCCCCCACACCCGGACGCCAAGGACGGAGTCGGCGCCGTCGTTCGCACCGGACGCCACGAACAGGGCAGGGACGTCATCCGCGCCCTGAACCCCTCCCCACACCTCGGCGAAGACAGCCGCACCCAGCGCCGCCCGTCATCCGCGGACTCGTGGCTGACCGTCCCCGTAGCCCGGTCGGGCACCGTGATCGGAGCCATGGTCCTGATGAGGACGGCCCCTGGACGCTCCCCCTTCACCGAGGAAGACGTCAGCCTCGCCCGGGAACTCTCCCGCCGCGCGACCCCGGCGATCGAGAACGCCCGCCACCATGCCGAGCAGGCGGAAGTGGCGCGCAGGCTCCAGGAGAGCCTGCTGCCCCGCGCCCTGCCCGACGTGCCGGGCCTCGAACTGTCCGCCCGTCACCATCCCGGCCAGAAGGGCACCCTGATGGGCGGGGACTTTTACGACGTGTTCCCCAGTGGTCCCCAGGACTGGACCGTTACCGTCGGCGACGTCGCCGGCAAGGGCCCGCAGGCCGCAGCGCTCACCGGTCTCGTCCGCCACACCGTCCGCGCGAGGGGACGGGACACCACCGACCCCGCTGCCCTCCTGCACGCCGTCAACACCGCCCTCCTCGACGAGCCGCCGTCCACTCGCCGCTTCTGCACCACGGCCTGCGCGACCCTGCGCCCCGACGGTTCCGGGATGCGCCTCACCCTGGCCCTGGGAGGCCACCCGCACCCACTGCTGCGCCGGAGCGACGGGACCGTCGTTCCCGTGGGCCGCCCGGGCACCCTCCTCGGAGTGGTGAACGAGCCCCGTCTGCGAACCGTCCACCACAGTCTGGAATCCGGCGACCTGCTGCTCTTCTACACCGACGGCGTCACCGAGCACCGCTCGAACGACGTCATGCTCGGCGAGGCAGGCGTGCACGCGGTTCTCGCGCGCACCCCAGGAGCCTCGGCCGAAGCGACCGTACGCCTCCTGGAGGAGGAAATCGCCGCGCACGGCCTCCAAGCGCCCACCGACGACTTCGCCATCCTCGGTATGCGCGTGCGCTGACACCGGATCACGCGTCCCGTGATTCCCTCAGCCGGCTCGGCGGTGAACCGGGCACCCGCGAGGAAGGCGGGGCAGCCGAGCGAGGGGGCGCGCAGTGCGTCGAGGCGCCGGGTGGCGTACCGGGTGTGAGAGACGCGAAGTACGCCATCAGCCGAGAGGCCCATTCGGTGGCGAACCAGTGGGACTTCGTCAGGTGACCAGCGGGGAGGTGGTGGAGGGCGTCGGTGCGGGTGATCGGGGAGAGAGCGACGCCGACGAGGAGGAGGAAGGTGCGCAGTTCGGCGGGGTCGAGGTGGGGGCAGCCGACGACGCCCACAGCGGTCTGCCGACTTTCCTGCGGCATGCCCCAGCATGCCTGCCAGGCCGTAACGCTCTTGCGCGTCGAGAGATGAGCCCCCAGGCGCAGCCTTGAGGATGGAAAACCACTGCGCTGGCTGCTGAGGACCTATCAGCGGATGAATGACCTTCCTCATACCGACCTTGCGGCGAACGATGGCCTGCACCCCCTTCCTGTGGGTCGCTTTCACGATGATTTTGAACAAAAAAGCGCTATGAGAGCTTTATCGATCACCTCGGAATGGACCAGCCCATGAGTGCCGCGCTCAGTGCTCTCGCTCGGCAAGGCTCCACGATCCTGTTGATCTTGCAGCAGACGAGTAACCCCTCTACTACAGTCCGCCTCCGAAGGAGTTGGCAGCTGTCCCGGACATTTGCGCCCCGACTGAGTGGCCCGCACCGACGCTGTGCAGATCCTGCAGGCTGGCGGAGCTCGGCTCAGGAGTCCTGACAGAAGTAGCGGGCTTCACCTTGGTCAGGAAGTCGGGCAGTGGGATGCGGTCGGCTGCGTCACCGTATCCGACGAGTCCGGCGACGTCGACGATCACCTCAGGGATACTGGTCACCCCATGGATGAGGTCGAGGTCGTCGTCGCCCATTCCGAACGCGCGACCCTGCGCGTCGGCGACGTGTTTTTGAAGGTGGACGCCGATCAGGCGCGTGTCGACGTCGAGGTCGAAGCGATGTCCCGTGCCCCGGTCCCGACCCCGGAGATCCTGTGGCGCAAACCGCCCGTGCTTGCGATCGCCGCGCTCCCGGGGACGACGCTCGGGCGCCTCGGCGGGTCGTCGACCGGGTCGCCGGCGGCGTGGGCCGCGGCGGGCGCCACCATCCGCGAGCTGCACGACGCGCCGCCGCCGCCCCGTCCGGGCCGGGCCGGACGGAGCACCGTTGCGCTGGCGGCGGAACTCGACGACGAGTGCGAGCGGCTCGTGGCGAACGGCCTCCTGCCCGCCGACCTGGTCACCCGCAACCGCCGGGTCGCCCAGGCCGCGCTCCGGCCGTGGACTCCGGCATTCACGCACGGCGACCTGCAGATCGCGCACGTCTTCGTCGACGGCGACGAGGTCACCGGCATCATCGACTGGTCCGAGGCGGGCCGGGGCGACGCCCTCTACGACCTCGCCACCCTCACGCTCGGACACGAGGAACACCTCGACGACGTCCTCGCCGGCTACGGCACCGACGTCGACCTCGACGCGATCCGCGCGTGGTGGTCATTGCGCAGCCTGCTGGCGGTCCGCTGGCTGATCGAGCACGGCTTCGACCCCTTCGCACCGGGCTGCGAGGTCGACGTACTGAGATCCCGGATGTACAGATCTGCCGGTCGCCGACGCCGACATCTTCGGTTCCATGAACGCGCAGGCTCTACAGGCGGTCCGCTGGGTGAGTCGCCGTCCGGGCGAGTGCATGGCGATCACTTCCCCTAACGGCGCAATGCTCACACAGTACTGGCCACCCGATTTCGTCGTCGGTCGTGACGAGCACGAAGAGACGGTGCCCAGGGCTTCGGAGTTCTACGCCGATGTAGCACCCGACATGCCCAGCGGTACCTGGGTCGAAGAAAGCTACGGCCGCGGATGACCAGGACAGGACCTGCCGTGTCCGAGGCGACCGGTACTCAGGCCTACGGCATGCCTGGGCCGCAAAAGTAACTCCGCGAAGAAGATGTCGGCCCCCTCATCTCATCGCCCGCAAGGGCGATGCGTCGTCAGAACGACTCGGCCGCCACGGTTGGGGATCGGGCCGACCGTGCTCCCGGCTGACCGGTCACTGCCAGATCAGTTCACGCACCGAGAGCCGTTCCCGCGACTACCTGGCCCTCCCCCCTCCCTCCTCACCGCAGCCGTCTGCTGCTACAGGTGACCCCTCCACGGGTGCCGCGCTGACGAACGCTCCCAGAGGGATCCCTGCGATCGCTCCGGTGACAGCGGTACCAACCAGCATATCGGTGTAGCGGCTCCACTCCCTCCCGGGCACCGCGTCGCCGCGTTCCTTCACGATCTTTCCGATCAGGACGTAGATGGCCAGGACGAGAGCGAGGAGGGTCAACAGGGCGTGCAGGATGAAAGAGCTGAGTTCTGGTTCCGGGTCGGTGTCCAGGGCTTGGCGGTACCCGGAGGCGACGACGGCCGCCAGGTAGGCCGGGAACAGTGCGAACACCAGGTGGGTGGCGGGCCCGGCGCGATCGAGGAGGCGGTCGACGAAGGAGGGCCGCGGGCGTGGATCGTCTCCCGAGGCGGCATTGAACGGCCCCTTCAACGCCCCCGGGACGTCGGCCGCTACGGAGGTCGAGCAGAGCGTGGCGGCGCTCCTTCGCGATCGCCCGCCGGGATGGCCGGGCTCCAGCGCTTTGGCGTAGTCGGCGGGATCGGCCTCTACGCCAGGCTGGGGGCGTCGGCCAGGGCGATGCGGGCGGTGATGCGCTTGCCGACCGGCTCCTGCTCGATGAACAACTCCTCGGCGACCGCTTTGATGATCTCCATGCCGTGCTGGCCGACCCGGCCCGGATCCGCCGCCCGGGCCGCGGGAACGGTCGGGTCGCTGTCCCACACCACGATGTCCACGCTGCCCGTGCTGACGCGCAGTTCCATCAGGACGGGACCGGGCGCGTACTTGCAGGCGTTGGTGACCAGCTCGCTGACCACCAGAGCGGTCAGATCCCGTACGCGTTCCGAGACGGTCAGGCCGTGCTCGGTACGGGCCTCGTCGAGGAAGGCGGCGGTGTGGCGGCGAGCGTCGGAGATGCAGGGGCCGTCGCCGTCGAGCGCGTAGCCGGCGCGCATCAGGTATCCGTCCGGCGGAGGATGGGCGCCGTCGTCGCCGTCAGCATGGGGTCTCACTGGCCTCGTCCTCGCTCCCGTTCACGCGACGTCTTTACCCGCCCGGTGACCCCCTACTACACAAGGATGACCCGGCGCCGCCATCCGGGTGTGTCCGGTCCGGCGGGTGGGGCAGAATCGTCCGCACGCCCCCATCCCGGGGCAAGCCTAAGCGCGGTAGAGGAGAAGATGAGCAGCACCGAGGAAACGGACCCGCCCGAGCGGCTGTCCGTCACGCACCACACCGTCGACGGCGTCCGCGTCGCCACCCTGCTCGGCGAGATCGACCACACCACCAAGGACACCCTGCGCGATGCCCTGCTGCCCGGAGAGGGAACAGCCCCGCGGGTCGTGGCGGACCTGAGCGGTGTGAGCTTCATGGACTCCACCGGCGTCAACGTCTTCATCTTCGCCCACCAGAATCTGAGTGACCTGCGAGGCCGGCTGCGCATCGCCGCCCCTCAGGAAGCCGTCCTGCGTGTGCTGGCCCTGATCGGCGTCGACACCGTCATCCCCTGCCACCCCACCCTCGAAGGCGCCCTCAACGCCTGAGCCGAAGGGCAAGAGGACCGAGGGCGGCCGTCCGGGAGAGCCCTGGCGGCCGCCCTCCGGCTCCACCGGCAGTCAGGCGGAGGAGGGGGAGGCAGCAGATCAGAGAAGGCGACAGGAGGCCTTGCCGGCCGAGGATCCGAGTCTCGTGTCCTCCCGCTTCACGGCGTACCTCGAGACCGGGTACCAGGGTGGTCTGCCACCTTTCATCAGGGGCTTGGAGCCGGGGGCGGGCGGGGACGACCCGCCCCCGGCGTGAACAGCGGTCAGCGCTGGTTCAGGGGAAGGGCGATGTCGACGACCTGGCGGGTCGCCGGGAAGGCACCGACGAGGGCAGCCTTTCCGGTGAGGAGATCGACCTTGTAGAAGCGCTCCTTGCCGTCGGTGTTCAGGGCCGCGAAGCCGTGGTTGGAACCGTCGGAGGCCCTGTAGTAGATGTCGAACCCGGCCGAGGGACCGGCGTTCACACCGAGGCCGCCGGTCGGTGCGAGGGTGCCGGCATTGGCAGGCGACTGCAGCGAGACGCGGTCGTTGGTGGTGTCGACGTCGAACAGCGTGGTCGCGGTCGCCGCGTCGAGGTCGTTGTTGGTGTACGCCGCTCCGGTGACGCCCAGGGCCGTGGACGGCGGGGTGGTGGGGTTGGTGAGGGTGCCGTCGGCGGTGGTCGTCTTCGGGGCGGCCGGGTCGTCGATGTTGTGGCGCAGGTTCTGGCCGGTGTCGCTGATGACGCGCAGGCGGTTGGCGGCGGGGTTGAAGTCGACCCCGAAGTACTTGCCCTGGAGAGCGACGGTCAGCTGCGAGACCTTCACCGCCCCGGCCTTGTCGTTGAGGGTGTAGACACCGCCCTTGTCCCCGACGCCGTACAGCTTGCCGTTCTGGACGCGGAAGTCGATCCCGACCAGCCTGCCGTCGCCCACGAGGCCGGTGACCTTGCCGAACGACCAGGTGTCGGCCGGGTCGGAGACGTCGAAGCCCACCAGGCGCTGGTCGGTGGTCAGACCGACGCTGATCAGACCCTGGTGCGCGGCCCGGCTCTTCGGCGCGAAGGGGCCTGCGTCACCTGCCTGTGCCGAGGCCAGTACTGGGGAGAACAAGGAAGCGGCCACCGCGGTGGCGACAGCGGTGGCAGCGAGACGAGTGCGCACGGGGGAACTCCGATCGGTCGACGGCCCGCCTCCTTTGAGGCCGGTCCGCAGGTCCTTCGGCGCCGCTACCGGCTGAGGATCGGCGCCAAAGTCCTAAAACACTCGAATAGCCCTCAAAAGTGTTATCACCGCATCGATCCGCACCGTGGTCGACCGGCGAAGAGGATGCCGCTGCCGCTCGTGCGCCTGCTCCGAACGGGTGCTGTCGCCTTGTCGGGCAATCCGTCTGCGCACCGGCCACGAATACACCATGTCGACGGTCCGGGAACCAGGGAAACCGTCGGCGACCGTCACCGTGGCCGACCCGCCGTGGTGACGCCTTCACCGCTTCCGTACCCCATGAGCAGGGATACGAGAGGCGGTCCGTCGTACGAGCGGCTCTCCCCTGACGGAGCCTGCTCCTGCGACGCCGCCCAGGTCCCGGGCGCTGTCACCTGTCCGGCCGGGATCTGGGCGGTCCCTCCCGCTCTCCTCTCTCCTCACCGCCGGACGATGACCGGGGCGGGCTGGTGGTGGGGAGGGGGTCATGCGCCAGGGGCGCCCGGGTCTCGTCGGGCGCTGGTACGGGTACTCAGGAACTGAAGCGTGCGGGTTGGCGTATCAGCGTCTTGTGGCGTGGGACCTTGGTGTCCGTGTCGGGGTCGTACGGGCGGCAGCACCGGTCGGCGACGAGATACAGACGTTCGATCGGCGAGGGTCGCGGGGCTGCCGTGAGGGCAGGCCGGCCGTGCTGCCGGGCTCCCCTGCCGCCGCGTCCGACAGCTGTCCCGGAGTTCTCGGGATTGGCTCATGCCAGTGGCCCTGCGCCCCTCTCGAGGAGGGCGCAGGGCCACTGTCGTTCCGGACGGGTCTGTGTGCGAGGTGCGAGCGGTCCGGGAACTACTTGGGCATGAGAACGGTGTCGACGATGTAGACGTTGGCGTTCGCGGTCTTGACGTTGCCGCAGACGACCTTCGAGGAGTCGTTGACGGTGTAGTCCTCGCCGGAGCCCTTGGTGGTGACCATGCCCTTCTGCAGGGTCTCGAAGGAGCCGTTCTCCAGCTGCTTGGGGGCGAGCTTCTGACCGACGACGTGGTAGGTCAGGATCTTGGTCAGCGTGGCCTTGTCGGCCAGGACCTTGTCGAGGTCGGCCTTCGGGAGCTTGGCGAAGGCGTCGTTGGTCGGGGCGAAGACGGTGATGTTCTGGGCGTTGTTGAGGGTGTCGACCAGACCGGCCTGCTTGACGGCGGTCACCAGGGTGGACAGGGCCGGGTTGTTCGAGGCGGCGGTGGCGACGGGGTCCTTCGCCATGCCGTCGAAGGAGCCCGCGCCGTCCTTGGGCACGCCGGCACACGCCGGGCCGAAGGGCTCGTCCATGGCCATCGAGTCCTCCCCCGGCTCCTGGCTCTCCGTGCTGGGGTCGGCGGCGGCCGAGGTGGGCGAGGTGGTCTTGTCGTCGTTTCCGGAGTCCGAGCACGCGGCGAGCGCGAAGGGAAGGACGGCAGCGGCGGCCACGGCGATCGTGCCACGACGGATGCGCAGGGAGTTCATTTCGTTGCTCCTTGAGAGGGTCGAACTTCCGCAGGGGAAGCAGGGGGTTTACGGAGTACGTGAAGGCGTTCTCCGGTAGTCCGGTGGTCTAGGCGACGGTGACGAACACGCTGTGCCAGCCGCTCGCTCCGTCAGGAACGGTCCTGGCCCGCTGTTCGGTCTGGACCTGGCCGGTCGCGTCGGTGGCGCGCACGGTGAGGTTGTGTCCGCCCGGGGTGGCCTGCCAGCGGTAGGACCACTGGCGCCAGGTGTCGACGGTGTCCTGGACGGCGAGGTCGGCGTCCTGCCAGGGGCCGTCGTCGACACGGACCTGGACACGGGTGATGCCGCGGCGCTGGGCCCACGCGACGCCGGCGACGGTGACCGTGCCGGCGGCCGGGCGTGCGAACGGCTTGGGCGTGTCGATGCGCGACTGGGTCTTGATCGGGGCGCGGCGGGCCCACTTCCGCTTGACCCAGTAGGCGTCGTAGGCGGCGAAGGTGGTGAGCTCGATGTCCTCGATCCACTTGCAGGCCGAGACGTATCCGTACAGGCCAGGGACGAGCATGCGCACCGGGAAGCCGTGGTCGAAGGGCAGCGGCTCGCCGTTCATTCCGACCGCGAGCATGGCGTCACGGCCGTCCATCACGTCCTCCACGGGCGAGCCGAGCGTCATGCCGTCCACGGAACGGGCGACCAGCTGGTCGGCCTTCCCCCCGCGGGACGGAGGCACCACCCCGCACTCCGCCAGCAGATCGGCCAGCCGGATGCCGAGCCATCGGGCGTTGCCGGCGTAGGGGCCGCCCACCTCGTTCGACACACAGGTCAAGGTGACGTCCCGCTCGATCAGCGGCCGGGCCAGGAGGTCCTCGAGGGCGAACGTCCGGGCGCGGGGGACGCCCGTGCCGTGGATCCGCAGGCGCCACGTCCCGGCGTCGACCTTGGGGACGACCAAGGCGGTGTCGACGCGGTAGAAGTCCTTGTTGGGGGTGGTGAAGGAGGTGATGCCCGGCACTTTCAGCTGGGCGCCTCTGGGGACCGGCGGGGCCGGTGAACTCGGCGCGGGGAGGACCAGGGCGTTCCGGGAGGCGACAGCACCTTGGCTCTGACGGCCGGTCAGGTACCTGCCGAGCAGACCGGCCGACGTGGCGCCGATGGCACCGGCACCGGCCAGGACGAGGAACCCCCGCCGGTTCCGGCCGCCGTCGCCCGTACCGTCCGCACTCCTGGTCGCCCCCTCGGCCTTTCCTGCCAGAAAGTAGAGGAGCACGGCGCCTGCCGCGGCGCCGATGAGCGAGGGCAGGGCGTCGACCACGCCCTCGGCATCGGGACGGCTCAGTGCCGCGGCCGCGCCGACGAGCCCGAACAGCAGGATCCCCGACGCGCCGACCCGCCTGTGCCGAAGAGCGAGAACACCGAGACCGGCGGCGATGAGAGCGAGAACGACGAGGATGCCGAGCTGGAGAACGATCTTGTCGTTCTCCCCGAACGTACGGATCGCGAAATCCTTCACCGCCGCCGGTGTCCGGTCGATTACCGCACCGCCGACGACCGTGACCGGCCCGGCAGCGGGCCGGAACAACCCGGCGACCAACTCGGCCACCGCCAGAGCGGTGAAGCCGGCCAACAGGCCAGCCGACACGCCCAGAGCGGTACGGGAGAGAGTGCTGCGGAAACTGTTCACGTCCGGGCATTCGTCAAGATCCGCCAAACGGATTGGTCCGCCACCCGAAAGAGTGACCGGCCGATGCGCTTTCCCAGGTCAGAAGCAGACGGACAGGGACGAGGTGCCCACGCACACAAGCGGCTGATCGCCCGCAGTGACCTGCGGATGGGACAGTCGTTTCCTGAAGACTGCTCCCGGCGGGGAGCGGCTCGTCGAGGGCTCAGCGGTCGGCAGCGGTCGGTGGCGGTTGCGAGGTCGCAGCAGACGGACTGTCGGCCAGGATCAAGGCCTTCGCGCGGCGGAACTCCTCATCCGTGATGTCTCCCTTCGAGCGCAGCTCGGACAGCCTGGTCAGCTCGTCGACGCTGGCGGAACGGGGTGAGCCCGAGGCTGTCTTACGGATGCAGGAGTCGAATTCCTGCTGCTGGGCGCGTGCCTGGGCGATCTCGCGGCGGCCCATGTCCTTGCCGCGGGCGATCACGTACACCAGGATTCCGAGGAACGGGAGCAGGACGACGAAGGCCAGCCGGCCCGCCTTGGCCCATCCGTTTGTGTCATGGTCACGGAAGATGTCCGTGATGATCCTGAAGAGCAGGATGAACCACAGGATCCACAGGAAGAACCAGAGCATGCTCCAGAAGACGCTGAGCAGCGGAAAGTCGTAGGCCAGGTACATGTTCGATCTCCGTTTCGAGACTGCGGCGGCCGCCGGTCGGGGCCGGAACATCTGACGCGGGCCCGGTCATGCGCGCGGAGCGGGGCTGTCAGATCGGACTGCGGAGCCCTTCTCGGCCGGTGGTATCGGCTGTCCCGCGTGAGATCGAGCGCCGTGCCAGGGCAAGTGCGGTCTCGGCCAGGCCGAAGAGGGCAAGTCAGAGGCCCATCAGCCGAGTCAGGGCCTGGGCGGACTTGGCGAGATGCATCAGCACTACGATGCCGGCGATGACGCCGAGGACGGCGGTTGCGGCGACCGTCTGGAACGGATGGCGCAGACACAGCACCCCGCCCAGAAGAAACAGAATGGCCACGAGCAGCCCCGGGAACCGCTCATCGGCGTTCCGGCGGCCGAAGGCCCTGACGAAGCGGAAGCCTCCGGTGACCAACAGGCACAGGCCGGTCGACACGCCCAAGACGTGAAGCGTCACATCCGGCCAGACCTGAGTCATGCCCCCCAGCGCCAGTGTGGTGATCGCCCCTGTAAGAGCTCGTAACGCGATCATGAGTTGTGCTTCTTGAGGCGTCTCCAGCAGATGAGGCTGCAGGCCAGGGAGGTGAAGGCGTCGTGGAGTTCGGTGCGGCGTCCCCAGCGAACAGCGAGGCGTTTGAACTGGTGGAGCAGGGCGAAGGTCTGCTCCACCACATAGCGGAGCTTGCCCGGGCCCTCGATGTTCGGGGCGCCCCTGCGGGAGATCACGGGCAGGATCCGGCGCTTGCGCAGTGCACGGCGGTTGGGGTCGGAGTCGTAGCCCTTGTCGCCGGGCAGGGCTTCGGGTCGCCTGCGGGGGCTGACCGGGGCGTCCGGCGACGGGCGGGCTGACGTCGATCAGGGCGAGGGTCTGGGCGGATGTCGTTGACGTTGGCCGCGGTGGTGATGACCTTGAGCGGGGTGCCGCGTCCGTCGCAGATCAGGTGGTGCTTGCTGCCCGTCTTGCGCCGGTCGACCGGCGACGGACCGGTGTCGGCTCCCCCTTTTTTCGCGCGGACGTGGGAGCCGTCCACGCATGCCCTCGACCAGTCCAGCCTGCCGGCCGCGTTCAGCCCGGCGAGCAGGATCCGGTGCAGCTGGTCGAAGACCCCGGCCTTCTGCCAACGGTCCAGCCGCCGCCAGCACGTCTGCCCCGAGCCGAACCCGGGCTCCAGAGGCAGCAGTTGCCAGGCGATGTCGTTGTGCAGCACGTACAGGATGCCCTGCAGGCACAGCCGGTCCGGCACCGGCCGCGTCCCCGGCGACCGCTCGGGCCAGGGCGGCAGCAGCGGCTCGATCAGCGCCCACACGTCATCGTCCACGATCCACGGCCGTGCAGTCACACCATCCCGAACGGCTGAATCGTCACACCGGTCACGGCCGACCAGGACTCTTCAGCAAGATCGTGTTACGAGCTCTATGCCGTGATGGACTCGGAAGGCGACTGGACTGCCCGCATGCAACAAGAGCTGGCCGGCTATGCCACGCGTAGTGACGAAGGGTTGGACAACTTCCTCGGGCATATCAGGCACCGCCTTGAGACAGCTCGGCAGACGGGAGTGAGCGTGCCGGAGAACCTCTCCGAGCGGGTGACAGAGCTGTCCAACCGGCGTGGATGGCCACCGATGCGTTGATCCAAGCCCTGCCGCTGCCCACGCGGTCGCACGATCCCGGAGTGCGTCGATCAGCTCGCGGGACGCAGAGGGCGTCGCGAACGGTACTGCGAATTCGACAAGAGCGTCTGCCGGCGCCGCGACGTCGTCAAAAGCTGCTTCTATCGCCTCAGGCCTCTTCACCTGCCACGACAAGCGTCCTGACCGCCGCCTCGCCGCCGTCGCCCTCATTCGGCACGACACATGATCGGCAAGGCACTCCCCGGATCAAACGTCCTCTGCGGTTACTCCCGGGAAGCAGACACCCGGTTTCCAGGACCAGGCACGGGTGGGTGATCAGCCTGCCTCCGACTCCGCGGTCCGGCCGCTCAGCCGGGTATGCAGGCGGTCCCGCATTTCGTACCCCTCCGTCCCCGGCACTTGTTCGTACACGGCAAGGGCCTCGGCCCAACAGGTCCGGGCCCGGGCGGACTCCCCCCGCTCCTCCATCGCGTCGCCCAGCACGACCAGGACATCGGCGCGACGTCGGGCGCCCCCGACCCGTCCCAGTACCGCGAGTGCTTGTTCGGCCTCTGCGGCCGCCTGCGCAGGGCGGCCCGCGCCCAGGTGGATCTCGGCGCGCCGGTGGTAGACCATGCCCTCGCCCAGGGCCTGCGTGCATTCCTGGTAGATGGCGAGCGCCTGATCCAGTTGTTCCAGTGCTTCGGGAACCTGCCCTGCGGCCGACAGGGCCAGGCCCAGCGCGTAGCGCGACTCGGCGAAGGCGAGTGTGTCGGCCTCGGAGCCAAGCCGTTCGATGGCTTCCTCCGCGAGGGCGACCGCGCTGCGCACATTGCCCAGGCTCGCTTCGACATGGGAGAGCTGGCACAGTGCGCAGGCCACGCCGAAGGGGTTGTCGTCATCTCGGAAGCGTGACAGGGCCTCGCGCAGGCAGCGGTCGGCGTCCGTGTACCGGCGCTCCTGCAGCGCGATGACGCCGCGGTCGTAGGGCACCCAGGCGCTGGTCACCGGGTCGTCGATCGCCACGGCCAGCGCCAGCGCCCGCTGCGCCTGCGCGTCGGCCTCATGCAGGTTGCCCGCTGTCAGGTGGACCGCCGTGAGCGCGGCACAGGCACGCCCCTCCGCCTGGGCATCGCGCTCCGCACGTGCGGCGTTCTGCGCCAGGGCCGCGGTCTCCTGGTACTGGCGCGCGTTTCCCGATCCCACGATGTCCTTCACGCTCCACAGCAGATCGATGGACCTGCGCAGTCCGGAGCCGTGGGCGAGTTGGCGGGTGCAGGAAAGGATGCACTGCGCCTCAGCGGCCAGCCAGCGCCTCGCGTCGTCGAGGTAGGAGAATTCGATGCCGGGGTAGCGGATGGGTTCCAGGTGCTCCACGCTGCGGTCGCCGGGGTGTTCGACCGCGTAAACCCCGGTCGCCGTGGCGAGGTAGAAGTCCAGGAGGCGGCTCAGTGCCGCCTGCCGTGCCTCGGGAGGCTGTTCGTCGCGTTCGGCGCAGACGCGGGCGTAGAGCCGGGTGAGGTCGTGGTAGCGGTAGCGGCCTGGTGCCGCCGCCTCCAAGAAGCCGGTGTCGACCAGGGCCTCGAAGATGGCTTCCGTCTCCTCGGGCGGCTGACCGAGCATGGCTGCGGCTGCGGCCAGCGAGATGTCGGGTCCATCGGCGAGACCGACGAGGCGGAAGGCGCGGGCCTGCGCAGGGTCCAGCTGTCCGTAGCCCATCTCGAAGGTAGCCTTGACCGCGAGGTCTCCGGCCTGCAGTTCGTCCAGGCGTCTGCGCTCGTCGGAGAGTTTGGCCGCGAGCACGGACACGGTCCAGGTGCGGCGGGCGGCCAGGCGTGAGGCCGCGATGCGGATCGCCAGTGGGAGGAAGCCGCAGGCGGCGACCACGTCCATCGCCACGCCGTGTTCGCTCTGGACACGTTCGGTCCCCACGATCTTGGTGAAGAGTTGCAGGGCCTCGTCGGGACTCATCACATCCAGGTCGATGAGATGGGCGCCGGCCAGATCCAGCATGCGGACGCGGCTGGTGATGAGCGTGGCGCACCCCTCGGTACCGGGGAGGAGTGGTCGTACCTGTGCGGCGTCGCGGGCATTGTCCAGGAGCACCAGCACCCGGCGGTCGTTGAGCACCGAGCGGTAGAGCGCCGTACGTTCCTCCAGCGAGTCCGGAACCGCAGCGTCCTCCGTGCCCAAGGCACGCAAAAAGGCTCCGAGAACCGTCTCGGGCTCCGCCGATCGGGCTCCGCTCCCCTGAAGGTCCACGTACAACTGGCCGTCGGGGAAGCTCTGGCGTGCCTGTTGGGCGACGTGTACGGCCAGGGTGGTTTTGCCGACGCCACCGATGCCTGCCAGCGCGGAAACGGCCAGGACCGCGCCGGAGGATTCGGTGAGGAGGGTGCCGAGTTCCTCCACCAGGGCGACGCGCCCGGTGAAGTCGGGCACGCTCGCGGGAAGTTGTGAGGGCCGGACGCCGCTCGGCCTGGCTTCGGTGCGCGAGTCGGCCGTGTTCTCGATGAGGCTGGGATCGGCGCTCAGGACCCGCTGGTGCAGCTCGCGCAGGCCAGGGCGGGGTTCCACGCCGAGTTCCTCGGCGAGGAGGCGGCGGGTGTCCGCGTACACGGCCAGGGCCTCGGCCTGGCGTCCGCTACGGTACAGGGCGAGCACGAGCAGCTCGCGCAGGCGCTCGCGCAGGGGGTGGGCGGCGGTGAGTGCGGTGAGCTCCGAGACCGCTTCCGCGTAGAAGCCCAGTTCGAGATCCAGGTCCAGGCGTGCCTCGCACAGTTGCAGTCGCCACTCCGCAAGCCTGACGCGTTGTGTGTCGGCATGAGGGCCCGGGAGACCCGCCAGGGGCTCTCCGTCCCACAGCGCGAGGGCCTTGTTGTACGTGTCCCGGGCCCGTACCGCTTCGTCTGCTGAACGCAGGCTCTCCGCCTCCGCTTGCAGTCCTTGCGCGTCAGCCAGGTCGAAGGACCCTGCCCCCGTGCGCAGTGCGTACCCGCCGGACTCGCTGGCCAGTACTTCGGGGCCCAGCACCTTGCGCAGGCGGGACGCGTAGGTGCGCAGGGCGGCCAGCGCCTGTGACGGAGGATCCACACCCCATAGCGCATCGATCAGTTCGGCTGCGGTGGCGGTGCGTCCCCCACGCAGCAACAGGGCGGCCAGCAGGGCTCTCTGCTGCGGAGAGCCGAGGACGAGCGGCTCTGCGCCCCGCCAGGCCCGGACGGGACCGAGCACACTGAAACGCAGCGTCGGCATGCCCCCGTCGCTCCAGCCCTGAACCCCGTCGGTGTCGCGGGGCCTTTCGGTGGACGAAGACGCCGCCGGCTGTGGGACTTCGGACATCTGCGAAACGGCACGGACCTGCGCCGCGGAGGTGGATGTTTCGGGAGCCGCCTCCGGGCCCCGCCGCATGACGCTCCGGCGTCGGGCGGCCTCCGTGAGCAGGGCCCTGGCCGCGTCGACCTCTCGTTCGTCCGCCGCGCCCCGGGCGGTTTCGCCTTCCGCTGCGGCGAGGCTGAGCAGCACGGCGACCGACTGCGGGTGGTGGGCTCCCATCGTCGCCGCGGCCTTCTGGGACGCCACGGCCAGGACATCCGCCGCGCGTCGCATCCGGTCACCGTCCGCTGCGGCCCGCGCGGACTCGTACTCGGCGCTGGCCAGGGCGACCAGCGCCGACAAGGACTGCGGATGCTCGCCGCCGTACCGCCCGACCAGACGGCGGACCGCCTGTTCGACGTCGTCCAGCAGCCGGTCGGCGTCGGCGTGGCGGCCCTGACGTCGTGCCGTCTCCGTCAGCACGGCGCTCACCAGGACGCGCAGGTCCAGATCGGCTGCGGAGGGCTTGGTCGCCGCCAGCTGTTCCTGGGCCCGTACGGCCGTGTGGTCGGCTCCTTCCACGTCCTGCAGCCGCAGCTTCAGCGCCGCGAGGTTGACGAGCGTGCGCGCATCCGGCGTACCACGTTCCGGGGCGAACTGCAGGGCCGAGGCCAGCACGGTCGCGGCGGCGGCCACATACCCGCGGTCGGCCAGGGTGACGGCCAGTTGGTTGCGCGAGGTGGAGTCCAGGGTCAACGCGCCGATGTCCCAAGCCAGTCGGGAGACGACATGCTGCAGGAGCGCCCGCGACAGGGCCTGGCGGCCGAGAGCGTCCAGCAGTGCCGTCAGCAGGGCCAGGTCGCGGCTCAGGGCTGGATGACGCAGCACGCGCTCGTCGGTGCGCAGGCGTTCGACAGCACGTATGACGTACACGGTCATGGTGCGGTCGCCCTGCACGGCGAGTGTGGCGTAGTGGATGGCGTCTCGCCATGCCTCGTTCATGCCCCGCCCTCGTTGTCCGCGCCGTCGATGAGTGCCTTCACGGCCATGAACTTGAGCTCGGCGATCTGGGCCGGATCCATGAGGCTGCGCTGCGCCCAGGCGTCGAGCTGAAGCAGCAGCTCCTCTGTCCCGGCGAATCGGGCGGGCGTTGCGGCGTCCTCCACGGGCCGGACGTGTTCGAGTCCTGCGGGGCGGTCTCGGCCCGGGTCGGTTCGGCGGTACCGGTTCTGCTCCCGGTCCCAGTCCTGGTTCGGATCCGTTTGCCGGTCCCGGCCCGCGCCGGCATGGCTCCGGCCGGGGGCCGATGGTCTGAGGACGTCAATGAGGTGGACGACATCGAGGTGGTCGAAGCGGCGGATGGCTTCCCTGATGGTGGCGGCGAAGAGCACGTTGGCGGCGCGGGGTGCGGAGATCCGGTCGGGGGCCTGCTCGATGAGGATGCCGAGGACCGCGGGAGGTTGGGCGTCGTGGTCCCTCGCACTCTCGACCGGTCCGCCCGAGTATCCGGAGTAGTCGCCGAGATGCTGATCCGCTGTGAGCTGCAGCGCTTCGATGGTCGCGCCCCCGACGCACAGATGGGGTGCGGCCCCGGCGTTGATCCGCCCGCTGAGGTGGGCTTCGTGCGCGGCGGGACGGTAGGGGCCGCGCCAGCGCTCTCCGTCGCGGGCGATGTCGGCCGCGGGGATCGGCAGGGTCACCTGATGTCCGGCACCGATTTCGACGAGGGCCAGGTCGGCTTCCTTGTCCTGGCGGCAGACGCGGCCCTCGACACGTGCTCCGTCGGCCAGTTCGATGCCGATGCTCTCGTCAACGCTCAGGCCGCGCAGGCAGTGCAGGGCGGTGAGCACGAAGCGGCGGGTGAGCAGGAAGCCGCCGCCGAGTCGCTGCTTAGCCTGGTAGAGGTCGACCCAGTATCCCGTGCCGGTCACGGGTTTCCCGAGGTGCGCTCCACGGTGAGAGTGACCTCGAAAGAGGCCTCGGCCGACGCCTTGGACAAGATCACCCCTGCCTCGGCGGCCAGTGTCAGACCGAAGGTGACATCCAGGCTGGTGACCTTCCAGCCGTCACGCTCGGGGACCTGCGCCAGCGATTGCTGTGCGATGGAGGAGGCCTGGACGATCGCCTCCTCGATCTCGGAGGCGCGCTCGCCGAGGGAGGAGGTCGTCCGGGTCCTGGCGGCGATCTGCCGGTTTCCGGCGGCGTCGAGCGAAACCGTCTCGACTCTGACATCGGCCATGCGCGTGTGTCCCCCGTGCCCCGGCACCGTGTGCGGTGATGAGTGATCCGTCGCAAGCCTAATCGCGCTGCCACGGCGATGCGAGGGCTTCTGCGGTGACGAAACAGGCCGGTGGACGTCCGCTGTCGCGCGGCGGGGCACGGGTCGGGCTCTCGATCGGGCCAGTCGTTGCCGGCACGCGGTAGCCGCGGTGTCGGCGTCGGGCTCCTCGGCCAAGGCCACGGCCTGGATATATACCTCCCGCGCCTGCCCAAGGACAAGAGCCGCCCAGTGCGTGCCAGATGTCAGCCGAGCCGAGCGTAATGCCGTGGTCACCCTCATCTGCTGTCTTCGAGGTGTAGATGAGCCCCGTCCGGAACTTCTCCGCCGACCAGCACCAGAAGGTGCCCTGCAAGGTACTGCGGTGCAGGACCGCCGCCCTGGACTGCGAGGCCCGGATCTTGGGGACGACGGTGGAGAACCGGATCCAGCATGTCCTGGAGGTGGCGGATCGGTAACCGCGCGAGGCAGTCGGCAGGGATGGCGTCGTTCGAGTGCCGCCTGTCCGACGCCGGCCCTTGACGGCTTGATCCCCGCAGGGCTCCGGGGAGTTCCGGAGCCCTGCGGGAGTAAATGCCCTATTTGCGGCAACTCGACCGGGCGGTCGTCTGTCTGCGAGTCTCAGGCCCGGCGCAAGGGCGTCAGAGTGGCTGATCGGGGAGCATCAGCACTCGTAGGCTTCCAGCGCTTTGCCGTCGGTCGAGTCCCACCTGAAGGTGGTGCTCTTCCCACCGCCGATCTTCTGGCAGTCGGGGTCCCACGCCCAGTCGACGGAGACGGTGGCGTGGATCGCGTAGCTGCACACGTTCTTGACCGTCGCTTTGCCCTCCCAGTTGCCGGCCAGCTGGGCGCAGCCGCTGAACGATGCGGCGGGAGTGATGCTCGACGGTACGGAGACCGCTGTCGCGGGAGCCGCTCCGGTCACGGCGAGGGCGCCCGCCGCGATCGTCATGGCGAGAGGTGTCAGGATGGTGCGACGACGAGTGGCCATGCTTCTCCTCAAGGTCGGATGGGTTGGTGCTCCGCTTCCCTCTGGCCGTTGAGAGGCTGAGGACGTGCCACTCACGGTGCCGGGGCCGGCGTCGGTGAATCTTCGGAAAAGCTTGAATCCGTCTGGAAGCACGGGTCGGTGGCGCACAGAGTGAGGGGAGTGGAGGACGACCTGTCGCAGGGGGTGTGATGGCCACGCGCTTCGGGATCCTTGGGAGCATCGAGGTACGGCGGGACGGGGCCCCGATCGACGTGGGGCACGCGATGCAGCGCCGGGTGCTGGCCGCGCTGCTCGTCGACACCCACCAGGTGGTGTCGGCCGACGCGCTGGTGGACCGGATATGGGGGGGACACCGAGCCGGGGAACGGCCGTCGGAAGCTGTACGGATACCTCTCCCGACTGCGGCATGCGCTGGCTGTCGACGGCACGGCCATCACACGGGAGCAGGGCGGCGGCTACCGGCTGGCGATCGAGCCCTCGGCGGTGGACGCCCACCGCTTCTGCGGATTGTCGGACCAGGCCAGGAAGGCGGGCGGCGACGTGCGGGCAGAGGCGCTGTGGCGGGAGGCTCTGTCGCTATGGCGAGGCAGCGCGTTCGCCGGGGCGGACACCCTGTGGTTCAACGCGCAGCGCCACCTCCTGGACGGCGAGCGGCTGGCCGCCGAGCTGGAACTGGTCGACGTGCGGATGCGCCTGGGACAACACGACGAACTGGTGGGTGAACTGCTCACCCGGGCCGAGGCCCACGCGCTCGACGAACGAGTGATCGGGCAACTGATCCTGGCCCTGTACCGGTGCGAACGACAGGCCGAAGCACTGGAGGCTTACGAACGCGCTCGGCAACGTCTCGCCGACGAACTGGGCGTTGACCCGGGCGCGGCGCTGCGACGACTGTACGAACGGATTCTCACCGGTGACCCGCAGCTCGCCGCGCCCCGCTCTGCCGCGCCACCCGTCACCACGAACCCGGCCACTACGACGAGCCCCATGGGCACCGTGCAATCGGCCGCCATCACTGAACCGCTCGGTAAAAGCAGCATGGCGGCGAACGTGAGCCCGCCGAGGGCACGCCAGCTCGTCCCCCGGCTCCTCCCGGCAGACGTGTCGCTCTTCGTCGGCCGGGAGAACGAGGTCGAGGAGGCTCATCGGTTACTGGGTGAAGAACGGCCCGGTTCGGCGACACTGCTGGTCACCGGCCCTGCAGGAGTGGGCAAGACCGCCTTCGCGATACGGACGGGGCACTTGCTCGCCTCCGGCTTCCCGGACGGCCAGCTTCACGCGGACCTGAGGGGCTTCGGCGACGATCCGGCCGAACCGTTCACGGTCCTCGGCGCCTTCCTCCGCGCGCTCGGCATCCCCGGCGGTGCCGTACCCGCGGAGATGACCGGCCGCGTCCATCTCTACCGCACCCTGCTGGCAGAACGGCAGACACTCGTCGTCCTGGACAACGCCGCCGATGCCCGACAGGTGAGTGACCTCCTGCCCAGCGGCGTGCGTTGCGCCGCCATCGTCACCAGCCGGACGACGATGGCGGAACTGGGCGGTCGCCGGCTCTCCCTGGACGTACTGGACCTTGCGACGGGACTCGACCTGCTGCGCGAGATGATCGGCCCGGGCCGGACCGACGCCGACTCGAGGGCGGCGCGTTCCATCGTGGAAACCTGCGGTGGCCTTCCCCTGGCGGTGTGGGTGGCCGGGGCACGGCTGGCCGCCCGACCGCACTGGCCCCTGGCCAGAGTGGCGCACGCCCTCGCCGACGAGCAACGCAAGCTCGACGAGTTGGCCGTCGGCCACATCGCCGTACGGGCCAGCCTCGAACTGACCTACCAGCAGATGTCCACAGCGACGCAGCACGCTCTGAGGACGGTCGCCCTGCTGCCCGGGCCGGACTTCGCCGCATGGGCGCTGGCCGCGCTGCTGGACGCGACCCTGTCCGAAGCGGAGGCCGTCCTGGATGACCTGGTCGAGGTGCACCTGGCGCAGGTCGCTTCGGTGAACAGGACCGGTATCCGTTATCAACTCCACGATCTGATAAGGCTGTTCGCCAAGGAGCGCACGGAACCGGACGTCCCGGAGCGGGATCGCGCGGCAGCGCTCGCCCGATTGCTCGGGGCGAGCCTGCACTTGGCCGATCTCGCCGCGGACACCCTCAGCGTCGACTTCCAAGGCATCTCGCAGCTGGATCTGGCCTCCTGGCGGCTGACCGAGGCCGATGCCGATCAACTGCTGGCCGATCCCCTCGCCTGGTTCAACGACGAACGCCACTTCCTCATCGACGTGGCAGAACGGGCTCTGGACACAACGGAAGGTGTCGCACCCGCCGCCGGTCTGGCCACCGCCCTCACCACCCTCTTCCAGGTCGGCAGCCACTTCGACGACTGGGAGAGACTTCAGAACCGGGCACTCGAAGCGGCCCTCGGCAACGGCGACCGGCACAGCGCCGCGAAGGTCCACCGCTGCCTCGGCGAACTCACCACCATCCTCGACCGCTATCCGGAAGCGGTGAACCACTTCGAGCAAGCCCTGCTGCTCACCGAGGGCGAGGGACCCACATACCGGGCCAGTGCCACGGCCGGGCTGGCCTATGTGCACCGGCTTCTCGGCCAGTACGCCACCGCCGCCGTCCATTTCGAAGAAGCCGCCGAACTCGCCGAAGCGGCGAGCAACGTCAACTGCCTCGTCTACGCCACCAACGGCCTCGGCGTCATCGACCTCGAGCAAAAACGTGTCGAAGCCGCCATCGCGCGGTTCACGACATGCCTGCGGATCAGCCGGACCGCAGGCTACGGGCCCGGGGAAGCCCAGGCGCTGCGGTGCCTGGGTCAAAGCCATCGCGCACTCGGCGCCTACCCGGCCGCCGCCGACGCCTACCGGCGAGCCGCCGCGATCAGCGAGGACCTCGGCGACCGCCTCAGCGCCACACACGCGGCATGCTGGCTCGGGGACGTCCTGAACCGGCAGGGCAGACATCGGGAAGGACGCCGCCTACTGGCCCGAAGCCTGTGGACCTATCGGGAATTCGGCAACCTCTGGGGCGAGGCGGCAGCACTGTACGCACTGGCCGAAGCACAGCTCGCGGCGGGCCGCCCGGCACCGGCCCGCAGGCGCGCCGAGGCGGCCATCACGCTCTGGAGACAAATCGGCTCCAGCAGATGGCTGGCCACCGGTCTCGACACCCTGGCCGAAGCACACTCTCTGGCCGGCGATCACGCAGCCGCAGCTCGTACCCGCGACGAAGCCGAAAGGGCTCGGAAGGTTTAAGGCCTGCCCGGCGGATCGGGTACGGACACGCCCTAGTACTGCAACGGTGTATGTCCTGATGGTTGGGCAGGTTCGGGTGGTGTGTGGCCTCGTCGTCGGTAGTGGCTGATCCGGGCTTGGTGCTGTCGTCGGCGACGCCAGTGGGACCAGTGCAGGACGTGGTCGAGCGAGGCGGGTCGCCGGTGGGTGAGGCGGTTGATCAGACGTCTGAGTTCGGGAAGGCTCAGCGGGACGAGGCCGGAGGACCCGTTTCTGCTTTGCCGGTGTCGAGCTCGCGGGCCCGCAGGACGGTCAGGCAGGCGTGGGCGGCCATGGCCAGGGTGATGTGGCGGTGCCAGCCGGGATAACGGCGGACCTGGTAGTGGTCCAGGCCGCATTCCTGTTTCGCGGTCCGGAAGCACTCCTCGACCGCCCACCGGCTGCCGGCGACATGGATGAGCTGGTCGACAGTGGTGTCGGCGGGGCAGTAGGCGATGTAGTAGGAGATCTCCTCGGGCCGGCTCACGCTGCGGCGGGCGATCACCCAGTGCCGGCGGTCGTCCCGGCGCCAGGGCCGGACCTCGACCCGTGCCCAGTCGAACACGCGGGGCCCGTGCGAGCCGTCCCCGCAGGACCGGCGTTTCCACTTCTGCCTGGGCAGATCGTGGAACAGGTCGTGAACGGGGTGGTCGAGGGCCCAGCGGGTGACGACGGTGTCGTGTCGGGTGGTGGCCATGACATGGAAGACGTCCGCCCGCTCCAGCTCGGTCCGCCAGCTCTTGGAGTAGCCGTAGCCGGCGTCCGCGCTCACCCACCCGAACGGGATCTTCTCCTCGATCGCCCGGCGGACCATCGCCCGGGCCATCGCGACTTTGGTCTCGAAGACGGTCTCGTCCCCGATGCCGGCCTGACGGCACCTTTCCCGGTTATCGGTCCAGGACGTCGGCAGGTAGAGGCGCCGGTCGATCAGGGTGCGGCCGCGGCCGGTGGCATAGGCGAGGAAGACCCCGACCTGGCAGTTCTCCGTCCGCCCGGCCGTGCCGGAGTACTGCCGCTGGACCCCGGCCGAGCGGACACCCTTCTTCAGGAAACCGGTGTCGTCCACGATCAGCACCGCATCCGGGTCGCCCAGGTACTCGACGACGTACTGACGCACGTCGTCCAGGACCTCGTCCGCGTCCCAGTCGATCCGGTTCAGCAACCGGTGGATCCGGTCCGGACCCGCATGCCCGGCCTCCTCCGCCAGCGTCCAGCCGTTCTTCCGCTCCAGCGGAGCGATCAACCCCCGCATATACGCGAGCGCCGACTCACGAGGCTCCGACCTGGCGAAACGGTGAACGAACCGCTCGTGCAGAGTCTTCAGTTCACCCGCCCACGACCGGGCATCAGACAGTTCCCCACCCATGACCAGACCAACGAACCACCTGCTAAACCGTCACGACAAACACCGTTGCAGTACTAGGCAGTGTCTTCAAAGGGTTCTGGTGGGGGATCATGTCGGTATGGTGCGTCGTCATGAGCTGACGGATGTGGAGTGGGAAGTACTGTCCGGGTTGTTGCCGCGGTCGTCTTCGGGGCGGCCGCGGCTGGACGACCGGCGGGTGCTGAACGGGATCGTGTGGAAGCTGGGGACGGGGTCGGCGTGGCGTGATGTGCCGGAGCGGTACGGGTCGTGGAGGACTCTGTACACGCGTTTTCGCAGGTGGGCTCGACGTCCCTCCTCGCCGTGTCCAGCGCCTCGGTCAGGTATTCCGCGTCGCCCGTGGCCTCGTAACCGGCGAACGGGACTCTGCCGAGGTTGACCAGACCGATGGCGTGGGCGCCGGAGCGGGAGGCGGCTCGCAGGGCCCCACGGAAGGCGGACACGGACTCGTCCAGGTCCGCTCGGCGGCCCATGCGTTTGAACCGATTCGTCAGCGCTGCCCCCGGGCCGGAGAGCCGCGAGGCCAGATCACCGTCGTCGGCGGGAGTGGCCTCGGCCGCCTGGTGCGCTGCCGCGAGCGCTTCTTCCAGGTCTTCCACGGCTCCCGCGAGCAGGTATCGCCCCCTTGAAGCCCAGGACAGGTTCATCTGCATCGGCAGGCGTTCATGATGGTCGACCGGGGTGGCCACGACGGCCGTTCGCACGATGTCGACCGCCTCGTTCAGGTCCTTCGAGCTGCCGGTGCGGGTGAAGCGTTCGGTGAGCGTGGCCGCCAGATCGGAGAGGTGAAGCGCCAGGTTCGGGTGGCGGTCGGGAGTACCGGCAACCGCTTGGCGCCCGAGCTCGATCGCCTCGTCGAGCAGGGTCGGCGAGGACGACACCGTGGACTGCCACCGGAGGAACACACCCAGCCCGGAAAGTCGCCCGGCCCGCTCGGTGTCGGGCCGGGGTGGCCGCGATGGCCTCTCGGCTCGGGCTGATCGCCTCGTTCAGGACGAGTGGGTCCCCACGGGTCACGAACAACTCCCCGAGAGCCGCGGAGGGGCTGGGGCGGGGCGGTCGACCCGGCCCAAGAGACGGCGACGGGTTCCAGCATCTACTGAGAGAACGCCGCCAAGACCAGCGGGATTGT
>NZ_JBFBJO010000013.1:0-158177 GCF_040702165.1 Streptomyces sp. NPDC086147 | reverse complement strand
CCTCGGCCAACTGCGGCCGCGTCAAAGGAGGAACCACAGACGAAGGCTTGAAAGACACCACACCAGGATCCCACCAGCACGGCCGCCATACCCATCGAACTAACGAAAAGATCAGTAGGTGAGCGCGGGGGTCGCCGCTCGCTCCGCCGGATCACCAGGGTCGTGGGTACGGACCGGTGCCATGCGTGTCTGCTCCATCCTCGTGGACAACACGGAACGCTCCGCGGCCGGTATCCTGACTCCCGGATCCCCGCGTGCCGCCCGTCTTCCCGACGGACCTCGTCAGTGACGTGTGGACGGCAGCACGCTCCCCGGTCACAGTGGCGGGACCGTGCCGGATTCACGCCGGCTTCCCTGCACCGCGGACCTTGTGCCACGAACATATAGTTGGACGTCCTAGTAAGTCCACCCCGAACTGCCGTGCCGTCCGGGGGAGTACGCCCCCGTCCCCCGTCCAGCGGCTCATGGCCGGACGGGCCCTAGGAGACCTCGGCCGCGTTCCGGCGCCGCCGGGCGCGGATCTCGCGCACGGACAGGAGGACGGCCGCCGCGTTGAGGGGGAAGGCGGTCGCGTCGGCGATCTCGCGGACGTCGACGGCCCGCAGGAGGCTCGCGGCCAGCGCGACCAGGAAGAGGCTCAGGGGGAGGAACCGCCGCCACGCCGGAAGCTCCCGCATCCGCGCGACGGTCACGGTGCACAGGACGAGCGAGCCGAACACGGCGACGGCCGAGAGGGCGATGAGGACGAGCATCGGGGCTTCTCCGGAAGGAACGGACGGAACGCGAGGGCGGAAGGGGACGAACGCCGTGGTGCGTCGCCCGCCCCACGGACCGGACGCGCGCCGCCCCCGTCCCGTCCTCGAACGATCTGACCTGCGACGACGCTCTCGACCGAGGACAGCTTGACCCAACGGGCCCTTCGCGTCATGGGTGTCGCCACCCATCTTCGGGGCCGGGGTGCGGGAGTGGGTCGTCCACGCCTTCGGAGGCGACGGAGGCCGGTCAGGCGTGCGTCGCCAAGTCGGTCGCGAACAGAGCGCGTTCGAGGAGGTCCGGACGGGCGCGGGAGGGCCAGCTTTTCGTGTCCGCCAACTGGCGGGCGGACGCCTCCATGAAGGAGAGGTAGACCCCGTAACGGTGGGGCGACCAGTTCGACCGCTTCCACGCCCGGGCCGTCGCCGTCCCGTCGGGGTCGATGCCGGTCTCCCGGCCGACCGCGGCGGCCAGGTGGTGGAGGCGCTCCGCCAGGACCCTGTCCAGGATGAGCGGCGCCGGCCCCTGCGCGGGCGGCAGGGCCTGCCCGGCGAAGTACAGGAACTTGGTCGAGAACGCGGGCCCGAGACCGTTACCCCTTCCGAGGAGCCCGGCGTAGGCTTCCCGTGCCCCGGCTTCGCGCAGCGCGGTGACCGCGTCCGCGAGCACCGCGTTCAGGTCGTCGACCGCCAGGATCTTGTGCAGGGTCGAAGGTCCGCTTCCGCCCTGGGTGCCCCGCTTGCCCTTCCCCCATACATACGTCGCGATCAGCGCCTCCCGGAACGCCTCCCGCTCCAGCGCGTCGGCGACCGCCGCCGCCACCCCTGCCCGCTGACCTCCGCGTCACCGGTCCCGGTCACGGGTGCCAGTCGTGAGGGCCAGGGGGCGGTCCCGGCCCACCGGGCCGGTGTGTAGCGGACCGTGTGTGCGCCGGGTGTTCCGTCCTTGTGCGTCGCCTCGTTCGCGTCCCACCACCGGCTGAGCGCCCTTACGACCGTGTCGGGCAGGAGGCGGGAAGCCATCTCCGCGTCCACCGCGTCCACGCGACCCTGCTTGTCCACGCATCCCCCCGAAACCGTGCCGTGTCCCGTTTCCGTGCATGCTCCCGCACCATCGGCCGTCCTGTACCCGTTTGTCGGCGAAAGCCGGTCCGGTCGGTACGCGCCGGTACGGGAAGGCGGCTCCGGTCGGCGCCCCTCAGGACGTGGAAGCCGGGCCCGGGGGCAGGTGGACCGTCATGATCAGGTGGCAGGTGTCGGTGCCGGCGCCCCGGTAGGTGTGGGTGGTGTCGCCGTCGAAGGCGGCGGTCTGGCCGGTGCCGACGGGGTGCTCGACGCCGTCGACGACCAGGGTCATCCGGCCCGAGGCGACGCTGACGGTCTCGACGACCCCGGCCTGGTGGGGGTGGCTGGGGTACTCCTCGCCCGGTTCCAGCCGCCAGCGCCAGACCTCGACCGGCGCCGGGCCCGAGGTCGTCAGCATGAGCCGGGCCTCGCCGCCCTGCTCGCCGGTCCACAGTGGTGCGACGCCGGCCGCGTCCACCACGCGGACGCGGCCCTCCGCCGGGCCCTCCATCAGGGCGGACACCGAGACCCCGAGAGTGTCGGCCAGCCGGACCAGGGTGGCGAAGTTGGGGTTGCCCTGGGCCTTCTCCAGGCCCACCAGGGCGCCCTTGCTGACCTTGGCGCGCCGTCCGAGCTCGTCGAGGGACAGGCCCGCGCGGACGCGGGCCGTCCTGACGTTGTGCGCGAGCGTCCGCAGGGCCGCCTCTGTCTCGGCCAAAATTCGATCACCCTTCCCGATCCCCGTCCGGCCTCCGCCCGGTTTTCGTGAGCGGATCACTGGAATGTACCGCCCGGTCGATCGGTTGACACGTGTCGGTCGGTTCGTTGTACGGTTCGGTCGTTCTGTTGAGAAGGCAAGGATGTTTTCGTGATCGCTCTGCTGCTGGCCCTGGGCAGTTCCCTCGCCTACGGCTGCGCCGACTTCCTCGGCGGCCTGGGAGCCCGCAAGGCCCACGTCCTGCGCACCGTGATGGTCGCCGCCCCCGCCTCCCTCGCGGTCGAGCTGCTGCTGTGGCCGTTCCTCGGCGCCTCGTTCAGCCCCGGCGCCCTCGGCTGGGGAGCCGCGTCCGGCGTCGCCTCGGCCGCCGCGTTCGCCCTGCTCTACCGGACCCTGGCCATCGGCCCGATGAGCATCCTGTCGCCCGTGACCGCCCTGGTGTCCGCCGTGCTCCCCGTCGGCGTCGGCCTGCTCCAGGGCGAGCACCTGGGCGCCGCAGGCCTCCTCGGCCTGCCGCTCGCGCTGGCGGCGGTGGTGCTCGTCAGTGCCGGGCACGGCGCCGGAGCCGTCCGCCCCTCCCGTACGGCCCTGCTGCTCGCCCTCGGCGCGGGCGCAGCCATCGCCCTCCAGCTGGTCTTCCTCCACCAGGCGCCCTCCGACAGCGGAGTGGCCCCCTTGATCGTGGGCCGGGCGGTCTCCTCGGCCGTCACCCTGGCCGCCGCCGGGCTGATGTACCGCAGGCTGGGCCCCGAGAAGCCCGCGTACGCCGTCTCGGCCGCCGCCGGAGCGCTGGACTCCGTGGCGAACCTGCTCTTCCTGCTCGCCGTCCGCGGCGGTGACCTCGCCGTTGTCGCCGTGGTCACCGCCCTCTACCCGGCCGGCACGGTCCTGCTCGCCCGCGGTGTCCTCGCCGAGCGCATCCACCGGGGCCAGCTCGTCGGCCTCGGCGCGGCCGCCGTCGCCGTCGGCCTCCTCGCCCTGGCCTGAGGGCCGGGACGTCCCGTACGAAGACCGCCTTCGCCCCCGCACGGAACGGAAAACCCCATGACCGCCTTCCGCCTCGCCCCCGCCGTCGCCGAGGCCTTCCCCGGCACCCGCATCGCCCTGGTCACCGCCACCGGCCTGCGCGGCCGCGCGCCCTGGCCCCGCACCGCCGAAGCCGTGGCCGAGCTCGAACGGCGGCTCGCCGACGGCACCTGGCTCCCCGCCGGCGAGACCGACCCCCGCATCGAGGCCTGGCACGCCGCGTACCGCTCCTTCGGCACCAACCCCCGCCGCGTCCGCCCCAGCGTCGACGCACTCGGCCGCCGTCTCGCCAAGAAGGGGGCCCTGCCGCGGATCAACCCGGCCGTGGACTCCTACAACACCGTCTCCGTCCGCCACGGCCTGCCCGCCGGCGCCTTCGACCTCGACCACGTCACCGGCGACGTCGACATCCGCCCCGCCCACGGCACCGAGGCCTTCACCCCGCTCGGCGAGCCCGACACCGTCGAGACCCCCCGGCCCGGCGAGATCGTCTACGCGGACGCCGCCGGGATCCTCACCCGCCACTGGAACCACCGCGACGCCCACCGCACCCGCGTTACCGAGGACTCCACCCGCGTCGTCTTCGCCCTGGAGACCCTCCGCGCCGACCACGACGGCCGGCTCCTCGACACCGCCGCGGACGAACTGCGCGACCTGCTCGCCCCGCACGCGGAGCGCACCGCCGTCCGGCACCTCGCTCCGGACCACCCGCACGTCGTCCTCTGAGCCGCCGCCCGGACGCGCGGGGGATCAGGCCGCCCTCTCGTCCGGCTCGCCGGGCACGGAAGCGGTGACGACCTTCGGCAGGGCGCCCGGGTGCTCCCGCGCGAGCCAGCGCACGAGCTCCTCCCGTACGGCGCAGCGGGTCGTCCACAGGTCGTCGGCGTCCTTGGCGGTCACGATCGCCCGGACCGTGATGGAGGTCGGCGAGGTGTCGGTGACGGCGAGGTCCCAGCCCCGCTCGTCCCAGGTCGGGCAGGTGGCGAGGAACTCGCGCAGATGGGCCCGCATCAGCGCGACGGGCGTGGAGTGGTCGCAGTGGACGAAGACCGACCCCGTCATCTGCGCCCCGCCCCGCGACCAGTTCTCGAACGGCCGCGAGGTGAAGTACGAGACGGGCAGCGTCACCCGGCGCTCGTCCCAGGTCCTGACCGTGAGGAAGGTCAGCGTCACCTCCTCCACCATGCCCCACTCGCCGTCGACGACGACCGTGTCCCCGATGCGGACCATGTCGCCGAAGGCGATCTGGAAACCGGCGAAGAGGTTGCCGAGCGTCGACTGCGCCGCCACGCCCGCCACGATGCCGATGATGCCGGCCGAGGCGAGCAGGGACGTGCCGAGCGTGCGGAAGGAGGGGAAGGTGACGAGGGCGACGGCGGCGGCGAGCACCCCGACGGCGACCGACACCACCCGCATGATCAGCGTGACCTGGGTACGGACCCGGCGCAGCCGCGCGGCGTCCCGCGCCCGCACGGCGTAGCGCGCGTACGAGGACTCGACGACGGCCGAGGCCGCCCGGATCGTCAGCCAGGCACCGCCGCCGATCAGGCACAGCAGCAGGACGTGGCCCACCAGTTGGGCGTGTTCCTCCAGCACGGCGAAGGTCGACGCCGGGTAGGTCCAGCGCAGCAGGGCGGTCAGCAGGACGACGAACAAGGGCGTACGGCAGCGGCGCAGCAGCCCCCACAAGGGTGTCTCGTGGTGACGTGCGTCCGCGTGGCGCGCCAGCACGTCCGCCGCGCGGACCACGACGAACGCCACGAGTGCCGAGCCGCCGACGGACGCCGCCAGCCGAAGAACGCTCTCCATGTGCTCCCCAGTCGATGAGTCGAACAGGTTCGTCGACACGCCTGACCGTCGACCGGCACCCCAAACATCCCGCCGGACCGCCTCCGACGTGCCGGGACCACTTCGCCGGACCGCGTCCGACGTGCCCGGATCACCCCACAGGACCGCGTCCGACCTCCCCGGACCACCCCGCCGGGGCCGTCTCCGGCGCCCCGTCACCGCCGCGCCACCACACGAGGGTGACGAAGGACACGGCCAGGACGATCCCGGCGACGACCCGCAAGCCGAAGGACATCGCGGCGGAGAAGACCTCCGAGCCGTGCGAGGAGAGGGACGTCCCCATGACGGCGACGCCCAGCGCGCTGCCGATCTCACGGGCCGCGCCGTTCAGGCCCGACCCCAGACCCGCCCGGGCCTGCGGCAGGGAGGTCATGACGGCGGCCGAGAGGACGGGCACGCACAGGCCCATGCCCACGGAGAGGACCAGGAGACAGAGGGCGTAGAGGGGGTACGGGGTGGAGGCGGTGGCGAAGGACATCAGGACGAGCCCTCCGACGATGCCGGCCAGCCCGACGGCGACGACGCCGTCGCCGAAGCGGGCGGCCAGCCGGACGCTGTGGCGCGAGGCGACCATCATGCCGACCGCGAGCGGGACGATCGCGCAGCCCGCGACCAGCGGCGAGTACCCCTTGGCGTACTGGAGGTACTGGGCGTTGACGTAGAAGAGGGAGAACAGGCCGAAGAACGCGGCCCCGACGCCGAGGGAACCGGCCCGCAGCCTGCGGGCGCGGAAGACGCGCGGGTCGAGCAGCGGACGGTCCGAGCGCAGCGAGCACACCGCGAACAGCGCGAGCAGGGCGGCCGACGCGAGCAGTCCGCCGACCACCGGCACGGAGACCCAGCCGGACGAGGGCCCCTCCACGATCCCGTACAGCAGGGCCCCGACGCCCGCGACGAGCAGGACCGAGCCGACCGGGTCCGGGGTCGCGGGCCGCCGTTCGCCGCGCGGGGCGAAACGGGCCGCGAGGAGGCCGAGAACGGCGGCGAGCGGCGCGACCGACAGGAACAGGCCCTGCCACGGCAGGTACTGGAGGGCCAGGCCCCCGCCGACGTTCCCGACGACACCAGCGACGCCGGTCGCGGCCGTCCAGACGGCGACCGCCTGCGGCCGTCCGGCCGGTTCGGTCACCTCCAGCATCAGCGACAGGGTGGCCGGCATGACGAGCGCCGCTCCGGCGCCGGTGACGACCCGGCCCGCGAGCAGGACGGCCACGCCCGGAGCCGCCGCGGAGACCAGAGCGCCGGCCGCGACCAGGGCGAGACCGGTCAGCAGCGCGCCCTTGCGGCCGTACCGGTCGCCGAGCGCGCCGGCGGGGATCAGCAGGCAGCCGAACACCAGCACGTAGGCGTCGACGATCCAGAGGAGTTGGCCCGGGGAGGGCGCGAGCGTGCTCGCCGCCAGCTTCGGGACCGCCAGGTTGACCGCCGCCACCAGCGACACCACCAGCACGGAGCACGCCGCCATGACGGCGTACACGGTCCGGCGGCCGGCGGGACGCGGCGAGGAACGCACTTCATCCAGGAGCATGGGAAGGATCTTTCGTTCGAAGAGACCGGTGGAGAACCGGAGAAGGACCGAAGGTGAGGAGAGGGGCCGGCCAGCCGCACCGCCACGGTAGGGTCGCACCGGACTTGCCTTCAAATGCAACTTCGCGAAGAGATAAGTGCACGCCATGCAACTGAATCTGAATCTGGATCTGAACCTGCTGGTCGCCCTGGACGCCCTCCTGGAGGAGGGCAGCGTCGGCGGCGCCGCCGACCGGCTCAACCTGTCGTCGCCCGCGATGAGCCGCACTCTCGGCCGCATCCGGCGCGCCCTCGGCGACCCCGTACTGGTCCGGTCCGGGCGGTCCATGGTCCCCACCCCGCGCGCCCTGGCCGTACGGGCCGAGGTCCACGAACTGGTCGTACGGGCCCGGGCCGTCTTCGCACCGGCCGGCGCGATCGAACCGGCCCTCCTCGAACGGGTCTTCACCGTCCAGGCGGACGAGTCCCTGGTCGTCCGCCTCGGCGCGCCGCTCCTGACCCGGATGCGCGCCGAGGCCCCGGGCGTCTCCCTCCGGTTCCTTGGCGAGGGGCCGCAGGACGTGCAGTTCCTCCGTGAGGACCTGGCCGACCTGGAACTCGGCCACATCGCCGGCACCGGCCCCGAGACCCGGATCGAACCGCTCCTGGAGGACCGCTTCGTGGGCGTCGTCCGCGCCGGACACCCGCTCCTGGACGGCGGGGTCACCCTCGCCGGGTTCGCCGCCGCCGACCACCTCAACCACTCGCGCCGGGGCCGGTTCACCGGCCCGATCGACACGGCCCTGGCCGAACACGGCCTGACACGGCGGGTCGTGGCCGTCTACCCGACCTTCGCCTCGGCCCTCCTCGCCCTGCTCGACACCGACTTCGTCGGCATCCTCGGAGAGCACGTCCACTCGGCCACGGCCCGCCGCTTCGGCCTGGTCACCTTCCCGATCCCCCTCGACCTGCCGACCCTGCGGCTCTCCCTCGCCTGGCACCCCCGCTACGAGGCCGACCCCGCCCACGCCTGGCTGCGCGGCCTGGTGGGCGAGGCCGTCAGGAGCGAACTGGGCGACGGGCCCGGCTGAGCCTCCCCGACACGATCGGCGCCCGGGACCGGGCCCGCCCCGGCACGATCCTCTGGGCCGGCGCCCTCGTGCAGGCCGCGCTCCCGGCCGCGGCCCTCCCGGCCGTCCCGGCGTCCTCGTCGCGGCCGCACTCGTCGCCGGGATCGGCGAAGGCCCGCAACTGGTCGCGCTGTCCGGCGCCCTGCTGCTCGCGGCGGCCCTCGCGGTCCTCGCCTTCTTCGCCGTCCCCGCCCCCAAGGGCCGGGTGATCCCGGCGTGAGCGCGTGTCGGCGCCTCCCCGCCGGAACGCGTTCACGCCCCGGACACCCGGAGCCGGACGGCGGTCCAACAAGGTCGCGTACGTATAACGGGTCCAGTTCGAAGGGCGGTGCCCCGGACGCGTGTGCGCGGCGCCCGGGCAGGCGCCGACGCCGGGGCGGGGGCCCGTCGGCGGCACCGCCGCAACCGGAAGGAACCCTCTGTGGATCGCAGGTCTCTCCTCACCGCCGCGACGGGCGCGGTGGGCGCGGTCGCCGTCTCCCCGGCCCCGGCGAGCGCGGCGACGCCCGCGCACGCCGGCCCGGGGCGGCCCGTCACCGCCTTCAACGTCATCAGCGACATCCAGGGCGACCTCCAGGACCTCGGAGTGGCCCTGGAGGACATGAACCGGACCAACCCCCGGAGTTCGGGCCTCGCCGTCGCCGGAGACATCACCCCGCGCGGCTACGACGCCGAGTACGCGGAGGTCTCCGCCGAACTCGCGCGCCACACCCACGCCCGTACGGTCGCCTGGGCCATCGGCAACCACGAGTTCTACGTGCCCAAGTGGCGCGACCCGTCGACCCTCGCGCAGGACACCTGGCCCAACGGCACCACCGAGGACTCCCTCTTCCGGAGCTTCTACCGCTTCGCCCGCCGCAACACGGTGCACGCCGAGCACTCCTTCGGCGGCATCCCGGTGCTGAGCCTCGGCACCGAGAAGTACATGCACTACCACGACCCGAAGCTCTGGGACGAGGTGTGGCTGAGCGAGGCGCAGCTCACCTGGCTCGAACAGCGCCTCGCGTACTGGGCGCGCCGCCGCAAGCCCGTCATGGTCGTCACCCACCACCCGCTCCCGAACACCGTCTCCGGCAGCCACAACCGGCTGTACTACCGCGACTACCTCCAGGCGGACCGGCTCCTCGGGATCCTCGGCCGCCACCGCGACGTCTTCCTCTTCTGCGGGCACACCCACTGGGACCTCGCCCTGTCCGACTGGTACGTCCGCAGGGTCGTCCCCGGCACCGCCAACCTGGACGGCTTCTCCGTCGTCAACACGGGGGCCGTGCAGACGGGCTTCACGGACGACGGCAAGGGCGGCGAGGTCTCCGTCCCCGGCACGTTCAACCAGGGGCTCCAGGTCGAGGTCTTCCACGACCGCGTCGTCGTCAGGGCGCGGGACTTCGCGGCCGGCCGCTGGCTGAAGCAGATCACGGTCCCGCTCTCGACGCGGATCTGACGCCCGGACCCGTCCGGCGGCGCCCGCCCGGAGGCGCCGCCGGATGGGCCGTACAGGCGACCGGGAGCCCGTACGCGGTGACCGCCGGAGCGGAGAATCGTTCTGTCGGACGTGAAGAAGATGCTTCTGGCGGCCTTCGCCGCCGCCTCCGCCACTGCCCTGATCGCTCCGGCCGCCGCCACCGCGGCCCCGGAGACCGCCGACGCCACCGCCACCACCGCCGCCGCGGCCCCCGCCGTCCTCGACGCGGCCGCCCTGCCCGGCGCCCGTACGACGGACCCCGCCGGGGAGCGCACCAGCTGGCCCGAGACCCTCGGGCTGCCGAAGGCCTGGGCCGAGCGGGTGATCCTGCGCGACCGGCCCGACCTGGAGATCGTGCACGTCCCCGAGGGCGCGATGGTCACCATGGACTACAACGAGAGGCGCGTGCGGATCGTCCACAACGCCTTCGGCCTCGTCACCCAGGTCCCCGCCGTCGGATAGGGCCCCTCCGGCGGATCACGGCCGGGCCCGGGGTCGCGGGCCCGCGCGCCGGCCGGTCCGGTTCACGCGTCCGGCCAGTCCAGGCACTCCTCGTGGAACCTCCCGGCGAAGACGTTCCGCGCGTGGGTCCGCATCCGCGGGCCGTACACGGGATCCGAGGCGAGCGAGGAGTAGCCGCCCTCCGGCCGTACGACGAGGCCCGCCGTGTCCGCCAGGTGGACGTCGAGCCCCGGGTACATCAGCTCGACGCACGGCAGGTCGTCCACGTCGAGCGCGAACACCGGGTACTCGCCGAACGCGTCCGGCTCACCCGTGGCGAGGACCCGGCGGGAGTCGGAACCGCCGGGGAGGAGGAAGCACTCGTCGAAACGTTCCGACAGCGCCTCGAACGGCGCTCCCCAGCCGTCGCCGAACTCGTCCCGGCCGATCCGCCCGAGCGTCCGCGGCATGAAGCGCGACCCGGAGTCGAACCAGCCGAACCGGCGCAGCAGACCGCTGTCGAACGCCAGCCACCGGCGCAGACTGGGCGGCAGCGGACGCCCGCTGGGGAACACGGCCGCCGCGAGCACGCCGTCGTCCAGCGGCTCCGCCGCTCCCGCCAGCCAGGGCCCCGCCCACGCGTCGTGGTCCAGCACCGGCCGCCCGGGATCGGCGCGGACGGAGGCGATGACGCGGTCGGTCAGCGGAACGCCGTGCTCGGCGGAGGGGATTCCCACGATGCGGATCGTCCTGTTCGCGTGTGCTGCCGGTCGGTGCCGGGTCGGCCCCAACCTACGGCCTCCCACCGACACCCGACGCGCCCTCCCGTTCACCCGATCGCCCGCACAGATGTCGTCACCGCCGCCGTGCGGTGACGATGATCGCGAAGACCACCGAGGAGACGTGCGTCGGGAAGGCGCGCGTCCGGGAGACGAGGGCGTCGCATGGTCCAGGGATTTTCCAGAGAACCGGGGACCCACGGTCCGCTCACCGAGGTCGCGCCGGAGGGCATACGGAGGATCACCCTCTGGGCCGCCGCGATCGCGCTGGGCGGCTTCCTGTTCGGCTTCGACACCGGCGTCGTCTCCGGCGCGCTGCTCTACATCAAGAAGGACTTCGACCTCAACTCCTTCGAACAGGGCAGCGTGGTCAGCGTCCTGCTCATCGGCGCCGTGGTCGGCGCCACCTCGGCGGGCCGCCTCGCCGACCGGCTCGGCAGACGCAGGGCCCTGCGCCTCATCGGCGTCGTGTTCGTCGTCGGCACCGCGATCGCCGCCCTGGCGAACGGCTACCCGACCCTCATGGTGGGCCGGATCGTGCTCGGACTCTCCGTCGGCGCCGCCTCCGCCACGGTCCCGGTCTACCTCTCGGAGATCTCGCCGACGAAGATCCGCGGCCGGCTGCTCACCATGAACCAGCTCATGATCACGATCGGCATCCTCGTCGCGTACCTCGTCAACCTCGCCTTCGCGAGCAACGAGGCCTGGCGGGCGATGTTCGCCGTCGGCGCGATCCCCGCCCTCCTCATGATCGCCGCCACGCTGTGGCTGCTGCCCGAGTCGCCGCAGTGGCTGATCGCCCACGGACAGGAGGACGTGGCCCGCCGGGGGATCGCCGCCCTGACCGACGGGCCGACGGCCGACGAACTGGTCCGGCGGGCCCGGCAGCGCATGGCCGAGGACCGCGAGAAGCAGAAGCGGAACGAGGCGGCGGGCGGAAAGGGGACCCGGCGGCTGCTGGCCCCCGACGTGCGGCCGGCCCTGATCGTCGGACTCACCCTCGCCGCCGTACAGCAGTTCGCCGGCATCAACACGATCATCTACTACGCGCCGACCATCATCCAGCAGACCGGACTCGACGCCTCGAACGCCATCCTCTACTCGGTCTTCATCGGCCTGATCAACCTGGTCATGACACTGGTGGCGATCAAGCTGGTGGACCGGGTGGGACGACGGCCCATGGTCCTCGTCTCGCTCGGCCTGATGGCGGTCTCGATCTTCATGCTGGGCCTGGCGTTCGTGGTGGACATGAACTCGGAACTGACCCTGATGTTCATGGTGATCTACATCGCCGCCTTCGCGGGCGGCCTCGGCCCCGTCTTCTGGACGCTGATCGGCGAGATCTTCCCGCCGTCCGTCCGGGCCGAGGGATCGAGCCTCTCCACCGCCGTCAACTGGGTGTCCAACTTCGTCGTCAGCCTCGCCTTCCTGCCCCTGGCCAACCTCATCGGCCAGGGCGAGACCTTCTGGATCTTCGCGGGGATCTGCCTGTTCGCGTTCCTCTTCGTCGGCCGGTACCTGCCCGAGACCCGCGGCCGCGACGCCGGGCAGATCGAAGAGGCCCTCGACGCCCGCTTCAAGCACGAGCCGGACCGCCCGGACCGCTCCGACGGCCCCCGGGGGACCGCATCCCCGCAGAAAGGACGCTCGCGATGAGCGACACCCTCCTCGGCCCCGACGACCTGGAGACGGCCGACGCCCTCGTCCTCTTCGGCATCACCGGCGACCTCGCCAAGAAGATGCTGCTGCCCGCCCTCTACCGGCTCACCGAGGACGGCCGGCTCACCGTCCCCGTCATCGGCGTGGCCGCCGGCGACTGGGACGACGAGGCACTGCGCCGGCACGCCCGGGAGGCGGTCGCCGCCGCTGTCCCGGACCTCGACGAGGAGGTCTTCGCCCGGCTCGCGGCGAACCTGTCCGTCGTCACCGGGGACTTCACCGACAAGGCCACCTTCGACCGGCTCCGCGAGGCCGTCGCCGGGCACGGCTTCGTCGCCCACTACCTGGCGATCCCGCCGTCCCTGTTCACCACCGTCGCCCGCGCCCTCGCCGAGGCCGGCCTGAACCGCGACGCCCGCCTGGTGGTCGAGAAGCCGTTCGGACACGACCTGGAGTCCGCGCGCACGCTCCAGGAGGAGCTGAACACCTGCTTCGACGACCGCCACCTGCTGCGGGTCGACCACTTCCTCGGCAACAGCGCCGTGGAGAGCCTGATGGTCGCCCGCTTCGCCAACACCCTCCTCGCCCCGATCTGGCACCGCTCCTACGTCGACAACGTCCAGATCACCCTCGCCGAGGACTTCGACGTCGCCGACCGCGGCTCCTTCTACGACGCCGTCGGCTGCCTGCGCGACGTCGTCCAGAACCACCTGCTCCAGGTCCTCGCCTTCCTCGCGATGGACCCGCCCAGCGTCTCCAACGCCCGCGCCCAGAGCCTGGAGAAGTGGCGGGTCCTGCACGCCGCCCGCACCATGGAGCCCGCCGCCACCGTCCGCGGCCAGTACGAGGGCTACCTCGACGTCGAGGGCGTCAAGCCGGACTCCACCACCGAGACGTACTTCGCCACCCGTCTGTTCATCGACAACTGGCGCTGGGCCGGCGTCCCCTTCTACCTGCGCAGCGGCAAGGCGATGGCCGTCACCGCCACCGAGGTGATCGTCCAGCTCCGCACCCCGCCCCTCGAACTCTTCGGCGGCGACGTGTCGGAGACCCCGCCCAACCTCATCCGCTTCCGCATCGACGGCGACACCGGCATCCGGGCCGACCTGATGCTCCGCAAGCCCGAGGAGGGCGTGGAACGTCCGGTGACCGTGCCCATCGGCGTCGACTTCGCCAAGGTCCTCGGGCGGCAGGAACTGCCGTACGAGAACATCCTCAGGGGCGCCGTCGTCGGCGACCCCGAGGCCTTCGCCTTCTTCCCCACGATCCTGGAGTGCTGGCGGATCGTCGGCCCCGTCCTCGACCCCGCCGAGCCGCCCCTGCCGTACGCCCCCGGCACCTGGGGCCCGGAGGCGGCCGACCGGCTCCCCGAGCTGAAGCACTGGCACCAGCCGGGACGGCGCCTCTTCGAGGACGTCGTCTGACGGACCGGCACCCCGCCGGAGGGTCTGGCGGGAGACGGGCGGAAAGGGGACGATGGCCAAGCTCCGCAGGCGCGTGGAGGACAACCTGTGGCCGGTGCTCCAGCAGGCCGTGGCCGCGGCCCTGTCCTGGTGGATCGCGGACGACCTCATCGACCACCACGTCCCCCTGTTCGCCCCGATCGCCACGCTCGTCGCCCTCAACACCCCCCTGGGCGGGCGCGGCACCAACACCGTGCGGGTCCTGGTCGGCGTCATCAGCGGCGTCGTCGTCGGACAGCTCGCCTTCACCCTCCTCGGCCACGGCGCCGTCACCGTCGGCGCGGCCGTGCTGTGCGCGCTCCTCGTCGCGCTCGTCCTCGACGGCCGGCGCATCACCATGGCCCAGGCGGCCGTCGGCGCCGTCATCTGCGTCGCCGCCGGACAGCAGGCCGGCATCGACCGCGTCCTGGACGCGCTCATCGGCGGCGCCGTCGCCCTGGTCTTCAGCCAGCTCCTCTTCCCCGTCCACCCCCTCACCCTGCTGCGGAAGGCCGAGTCCACCACCCTGTCCGGCCTGGCGGACGCCCTCGGCCTCACGGCGCGCGAGATGGACGCCGGGGACGACGAACGGACCGCCCGCACCTGGGACGAGGTGCGCGCGGTCTACGCGCTGCTCGACGAGCTGGGCCAGGCACGCACCGACAGCGCCGCCGTCGCCGGCCGCACCCTCCACCGGCGCGGCGGCAGGGAGCACCTCACCCGGGAGACGGTCACCGCGCTCCACCTGGACCTGCTCGGCAACAGCTGCTTCACCCTCGTCCGCCGCGCCCTCGCCCTGGACACCCGGCACCGCCAGGAGTTCGCCCCCACGCTGCGGGCCCTGTCGGGCGCCCTGGACGCGCTCGCGGCGGCGCCCGGCAGCCGCGCGGTCCGCCGGCACGCGACCCGCCGGGTCCTCGACGCCGTCCGGGACGCCCCGGACGCCGGACTCACCCCCACGGTCACCGTGTGGGAGAGCGTGCGGCTGGTCGCCCGGGACGTCCTGGTCTTCGCGGGCGTCGACGACGACACGGCCGAACGGGCCGTCCACGAGGGCGCCGTCGAGGTCCCCGTACCGGACCCGCCGCAGCAGCGCCGGCTCCTGCCGGCGCGCCGGCGCCGCCCGTGACCGGGGGTCAGCCGTCCGCGTCCGCCGCGAGGACGAGGTCGCGGCGGGCGTGCCAGGCCAGCGAGTCCGCGATGCCCCGCTCCACGGAGAGGACCGGCTCCCAGTCCAGGAGTTCGCGGGCGAGGGCGATGTCGGGGTAGGCGCCCGCGTTGTCACCGGGCCGGCGGCCCGCCACCTCGACGGGCAGCGGCTTGCCGGTGACGCTCTCGAACGCCCGGATCAGCTCGAAGACGGTGGTGCCGTGCCCGGTCCCCAGGTTGACGGGCCGGTACGGAGTGCCGCCGGCGTCCCGCGACGTGATCGCGTCGAAGCGGCGGAGGGCCGCGACGTGGGCGCGCGCCAGGTCGTGCACGTGGACGTAGTCGCGGATCCCGGAACCGTCCCGGGTCTCCCAGTCGGTCCCGGTGACGGGGAACGGGCGCCCCTCGTGGAAGGCGTCGATCATCACGCCGAGGGCGTGGGTGGGCCGCCTGACCTGGAGGCCCGAGCGGAACTCGGGGTCGCAGCCGATCGGGTTGAAGTACCGCAGGGAGACCGCGCGCAGCGGCGTGCCGGCGGCGACGTCCTCCAGCACGTTCTCGAAGTGGGCCTTCGTCCGGGCGTAGGGGCTCGTCGGACGGAGCGGCGAGGACTCGGTGATGCCCTGCCCCGGTTCGTAGATCGCGGCCGACGAGGAGAACAGGAAGCGCTCGCAGCCGTTGCGGACCAGGTGCCCGAGGAGCGCCAGGCCCTTGGTGACGTTCTCCGTGTAGTAGTGCAGCGGCCGCGCCACGGACTCGGGGACGACGATCTTCGCCGCGCACCCGACGGTAGCGTGGATGTCGGGGTGTTCGGCGAAGATCCGGTCGATCAGCTCCCCGTCGGCGATGTCGCCGCGGTACCAGGTCCGCCCCTCGACGAACTCGGCGCGGCCCGCCGACAGGTTGTCGAGGACCACGACGTCGATCCCCTCGTCGAGGCAGGCCGCCGCGACGGTGGAGCCGATGAACCCGGCCCCGCCGGTGATCAGTACCTTCATGTGCGCTTCTCCCGGATCGGACCCGGCGCGCCGATCACGCGCCGGGAGCTGTCGAGCGCCCGACGGTAGCAGCGGTTTGATCTGTTTCGGATAAGTTCGGGAGGGAATGACCCTCGCGGGAAGGCCGGTTGACGCGCACCCCCCACCACGCGTTTCCACCACCGCGCGGTTCCGCTACCGCCCCGCGTCCGCCCCGTCCGGGATCTCCTGCTCCGCCCAGATCGTCTTGCCGTGCCGCGTGTAGCGGCAGCCCCACCGGGTGGTGAGCTGGGCGACCAGGTACAGGCCGCGGCCGCCCTCGTCGGTGAGCAGGGCCCGGCGCATGCGGGGCTGGGTGGCGCTCGGGTCGGACACCTCGCAGACCAGCCGGCCCGCCCGGATCAGCCGCACCTCCACCGGACCGCCGGCGTAGCGGATCGCGTTGGTGACCAGCTCGCTCAGGACGAGCTCGGTGGTGAAGGCCAGCTCCGTCAGGCCCCAGTCGTCCAGCTGCCGGGCCGCGGCTCCGCGCACCTCGGCCACGGCGGCCGGATCGGCGTCCACCGGCCAGACGACGTGGTCGTACGACGGCACCGCGCGGGTACGGGCGAGCAGCAGGGTGATGTCGTCGGTGAGGTGGTGCGCGGGACGGCCGGCGACGATCTCGCGCCCGAGCCTCCGCAGCGGGGTGTCGAAGACGCCCGGCTCCGCGAGGCGGTGGGCGAGGTCGGCCATGCCCTCGTCGACATCGCGCTCGCGGCTCTCGATCAGGCCGTCGGTGTAGAGGGCGAGGATGCTCCCCGGCTCCACGTCGACCTCGGCGATCTCGAAGGGCAGCCCGCTCACGCCCAGCGGAGGCCCCGGGTTCACGGGGACGAACGCGACGCTCCCGTCCGGCGCCGCCACGGCCGGCGGCGGATGCCCGGCGGAGGCCATCGCGAGCCGCCGGGACACCGGGTCGTAGATCGCGTACAGACAGGTCGCGCCGATCGGGTCGGTCCGGGGCCGGGCCGGTCCCGTCGCGTCGTCGGACTCGTCGCTCCCGTCGGTCTCCACGCCGAGCTGGGAGACCAGGTCGTCGAGGTGCACGAGCAGCTCGTCCGGCTCCAGGTCGAGGTCGGCGAGGGTGCGCACCGCGGTCCGCAGCCGCCCCATCATCGCCGTGGCCGAGAGCCCGTGGCCGACGACGTCGCCGGCGACCAGGGCGACCCGGGCGGACGAGAGCGGGATGACGTCGAACCAGTCCCCGCCGACGCCGGTCCCGGTGTCGGCCGGCAGATAGACCCCGGCGGTGGTCACGGCGACGTTCTCCGCCTCCGAGGGCGGCAGCAGACTCCGCTGGAGCCCCACCGACGCGCGGTGCTCGCGGGTGTAGCGGCGGGCGTTGTCCAGGGCGAGCGCGGCGTGGCCGGCGATCTCGTGCAGCAGATGCAGGTCGGCCGCCTCGTACGGCGGTTTCCCGGCGTCCCGGTGGACGGTCATGCGCCCCAGGACGCTGCCCCGGGCGCGCAGCGCGACCGTCATCGAGGTGAGCGGGTCGGCCGGCGCCGCGGGGGCGTCGGGCCTGGCCAGGACGACGTGGTCGAGGGGCGCCTCCGCCGTCCGGTGCCCGGCCACGGCGGTCCGGCGCAGCGGCATGCTCCCGTCCGGGGCCGGGGTGGGCTCCTCGCCGGTGAACACCTCCTCCGCGATCTCCACCACGGCGAGGTCGCCCACCGCCGGCACCAGCGCCGCCGCCAGGTCCTCGGCGGTGCCGACGACCGACAGCGAGCCGCCGACCGCCGCGGTCACGCGGTGCAGCACGGAGAGGCGCTCGCTGGTGCGGCGCAGCTCGGTGACGTCCGTGAACAGCGCGGTCACCCCGAACACCTGCCCGTCGGGCGCCTGGAGCCGGAACGCCGAGATGGCCATCACCGCCCCGCCCCCGGGCTCCTGGAGGGTGCGGACCGTCTGCTCCGCCCGCACGAGCGGCAGCCCCGTCCGCAGCACCTCGTGCAGCTGCCGCTCGACGGCCGCCGCGTCCTCCGCGTACAGGAAGTCCATGAGCCGCCGTCCCCGCAGGTCCGGCGCGAGCCCGGTGTACGGGAGGAGGTGGGTGTTGGTCCTGACCAGCCGCAGGTCCAGGTCGAAGACGGCCAGGCCCAGCCGGTCCTGGAGGAACAGCTCCGTGGTGAACGCCTGGTCCTGCCGCCACCGGGCCGCGGTCCCCTCCGGGGCCGCGAGGACGAAGTACCGGGACGCCCCGGCGCACGCGCCGGCGTCCGTGAGCGGCAGGACCTGGAAGTCGACCCTCAGCTCCCCGCCGCTGCCCGTGAGCACCTCGGCCACGCCGGACCAGGCCTCCGGCCTCCCGCCGGGCGGCGGGGAAGTCCGGGTGTCCGGGTCCTTGAGCAGGTCTCCGATGTGCAGGCCGCAGGCCCGGTCGGCGGACAGGGAGAGCAGTTCCTCCGCCGCGCGCGTCCACCCGATGATCCGGCCCCCGGCGTCGAGCAGAGCCCCTGCGGCCTCACCGGCGAAGGGCAGCCCCCGGTACTCCGGTGCGAAGGGCGGGATCTCGTCGTCCACCTCGTGCTCTGCCTCCCTCACACGACACGGCATCCCCGCGCGGGCTCGCCTTGAGCGTTTCCTCCATGTCACACCGGGCCCCTCGCTCACGGGGCCGGACCTCCATCATCCCTCCGCGTGCCCCGCCCGCCAGTCGGCCGGGACCGCTCCGGCCGCGGCCCGCGCCGGTGCTGCGCCGCGCGGACCCGGCGCTCCGGCCCCGGCTGGCATCGCGCCACCGGCCGGGCCGCCACTGGGCCGAAAGGGCGGCGCCGGGGCGGGCCCGGTGGGTGGCGGGACCGTGATCCGCCGATCCGCCGTAGTCGCTGCCGCTGTCCGGGGGGCGCGTGCCCGGTGTCCGGGTCGGACACGGGATCCGTGGTGCGCGAGGACTGTCGCAGCCGTGCTACTCGACGGTAATGTGCGGCTCCGTCAGCGACTTGGGGGAGTGGCATGGGCACCGTCACGACGTTCGATCCCGTCACCGAGCACGAGAGGACCCGCGCCGCGCTCGCCGCCGCGGTTCCGCGTCTGGTCGCGCTGCTGCGGGCCGTGCCCGACCCGGACGCGGGGTCGGGCGTCCCCGAGTGGACGGTCGGCGACGTCGGCGCGCACCTGGCGGCCGTGTACCTCGCGTACACCTCCCTCGTCTCGCCCGACGAGGCGGTGGAGTGGGACGACGTCCTCTCCTCGGGGGAAGGGAGGTCCGGCGAGGGCACGTTCGTCGAGCGGATCACGGCCATGAACGCGCGGTCCGTGACCCTGTTCGGCGGTGAGGACCGCGTGAAGGTGCCCGACTTCGTCGCCGAGCGGGGCGAGACGTTCCTGCGCGTCACCGAAGGGCTCGACCCGGACACCCCGGTTTCCGCGCCCTGGTACGGGGAGGTGCCGTTCACCCTGGCGACGGTGACCGGTCTGCTGCTCAGCGAGACGCTCGTCCACGGCCTGGACGTCGCGCGCGGCGCCCGCCTCCCGTGGACGATAGGCGACGACGAGGTCCGCCTCGTCCTGGGGCAGTCGATGCCGACGATGATGGCGGCGGCCCTGGACCCGGTGAGGGCGCGGGGCGTGCGCATCGCGTTCGACCTCGCCGTCAAGGGCGGCCCGCGCCTCGCGGTCGTCGTCGACGACGGAACGGTGACGGTCACCCGCGACGCCCCGCCGCGCGCCTACGACTGCCGGATCGTCGCGGCGCCGGCCACCTTCCTCCTGGTCTCCTTCCGGCGCACACCGACCTGGAAGGCGGTCGCGAGCGGCCGGATGCGGGCCGGCGGCCGCAAACCGTGGCTGGCCGTGCGACTCGGACAGCTCGTCGCCGGTCCTTGAGCCGGGCCGTACGGCGCGCGCCCGGACCGGGAACCCGCCCGTTCCCGGTCCGCCGGACCGGCCGTCCTATCCGTCGACGGGCAGCGCCCGTTCGGCACCCTTCCCCCGGACGGTGCGCCGCTGCCACCACCGGCGCCGGACGCGGGGGTGCACCGCGCGGCCCAGGCGCCGGCCGATGAGCAGATAGCCGAGCAGCGCGCCGGTGGTGTTGAGCATGACGTCGTCGATGTCGAAGGCGCGCCCCGTGATGAGGGCGCCCTGCACCAGCTCGACGAGCAGCATCGTCACCACCGTGAGCAGGGCCACGCGCACCAGACCGCGGGTCCTGCGCGACAGCAGCGGCAGCAGGACGCCGAACGGCACGCCCAGCAGCACGTTGCCACCGAGCTGCTTCACCGTCTCCAGGAACGCCGGCTGCTCCAGGTACGCGCGGATGGAACTGCCCGGCCTCAGATTGCTGTGGGTGAGAGGCACGGACGCCGGCGACGCGTTCAGGGTGAGCTTCGCCAGGACGATCGCGAACGCCACCATCCCCACGAGGCCGACCAGCGCCACCAGCACCCGGACCGCCCGGCCCGGTCCCCGCCGCTCCTCCGCCTCCCGGGGCGGCTCGGGTGCCACGGGAGGCTGGGCGGGCACGGGACCGCCCTTCTCCGCCGTGCCGTCCGCGCTCCGGTCCCGTCTCCACGTCCTCATGTTCCGCCCCCATCGTCAGGCCTCTTCGAGGTGGTGCGGCTACCCGGGAAGCGGCGCCGCAACCCACGCGCGCGCCGGGCCCGCACGGCAACGGCCACAGCCGCCCCGTACACCCCAACAAGCCGTGAACCGGGCCGGGTTCCGCATGGCAGGAAGCGCAGCGGGCACGAGACGCGCATGGAACACGACACGGAGAGCAGACCCTCGCGCGAGCCCCGGCGGTCCGGACGCGCCGGCCGCGGCTGGCCCCTCGCGGCCGCGCTCCTCGCCCTCGTCCTGGTGCTTGTCCTGGTGGGCCGGTTCTTCCAGCCGCCGGGCCTGGGCGACCTGTTCGGGAGCGAGACCAAGGACCGCACCGGCCCCGCCGTCCTGAAGTCGATCCAGGACATGAACCGCCACGAGGGGGCCGTCGGCACCTACCAGGTCGTGGTCGACCTGGAGAAGGACGCCCGGTTCCTGCCCGACGCGATCCGCGGCACCCGCACGCTGTACGTCGCCAGCGGCAGCGTCGGCGCCCACGTCGACTTCTCGAGCCTCGCCAAGGACGCCGTCACCGTCGACGAGGAGCGCACCACCGCCACCCTCCGCCTGCCGCACGCCCGACTCGACCGGCCGTACCTCGACCCCGAGCGATCCTACACGGTCTCCAAGCAGCGGGGTCTCCTCGACCGGCTCGGCGACCTCTTCTCCGACAACCCGGCGGGCGAGCAGGCCGTGAACGTCCTGGCCGCCCAGCGCATCGGCGAAGCGGCCAAGGAGAGCGACCTGACCACCCGGTCGGAACGCAACACCACCGCCATGCTCCAGGGCCTCCTGCGCGCCCTCGGCTTCAAGAAGGTCACCGTCACCTACGGCTGAGCCGGTGCTCCCGGCCTCCGCCGGGGCCCGGAGCGTCGGTCCGGCGTCCGGGTCGGCTCGCTGCGCGCCGAGGTGTGCGCGACCCGCCCCCGCGCCCCGTTGACCGGGGGCAGGTACGGCGGGACATGCCCGCACCCGACGTTCCGGCACGGCGCGGCGGCGCCACGACATCGGTTTCCGGGGCGCCCGGAGGCCCGTGGCGCCCTCGACTCGGTTCCGTACCGGCGGAGTTGAAAACTCCTGCTGAGAGGGGTGGCGCGAGGCGCGTCACGGACGCGGAAGCGGGCATACGAGGGAGAAAGTTCTTTGCCCCGCCCCGCTCGCCGCCCCTTCGGGCGGCGGTCGGCGGTGCGGGGCGTCCAGTGACGTAGGGGAGAGTCGATGCGCACGGTAGGAGTCGAGGAAGAGCTGATGCTCGTCAACGCCAGGACGGGCGAGCCGTTCGCCGTGTCGTCGGCGGTCCTGGCGTCGGCGGCCCTGCACGGCGACGAGGCGGGGGAGGTCTTCGAGAAGGAGCTGCACCAGGAGCAGCTGGAGTTCTCCACCCAGCCGTTGACGGACATGGGGGAGATGCGCAAGGAGATCGTGCGCTGGCGGGGCGAGGCGCTGCGGTACGCCCGGGAGTCCGACGCGGTCGTCGCCGCCCTCGCGACCTCGCCCGTCCCCGTCGAGCCGTCCCGCCACCGGGGCGAGAGGTACCGGTGGATGGCCGAGCAGTTCGCCCTCACCACCAAGGAGCAGCTCACGTGCGGCTGCCACGTCCACGTGGCCGTCGACTCCGACGAGGAGGGGGTCGCCGTCCTCGACCGGATCCGGCCCTGGCTCTACCTCCTGAACGCGCTCAGCGCGAACTCCCCGTTCTGGCAGGGGGAGGACAGCGGGTACAGCAGCTACCGCAGCCGGGTCTGGAACCGCTGGCCGTCGGCCGGCCCGTACGAGCTCTTCGGCACCCCGGCCGTCTACCACCAGCAGGTCGAGGCCATGGTGGGGACCGGCGTCCTGAAGGACTCCGGCATGATCTACTTCGACGCCCGCCTCTCCGCGAACTACCCGACCGTGGAGATCCGGGTCGCCGACGTCTGCCTGGAGCCCGACACCACCGTGCTCGTCGCGACCCTCGCCCGGGGCCTGGTGGAGACCGCCGCCCGCGCCTGGCGGAACGGCGAGCCCCCGGCCCCCCTCTCCGCCGGCCTCCTGCGCCTCGCGTCCTGGCGCGCCGCCCGGTCCGGGCTCGGGGGACCGCTCCTCCACCCCCTCACCCTGCGGGAGACCCCCTCCGAGGAGGCGTTCGACGCCCTGCTCTCCCACGTGGAGGAGGCCCTGGCGGACACCGGCGACCTCGACGAGGCCCGCAAGGGGATCGCCGCGCACCTGGCCCGGGGCGGCGGGGCGGACCGCCAGCGCGCCCTGCGCGACGAGGGCATGGACCTCCACGAGGTCGTGAAGGCCTGCGCCCGGATCACGACCGCCGGCGACTGAAGGAGAGACCCGTAACGGCCGGAGGGCCCCCCTGGGGGGCCCTCCGGCCGTTACGGGTGAGCGGTACGGGCTCAGGCGGGCCAGGTGCCCGTCACACGGCGCACCGCCGTGGCCCCGCCCCGGTCGACGGCGGCCTTCACCAGGGCGAAGATCGCGCCGTGCAGCGCCGCGGCGATCAGGACCTCGCCCCAGCCCCGGTGCTCGTCGGTGGCGTCGGGAGTGTCGTCGTCGTGTCCCAGGATCTGCCACGTCTTCTTGAACGCGGCTCCCGCGAGCACGCCGGTTCCCGCACTCACCGCGAGGGAGAGCGGCTTGAACACGAGACGTGACGGCTTCATGGTGTTTGTTCCTTTCCTCCGGTCACTGGCCCGGCTACCCCGGCGGCCGACCCGCATGCGCCCCCGTGATCAGCGGTGCTGTCGCAGGGCGAGGCGGGCGGCCTTGTACGCGCGGGCCGGGTCCCGGTGCGGCCCCGCGACCGGCTGCCGGACGCCGTGGCGGTCGGCGTACGGATACCAGCGCCCGTCCGGACCGTGGCGCAGCTCCACCCCGGCGGACGGATCGACGAGCCGGTCGGGGCGCAGCTCGACGGGGGTGCCGGGGAAGGGGCGCAGCGGCCGGATCGCGGCTTCCGCCCCGGCGAGAACGGCCGGATCGGCGGGCCGGGGGGAGAGGCAGACGGCGGCGCCGTGCGGACCGCCATGGTGGTAGGCGGCGGTCAGCTGCCGCATCCGGAGGGGCGTGAGGCCGAGATGGGCGGCGGCGGTCTCCAGGTGGGCGCCGCCGCTGCCGACGGTGAAGCGGACGACGTCGGTGACGGTGTCGTGGGCCTCGGGGACGTGCCCCTGGAGGAGCGCGGCGGCGCGCCGGGCGGCGTCCCGGACGAGCGCGCGCAGGACGGCGAGGTCCGGCAGCGGCGCGGGCGGTTCGGCGGTGACCGCGTCGAGGACCGGCGCGGTGCCGTGCAGATCGAGCGGCGGGAGCGGGGGCAGGGGCCCGGTCCGTACGCCCTGGGCGGGGAGGAGGGGCGCGTCCGTGACCGTGTCCTCCGCGGGCGTGGGGGGAGGGGGGACGGCTCCGGCCGCTCGCGGCTCGGGCACGGGGGCCGCCCGGTCGTCGGGCGCGGTGCCGTTCCCCGGGTTCCCGGCGGGAAGGAGCGTACGGGGGAAGGGCTCGGCGGCGGCGCGCCGGGCGGGCGGGATCGTGGTCATACGGGTGCCCCCAGGCGGACGAGCTCGGTGAGTTCACAGTCGGTGAGGCGGGCGAACCCGGTGCCGCCGGAGGCCAGGACCGTGTTCTGCAGGGTGCGTTTGTGGGCCAGGAGCCGGTCGATCCGGTCCTCGATCGTGCCCCGGGTGACGAGCCGGTGGACGGTGACGGTCCGCCGCTGGCCGATCCGGTGGGCGCGGTCGGACGCCTGGTCCTCGACCGCCGCGTTCCAGCTGCGGTCGAAGTGGACGACGTGGCTGGCCCGGGTCAGGTTGAGCCCGGTGCCCCCGGCCTTGAGGGAGAGGACGAGCAGGGGCGCCCCGCCACTCTGGAAGGCGTCGACGAGCTCCTGCCGCCGCCCGGCGTCCAGACCGCCGTGCAGGAACAGCGGGCGGTGGCCCAGATGCGCGAGGTGCTCCTCCAGGAGCCGGCCCATGGCGACGTAACTCGTGAAGACGAGGGCGGCCTCGCCGCGCCGGGCGATCGTCCCGGTGAGCTCGGCGAGCGCCTCCAGCTTGGCCGACCGCCTGCCGAACGGCCGTACGTGCGCGGCACCGGGATGCGCCTCGCGGAGGTAGTGGGCGGGGTGGTTGGTGATCTGCTTGAGCGCGGTGATCAGCTTCAGGACCAGGCCGGAGCGGGTGGCGGCGGAGGAGTCGGCGATCCGGTCCATCGTCTCCCGGACGACGGCCTCGTACAGGGCGACCTGCTCGGGGGTGAGCTCGACGATCCTCCGCGTCTCGACCTTGGCGGGCAGCTCCGGCGCGATGCCGGGGTCGCTCTTGGTGCGGCGCAGGACGAACGGTGCGACGAGACGGGCGAGGGCGCGGGCGGCGGGGCCGTCGGGTTCGCGTTCGGCGGCGGTCGCGTAGCGGGACCGGAACGCCTTCAGGGTGCCGAACAGGCCCGGGTTGGTCCAGTCGATCAGCGACCACAGCTCGGAGAGGTTGTTCTCCACGGGGGTGCCGGTCAGCGCGAGCCGGGCCGTGGAGGTGAGCGAGCGCAGGGCCCCGGCGGTCGCCGAGGCGTGGTTCTTGGTGTGCTGCGCCTCGTCCGCGACCACCAGGTCCCAGGCGACGTCCGTGAGTTCCGCGTCCCGGCGCAGGACGCCGTAGGTGGTGAGGACGACCGTGCGCCCGCCGACGGGGGCGAGGCTCCGGTCGGCGCCGTGGTAGCGGACCACGTCCAGATGGGGGGCGAACCGGCCGATCTCCCGCTGCCAGTTGATGACCAGGGAGGACGGGCATACCACCAGGACGGGGCCGGTGTGCCCGGTCTCGTGGCGGTGGAGGACGTAGGCGATCGCGGTGAGGGTCTTCCCGAGGCCCATGTCGTCGGCGAGGACGGCCCCGAACCCGGCACGGCCGGTGTGCGCGAGCCACGCCAGGGCGCGTTCCTGGTAGCCGCGCGGCACGGCCCTCAGCCGGGCCGGAACGGGGACGGGGGAGACCTGTTCGCCCCGGCGCAGCGTGGCGACGACACCGGCCAGGTCGCCGGCCGCCCGGCAGGCGACCTGGTGCCCGTCGACGCCGACGGTGCCGGTGAGCGCGGCGGTGAGCGCGGCGATCCCGGGCAGCCGGCCGATCTCCCGGCGCCGGGCGCGGGCGCGCACGGTGGGGTCGAGCAGGACCCACCGGCCGCGCACCCTCACCAGGGGCCGGGCGGCCTCGGCGAGCGCGTCCATCTCGGCCTCGTCGAGGGTGTCGTCACCGAGGGCGACCTGCCACCGGAAGTCCAGCAGGGCCTGGAGGTCGAACCGCGGGGCCCCGGTGCTGCCGGTGTCCGTCGCGGTACCGACGACCGCGTACGAGGAGAGCCCCCGGCGCAGGCCGTCCGGCCAGCGCAGCCGCATCCCGGCGGCGGCCAGCTCCTTCTCCGCCCGGAGGAGCCGCGTGATCCCCGCCGCGTCCACGGTGAACGCCCCGGGCCGCGCGGCCAGGCCCGACAGGCCGGGGCACAGCCGTTCCAGCCGCTCCAGACGGCGCCCGACCCGCTCGCGCGACCGGTTCCGGTCGACACCGCGCAGGAAGGCGCGTCCCGACCACAGCAGACGGGCCGCGACCTCGTCCTCCGCCTCCCGACCGGACGATCCGGAGCGGAGCAGGAGACGGCCCGTCAGCCGCCCTTCCCGGGCCTCCTGTTCGGAGGGGTCCCGCATCTCCAGGACGAGGCCGGGCAGCGGCCCGTCGTCCGTCCGGTCCTCGACCGCGTCCAGCCACGGCCGCACCGCCTCGGCCTCCGCGGGCGGAAAGCAACCGCCGGCGGGGCCGGTGAACGGGCCGGAGCCGAACATGACCGCCGCGGGCGTGCGCACCAGACCGTCGGCCACGGCGTCCAGGAAGACGAGGACCGCTTCCCGCGCCGACCACGCGGGCCCGTCGGCGGTGACGGCGTGGGCGTGGGGCGACATGTGGCGCGCCAGTTCGTCCACGGCCTGTAAGACGGCGTCCGGAAGGGGGCCGACCCGCCACCGGCCGATCCCGTCGGGGCCGAGCGCCGGACGGACGAGCCCGGCGGCCACGAGGCGCACGCCCAGGCGGGCCGCCTGCTCCCACTCCACGGCCGTGGAGTGCCACGCGGCGAACCGGGACCGCCCGAGCAGGAGCGGTACGGCCCCGGCGAGGGGCAGCAGCCAACCGGCCACCGGCACGGGCCCGTCGGCCGCGGGCACGACGAGCCGGCGGACGGTCGCGGCGAGCGGGGCGGGCAGCGGCACCCCGGGCATCGGCGCGCCGTCGGCCCGGTACACCAGCATCCCGGCCGCCGGCTCGTCACCGGTCGGCGGCACGAGCGAGAGCGCGCATCCGGCCGCGAGCGCCTCACCGATCACGGCCACAGCCGGCAGCGCTTCCTCCGGTACTCCCGGAGTCCCGGGTGCTCCCGGCGTCCCCGGTACCTCCGGATTCCCCGGTACCGCCGGCGCCTCCGGCATCGCGGGAACCGCTTCCGTGCGCGGTGCCGGCAGGACGACCGCCGGCCGCGCGGGCCGCGGCCTCGGGATCACGACGGGGGTGGAGGGAGACGGCACGACGGGCGGCGACAGAGGCGGCGCCGGAGGCGCGGACCGTTCCGGCCGCGAGGCGGTCCGCGCGTCCAGACGGGCCAGCGCGTCGAGGAGCGCCGCGGCCGCCTCCCGGCGCGCGTCCCCCTTCACGCGCGCCGTGCCCGTGGCCCGTACCGTCGTGCCCGTCGCCACGTGCTCACACGTGTACGTGAAGGCGATGCTCCTGGGCCTGGAGGTGACGGTCGGCTCGGGCCTCGTGATCACCTCCAGCTGGGTGTACTTGTTCAGGTACTTCACCGGGTCCTTGCCCTCCGGCACCGGCTGGATCCGGGGCGGGGCCTTCCGCGGCTTCTCCACGACCAGGTCCCGCGGTTCGGGCAGCCCGCACAGCAGGGCGAGGAGGGCGACCGCGGCGGCGTGCAGGGAGGTGCGCCGGTCGTCGGAGACCCGCTCGGGCCCCGTACGGACCCGGCCGTCGGCCTCCGTCCAGCTCCACGCCGAGGCGAAGCCCCCGGAGCGCTCCACCGACGCGTGGCGGAGTTCGGCGCGGCACGCCTCGGCCCGCCACTGCAACAGGGTCGCCGCCGACGGAGGCATCCGCGCCGTCTGTTCGAGGGCGAGCAGCCGGACCTCCCGCCAGCCGGGGGCCGCCGTGTCGAAGAGCAGCCGCAGGGCGTCGCGGTGCCGCAGGCGCGAGGCGCCCGTCCGCCGCACGAGCTCGGCGCGGAGCTCCTCGCCCGGGTCCTCCGCGCCCTCGAGGCGGGTGGCCAGGAGGGGTTCGAACCGCTCCGCCGCCATGCCCGGCGGCCGCAGCCGTTCCGTCCCGACGCCGGCCAGGATCCGGAGCACGGCGTCGGCCGCCGCCCGGCGGGCCTGCTCCGACGAAGGCGCCGTGCGGGCCGGGCCGTTCACGACCGCGTCGGCCGGGCCGATCCGCACCTCCGCCCGGTGGAGGGTCCTCCCGTCCGGCAGCGGCTCGGCGGACTCCGTGTAGGTCGGCGGCGCCCAGGCCTCCCGCTGCGCGTGCAGGACCAGCACCTGCTGCGCCGCCTCCGGGCGGGAGCCCAGGGCCGCGAGCGCGTGCCCGCGGGCGGGAAGCCAGCCGGGGTGGTCGTCCGTCACGAGCAGCAGGATCCGGAGGTCCCGGGGGGTCAACCCGCCCGCGAGCGCCAGTTCCTCCGCCTCGGCCGCGAGGCGCGGATCGAAGCCGCCGAACGCGGCGGCCTCCCGCGCCCGCTCGTGCCACGGCGCCCCGGCCCCGGCCTCGACCGTCTGAGACTGCGTACCCAACGAGAAGCTCCCTGTGCGAAGAGTGACGCGGTGAACACGTACAGGATAGGAACTCCCGTCCCTCCGTCCGCCCCGATGCGTCGCCCGATGCGTCGTCCGACGTGTCGCCGGGAGGGCGTCGGCCTCCCGCCCGGGCGCCGCCTCACCCGGAGAGGTGCCGCCGGACGAACGGCGCCGTTGCCAGGACGAGCACGGTGAAGGCGGTCAGCCGTTGCAGGCCGGGCCGGGCGGCGAGATCGCTGTGCTGGATGCCGTACACCGCGTACCAGTTGGCGGCGAGGTCGGTGGACACGACGGCGCAGGCGAGGTCGGTCCCCAGGCGTCTGCCCCTGATCAGGAACACGGCGGCGAGCACGTCGAACACCGCGAGGGACGACCAGTAGAGGTTGAGCCGGTCCGGTGCCCACTCGTACGGGTGCAGACCGTGTCTGAGCAGGTCGGTGACGTGTGCGGAGGCGCCGACGAGGACCAGGACGGCCGCGATGGCGCAGACCGACACGACCACCCGGCGTGGGGCGCGGTGCATCCAAGTGATCACGCTGTGGATCGTTCCATCCGCGGGCGTCGTCCGTCATTCGGTCGTCCGGTGTCGCCGGGCGGGTGGACCCACCCGGCGTTGACCGGGCGGCCGGCGAAGCGGGACGATCTCGGGATCGACTTCGACGGCGTCTTCGACGACCTCGCCGACCTGGGCGGCGACGGCGACCTGCCCGGCTGACGGGCGCCGAGGCCCGCTCACCGACCCGGCTGACGGGTGCCGAGGGGCCGCTCACCTGTCCGGCGGCGGGGGAGCGGGGCCTCGGCGTCCGCGCTCATCATTGGTATGGACATGTTCAAGTAGCGGGTCTAGCCTTTCACTTGGTCTAGACCGCATCGGACGCGGATCTTCCGGTTGCTGCCGTTCCCCAACCCGTCCCCACTGCTCGAACCGGCGGCACATCCGGAGTACGCGTCCGCCCCCACTCGTTTTCCAGGACCACGGGAGCACGTCATGCGCAGGAAGATCACCTCCTTATTCGTCGGCCTCGGCCTCGTCGGCGGAACCCTGCTCGCCGCCACCGGCAGCGCCCAGGGCCACGGCTACACCGACTCGCCCGTCAGCCGCCAGCAGCTCTGCGGCAACGGCACCGTCCGCGGATGCGGGCAGATCCAGTGGGAGCCGCCGAGCGTGGAGGGCCTCAAGGGCTTCCCCGCGCGCGGGCCGGTCGACGGCACCATCTGCGCGGGCGGCAACGGCCGCTTCTCCGAGCTGGACGACCCGCGCGGCGGGAACTGGCCCGCCACCGCCCTCACCGCCGGCCAGAACCACACCTTCGTCTGGCGGATCACCGCACGCCACGCCACCACCGACTTCCGCTACTACGTCACCAAGGACGGCTGGGACCCGACCAAGCCGCTGACCAGGGCCGACCTGGATCCGCAGCCGTTCCTGACGGTGCCCTTCGGCGGGCAGCGGCCCGGTGCCACGGTCACCCACACGGGCGTCCTGCCCCGGAAGAGCGGCCGTCACCTCATCCTCGGCGTCTGGACCGTCGCCGACACCGGCAACGCCTTCTACGCCTGCTCCGACGTGCGGTTCTGACGAAGCGGGCCGGAGGAAGGTGTGGCGCCGTCCACCGGCCCGCCCCCTCACCGGGCGAGGAGCGCGGTCACAGGTCGGCCAGCACCTCCCGGGCCGTACGGGTGCCTGAGGCCAGGGCCCCCTGGACCGAGCCCGTCGCCCGGTGGTCGCCGCACACGTACCGGCCGGGAGCGAAACGGCCGGTACGCGACAGCGGAAGGGGCGGGGGCATGGCCGGGAGCGCGTCGCGCACCACGACGCGGTGCACCGGCTCCCAGGACCGGGCATCCGTCCCGTAGACCTCGGAGAGGGCGGTGAGGACCTCCGTCTCCCGCTCCGGACCCGGGTCCCCGAGGACGGAGGTCGACACCAGCGCCCGGCCGTCCGGCGAGAAGCCCCGGTGGACCTCGGTCAGGACGCAGGTGTTGAGGAAGCGCCGCCGCGCGTCGACCACGAGCGTCGGTTCGGACAGCGGTGAGCGTTCCGCCGCGTGGTAGAAGGTCGTGACGACGCGTCCGTCCGGCACCTCCAGACCCGGGAGCAGCCCGGCGGCGGCCCGCTGTCCGGTGGCGACCACCACCGCGCGGGCGGCCACCTCGCCGCCGTCGGCCAGGGCCACGCCCCGGTCGGTCAGCGACGCGACCGGCACCCCGGTCCGCAGCACGCCACCGGGCAGCCCGGACGCCAACTGCGCGGGTACGGCTCCGATGCCGTCGGCCGGCAGGCAGAGGGTGCCGCGCAGCATGGTGCGCCAGACGAGGTGGAAGAAGCGGGCGGAGGTCTCCAGCTCGTCCTCCAGGAAGACCCCCGACAGGAACGGCCGGAAGAAGGTCTCCACCAGGTCCGCCGAGACGCCCGCGTCGGCCAGGGCGGTGAGAGTGGTGGCGTCGGGCCGGGTCCGCAGATACCGGACCGGCGCCAGGACGTCCCGGGCCGACAGCACGCCCAGGGCGGCCAGGTCCCGGGCCGAGGCGAGCCGCCCGGGCAGCAGGTCCCGGCCCTCGCGGGGACGGCGGGTGGGGTCGACGAAGCGGCGGAACCCGTCGTCGGTGTGCACGAGCACGCCCGGCGTGAACGGCCTCAGCCGCAGGGCCCGCAGGTCCAACCGCCTCTTCACCTGCGGATACGAGGTGTTGAACACCTGGAAGCCGCGGTCGACGGTGAAGCCCGCGACCCGGTCGGTGCGCATCCGGCCGCCCACGGCGTCGGAGGCCTCCAGCAGCTCCACCCGGAGCCCGCCCGCGACCAGATCGGCCGCGCAGGCCAGACCGGCGGCCCCCGCTCCGACGACCACCACGTCGACGCCGTCGTCCCTCTGTCCCATGAACGCCCTCACTCCTCATTCCTCGCCGGACCCCGGACCGTCGTACTCCGGACCACCTGACTTCGGGCCGTCACGCTACGGCGGACGCACGGTCGACGAAGGGAGGGCGCGCCGCTCTGCCGGGTGCCCGGCCCGGTGGTCGTACCGTCCCGCCCTCCTGGATCCTCCGCCGAATTCCCCGGTCCCGCGCGGGGATGCACCGGCACTCCCGGGGCACGCGTACCCCTGTACCCGCGCACGAGCGGCGTCCACGACCCTGAACGCACGGCGGTCCGCGACCGGTCTGCCCGCGGACGGGCGAACGGCGGAAGACAGAAGACAAGAAGACCCGAAGAAGACAGAAGACAGAAGAAACGAAGACGGCAACACAACGCAGGGAGCGTCGATGATGGCCCGTCCATGGTCGGTCCGACCGGACCTCCGGCTCACGGCCCACGCCGTCGCCGGACGGTACCGGCTCGACGGTCTGCTGGGACGCGGGGGCGCGGCCGACGTGTACGAGGCGCTGGACCTGCGGCTCCGGCGACCGGTGGCGGTCAAGTTCTTCCGGCCGTGCGGCGACGAACCCCGGACGGGGCATCACCTCGACGACGAGGGCCGTCTGCTGGCCCAGATGCGGCACCCCGGCCTCGTGACCCTGTACGACTCCGGGCAGGAGGAGGGGCGGCCCTACCTCGTGATGCAGCTCGTCAGGGGAACGACACTGCGCCGGCGCATCGCCGCGTCGCCCCTCACGCCCCACGAGACCGCCCGGACCGGAGCCGCGCTCGCCTCCGCGCTCGCCCACGTGCACGCGGCCGGCGTCGTGCACCGCGACGTCAAGCCGTCGAACGTCCTCCTGGACGGCACGGGCCTCCCGTACCTGACCGACTTCGGCATATCCCGGCTGCTCGACGCCGCCACCCGCACCGAGACCGGCCCCCTCGTGGGAACCGCCGCCTACATGGCGCCGGAACAGGTCCTGGGCAAGGGGGCCGGGCCGGCGGCGGACGTCTACAGCCTCGGTCTGGTGCTCCTCGAATCGCTCAAGGGCGAACTGGAGTACGGAGGAGCCCCGTTGGAGTCCGCGGTCGCCCGGCTGCACCGGCCCCCCGTCGTTCCCGCGGGCCTCCCCGCGGACCTCGCCGGGCTGGTGGAGGCCATGACGGACCCGGACGAGACCGGCCGGCCCGACGCCGACACCTGCTTCCGCGTCCTGGCGGCCATGCCGGGCGGAGACGGCGCGTCGCCCCTCGGCGGCCTCGCCGGCACACCGGAGGGAGCCCGAACCCCGCGCGACGCCCGGGGGACGACGGACACCGCGTCGCGCCCGGACCCCGGTCCCCGCCGTTCCGGCCGGGCCCTCGCCGCCTGTGCGGCGCTGGCCGTGCTCGGCGCGACGCTGACCGGGTCGATCGGCGCCCCGTCCGCGGCGGGGGAGACACCTCCCGGACCGTCGTACCGGACCACGGCCGAGCCCCTGACGCCGGAGAGTGGCCGGTAGAGGGGCCCCGTCGGCCGGCGCCGATCGCGCGCCCCGCACACCCCGTACAACCCCTCCGCCCTCGTCCACCTCGAAGACCTCGAAGACCTCAAAGAGAGGAAGCAGCCTTGCAGCACGACATATGGACCTTTCCCGGTACCGCGCTCCACGCGATCGACACGGATCTGACCGGTTACGCGGTCGAAGCGACGGACGGCGGGATCGGGAAGATCGACAAGCACTCCGCCGAGGCGGGCCGGTACCACCTGGTCGTGGACACCGGTCCCTGGATCCTGGGCCGGCAGGTCGTGATCCCCGCCGGCGTCGTCACCACCGTGGACCGGGAGACGGAGACCGTCTTCGTCGGCTGCACCAAGGAACAGATCGAGAACGCGCCGGAGTTCGTCCCGTCGGCCTCCGACGAGGACGGGCGGCACCGCATGACGTTCACGGACTACTACCTGGCGTTCTTCCGGTAGGACCGGGACTTCCACCAGAGGCGGGCGGGGGCGGCGGCGGGGCCATCGCCCAGCGGATCCCGCCGATCGCCAGCCGTCCGCCCGCCCGCGCCGCGACCCTCGCGGGCCGGGGGAGCCGGGGAAGGCCCAGCACCCCCAGGGCCCACGGCGGCAGCAGCTCCACCGCCCCCGCCGCGAGCAGCGCGTACGGCGCCCGGGCCTGCCAGGGGATCGGCGGGTCCACCAGCAGGAACCGGGCGGCCTGCCGGGCCTCGCGGGTGCCGTCGAGTTCGCTCCGGTACGACTCCACCCGCCGCACCAGTTCGGTCAGGTTCCGGGGCGGCCCCTCCACCCCCAGCTCCTCGGCGATCCGCGCCGTGTCGGCCACGTAGCCGTCGCAGCCCGAACGGGTGAGCGGCGCGGCCCCGTAGCGCAGGTGCGCCCGCAGGAAGCTGTGGACCTCCGCCACGTGCACCCAGCCCAGGAGGTGCGGATCGGAGGCCCGGTACGCCCGGCCCCCGGGCGTCGTGCCCCGCACCCGCTCGTGGACGGCGCGCACGCGCTCCACCGCGTGCCGCGCGTCGTCGGCCGTGCCGAAGGTCGTGACCGCGAGGAAGGTGCTGGTCCGCTGCAGCCTTCCCCACGGATCGCCCCGGAAGCCCGAATGGGCCGCCACGGCCGCCATGGCCGACGGGTGCAGCGACTGCAGCAGCAGCGCCGTCAGGCCCCCGACGAACATGGCCGCGTCGCCGTGGACCGTGCGGATCGGCCGGTCGGGACCGAACCACCGGGGCCCCGGCGTTCCGTGGATGCGGGCGCGCGTCTGTTCGCCCGAGGGTCCGGCGACGCGCCGGAAGAGTTCGCTCCCGAGCCGCTCCCTCAGGTCGTCCGCAGAAGGAGGCGACCATCCCACAGGGCCAGTATGCGCCCGCCGTGGCGAAGGGCTCCGGGCCGCGTGGCCCGGGTCGTCGCGCAGGCCCGGTCGGCGAGGACGTCAGTCGGTCAGGACGTCGAGGAGCGGCTGCCAGTCGATGTGGGAGCTCTCGGCCCCGGCCGGCACGACGGTGTACGTCGTGTTCAGCCAGCGCAGCGCGGGTCCGCGTCCGAGAGCGATCAGGGCGGTGTGGGACGGGTCGCCCAGGCGCAGGACGACCTGGTCGTAGGGGGCGGGGCGGATGTGCACCTCGCCGATGCCGACGGGGCTCTCGGTGCCCGCGAGGAACATGTCCCGGTCCAGGCGCCACACCGTGTCGCCCGTCGGGGTGTGCAGGGTGAGCTCGACCGTGAAGGGAGAGCGGGACCGGTAGCGGACGGTGGCTTCGAGGGGGACGCGGCAGGAGTCGGAGAGCAGGAAGGCGGTGGTCTTCCACTTGATCTCGCGGCAGACGGGCGGGACGGGGGAACTGGCTCGGGACACGAAGGCTCCAGCGTCGGACGCCGCCCCGGGACGGCGGCGCTTCGTACCCCGGTTACCCCGTGAGGCGTGATCACTCCCCGAGAGTGTGGGGTTACGGAGCGGGATGTGTCGAGAAGTCGTGGTGACCGTCAACCTTCTCTGACCGATACCCCCTTCCGGGTGGGCTTGGGGGAGGCCTGCCCCTCCGGGCGCGGGGCGGAGGAGCGTCGTCAACCGGCCGTCCGGCACGTGCACCGGTGGCCGGGAGACCGCTTTTTCCGGCTGGAGGTTGCCTGTCGGGCGGGGCGCATGCCCGGCGCACGGGAGCGTGGCATGCCCGCGAGGGGCGTAACGGGGGATCGGCGGGTGGTTCGGGCGGCCAGCCGGAATCGGATGGGTGATAGAGGAACAACTGAACGCAAAACGGTCTTTCGATGGCCGGATATCCAGCCGGGAGCAGCGGTTGGCATATGACCGTCGCCTTTTCCGAGCTTTCCGTCTGATGAATTACTGGAAAGTAACATGAAGGTCCACATCCTTGGCCGAGGAGGATCCTTTAATGTGATCGGAGTGAGTTCCGCTTTAGGGGGAAGTCTTGGCCGGGGGCGCTCGTCGTCCCGATCGGGAGCGGGGTGGACCGCCTGCCTCCGTGGTCGTGGCGAAGTTCCCCTCGGATGGGGGCGGCGCGCGCGCCGCGCGGTGACGGGGAAATCCCGCTTCGGCCGCCCGGTGGAACCGGACGGACCGCGCGTGAAAAAGACTGGAACGAGATATCGAGAACGGGTGGGAACGTGAGCAATCCCTTCGATGACGAAGCGGGACGCTTCGTCGTGCTGGTGAACCGCGAGGCCCAGTACTCCCTCTGGCCCGCGCACCTCGACGTCCCCGGCGGCTGGGACCGCGAGGGCGTCGAGGGGTCGCGCCAGGAGTGTCTGGAGCGGATCGAGAGCGTCTGGACCGACATGCGCCCCGCCGGCCTGGTGGCGGCGATGGAGGCCGAAGCGCGTTGACGTCTCGCCGGGTCGCCGGAAGCATCGTGCAGGTCAGGGCGTACTTCCGGTGACCCGGCTGTCAACTTCGCGCACATGGTGATCAGTTTCGCTCAAGAGTGATACCCGGTCGGTCATTTGTAGTGACCGACTGTTCATGACGCCCCGGAACCTCCTTCGGAAACCGTCGAAGGGGCGCCCTGTGGCCTTCCTCCCCCCTGTGCGGAACCCTCCGGTCCGCGCGGTTCCGCACGGGGCGGGCACCTTCCCGCACGAGATCTCCGCGACGCCCGCGGTGAAGACCGGGCGGCGTTTCCCCGCGCATGCCGCCGCACGGAAGAAAGCCCTCGCGATCTCGTCGTGCCGAATGCCAGAACTCCGCTCAACCGTCCCCTGAAAACCTCACCGAAGGTGTCGTCGGCATGCCTGAAGACCACTCCTTTCCGTCGGACGAGTCAACCCCCGAATTCCTCGAACTGACTACGGCCCAGCAGGGTGTGTGGTACGGCCAACTGGTCGACCCGGACAGCCCCAAATACAACATCGGGGAATGCCTGGAGATTCACGGAGGGCTCGACGAGAGATTATTCTCCGCCGCTCTCAACCGGGCGGCCGACCTCTGCGACAGCCTGAACATCGCGTTCGTCGCCGAGGACGGCCCCGTCCGCCAGCGCGTCCTCCGCCCGGCGGCCGGAACCGACCGGCTGCACCGGGTGGACCTCACCGGAGCCGACGACCCCGTCGCGGCGGCGGAACGGTACATGGCCGACGACATGGCCACCGTCGACCGCCTCGAAGCGCCGCACCACCACTTCGCCCTGCTCCGGCTCGGCCCGCGGCTCCACTACTGGTACGTCCGCTACCACCACATCGCCGTGGACGGCCTCGGCGGCTCGCTCTTCGCCCGGACCGTGGCCGACTTCTACGCGCGTGCGGCGCGCGGCGAGGACCTCGCGGCACTGGAACCGCCCACCGGCCCCCTGCACGCCCTGGTGGCCGACGAGGCCGCCCACCGCACCTCCGGCCGGCTGGAGGCTGACCGAGCCTACTGGACCGAGAAGTTCTCCGACCGCGCCGCGGACGGAGCCGGCGGCACGGACGGGACACCCCTCCTCAGAAGACGCACCGACCGGCCGGAAGACGGCGAACGCCCCGGTAACGACGACCCGTCCGGTCCCGGCGCCGTCGCCCTCCACACGGGCGAGACCCTCCCCCCGCCCGTGTTCGACGGGCTGCGACGGCTCGGGGCCGGCAACCGCACCACCTGGAGCGCCGTCCTCGTCGCGGCGGTCGCCGCCTACGCGGCACGGGTCACCGGACGCCGCGAGGTCTGCGTGGGCCTCGCCTCCCACGGCCGCCACGGCGCGCTCCTGCACGTGGTCGGGATGACCTCCACCGTCCTGCCCCTGAGACTGACCGTCGACCCCGGCACGACGGTCGGGGAACTCGTCCGGAGCGTCGCCGCCGAGATGCGCGGAGCCCTGCGCCACCGCCGCTTCTCGCGCGAACAGCTGGCCCGCGAACTGAACCTGGCCGACGGGGCGGCACGGCTCACGGACCTCGTCGTGAACATCATGGGCTACGGCTACGACCTGGACTTCGCCGGCAGCCCCGCCACCTCCCGCCTGCTGTCCATCGGCCCCGTCGACGACGTGTCCCTGTTCGTCTCCGAACGGGCCGAGGCGACCGGCCCGCTGATCGGCTTCGACACCAACCCGGCGCTCTACCATCCCGACGACGTCCGGCTCCACCAGCAGGCCGTGGTCGGCTTCCTCACCGCCCTCGCCGACGCGGACCCCGACACGCCCGTGCGCGACCTCCCGCTGCTCGACGCGGAGGCCGCCGGGGCGCTCCTCGACCACGGGCGCGGCGCGGAACTCCCGGCCGGGACCACGGCCACGAGCCTGCCGGAGGCGTTCGCCGCGCGCGTCCGCGCCACCCCCGGCGCCCCCGCCGTCGTGGACGGCGCCACCACCCTCCCGTACGCCGAACTGGCCGAGCGGGCCACGGCCCTGGCCCGCGCCCTCACCGGCTGGGGCCTCGGCGCCGAGGACGGGGTCGGCGTCCTCGCGGGCCGTTCGGCCGCCGTCGTGACCGCCTCGGTCGGCGCTGTGCAGGCGGGGACCGCCTACGTGCCGATGGACGCCGACTGGCCGGCCGAACGCCTCGACCGCGTCGCCGGGACCGCCCGCGTCCGCGCCCTGGTCGTCGACGAGGACGCCGCCGGACGCGACTGGGTGAAGGAGGCCGCCACCCGGCTGCCCGTCCTCGTGGTCGACCGCACGGGCACCGTCCTCCGGGGCGGCCCGGAACGGCCCGGCCCGCTGCCGGGACCCCTCCGCGGCGACCGGCTCGCGTACGTCATGTTCACCTCCGGCTCCACCGGCCTGCCCAAGGGCGTCGGGGTCGGCCACGCCGACGTCCTCGCCCTCGCCGCCGACTCCGCCTGGACCGGAGGCGCCGGCGACGCGGTCCTCATGCACTCGGCGTACGTCTTCGACGCCTCCACGTTCGAGATCTGGGTGCCGCTCCTCAACGGCGGCCGGGTCGTCGTCGCCCCCGAGGGCCTCCTGGACGCCCGCAGGCTCAAGGACGCGACCGCCCGCGACGGCGTGACCGCCGTCTTCCTCACCACCGCGCTCTGCAACGTCGTCGCCGAGACCGACCCGACGGCCTTCGCGGGCCTGCGCCTGGTCGCCGCCGGCGGCGAGGCCGCCGCCCCCGACCTGATGGGACGGATGGCCGCCGCGGCCCCCGGGACCCACGTCCTGCACGTGTACGGACCCACCGAGACCACCACGTTCGCCTCCCGCCACCGGGTCGGGCCCGGTGCCCCCGGCGTCCCGCCCATCGGCCGGGCCCTCGACGGAACGCGCCTGTACGTGCTCGACGACTCCCTCCGCCCCGTGCCCCCCGGCGTCGTGGGCGAGCTGTACGTGAGCGGCACCGGAGTCGCCCGCGGCTACCTGGGCCGGCCCGGCCTCACGGCGACCCGCTTCGTCCCCGACCCGTACGACGGGAACGGCGGCCGGATGTACCGCACCGGCGACCTGGCGCGCTGGACGGCGCACGGGGACGTCGAGTACGCGGGACGGACCGACGGACAGATCAAGCTCCGCGGATTCCGCATCGAACCCGCCGAGGTCGAGAACGCCCTCCTCGCCCGCCCCGACGTCCGCGACGCCCGCGTACTGGTCCGCGAGGACGCCCCGGGCGACCGCCGGCTCGTCGCCTACGTCGTACCGGCCCCCGGCACGCGCCCGGACGGCCCGGGACTCGCCCACGCCCTCGCCCGCGTCCTGCCCGCGTACACCGTCCCCTCCGCGTTCGTCCTCCTCGACGCGCTGCCCCTGAACGCCAACGGCAAGGTCGACCGGCGGGCCCTGCCCGCCCCCCAGGCCCCCACCACCCAGGGGTCCGCCCCGCGCACCCCGCAGGAGGAGGTGCTCGCGGGCCTGTTCGCCGACGTCCTCGGCGTGCCCGCCGTGGGCGTCGACGACAACTTCTTCTCCCTGGGCGGCCACTCCCTGCTCGCCACCCGGCTCGTCTCGCGGGTGCGGGCCGCGACGGGCGCCGACACCGAACTGCGCGACCTCTTCGCCCACCCCACGGTGGCCTCCCTCGCCGCCACCCTCGGAACGGCCGGGGAGGCCCGGCCCGCCGTCGTCCCCAGGGACCGGCCCGATCCGCTCCCGCCGTCCTTCGCCCAGCAGCGGCTGTGGTTCCTCAACCGCGCCGAGGACGCGGGGGACACCTACAACGTGCCGCTCGTCCTCGACCTCGAAGGCCCCCTCGACACCGGGGTGCTGCGCGGCGCCCTCGCCGACGTGGTCGCCCGGCACGAGACCCTGCGGACCGTGCTCGCCGAGCACGACGGCGCGGCCCGCCAGGTCGTGGCCGACGCCCGGACCGCCGCGTCGCTCGTCCCCCTCGCCGTCGAGACGCCCCCGGCGGGCGAACCGGCCGGCGACTGGGCCGAACGGACCGTGCGCCGGCTGACCTCGGAGCCCTTCGACCTCACCGCCGACCTCCCCGTGCGCGCCCGGCTGCTCGCCACCGGCCCCGACCGGCACGTCCTGGTCCTCGTGCTCCACCACGTCGCCGCCGACGGCTGGTCGCTCGCCCCGCTCTGCCGCGACCTCGGATCCGCCTACCGCGCCCGGACCACGGACACCGCGCCCGACTGGCCCGAACTGCGCGTCCAGTACGCCGACTACACCCTCTGGCAGCGGGAACTGCTCGGCGACGACGCCGACCCGGAGAGCCCGGTGGCCCGCCGGCTCGACTTCTGGCGCGGCGCCCTGCGCGGCGCCCCCGACCTCCTCGAACTGCCCCTGGACCGGCCCCGGCCGGCGGTCCCGGACCACCGCGGCGACGCCGTGCCCTTCGACCTGCCCGCCGACGCGTACGCGCGGCTCGGCGCCCTCGCCCGCGACACGGGCTGCACGCCCTTCATGGTCCTCCAGGCCGCGCTCGCGGTGACGCTCCGCTCCCACGGCGCGGGCACCGACATCCCGCTGGGCACCGCGGTGGCGGGCCGGACCGACGAGGCCCTGGACGAACTGGTGGGCTTCTTCGTCAACACCGTCGTGCTGCGCACGGACCTGTCCGGCAACCCCGCCTTCCGCGAACTGCTGCGCCGGGTGACCGAGTTCGACCTCGCGGCCTTCGACCGGGCCGACCTGCCGTTCGAGCGGCTGGTCGAGGAGCTCAACCCGGACCGGTCCGGCGGCCACCACCCGCTCTTCCAGACCATGCTGGTGCTCCAGAACCAGCGGACGGCCGTGCTCGACCTGCCCGGCGTCACCGTGCGGGACCGGTCACGGCACACCGGCATCAGCAAGTTCGACCTGACGTTCTCGCTCGTGGAGGTCCCGGAGGCTTCGGAGGCCCCGGGCGCCGACGGCACGGGAGAACGCCCCGCCGTCCGGCTCGGCGGCCACCTCGAATACGCCACGGAGCTCTTCGACCGGTCCACCGCCCGCGCGCTCGCCGACCGGTTCGCCCGCGTCCTCGCCCTCGCCGTGGCCGAACCCGACCGCGCCGTCGACGACTTCGACCCGCTCACCCCGGACGAGCGCGCGGACCTCCTGGAGCGGGGGCGCGGCGAACGCCGCCCGCTGCCGTCCCTCACCGTGCCCGAGGCCGTGGGGGAGTGGGCCGCCCGCACCCCGGACGCGCCCGCCGTGCGCGACCCCCGCACCACCCTCACGTACGCCGAACTGCACGCGCGGGCCGACGCCCTCGCCCGCGTGCTGCGCGAGCGCGGCGCCGGCCGCGGCGCCCTGGTGGCGCTCGCGGTCCCCGCATCGGTGGACACCGCGGTCGCCATGCTGGCCGTGCTGCGGGCCGGAGCCGCGTACGTGCCCGTCGACCCCGAGTACCCCCACGCCCGCATCCGCCAGATGCTGGACGACGCGCGCCCCGTCCTCCTCCTCACCGGGACGGACGTCCCCGCCGGCATACCGACGGGCGACATACCCCGGCTCTCCCTCGACGACCCGGCCGTACGGGCCACGGACCCGGCAATACGGGCCACGGACCAGGGTGCGCGAGTCGCGGACCCGGCCGTGCGCACCTCCGGTCCGGCCGCCGAGGCCGGGGACCGGACCCCGCCCCATCCGGCCGACGCCGCCTACGTCATCTACACCTCCGGGTCGACCGGCCGCCCCAAGGGCGTCGTCGTCCCCCACGAGGCCCTCGCCAACCACATGGCCTGGATGGCGCGCCATCTGGACCTCACCCGGGACGACCGGGTCCTCGCCCGCACCTCCACCAGCTTCGACGCCTCCGTCTGGGAGCTGTGGCTGCCGCTCACGCAGGGCGCCGAGGTCTGCGTGGCACCCCCGGGCGCCAACCGCGAACCGCGCGAACTCCTCTCCTGGATGAGCCGGTTCGACGTCACCGTGGCCCAGTTCGTCCCCTCCCACCTCGCGCTCGTCCTCGCCGAGGAGACCGAGGCCGGACCGCCGCCCGCCCTGCGGGCCGTCCTCTGCGGCGGCGAACCCCTGCCGCGCACCCTCGCCGACGCCGTCGCCGCCCGGTGGCACGCCGAGCCACACAACCTGTACGGGCCGACCGAGGCGACCATCGACGCCACCGCGCACCGGGTGGACCCGGCGGAGGCCGTGTCGGCGCAGGGCGGGTCCGTGCCCATCGGGCGGCCCGTCGACGCGATGCGCGCCTACGTCCTCGACGGGCGGCTGCGCCCCGTGCCGCCCGGCGTCACCGGAGAGCTGTACCTGTCGGGCCCCAACCTCGCCCGCGGCTACCTCGACCGCCCGGGGCTCACCGCCTCCCGCTTCGTCGCCGACCCCTTCGACGCCCCCGGCGCCCGCATGTACCGGACCGGCGACCTGGTCCGGTGGGACCGCGACGGGCGGCTCGCCTACGTCGGCCGCGCCGACGACCAGGTCAAGCTCCGCGGCTTCCGGATCGAGCCGGGCGAGGTGGCCGCGACCCTCCTCGGCCTGCCCGGCGTCACGGCCGCCTGCGCGGTGGTCCGCGAGGACACCCCGGGGCGCCCCCGGCTCGTCGCGTACGCCGTCGCCACCGACCCGGCGCCGGGAGCCACCGCCCTGCGGGACGCGCTCGCCGGGACCCTGCCGCACCAGCTGGTGCCCGAGGCGGTCGTCGTCCTCGACGCGCTGCCGCTGCTGCCCAACGGAAAGGTGGACCGGGGCGCCCTGCCCGTCCCCGACGAGGACCCGGACCGGACGGGGCCGGGCCCCCGGACCCTGCGCGAGGACCTGGTCACGGGGATCTTCGCCGACGTCCTGGAACGCCCGTCCGTCGGACCGCACGACAGCTTCTTCGACATCGGCGGACACTCCCTCCTCGCGATGCGCGTCGTCAGCCGGATCCGCTCCGTCCTCGGCGCCGACCTGGCCGTACGCACCCTCTTCGAGCACCCGACGGCCGCCGCCCTCGCCCGGGTCCTGGACCCGGCGGCACCGGCCCGTCCCGCGGTGACGCCCGTCCGGCGGCGCCCCGACCCCCTGCCGCTGTCCTTCGCGCAGAGCAGGCTGTGGTTCCTCGGCCGCCTCGAAGGGCCCGGCTCCACCTACAACGTCCCCCTGGTCCTGGAACTGCGCGGCACGCTGGACGCGGACGCCCTGCGCGCCGCCCTGCTCGACGTCGTGGAGCGCCACGAGTCGCTGCGCACCGTCTTCCCCGAACGGGACGGAGTGCCCCACCAGGTGGTGCTGCCCGCCGCCACCGCCGTACCCCGGCCGCCCGTCGAGAGCACGGCGCCGACGGACCTGGAGGCGGCCGTCCTGGCCGCCGTGCGCGAACCGTTCGACGTGCTCACCGATCCGCCGCTGCGCGCCCGGCTGCTGCGCGCCGCCCCCGAACACCACGTCCTGGTCCTGGTCCTCCACCACATCGCGGGCGACGGCTGGTCCCTGGGGCCGCTGACCCGGGACCTGGGCGACGCCTACCGGGCCCGGCTCGCCGGCCGGGCGCCCGAACCCGCGGCCGGCACCCCGCTCCAGTACGCCGACTATGCCCTCTGGCAGCACGACCTCCTCCGGGAGGACGGCGACGTCCTCGACCGGCAGCTCGACCACTGGCGCGGCGCGCTCGCGGGCCTGCCCGAACTGCTCGAACTACCCCTCGACCGGCCCCGTCCCGCCGTCGCGGACCCCCGGGGAGCCGTGGTCGCCTTCGACGTGCCGCCCGCCCTGCACACGGCCCTCCTCGACCTGGCCCGCGCCTCCGGCAGCACCCTCTTCATGGTGCTCCGGGCGGCCGTGGCCGCGCTGCTGCGGCAGCACGGCGCGGGCGACGACGTCCCGCTCGGCTCACCGGTCGCCGGCCGCACCGACGAGGCCCTGGAGGACCTGGTCGGCTTCTTCGTCAACACGCTCGTCCTGCGCACCGACCTGTCCGGCGACCCGACCTTCCGTGAACTGCTGCACCGCGTCAGGGAGTTCGACCTGACGGCCCACGCCCACCAGGACGTGCCGTTCGAGCGGCTCGTCGAGAGCCTCAACCCCGTCCGCGCCCGGGACCACCACCCGCTCTTCCAGACCATGCTGGTCCTGCAGAACCAGCGGTCCGTCCGCCCCGACCTGCCCGGCCTCACCGTCGAACACCGGCTCGTCCACAACGGACTGAGCAAGTTCGACCTCACCTTCGCGTTCGACGAGAACGAGAACGGGGACGGCGACGGCGGCGGTGAAGGGGGCGGCCTGAGCGCGGGCATCGAGTACGCCACCGCGCTCTTCGACCGCACCACCGTCGAGGCGCTCGCGGCCCGGCTCGTCCGGCTGCTCGAACAGGTGGCCGCCGACCCGGACCGGCGCCTGTCCGGACACGACCCGCTCACCCCGGACGAACACCTCCGCGTCACCCGCTGGGGCACCGGCCGCGCCCTCCCCGCCGGAGCCGAATCCGGAGCCGACACCGGAACCGGGACCGACACCGGGAACGCCACCCTGCCCGCCCTCTTCGCGCGGTGGGCCCGCCGCACCCCCGGCGCGCCGGCCGTCGCGGACGGCGCCACCACCCTCTCCTACGCCGAACTCGACCGGATCTCCGCCGCCCTCGCCGCCGACCTCGCCGGTCTCGGCGTCGGACCCGAGGACTCCGTCGGCGTGCTCCTGGGCCGGTCGCCCGCCGTGGTCGCCGTCTCCCTCGGCACGGTCCGCGCGGCCGCCGCCTACGTGCCGCTGGACGCGCGCTGGCCCGGCGAACGGCTCGACCGGGTCGCCGCCGTGGCGGAGCCCCGCGTCCTGGTCGTCGACGAGGAGAACGCCGCCTCCCCCTGGGTGACCGCGCGGGCCGGCACCCTGCCGGTCGTCGTCGTGGACCGGCTCGGACGCGTGCTGCGCGGCGCCCCGGACCGGCCCGGAACCCCGGCGCCCGTACCCGCCCCGGACGCCCTCGCCTACACCATGTTCACCTCCGGCTCCACCGGCCTGCCCAAGGGCGTCGGCGTCGGCCACGCGGACGTCGTCGCCCTCGCGCACGACGCGGCCTGGGCGGACGGCGCCGCCGACGCCGTCCTGATGCACTCGGCGTACGTCTTCGACGCCTCCACGTTCGAGATCTGGACCCCGCTCCTCAACGGCGGCCGGGTCGTCGTGGCACCGGACGGCCTCCTGGAGGCCCGGACCCTCGACGACGCCGTCCACGAGCACGGGGTGACGGCCGTCTTCCTGACGACCGCCCTGTTCAACGTCGTCGCCGAGACCGACCCCGGGGTCTTCGCCGGACTCCGGACGGTCTGCGCGGGCGGCGAACTCGCCTCCCCCGACGCGATGCAGAGGGTCGCCGCGCTCGCCCCGGAGACCCGCGTCCTGCACGTCTACGGACCCACCGAGACCACCACCTTCGCCACCCGGTACGCCGTCGCCGGCGACCTCCCGGCCGGACCGCCGCCCATCGGCCGCCCCCTGGACGGCATGCGGCTCCACGTCCTGGACGACGCCCTCCGCCCGGTCCCGCCGGGCGTGGTGGGCGAGCTGTACCTCGCCGGGCGCGGCGTGGCGCGCGGCTACACCGGACGCCCCGGAGCCACCGCCACCCGGTTCGTCGCCGACCCCTTCGCGGCCGACGGCGGCCGCATGTACCGCACCGGCGACCTCGTGCGCTGGACCCCGGACGGGCACATCGCCTACGTCGCCCGTGCCGACGGCCAGGTCAAGCTGCGCGGCCACCGCGTCGAACCCGGCGAGATCGAGGCCGTCCTCGCGGGCCGCCCCGAGGTGGCCGACGCGTTCGTCCTGGTCCGCGAGGACGTGCCGGGCGACCGCCGGCTCGTCGCCTACGTCGTGCCGGCCGCCGGCGCCCGGCCCGACCCCGCCGAACTCGCCCGCGAGGTCGGCCGCGCCCTGCCCGCCTACATGGTGCCCGGCGCGATCGTCCCGCTGGACGCGTTCCCGCTCACCCCCAACGGAAAGGTGGACCGCGCCGCCCTCCCGGCGCCCGACCACGACGCCCCGGCCCGCGGCAGGGCCCCGCGCACCGCCCGCGAGGAGATCGTCTGCGGCCTCTTCGCCGACCTGCTCGGCCTGCGGACGGTGGGCGCCGACGACGACTTCTTCGCCCTCGGCGGCCACTCCCTGCTCGCCACCCGCCTCGCCGCCCGGCTGCGCACCGTGCTCGACGTGGAGACCGAGGTCAGAACGGTCTTCGAACACCCGACGCCCGCGGCCCTCGCCGCCGCCCTCGACGGCGCGGGCGCGGCCAGGGCACGGCTCGGACGGGTCGCGCACCGGCCCGACCCGATGCCGCTGTCCTACGCCCAGCAGCGCCTGTGGTTCCTCCACCGCTTCGAGGGCCCGAGCTCCACGTACAACGTGCCGCTCGTCCTGCGGCTGGACGGCCCGCTGGACACGGACGCCCTGACCCGCGCCCTCACGGACGTGGTCGAACGGCACGAGAGCCTGCGCACGGTCTTCCCCGACACCGCGGGCGTGCCGGGGCAGCGGGTCCTCGACGCCGCCGGCGCCGACATCGACCTGACGCCCCGCGACGTCGCACCGGACCTGCTCGACGCGGTCCTCGGCGCCGAGACCGCGTACGCCTTCGACGTGGGCGCCGAACGGCCGGTGCGGGCCCGGATGCTCCGCCTCGGGGACGACTCCCACGTCCTGGTGCTCCTCGTCCACCACATCGCGGGCGACGGCTGGTCCCTCGCCCCGCTCGCCCGCGACCTCGGCACGGCCTACCGCGCCCGCGTCGCGGGGGAGGACCCGGCCTGGGCCGCACTCCCCGTCCAGTACGCGGACTACACCCTCTGGCAGCGCGAGCTCCTCGGCGACGAGGAGGACCCGTCCGGCACGGCCGCCCGGCAGCTGGAGTTCTGGCGGACCGCGCTCGCCGGACTGCCCGACCTCCTCGACCTGCCGCTCGACCGGCCGCGCCCGGCCGTCGCCACGCACCGGGGCGACGCGTTCCCCTTCCCGGTCGACGCCGCGACGCACCGCGCCCTCGCCGACCTCGCCCGGTCCCGGGGATGCAGCCTCTTCATGGTGCTCCAGGCCGCGCTCGCGGTCCTGCTGCGCGCGCACGGCGCCGGCGAGGACGTCCCGCTGGGCACGCCCGTCGCGGGACGCACCGACGAGGCGCTCGACGACCTGGTCGGCTTCTTCGTCAACACCCTGGTCCTGCGCACCGACCTGAGCGGCGACCCCACGTTCGCCGAGGTCCTCGACCGGGTGCGGGAGTTCGACCTCGCGGCCTACGCCCACCAGGACGTGCCCTTCGAACGCCTGGTGGACGCGCTCGACCCCGAGCGGGCCCAGAACCGCCACCCGCTGTTCCAGACCATGCTGGTGCTCCAGAACCACGGCGGGGCGACCGTGGACCTGCCGGGCCTCACGGTGGCCGAGCAGCCGGTCCGCACCGGCATCAGCAAGTTCGACCTCACGTTCACCTTCACCGAGCGCCGGGACGAGCGGGGCGGCCCCGCCGGCCTCGACGGGAACCTGGAGTTCGCCACCGACCTCTTCGCGCACTCCACCGCGCACGCCCTCGCCGCCCGTCTGACCCGGCTCCTCGGCTCGCTCGCCGCCGCCCCGGACCGGCGGATCCGCACGGCGGACGTCCTGACGGCGGACGAGCGGGCCGCGCTCGTCCGGAGCGGACACGGCCCCGCCCGGCAGGTGCGGGCGCGGACCGTGCCCGAGGCGTTCCGCGCCCAGCGCGACCGCACTCCCGGCGCGGTCGCCGTGCGGGACGGCGAACGGAACACGACCTTCGCCGAACTGGACGAGCTCTCCGACGCCGTGGCGCGCCTCCTGCGCGGGCGCGGGGTCGGCCGCGGGGACGTGGTGGCGCTCGCGCTGCCCGGCACGACCCACCAGGTGGTGGCCATGCTCGCGGTCGCCAAGGCCGGCGCCGCGTGGCTGCCGGTCGACCCGGAGTACCCCGCCGCCCGGCTCGGCTTCGTGGTCGAGGACGCCCGGCCCGTCCTCCTGGTGACCTCGACGGCGACCCTGCGGACGCTGCCGGACCTGCCGGTGCCCGTCCTCGCGGTCGACGGCCCGGAGGCGGCGGAACCCGGTACGGAGCCCGTACCGGACGCCGTACCGGACCCCCGGGACGCCGCCTACGTCATCCACACCTCGGGATCGACCGGCCGCCCCAAGGGCGTCGTCGTCACCCACGCCGCGCTCACCAACCACATGGCGTGGATGGCCGACCACCTGTCCCTCACCGACGCCGACCGCGTCCTCGCCCGCACCTCGCCGAGCTTCGACGCCTCGGTGTGGGAGACCTGGCTGCCGCTGCTGCACGGCGGCGCCACCTGCCCCGTGCCGCCGTCCCTCAACCACGACCCGGTCGGACTCCTCGCCCGGATGCGGCAGGAAGGAGTGACGATCGCCCAGTTCGTGCCCTCGCTCCTGGCCCTCGTCCTCGGCGAGACCGGGCGCGAGGAACCGCCGGCCGCCCTCCGGGCCGTCCTGTGCGGCGGCGAGCCGCTGACCGCGTCCCTGGCCGGACGCGCCGGACGCGCCTGGGGCGCCGAGGTGCACAACCTGTACGGGCCGACCGAGGCGACCATCGACGCCACCGCCCACCGCCACCGGCCCGCCGACCCGACGGCATCAGGCACGACGGCGACGTCCGGCACGACGACCGCGCCCGACACGACCGCGCCCGACACCAGCACGTCCGCCCCGGCCGCGTCCGGCATCCGGGACACGGCCACGGTGCCGCTCGGCCGACCGGTCGACAACACCCGCGCGTACGTCCTGGACGACGGGCTCGCCCCGGTCCCGCCGGGCGTCGTGGGCGAGCTGTACCTCGCCGGCGAGGGCCTGGCCCGCGGCTACCTCGGCCGCCCCGGCCTGACCGCCGAACGGTTCGTCGCCGACCCGTTCGGACCCCCCGGCACCCGGATGTACCGCACGGGCGACCTCGTCCGCCGCGCCGCCGACGGCCTCCTCGCCTACGTGGCCCGCGCCGACGACCAGGTCAAACTGCACGGCCTGCGCATCGAGCCCGGCGAGATCGAGGCCGCCCTCACCGCGCTCCCCGGCGTCGGCACCGCCTCCGTGCTCGTCCGCGAGGACCGGCCCGGCGAACAGCGCCTCGTCGCCTACACCGTCCCCGAACCCGGCGGCCCCGGCGTCCCCGACGCCCCCGCGCTCCGGGAACGGCTCGCCGCGTCCCTCCCGCCGTACATGATCCCCGCCGTCTTCGTCCCCCTGGACGCGCTGCCGCTGCTGCCCAACGGCAAGACGGACCGGCGCGCGCTCCCGGCCCCCGCCCGCCCTTCCGCGGAGGCCGGGCGGGACGGCGGGAAGCCGCGCACCGAGCGGGAGCGGATCCTGTGCGAGGTGTTCGCCACGGTGCTGCGCCTGCCCGGCGTCCGCACCGACGACGACTTCTTCGCCCTGGGCGGCGACAGCATCCTCTCCATCCAGCTGGTCAGCCGGGTCCGCGAGAACCGGCTCGGCATCACCCCCCGGGACGTCTTCCTGCACCGCACGCCGGAGGCGATCGCGGCGGCCGCCGAGGAGCTCGACGGGCGGACCCCGGCCCCGGCCGACGACGGCGTGGGCACCATGCCGCTCACCCCCATCGCGGCCTGGTTCCTGGACCGGCCGGGCCCCACGGACGGCTACAACCAGTCCGCGGTGCTGCGGACCCCCGAGGACGCCGACGAGGAGCGCCTGGCCGCCGCGCTCCAGCTCCTCGTCGACCACCACGACATGCTGCGGGTGCGGGTCATCCGCACCGCCGGAGGAGAACCGGCCTTGGAGACCCTGCCCCGGGGCACCGTGCCGGTCCGCCCCCGCCTCACCCGGATCGACGTCGCGGGACGGGACGCGGACGGGGTCCGCGCCGCCCTCGCCGAGGCCGGCGAGCGGGCCAGGGAACGGCTGCGGCCCGCGCACGGCGAGGTGTTCGAGGCGGTCTGGTGTGACGCCGGCCCCCGGACGCGCGGACGCCTGCTGCTCGTCGTGCACCACCTGGCGGTCGACGCGGTGTCCTGGCGCGTCCTCGTCGAGGACCTGGCCACGGCCTGGCGCGCCGTGTCCGGCACCGGTACCGATCCGGCATACGCCTCGGTGTCCGCCGCCGGTACCGCTGTCGACCCGGCACACGCCCCCGTGTCCGCCGCCACCGGCCCCGCGCCGGAAACCACCGCCACCGGCCCCGCGCCGCAAGCCACCGCCGGGGCGCCCGCCCCCGTCCTGCCGCCCGTCACCACCTCCTACCGTTCCTGGGCACGGCTCCTCACCGCCCAGGCCAGGGAAGGCACCCGGGCGGCCGAACTCCCGCTGTGGGAGACGGTGGCGCGGGCGTCCGACCCGCCGCTCGCCGACCGGCCCCTCGACCCCGCGCGGGACACGGCGGGCCGGACCCGGACCCTGACCACCCACCCGGCGGCCGCCCGCACCGGGGCCCTGCTCACCACCGCCCCGAGCGCCTTCCACGCCGGCGTGGACGACGTCCTGCTCACGGCCCTCGCCCTCGCCGTCCGCTCCTGGCGCGCGGAACGCGCCGACCGGACCGGCGCACCGCGCCCGGAGGGCACCGGCGTGCTGCTCGACCTGGAGAGCCACGGCCGCGAACAGATCGCCGGACACCTCGACCTGTCCCGTACGGTCGGCTGGTTCACCAGCCTCCACCCCGTCCTGCTCGACCCCGGCCCCCTCGACCCGCGCGATCCCGCACGCTTCGGCGCCGACCTCGTGGACCGGGCCGTCAAACGCGTCAAGGAGCAGCTGCGGGCCGTGCCGGACCACGGCATCGGCCACGGCGTGCTCCGCCGCCTCGACCCCGGCGCGCGGGCCCGCCTCGAAGGAGCCGCCGAACCCCAGATCGGCTTCAACTACCTCGGCCGGTACGCGGCGGAGGACCCGGCGGGCGACGGGGACGCCGACTGGCAGGTGGTGCTCGACGGCGGCGGCCCGGCCGCCCAGGACCGGGACATGCCGGTCCACCACGTCCTGGACATCAACGCCCACACCGAGGACCGGCCCGGCGGGCCGCGCCTCGTGACGCGCTGGACCTGGCCCGCCGACCTCCTCGCCGAGGAGGACGTGGCGGCCCTCGCCGACGCCTTCGACCGGGCCCTGAAGGCGATCGCCGAACACGCCGAACGGCCCGACGCGGGCGGCTGGACGCCGTCCGACCTTCCCCTGGTCTCCCTCGACCAGAACCAGCTCGACCGACTGAAGAACAAGTGGGGTGGCCGCAAGTGACCGGGTTCCAGCTCGAAGACGTCCTGCCGCTGACGCCGTTGCAGGCGGGCATGCTCTTCCACGCGCTCTACGACTCCGACGCCGTCGACGTCTACACCGCGCAGTTCGTCTTCACCCTCGAAGGCACCGTCGACACCGCCGCGCTGCACGCCGCCGTCGGCACGCTCCTTCGCCGGCACGCCAACCTGCGCGTGGGCTTCCTCCACGAGGACCTCGACGAGCCGGTGCAGGCCGTGGCCGCCGAGGTCCCGGTGCCGCTCGAACACCACGACCTCACGGCCCCGGACGACGGGCGGACGACCGAGGAGCGGGTCCGCGCCTTCCTCGCCGCCGACCGCACCCGGCGCTTCGACCTCGCCACCCCGCCGCTGATGCGGTTCTCCCTGCTGCGCACCGGACCCGACCGCCACCGCCTGGTGATGACGAGCCACCACATCCTGCTCGACGGCTGGTCGATGCCGCTCCTCGTGCGCGAGCTGTTCGAGCTGTACGCGCACCGGGGCGACGACCTCACCCTGCCCCGCGTCACCCCGTACCGCACCTACCTCGCCTGGCTGGCCGGGCAGGACGAGCCCGCCGCCCTCGACGCCTGGCGCACCGCCCTGGCGGGCGTCGAGGCGCCGACGCTGCTCGCCGGGCGCGGCACGGCGGAGGCGGCCCGCGCGGACGAACTGCCCGAGACCCTGGTCCTCGAACTCGACACGGCGACCAGCGAGCGGTTACGGACGGCCGCCCGCACCCACCGGCTCACCCTCAACACCCTCGTCCAGGGCGCCTGGGGCCTGCTGCTCTCCCGGCTCACCGGCCGCCGGGACGTCCTCTTCGGCACGACCGTGTCCGGCCGCCCGCCGGAGCTGCCCGGCGTCGAGTCGATGATCGGCCTCTTCATCAACACCGTGCCGGTGCGCCTGGCCCTGCGCCCCGGCGAGACCCTCGCCGCGCTCCTCACCCGGCTCCAGGACGAACAGGGCCGGCTGCTCGGCAGCCAGCACGTGGGACTGACCGAGATACGCGCGACGACCGGCCTCGACACGCTCTTCGACACCCTGGCCGTCTTCGAGAACTACCCGCTGGACGAGGAGACCCTGCGCACCGCCCGGCAGGGCCTGCCCGGCCTGGCCGTCACCGGGTTCGAGGGCACGGACGCCGCCCACTACCCCCTCACCCTCACCATCGCCCCCGGCGACGCGCTGCGCGTCACCTTCGGCTTCCGCCCCGGCGCCCTGGATCGGGAGGAGACGGCCCGCACCGTCGCCCGGATGCGCACCCTCCTGACGACGCTGGCCGACGGCCTCGACCGCCCGGCCGACTCCGTGTCCGTCCTGCTCGACGGCGAGCGCGAGACGCTGCTCGCCCGCGGCGAGGGCGCCGCCCTCCCGGCCGCCGTGCTCACCGCGGGCCTCCCGGACGCCGTCGCCCGGCACGCCGCCGCCCGCCCGGACGCGGTCGCGGTCACCGGGGCCGGCGAACGGCTCACGTACGGGGAGCTGTGCGCCCTCGCCGACGACCTGGCCGGGACCCTGACCGGCCTCGGCGCGACCGCCGAGGAGGGCGTCGGCCTCCTCCTCGGCCGCTCGGCCGCCCAGGTCACCGCCCCGCTCGGAGTCCTGCGCGCGGGCGCCTCCTACGTGCCCCTCGACCCCCGCTGGCCCGAGGACCGGCTCACCCGGGTGACCGGGGCCGCCGCCCCGCGCCTCCTGGTCGTCGACGAGGCGAACCGCGCGCACCCCTGGGTGCGGGAACTCGGCCCCGAGGCGCGGATCGTGACCGTGGACGCCGCCGGCCGCGTCCGGGACGGCCGCCCCGCCGCCCCCGGCCCGCTCCCCGCCGGCGTCGGCGGCGCCCGGCTCGCCTACACCATGTTCACCTCCGGCTCCACCGGCCTGCCCAAGGCCGTCGGCGTCACCCACACCGACGTCGCCGCGCTCGCGGCCGACCGCACCTGGGGCGACGGCGCGGCCGACGCGGTCCTGATGCACTCGGCCTACGTCTTCGACGCCGCCACCTTCGAGATCTGGGTGCCGCTGCTGCGCGGCGGCCGGATCGTGGTGGCACCGGACGGCGTGCTCCAGCCCGAGCGGCTCAGGGAGCTCGTCGCCCGGGACGGCGTCACCGCGGCGTTCCTCACCACCGCCCTGTTCAACGTCTTCGCCGAGACCGACCCGGGCGCCCTCGGCCTGCTCCGCCTCGCCGCCGCCGGAGGGGAGGCCGCCGCCCCCGGAGTGCTCCAGCGGCTCGCCGCCGCCCACCCCGGCACGCGGGTCCTCAACGCCTACGGCCCCACCGAGGCCACCACCTTCGCCCTCCTGCACCACGTCGCCGCCGACGAGGACCCGGCCGGCTCGCCGTCCGTCGGACGGCCGCTCGACGGCGTGCGCGCCCTCGTCCTGGACGCCTCGCTGCGCCCCGTGCCGGACGGCGCCGAGGGCGAGCTGTACCTCGCGGGACCGGGCGTCGCGCGCGGCTACCTCGGACAGCCGGGCACGACCGCCGCCCGGTTCGTCGCCGACCCCTCGGACCCGGCCGGCGGCCGCATGTACCGCACCGGGGACCTCGTCCGCCGCACCTCCGGCGGAGACGTCCTCTACGTGGGCCGCGCCGACCAGCAGGTCAAGCTGCGCGGCCACCGCATCGAGCCCGGCGAGATCGAGGCCGCCCTGCGCGCCCACCCGTCGGTGCGCGCCGCGTGCGTCGTCGTCCGCGAGGACCTGCCCGGCGACCGCGCCCTGACCGCCTACGTCGTCCCCGCCCCCGGCCGCACGCCCGACCCGGCCGCCCTCACCGCCCACGTGGGCAGCCGCCTGCCCGCGTACATGGTGCCCTCGGCCGTGCAGACCCTCGACGCGCTGCCGCTGACGCCCAACGGCAAGCTCGACCGGGCGGCCCTCCCGGCGCCCGCCACCGCGCCGGACACGACCGGGCGGGCCCCGCGCGGCGCCCGCGAGGAGATCCTCGCGGGACTGTTCGCCGACGTCCTCGGCCTGCCGGGGGTCGCCGCCGACGACAACTTCTTCGCGCTCGGCGGCCACTCGCTGCTCGCCACCCTGCTCGTGGGCCGGATCCGTACGGCGCTCGACGCCGAGACCGGGATCCGCACGCTCTTCGAACACCCCACCGTCGCCTCGCTCGCCGCCGCCCTGGAGGACGCCGCCCGCCCGGCCCGCCCGCCCCTGGCCCCGAGGCACCGGCCCGACGCGCTCCCCCTGTCGTACGCCCAGCGGCGGCTGTGGTTCCTCCACCGGCTCGACGGCCCCTCGGCCACGTACAACATCCCCTTCGCGGCGCGCCTGGAGGGCGAGCTCGACGTGGACGCCCTGCGCCGGGCCCTCCAGGACGTCGTCGCCCGCCACACCCCCCTGCGCACCGTCTTCCCCGAGCGCGCGGGCGACCCGGTGCAGCACGTCCTCGCGCCCGAGGACGCCCGGCCGGTGCTCCTCCTCGACTCCGTCGACGAGGACAAGCGCGCCGACCGGATCGCCGCGGCCGTGGCCGAACCGATCGACGTCGAACGCGAACTGCCCCTGCGGGCCACCCTGCTGCGGCTCGCGGACGACTCCCACGTCCTCGTCCTCGTCGTCCACCACATCGCCGCGGACGGCTCGTCCCTGGCCCCCCTGCTGCGCGACCTCGGCACCGCCTACCGCGCCCGCCTCGGCGGAACGGCCCCGGAGTGGACCCCGCCGCCCGTCGACTACGCCGACTACACGCTGTGGCAGCGGGACCTCCTCGGCGACGACACGGACCCCGACAGCCCGCTCTCGCGCCAGCTCGCCTTCTGGCGGGACGCCCTGGCCGGACTGCCCGAATGCGTCGAACTGCCCCGGGACCGCCCGCGTCCCCCCGCACCCCGGCACCGGGGCGCCACCCACCACTTCGCCGTCGACGACGCCACGGCCCGGCGGGTCGCCGCGCTCGCCCGCGCGAACGGGTGCAGCGTCTTCATGGTGCTCCGGGCGGCCCTGGCGCTCCTGCTCTCCCGGCACGGCGCCGGCGAGGACGTCCCCCTGGGCACCGCCGTCGCCGGACGCACCGACGAAGCCACCGCTGACCTCGTCGGCTTCTTCGTGAACACGCTCGTGCTGCGCACCGACCTGAGCGGCGACCCGACCTTCCGCGAACTCCTCGACCGCGTCAAGGAGTTCGACCTCTCCGCCCACGCCCACCAGGACGTCCCCTTCGAACGCCTCGTGGAACTCCTCAACCCGGCGCGCGCACCCCACCACCCGCTGTTCCAGACGATGCTGGTGCTCCAGAACCACACCCCCGCCGCCCCCGTCGACCTCCCCGGCCTCACCGTCCACGGCCTGCCGGTCGACCTCGGCGCCAGCAAGTTCGACCTGGCGTTCACCTTCGTCGAGACGCCCGGGGACGAAGACGCGCCCGGCGGCATGCGGGCCTCCGTCGACTACGCCACCGAACTCTTCGACGCGGACACGGTGCGCGGCCTGGCCGACCGGCTCGTCCGCCTGCTCGGCGCCGTCACCGAGGACCCCGGACTGCCCCTCCAGGCCTACGACGTCCTCGGCGACGCCGAACACGCGCGCCTCGTGCGGTGGGGGACCGGTCCGCGCCGGGACCTGCCGGAGGAGACCTTCCCCGCGCTCCTCGACCGGTGGGTACGGCGGACCCCGGACGCCCCGGCCGTCCGCGACGCGCACACCACCCTGACCTACCGCGAACTCGACGCGCGCGCCGACGCCCTCGCCCGGCGGCTCGCCGCGCGGGGCATCGGCCCGGAGGACCGGGTCGCCGTGGCACTGCCCCGGGGCAACGACCTGGTGGTCGCCCTGCTCGGCGTGCTCAAGGCCGGCGCGGCCTATCTGCCCCTCGACACCGGCTACCCGGCCGCCCGCCTCGCGCACATGCTCGACGACGCGGCCCCCCGCCTGCTGCTCACCACCCCCGAACTCCACCCGGGCCTCCCGCGCACGACGGTCCCGCACCTGTACCCGGGAGACGCCGAACCGGCACCGGACCCGTCCGTCCCCCTGCCCGTCCCGCACACGGCCCACCCGGCGTACGTCATCTACACCTCCGGCTCCACCGGCCGCCCCAAGGGCGTGGTCGTCACCCACCGGGGCGTCGGGGCGATGGCCGCGACCCAGCGGGAACGGCTGCGGCTCACCCCGGACAGCCGGATCCTGCACCTCGCGTCGGTGAGCTTCGACGCCGCCTTCTGGGAGCTGTGCATGGCCCTGCTCTCCGGGGCCTGCCTGGAGATCGACGAGCGCGACGCCCTGCTGCCCGGACCGGCCCTCGCCGCCCGGGTCCGCGACCACGGCATCACCCATCTGACGCTCCCGCCGGCCGCCCTCGCGGTGATGCCGCCGGACTCGCTCCCCGCCGGGACCACGATCGTCCTCGCCGGCGAGGCCTGCCCGCCCGCCCTCGCCCGGACCTGGGCGCGCGGACGGCACCTCGTCAACGCGTACGGCCCCACGGAGACCACCGTCTGCGCCACCATGAGCGGCTTCCAGCAGACGGACGGCCCGCTCGCCCCGGACCGCACGGTGCCGATCGGCGGGCCCGTCGACGGCACCCGGGTCCGGGTCCTCGACGACCGCCTCGCACCCGTACCGCCCGGTGTGGTGGGGGAGTTGTACGTCTCCGGGGAGGGCCTGGCCCGCGGGTACCACGACCGGCCGGGGCTCACCGCCGCCCGGTTCGTGGCCGACCCGTTCGACCGGGCGGGAGGCCGGATGTACCGCACCGGCGACCTGGCCCGGTGGAACCACCGCGGACAGCTCGAATACGCCGGCCGCGTCGACGACCAGGTCAAGCTGCGCGGCTTCCGCATCGAGCTGGGCGAAGTGGAGGCGGCGCTCACCGCGCTGCCCGGCGTCGCCGCCGCCTGCGCCGTCGTGCGGGAGGACCGCCCCGGCGACCGCCGCCTGGTCGCCTACACCGTGCCCGCCGAGGGGACGGCGGGACCCGACGCGGCCGAGGTGCGGGCCCGCCTGGCGGACGTCCTGCCGGACCACATGGTGCCCTCCGCCCACGTGCGCCTCGACGCGCTCCCCCTCACGCCCAACGGCAAGACGGACCGCAAGGCCCTGCCGGCGCCCGAGGAGCCGCGCGCCGGCGGACGCGAGCCGCGCACCGACCGCGAACGGGCGCTGTGCGAGGTGTTCGCGAGCACGCTCGGAGTGCCCCGGATCGGCGTCACGGACGACTTCTTCGCCCACGGCGGGCACTCCCTGCTCGCCGTGACCCTCGCCCGGCGGATCGAGGAGGAGTGCGGCCGGCGCCTGTCGCTGCGCGCCCTGTTCGCCGCCCCGACGGTCGAGGGCGTCGCCCGCCTCCTGGCGGACCCCGAGGACGCCGCCGCCCCGCCGGACGCGCCCCGACCGGTGGACTGGGCGGCGGAGGTCCGCCTCCCCGAGGACGTCACCGGCGCCGGGCGGACGCCCGCACCGGCGGACCCGGCGCGACGGCGCCCCTCCCGCCCCTCGCCCCGGCCCTTCCTGACGGGCGCCTCCGGTTTCCTCGGCGCGTTCCTGCTGCGCGACCTGATCGAGTCGACCGGCGAACCGGTCGACTGCCTGGTCCGGGCGTCGGACGAGCGGGACGGCGCACACCGGCTGCGGGAGAACCTGCGGCGGTACGGCCTGTGGCGCGACCGCTACCAGGGCCTGATCCGCGCCGTCCCCGGCGACCTCGCCGCCCCGGGCCTCGGCCTCGCTCCGGAGACCCGTGCCGCGCTCGTCCGCGGCCTCGGCCCCGTGCTGCACAACGGCGCCCGGGTCAACTTCGCGGCTGGCTACGGCGACCTGCGCGCCGCGAACGTCGCCGGGACCATGGAACTGCTGCGGATGCTCGCCGCGTCCGACTCGCCTGGCATGCACTACGTGTCCACGACGAGCGTCCACGCCCCGTCGGCCGGCCCCGTGACGGTCACGGAGACGACGCCGACCGGCCCGGCCGACAACCTGCCCGACGGCTACGCGCAGAGCAAGTGGGTCGCGGAGGGACTGGTCGGCCTGGCGCGCGAACGCGGCCTCCCGGTCACCGTCCACCGGCCCGGCCGCATCAGCGGCGACACCACCACCGGCGCCTGCCAGGACCGCGACCTGCTGTGGCAGCTCATCAAGGGCTGCCTCCAGGCGAAGGCGGTCCCCGACCTGCCGCACGGATCGACGGGCTGGGTGCCCGTGGACTACGTCAGCGCGGCGGTGGTGGCGCTCGTGACGGCCGGACGCGACGGCACGGAGACCTTCCAGTTCACCCATCCGGACGCACCGGACCTGGAGCGGGTGTTCGCCGTCGCCGAGACGCTCGGCCACGAGCTGCGCAGGGTGCCCGCCGAGGAGTGGCGGGCGCTCGTCGCGGCCCGCCCCGACAACGCCGCCCAGCTGTTCCTGGGCGAAGGCGAAGGCGGAGGCGAGGGCGGGGGTGCCGGGGGAGCGGTGGACGTGGACGGGCGCCGCTTCGACTCCCGCCGCACGGCCGCCGCGGCGGCGGAGTTCGGCGTACTCCCACCGGCCCTGACGGAGGAGGTCCTCGTGCGCTACCTGGCCTACTTCCGGGGAACGGGCTTCCTGCCGGCCCCGGACGCCCCCTAGGGGGCCAGGCCCACCACCGTACGGGTGGCCGAGTCGTAGCTGCGGGCGGCCGTCCACGACCCGGTCACGACGCCCGCCGGCGTGTCGGCCGACGAGGAGAGCACCTCGTCGGCCGGCACGTCCCACGAGGCGTCGCGCGCGCGGCCGAGCGTGACGTGGGGGACCCAGCGGGCGGGATCGAGGAGGGGATGCGGCCTGCCGCTCTCCGGCGCCTCGCGCAGGACCCGCCACACCGCCCCGTGCAGCCGGAGCAGGGCGTCGTCGGGCCGTACGGCCCACGCCAGGACGCGGAACCGGCCGGAGAACCGCACGAACCCGTCGAGGCGCAGGGGCACCGGCAGCGCCTCCGCGAGCACCCGGAGCAGCCGGGCGCGCACCTCCGCGGGCAGGGCGTCGGCCGAGGCGAGGGTGAGGTGGGGCCGGTTCGTCGGATGGCGGTGCCCGGCCAGGCTCGGCAGACCGGCGTCCGCCAGCAGCCGCCACGCCTCCCGGACGGCCCGCTCGGTCACCGCGTCGGGCAGCAGTTCCACGCTGTGCACACGGGCAGCCTACGGCGGTGCGCGCCGCGTGCGGGGTCGCCGTGACGGTGTGACGATGAGGATCCCGGGCGGCGGTGACCGGTGGTCGGAGCGGTCGCCGTCCCGCCGGTCTTCCTATCGAGGAGTGGGTGCGTCGCATGGACAGGTCCGGACTGATCGAGGCGGTCACGCGCAAGACGGCGAACGGAGACGGTCCGTCGCCCGAGCAGGTCGGCCGGATCGTCGACGCCGTGTTCGGCACGGTCGAGGAGGCGGGCGCGATCGCCGAGGCGCTCAGGGAGGGCGTGACGGTCACCCTCCTCGGGTTCGGCAGCTTCCACGACGAGGACGGCGAGGTGGGCCTGCGGCCGGGCAAGGCCCTCGACGAGTTCGTCCACGGCCAGGTCGGCTGAGGACCGGACGCGCCGGTGGCGGCCGTGACGCTGCGGGCCGCGGGCCCGGCACCCGTCGAGGACGTCTGGGCCCGCTACGCCGTGCCCGCCCTCTGGCCGACGTGGTCGCCGCAGATCAGGGCGGTCCGCGCGGACGGCGCCCGGATCGCGCCCGGCATGCGCGGCGAGGTCGTCTCGTTCCTCGGCGTCTCCGTGGGGTTCGTCGTGGAGAGCGTCGACGAGGAGCGGCGGCGGTGGACGTGGCGGGTCGCGCTCGGACCGGTGCGCCTGCGGCTGCGCCACGCGGTCCTCGCCCGGCCGGCCGGATCGGCCACGACCCTGCGGATCGAGGGACCGGCCGTCGCCCTCGCGGCGTACGCGGGCCCGGCCCGATGGGCTTTGGGGCGTTTGGTCCGTGGAAGGGGCGGAGATCCCGTTCGGCCGGATTAGTGTGGAGATCATGTCCGACACGCACGACGACGGCCCTCCTCCCCGCGACGACTCCGCGGACGGCCCTTCCCGCGACGGCTCCCCGGGCGCTTCTCCCCGCGACGGCCTCCCGGACGGTGGTACGGAAGGGGAGGAGGCGCGGGCCGCGCCGCCGCACGGCGCCCACGGACGGCCGCCGAGCCGGTCCGAGCGCTGGACGGCGTTCGCCCGTTCGCCCTTCCTCCCGGCGACCGTGCTGGTCCTGATCCTGGCCGCTGCGGCCGCCCTGTTCGCCGGCTCGTACACGTACACCATGGCGAACCCGACTCCCCGTCACATCCCGACGGCCGTCATCGGGGCGGCGGACTCGCCCACCGGCAGGACGTTCACCGAGGGGATGGAGCGGGCGCTCGACTCCTCGCTCGAACTGCGGCCCTACCGGACGCGCGCCGGGGCGCTGGACGCGGTGAACGAGCAGGAGGTCTTCGCCGTCATGACCCTGCGGGACGGCCGCGTCTCCTTCGACGTCGCCGGCGCCTCGGGGGCCTCGGTGGCCCAGCTCCTCGTGGAGTCGGCGGTGGAGGTGGGCCGGGCGACGGGAGTGCCGGTCACGGTGGCGGACGTCAAACCGCTGCAGAAGGGCGACCCGCGCGGCCTCGCGCTGTTCTACGTCTCGCTCGCCGCGGTGATCATCGGGTTCGTGGGAGCCATCCAGCTCAGCGTGCACGCGAAGCCGCTGAACCCGGCCGAACGGATCGCCTTCACCGCGCTCTACGCCCTGCTGGGCGGATTCGCCATCGCCGCGACCGTGGACTGGCTGCTCGGCGCCCTCGACCTGCCGTTCGTCGAGTCGTGGCTGATCCTCGCGCTGACCATGTTCGCCTCGGGCATGGTCTTCTCCATGTTCAACACCCTGATCGGGCGCTGGGCCATGCTGCCGACCTGGGGGCTGATGGTGCTCCTCGGCAACCCCTCGTCGGGCGGAGCGGTGTCCTGGCCGCTGCTGCCGTCGCCGCTCGGGCACATCGGCCAGTGGCTGCCGCCGGGCGCCTCGGTGAACGCGCAGCACACGGCGGTGTACTTCGGAGGACACCAGCACCTCTTCCCCTTCGTGGTGCTCGCGGGGTGGGCGCTGGTGTCCTCCGCCGTGTTCTGGGTCTGGCGGCACCGCCATCCGGGCGGACGGGAGCGGGGCGGGGCGCACGCGGCGATGTGACGCCCCGTGCCGCCCCGCCCCGCTCCCGGCGGCTCCTGCTCCCTACCGCTGAGGGGCCGAGGTGGTCAGGAGCCGGTTGAAGAACGAGCGGTACTCGCGCAGTGCCACGCGAAGGGCCTCCGTGTCGGCCTCCCGGCCCTCGCTCCACTGTCCTTCGAGGGTCTGCTTGTGCTCGGCGAAGGCGGCGGCCAGCGTCTTCATCACGTCGGCGACGAGCTCGTCGGCCGAGTGGACCGCCTCGCGCGGGTCGTCGACGAACCGGCCCTGGACCTCGCGCCAGCGCTCGCGGTACGCCTCGCCGTCCGCCGCGTTCAGCAGGTCCGGGACGTGCTCGTCGTCCCCGTGCCCCACGGCGCTCGACAGCGGACCGGGACGGACGCCCGGCTCCTCGGGCCTCGGGGCCTGAACGGGGCGACGGGCGCCCTGTCCGGGGAGGCCGGGCTCGTGCGCCGACGCCGTGCCGCGCTCCGCGGGGACGGGCGACCGCTCGGCCGCCGGATCCCGGTCCGCGCCCTCTCGCCGCTCCGCCTTCTCGAACGGGCCCGTCTTCTCGGGCCGGTCGGTCGGGTCGGGCCGGGTCGTCAGGTCGGCCCGGTCCGTCACGCCGGACCGCTCTGCCGTTCCGGGCCTCTCCGTCACGCCGGGTCGGCCCGTCGCTCCGGGCCCCTCCGTCGCACCGGACCGGTCCGTCACTCCGGTCCGGTCGGCCGCCTCGTACTGATCCTTCTGATCCTTGTGTCCGGGCCGGTCCGTCGTCTCGTGACGGGCCGTCGTCCCGTGGGGTTCGGCCGCCGCCTCGCGTTCGGCCGTGTCGTGATCGCGCATGTGTTCCACCTCCGTGTCAGGACCGGCGGGAGCCGGCCGGCTCGTCGTCGGTGAGCAGGTCGTCGAAGAGGGCCCGGTAGTGCACCATCGCCTCGCGCAGCTGTTCGGTGGTGGCCGAACGCGAGGAGCTCAGGGCGTGCACCTCCTGGGCGGCCCGGTAGTGCTCCAGCGTGCGGCCGTGCCGCACGGACAGGTCGCGCATCCGCTGTTCGTACCCCTCGGTGGGGTAGCCGCGCTCGTGCATCAGGGCGGTCACCAGCCGGTCGGCCTCGTGCACCGCGCCCTCCGGCGCGTCGACGAACTCCTCCTGGAGCTCCCTCCACCGCTGTGCGTACTGTTCCCTCGTGCCGCTGGGCAGCGGCTTGATGTCCAGTTCCTGGTAGCGCCGCTCCCGGGCGTCGAGGTCCTGTTCGGCGGCCCGCCTGCTGCCCGTCTCCTCGACGGCCCGGTCGTACTCGGGTCCGAACCGGTCGCGCAGACGCGCCCGTCGCCGGTGGTTCACCGCGGCGACGGTGACGAGCGCGACCACCACGACGGCGGCAACGACGATGGCCAGGACGATTCCGGTCGACATCGACTCGCACCTCTCGCTGTGTCTTGTCCGTAGCACCTCGGCTGCCCTGAGCCCCGTGCTCCAAACGGACGCGACGTCACATCCCGTTTCCGCCGACCGGGACCGCGTCCGCGCCGGCGCCGAAGGCGCGGCGGTAGGCGGCGGGGGAGACGCCGAACGCCGTCCGCATGTGCGCGCGCAGGGAGTTGCCGGAGCCCAGGCCGGCGCGGTGGGCGACGAGGTCGATCGGGAGGTCGGTCGTCTCCAGGAGCTGCTTGGCGAGTTCGAGGCGCTGGGCCGTGAGCCACTGCACGGGGGTCAGGCCGACCTCGTCGCGGAACCGGCGGGTGAAGGTCCGCAGGCTCATCCGGGCGTGCTCGGCGAGCCGGGCGAGGGTGAGCGGTTCCGCGAGGTGCTCCAGGGCCCAGGCGCGGGTGGCGGTCGTGTCGGCCAGGGTGGGCTCCGGGACGGGACGGGCGATGAACTGGGCCTGTCCGCCGTCCCGCCAGGGAGGCACGACGCAGATGCGGGCGGTGCGGTTGGCGGTCGCGGCGCCGTGGTCGCGGCGGATCATGTGCAGACACAGGTCGACGCCCGCCGCCGCCCCCGCGGAGGTCAGCACGTCGCCGTCGTCCACGAAGAGCACGTCCTCGTCGACCCTGACCTTCGGATAGGCCCGGCGGAACTCCGGCGCCAGGTGCCAGTGGGTGGTGGCCGGCCGGCCGTCGAGGAGCCCGGCGGCGGCGAGCACGTACGACCCGGTGCAGATGGACACCAGGCGGGTGCCGGGCCGGATGGCGGCGACGGCCGCGGCGACCCCGGGCGGCAGCGGGCCGCCGAGGACCAGCTCGGGCATGGCGTGCGTGGGCGGGACGATCACGGTGTCGGCGTTCGCGAGGGCCTCCGCGCCGGCCGTGGGCTGCACGGTGAAGCCGGCGTCGCTGGGCACCGGGGCGCCGTCGACCGTGCAGACCGTGACCTCGTAGAGGGAGCGGCCCTCGGAGTCCACGGCGCTGCCGAAGACCCGGGAGGGGATGCCGAGCTCGAACGGGGGGACGCCGGGGAGCGCGAGCACGGCGATCCGGTGCGGCGCCGCCCGGTCCTCGTCCCGCTCGTTCCGCACCGTCCGGCCGTGTGTCGTTCCCATGGCCGGATCCTGTCACATAGTGGCCGTACGGCCAACACCACGGGCGGGCGCCGCACCGGATCGTGGACCCGTCGCCGCGGAAGGGTTCCGGGGCGCACGATCGAGACGGAAAGAGGCGGACGGCATGCGCGCGGTGGTCGTGGAGCGGTGGGGCGGTCCCGAGAACCTGGTCGAGCGGGACGTGGAGCGTCCCGAGCCCGGCCTGAACGAGGTCCTGGTGCGGGTCCACGCGGCCGGGGTGAACCCGGTGGACTGGAAGACCCGCGCGAGCGGGGCCCTGATCGGCTGGGGCGACGTCCCGGCCGTCGGCTGGGACGTGTCGGGCACGGTGGAGGCCGTCGGGCCCGGCGTGGGGCACCTCCGCCCCGGGGACGAGGTCTTCGGCATGCCGCTCTTCCCCCGCCAGGCGGGCGCCTACGCCGAGTACGTGGTGGCCCCGGCCCGGCACCTCGCCCCCAAGCCCGCCTCCCTGACCCACGTGGAGGCCGCGGCGCTGCCGCTGGCCGGGCTCACCGCCTGGCAGGCCCTCGTGGACGCGGCGGACGTCCGCCCGGGGGAGCGCGTCCTCGTGCACGCGGCGGCCGGCGGGGTGGGACACCTCGCCGTGCAGATCGCCAAGGCGCGCGGGGCGTACGTCATCGGCACGGCGAGCGCGGCCAAGCACGCCCTGGTGCGGGAGCTGGGCGCGGACGAGGTGGTCGACTACCGCGAGGTCCGCTTCGAGGACGTCCTCCGGGACGTGGACGTCGTCCTCGACGGCATCGGCGGGGAGACGGCCGAGCGCTCCCTGAAGGTGCTCCGCCCCGGGGGCAGGCTGATCACCCTGCCGGGCCCGGACGACGTCCCCGCCGCCCCGGAGGGCGTACGGGCGGTCTGGGTCCTGGTGGAGCCCGACCACCTCGGCCTGCGCGAGCTCGCGGCCCTGGTGGAGCGCGGGGAGCTGCGGCCGGTGGCCGACACCGTGCTTCCGCTCGCCGAGGCGGCGAAGGCCCACGCGATCGGCGAGGAGGGCCGCACCACGGGGAAGATCGTCCTGACGGTCTCCTGACCGTCCGACGGGCGGGGACGGGTGGCGGCCGGGGCAGGGGACGGCCCGTACGAGGGACGGTCGGGGCAGGGGACGGGTGAGGACGGCGTGCAGAATTCCGGACGGTACGTCCCCGACCGGAAGGCACCCCCATGAACCTGCCCGCAACAGGCCGCCGCGTCCTCGTCAGCGGCGCCTCCCGGGGCCTCGGGAGGGAGGTCGCCCGGGCGTTCGCGGCCAACGGCGACCGGGTCGCCGTCCACTTCGCCTCGCGCGCCGAGGAGGCCCGGGCGACCCTGGACTCCCTCGAAGGGACGGGGCACGCCCTCGTCGGGGGCGACCTCGCGGATCCGGCGACGGCCGCGGCCGTCGCCGACGCGGCGGCCGGGGCGCTCGGCGGGATCGACGTACTGGTCAACAACGCGGCGGTGAACCTCCGCCACCCCCTCGCCGAGACCCCGTACGAGGAGTGGGCGGAGGTCTGGCGGCGGCACGTCTCCGTGAACCTGCTCGCGACCGCGAACCTGAGCCACCTCGCGGCCCGGCGCATGATCGACCAGGGCTCGGGCGGACGGATCGTCAACATCGGCTCCCGGGGCGCCTTCCGGGGCGAACCCGACCACCCGGCCTACGGCGCGACCAAGGCGGCCGTCCACGCGCTCGGCCAGTCGCTCGCGGTCTCCCTCGCCCCGCACGGGATCGCCGTCGCCTCGGTCGCGCCCGGCTTCTTCGCCACCGAGCGGGTCTCGCCGCGCCTGGAGGGACCCGAGGGCGCCGCGATCCGCGCCCAGAGCCCCTTCGGCCGGGTGGCGACCCCCGCCGAGATCGCCGGGGCGGTCCTGTGGCTCGCCTCTCCCGGCGCGGAATGGGCGTCCGGCTCGATCCTCGACCTCAACGGAGCGTCCCACCTCCGGAGTTGACCAGCTGAGGTTGCCGCCGGAGCACCGCCCCGCCGGAAGGGATGTGGTGCGAAGGCACGGGATCGGCGGCGCACGGGGCGCGGATCTCATGGTTTTCACCAGGGGCCACCGCCGTACGGGTCCGGATACGTTCGCGCCGTCCGTGCGTGGTGGGAGGGGAGTCGGCGTGAAGGCCGTGGCGTTCGTACTGGTGGCGGCGGTCCTGTGGGGCACCGTGGGACCTGCTCAGATCTGGGCCGACACCGGGGCGCACCCGGTGTCGCTCGGTGCCGCCCGGATGCTCCTGGGCGGGCTCGTGCTCACGGCCCTCATGGCGCGGCCGGCCGGACTGCGCACCTTGCGGCTGCCCGGGACGCGCCGGTGGCTGGTGGTGAGCGTGCTCGTCACGGCCGCCTTCCAGGTCTGCTTCCTCCAGGCGGTCGAGCGCTCCGGAGCGGCGCTGGCGACGGCGGTCGCCTTCGGGACCGTGCCCGTGGTCGGCGGGGTGTGCGGGCGCCTGCTCTCCGGCGAGCGGCCGTCGCCGCGCTGGGCGGCGGGCACGGTCTGCGCCGTCGCGGGCATCGCCCTGCTGCTCCTCCCGAGCGGCGGAGGCCGCGCCGACGCGCTCGGCGTCGTGTACGGGGCGGCGGCCGGAGCGAGCTTCGGCGTCTACATCGCCGCCACCAAGGAGCTGGGCGCACGCGGGGCCGACCTGGACGCGGCGGCCCCGGTCAGCGTCCTGTGCGCCGGACTGCTCGTCTCCCCGTACATCCTGATCGCCCCCGAGGGCCTGGCCACGGCGCACGGCGCCGCCCTGGTGGGCTGGCTGGGGCTCGGCACCACCGCGCTCGGCTATCTGCTCTTCACCCGGGGGGTCGGCGGGCTCGCCGCCGCCACGGTGGGGACGCTGAGCCTGACGGAGCCCCTGGTCGCCACGGTGCTCGGCGTGGCGCTGCTCGGCGAACGGCCGGGGCCCCTCGCCGCCGCCGGCGCCGCGCTGCTCCTCGGCGGACTGGTCACGGTCTCCGTGCCGGAGCGCCGCCGGACCCCGGAGGAACACCTGCCGGAGCCCGTCGGACGCTGACCGCGGCGGGCGGTGTCACCGGTCCCGGTAGGCGCTCATGTTCTCCCGCACGGTCGTGGAGAAGAACATCGGCCCGATCCCGTCGGCCCTGGCCATCCCCTCCGGGGTCAGCCGGAGGACGTCGCCGGCGTCCCGCAGCCAGTGGCGCCCCAGGAGGAGGTCGAGCTGCCGGGCGAAGTCGTCCTCGAAGCGGGTGCCGAACCGCCGTTCGTAGCGGGCGGTGTCCAGTCCCGACGATTCCAGCAGGTGCTGGAGGACGTACATCCGGCGCCGTTCGTCCTCGTCCATGCGGAACGCCCACTGCGCCCGCCGGAACCGGTCGCTCGGGGTCGCGACGTACGCGTCGATGATCCGGCGCACCTCGGGCACGGCGACGGCGTAGTCGGTCGTGTAGTGCAGGTCGGTGGTGAAGGAGCGGGCGCCGACGCCGAGGCCCACCATGCCGGCCTGCTGGTTGTACTCGCCGATGCTGCTGCCCGCGGTGTCCTCGACGGCGGCGGTGCCGATCCGGCGGAAGACCCGCATCGAGGTCTGCTCGTAGCCGGCCGAGAGGAGGCGGTCGCGGCCGTAGCGGTACAGGCGCAGCCGCTGGTCGTCCCATTCGGCGGGGGTGGCGGCGTGACGGGTGCTCAGCCCGGTCAGCGGGCGCACGTACAGGGGGTAGAGGTAGATCTCCTCGGGCTCCCAGCCGAGGGCGGCGTCGAGCGAGACCTTGAAGGTGCGTTCGGTCTGGCCGTCGATGCCGTAGATGAGGTCGATGTTGAGCACGGGGAACCGCGCGTCCCTGAGACGGGCGAGTGAGGCCTCGACCTCCTCCCGCTTCTGCGGGCGGACGGCCGCGCGCGCCTCCTCGTCGACGAAGCTCTGCACGCCGATGCTCAGCCGGGTGGCGCCCCGCTCCGCGAGCACGGCGAGACGGTCGGCGGTCGCGGTGGCCGGCGAGGTCTCCACCGACCAGGAGGCCGCCCGCAGGTCGACGCCCATGACGTGCTCGGAGATGTCGCAGAGCCGGATGAGTTCGTCGGCCGTCAGATAGGTCGGAGTGCCGCCGCCGAAGGCCGCGAGGGTGAACCGTAAGGGCCTGCCCTGCGCGTCCAGGGCCTCTCTGGTGACCCTCGCCTGTCGCTCCAGGGTGTCGAGGAAGGCCCCGGTCACCTCCTCGGGGGCGCCGGTGCGGGTGAAGAGGTTGCAGAAGCCGCACCGCATCTCGCAGAACGGTACGTGCGCGTAGAAGGAGAGGGCGTCGAGGCGTTCACCGGCCCACAGGTCGCTCAGGAGCGGACCGTCGTCGAGGAGGCGGTAGGCCTTCTGGTGGGGGTAGGCGTACACGTACTGCTGGTAGGGACTCTCGGCCTCGGCCCCGATGTCGGGGAGGGAGGGCCGGGTCGACGGCGACGGAAGCATGACGGGCTTGCCCATGACGGGATCTGACTCGCTCTCGGAAGACGCTGTCACGGTGCGTGACAGATCGGGACCCTAGGGCGACCGGCGTGCCGACATCTGTAGTGCGAAGGCCAGAAAAACGGTTCCGGCGTGTGGAGTTTCGTCTGCACTTTTCGCGAAGAGGACCCTTTCCTTCCCAATGCCCCTGTTTGTGCGGCGGTCGAGGGGGCGGAACCGTCCGGTCCGGGTGGCGGGGGAGACGGGCCGTGGAGTTGGGTGTCCGCCATGAAGCGACTTCTCATCGCCGCGGGCGGTGGCGGTGACGCCATCACGGCGGCCATGGTGCACGCGGCGCTGTACGGTCCCGACGCCCCCGCGCTGGTGCTCACCTACGCCTGGGAGAGGCTGGTCGTCGACCCCGTTCCCGGACCGCGCGGCGCCGCGGACTTCACCGGTGTCCTCACGCCCGCGCCGGGTCTGCACCTCGTCACCCCGCAGACCGCGCCGAAGGCCCCGGCCGGCTCGCTGCTTCCCCGTCTGGCCGCGGACCTGCGACCCGCCCTGGGACTGCTCGACCCCTACGGGGGCACGCTCGGCCTCGCCCGCCAGATCGACGCGGCGGCCCGCTGGTGCGGAACCGACCGGATCGACCTCGTGGACGTGGGCGGGGACATCGTGGCGCGGGGGGACGAACCGACCCTGCGCAGCCCCCTCGGCGACGCGCTGGCCCTGGCGGCCTGCGCCGCCACGGGCATCCCCACGAACGTGTACGTCGCGGGGCCCGGCCTGGACAACGAAGTGCCCCTGCCCGTCCTGATGCCCCGCGTGGGCGAACCGGCCCTCACCCTCGCGCCCGAGGACACCGACGGCGTGCTGGCCGTCTTCGACTGGCACCCGTCGGAGGCCGGCGCCGTGCTCGTCGCGGCGGCCCGGGGCGTGCGCGGCGTCTGCGGTACCCGCGACGCCCCCCGCCCCCTGGTCCTCGACGACTCGGCGCGCCAGGTGCACCGGCTCACCTGCGCGGAGGCGCTCCGGCTCAACCCGCTGGCGGGGGCGCTCGACCGCTGCTCCGGCCTGGAGGCCGCCGAGGAGGCGTCGTACGAGGTGTGCGGCTTCTCCGAGATCGCACGCGAACGGCGTCGTGCCGCGACCGCGCCGGCCGTGCCGCGCCCGCGCCCGCCCGCGGATCCCGGGACCCTCCTCGCCCGGTTCGGGCGGTGGGAACGGTCCCGGCTCGCCGAGGGCCTCGACTACGTCACCACCCGCAGGATCACCGAAGAACTCGCCCTCACCCCGCTGGAGGCCGACGACCTCTACCGGAACCTGAGGACGGAGGCGCCGCCGCGCCGCGTACCCCCTCTGTGGCGCCTGGCGGACGTCCGGGGAACGTGAGCCTCCGGCCACGAGTGCCGATCGCGTGTCCGCCACGGGGTCCGGTCGACCCGCGGCGGACACACGATCGGCAGAAGCGGAAAAGCGGCACGGCGTCGGCATGGCCCTGGTCGTCGACGAGGCGGCGCTGCTGATCAGCCTGGAGGACGTCTACCGGGACACCGACGGCCGGGTGAGCATCGCCCTGGCCCTCGCGGTGATCGCCGTCGTGGGAGGGGTGCTCGCCGTGACGCGGGGGAGGCGGACCCCGAAGCGGGACCGGGACGACGGCTGAACGGTCCGGCGGCGCGGTGTGCGGCCGGACCGCGCGAGAACGCCCCACGGGGAAACAGCGTACGGCCCGCACCCTGCCCGGTGCGGGCCGTACGACCTGAGCGGCGGGTCCGCGGAACGGGGGATGCCGCGGACCCGCCGGCGAGAGCGGTCCCATGCGCTCCCGACTCCGTCTGCCCCCGAACGGCCCGCCCATGCGCACCTCCTGTCGGGTCGTCCGGCGGAGCGGCCCGGACCTGGTCGGAGCGGTGCGGCGTCGTCGACGCCTCGGGCGCTCTCGCGCTCCTCCTGCCGGCCCGAACGGCCGGACGGCGCGCAGGAGGACGCCCGGCGCCGCGCGGGCGGGAACGACCGGGCGAGCGGGCCGGGGGGCGACGCGTAACCCGTCGCCGACGGCGCCCCGGACCGGCCCGCCCCGGACCGGCCGGTCTCATCGGGGCCCGGGCCGGCCCGCCGGTTCCGGGTTCTCCGTCGTGATCTCGGGCTCCAGGCCCTCGGCCGGCGTGGTGCGGAGGCGGCCGACGTCGCCCCGCCACGCCTCGAAGGCGAGCGTGGTCGCCGTGACCACCGCGACGCCGAGCAGCCAGCCCCCGACCACGTCGCTCACCCAGTGCACGCCGAGCGCGATACGTGTGTAGCCCACGCCGAGCACCGCCACCGCGGCCAGGACCCACGGCACCGGCCGCCACGCGCGCGGGACCAGCGGCAGCAGGACGAGCAGCAGCACGGCGCAGGAGGTCACGGCCGTCATGGAGTGCCCGGAGGGGAAGGAGAACCCGGGCGCGTGGGAGACGGGATCCGGCAGGTGCGGCCGGGCGCGCTCGACCACGTTCTTCACCAGCAGGCCCACGAGGCCGCCGCCGATCGCCGTGACGGCCGCCCAGGCGGCCAGCCGGTGGGCCCGCCGCCACAGGAGCCACACCACCACCGCGGCCACCAGGATCCGCATGGTCGCGGGCCCCCACGCGACGTGCGTGAGGAAGTCGAGCACCCGCACCCAGCCGGGATGGTCGAGCGCGGAACGGTGCAGCCGCTCGGCCACGCCCTGGTCGAGCCGGTGCAGCGGAGTCCAGTGCGACTCCACCAGGACCAGCGCGAGGGAGAACGGGACGGCCGCCAGGGCGGTGAGGGCCGTGCCCACCACCAGCCGCGCGCCGAACCGCGCGTCGGGCCCGCCGTGTTTCGTCACGAACCGCCCGAGGCGACGCCTCCGGGGCCGGGGGGAAGGCTCTGTCATGGTCGGTACGGTTCCTTTCGTGGTACGCGGGCGGGGGAGCCTTATCAGACCCCGGGGTCCTCGCTGACTGGGGCGTCGACCCCCGCCCGTACGGCCTCCAGCTGGGCGGCGAAGGACAGGCCCAGGAAGAGGGAGAGCGACGTGAGGTACGACCACAGGAGCAGCGCGACGAACGCGCTCAGCGGGCCGTACACGGTGGTGAAGGAGCCGCCGGAGCCGACGTACAGGCTCAGGCCCCAGGTCGCGCCCAGCCACAGCAGCAGATGGACGGTGGCGCCGAAGGCCAGCCAGGTGTGGCCCGGCTGGGGGCGCCGGGGCGAGCGGCGGAAGACGACGCTGGTCGCCAGGACGGCCAGCAGGATCCCGATGGGCCAGCGCAGCAGGTCCCACGCGAGGCGGGTGCCCGGGGCCAGGTCGTACACCTCGATCAGGGCGTGACTCAGGTCGGAGCCCAGGACGGTGACGCAGAAGCTCAGCCCGAGGGGCAGTCCGGCCAGTACCGACATCAGGAGCCCGCGGACGTACTTGTGGAGGAACGGCCGGTCGCGCTCGACGCCGTAGATGCGGTTGGCGCCGCGCTCCACCTGGCACATGCCGGTGGTGACGTTGGAGATCGAGAACAGCAGGCCGAACCAGAGGGCCAGCGCGCCGCCGTTCCCGGCGTGCCGCCGACTCGCCTGCAGGGCGTCGTCCACGACGTCCTGGCTGGGGCCGCTGATCCGGCGTATCAGCAGCTCGGCGATCCGCCCGACCTCCTCGGTGTGCAGCACGCCCGACAGTCCTATGACCGCGATGGCGAAGGGGAGGATCGCCAGGACGGTCTGCAGGGCGAGGGCCCGGGAGTGGCTGAACCCGTCGGCGTAGCGGAACCGCACGAAGGAGTCCCGCACGAGCGCCCAGCCCCCGTAGCGGCGGAGCGTGGCCCAGGCGTCCTCCCCGGAGAGGGTCTCGCCCTGGAGGCGCAGCTCGGCCTCCACGGCCCTGACCTCACCGAGCTGCGGTACGCGCGTCGCGGTGCCCATGCTCCTCCACCTCCGTCCCGTCCTTCCCGCCCTGCTCGGCCTTCCCGCTCCCGGCCGGCGCGCCGATCCGTACCGGCGCGGGCAGGTACACCCGCAGCGCCCCCGGCTCGACCTCCGCCGTCAGCCGGGTGCCCGACGGGAGGACGTCGCCGTCGAGCTCGCGCGGCTGGGGACGGGCGAAGCGGAGGTCGACGCGTTCCGCGCCGAAGTACTCCAGCGCGCCGTGCGCGGCGGTCCGCTCCCGCGCGCCGGAGGCGTGCGGGGCCCGTCCGCCCGGCACGCGGGAGACGAGGTACCCGGCGGCGGCGAGCCAGCCGGTCACCCCGCGCGGGTCGAGCAGCACGACCTCCAGGCGGCCGCTGTCGGGCCGGGCCTCCGGCAGCAGCGGCAGCCCGCCCTGGAGGGCGCCGACGTTGCCGATGACGACCATGCGGGCCCGCCGCTCCAGCGGGACGCCCCCGTCGAGCCGGATCGACAGCCGCATCCGGGGGTCCCGCAGGTGCCGTGCGGCCGAGAGCACGTACGCGGCCCAGCCCAGGCGCTCCTTGAGCCGCGGCGAGGCGTCCCGGACCATGGCGGCGTCGAACCCGGCGCCCGCCATGACCGCGAACCGCGTCGGGGCCAGCCCGTCGCCCCGTATCCGGCCCACGTCGAGTCCGACGGCCCGCCCGGACAGGGACTCCCGCAGGGCGGCCACCGGTTCGGTCGGCAGCTCCAGGTTGCGGGCGAGGAGGTTCCCGGTGCCGCAGGGCACGATCGCGAGCGGAACCCCGGTCCCGGCCACCACGTCGGCGCAGGCGCGCACGGTCCCGTCCCCGCCGCAGACGACGACGAGATCGACCGAAGGGACGGGAGTGACGGGATCGACGGGGTCTGTCGGACCGACCGGATCGGCCGGAGCGACCGGATCGGCCGGCCCCGCGTTCCTCCCGGCCACATGGGCGGCCAAAGCGCCCGAGGGGTCCTCGGGCGTCGTGTCGGTCCACCGCTGCTCCGTGTACCCGTGGCGGTGCAGTACGGCCCGCACGCGGGCGGTGGTCTCGTCGCCGCACGCGTGCGGGTGGCGCACCACGACGGCCCGCCGCGCGCCGAGAACGGCCGGCTCCGGGGCCGTCTCGTCCTTCCGGGCGTTCGACAGCAGCGCGGACCCCACGAGCAGCAGCGTGCAGGCGCCGTTCAGGATCCCCGCCACCACGTCGGAGGGGTGGTGCATGCCCCGGTACAGCCGGGAGAACGCCACGGCCAGCGGGACCAGCAGGAGGAGCCCCACCACGAGGTTCCGCCACAGGCCCCGCAGGTGCCGGGCCGCGAGCACGGCGAGCCCCCCGTAGAGCGCCACGGAGGCCCCGACGTGACCGGAGGGGAAGCTGGACGTCGGCGGCGCCCCGTCCAGGTGGGGCACGTCGGGACGGTCGCGCTCCACGACGATGGTGACGAGCAGGAAGATCGCGGACTGCGCGGCCACGGACACGGCCAGGAACCCCGCCTCCCACCACCGGGGCACCCGGGGCAGGAGGAGCAGCCCCAGCACGCAGAGCAGCGTCAGACCGATCACGGTCTGCGTGTCGGCCACCAGGGACAGCCAGTCGGTGAGCCAGGTCGCGGAAGGGGTGCGGTGGACGGCCAGGGCGCGGTTGACGCCGTCCTCCGCAGACAGCGGCAGGTGTTCGGCCAGGGGTCCGGTGACCAGCAGTCCCAGGACGGCGACCAGGGCCGCCTGCACGGGCAGCAGCAGGAGCGCGCGGCCCGGTCTGCCCCCCACGTCGTGTGCGTTCGTCATTGCCGCCGTGTTACCCGCCGGGGGCGGGACATGCGCGGGCCGTCGTGGCCGCTCCCGGCGGGGCGTTCACGGACGCCGTGGCCCGCGCTCCCGGGGGAACGCGGGCCGTTCGCGGATCAGATGCCGCAACCGGAGGCGGACCAGAAGCGACTGGGCCGGTGGTCGACGTGGGCGTGGTCGCCGTGGCCCGGGTAGCCCGGTCCGAGGATGCCGTTGAAGCCGTGGTTGCGGGCCTGCTGGGCGAGCCGGCACAGCGAGTGGGGTCCGGCGCCGAGGTCGGCCGCGTCACCGTACAGATGGCGGCTGGAGGAGGCCCCGCCGACGGCGCTGTTGCAGGCCTGGCTCCGGAAGCCGCTGGTGACGCGGATGGACTGGTCGCCGAGGGCGTGCCGCAGGGCCTCCAGCTTCCACATGGTGCGCAGGGCGTTGGACTTGGCGGTGGCCGCGCTCACCGCGCCCCCGGCCCAGGTGCTGTTGCAGTTGTTCAGCTCCGCGTAGGAGAAGTGGACGGGGGTGCAGTCGTCGTCCTGGAGCGCGTAGATCCTGCTGAACGTCGCGGGGCCAGCGACGCCGTCGGCGGCCAGGCCGTAGGCGGCCTGGAAACGCTTGACGGCGGCGGTGGTCGCCGGCCCGTAGGAGCCGTCGATGCCGAGCACCGCGCCGTAGCCGGGGTAGCCGGCCACGCGGATCTGGAGCGCCGTGACGTCGGCGCCGGACGCCCCCTGGGAGAGGGTGCGCGACCAGGTGTAGCAGCCGTCGGCCTGCGCGGTGCCCGCGGTGGCCACCACTCCGGCCAAGGATGCAGACATGAGCATGACAACGGAGAGGAGCAGGCGGAGAGGGAGGGAACGTGCGGTGCGGTCGGCCATCGGGCCTCCAATGCCTCACGAATCGGATGCGAACGCGGTCCAGGCGCGCCGAGGACGTGATCCACGGCGCGGGCACTCAGAGAGTGGCGGTCCGGTCGACGCGCGTCAACCCGCCGAGCCCGCCGCCATTTGTCGGACCGGTGACGGCAGCGGAACGACACCTCCGCTTCACGCGGCCGGTCCTCCGTCGTCACCCGGTGCCGGCCTCACTCCCGGCGCCCGCTCCGAGCCCGGTCCCGCTCTCGCTCCCGGAAGAGGGGCCGGGCCCCGGAGCCGGACCGCCCCCGCCCGTGAGCCGTTCCGCCGCGCGGGCCTCCCGCAGTGCCGTGATCACCGACCACACCACCGACACCAGCGGCACCGCCACCACCGCGCCCACGATGCCGGCCGCGATCGAGCCCGCGACGACCGAGACCGCCACCACCAGCGGGTGCAGCCGTACGGCCCAGCTCATCACCAGCGGATGCAGCAGGTGCCCCTCGATCTGGCCGATCACCACGATCAGGCCGATCACGACCGCCGCGACGAACGGGCCCTTCGCCGCCAGGGCGACGACCGCGGCGACCGCGAGGGCGACCGGCGAACCGATCAGCGGGACGAACGCGGCCACGAACTCCAGGAGCGCCAGCGGGACCGCGAGCGGCACCCCGAGCAGCCACAGCGCGATGCCCACGAGCACCGCGTTCGTCGCGGCCACGAGCACGATCCCGTGGGTGTAGCCGGTGAACGTGCGCCACGCCGCCCGCCCCCCGATCTCCGCCCGCCCCCGCAGGGACGCCGGCAACTGCTCCCGGAACCACGCCCACTGGCGGTCGCCCGAGTGGAGGAAGAACACCGAGGAGAACAGCGCGAGCGCCAGCGTGGTCAGCACCGCCACCACGTGGTGCGCCCCGCTCACCGCGTCGCTGACCAGCGTCGAACGGTGGCTGGAGAGGAACTGCCCGATCCTCTCCTGCAGGTCCGACAGCGCCCCGGGATCCAGCCGGAACGGCGGCCGCTCCAACCAGCGCTCGATCCGTCCGACGCCGTCCCGGAACTCCCTCACCAGCGTCGTCCGCTGGTCGGCCACGGCCTCGCCGACCAGGGTGAGCACCCCCAGGACCAGCGCGATGCCGCCCAGCAGGGTGAGGGCGACCGCCGCCGACCGGGGCAGCCCCCGGGCGACGACGTCCGCGACCGGCCGCAGCAGCGCGGTGACGACCAGACCCAGGAACACCGCCACCCCGATCTCGTGGAACCGCCCGAGCAGGGCGAACAGGGCGTAGACGAGGGTGCCCACGACGAGCAGCCGCCACGCGTACGCGGCGGCCGTGCGGAGGAACGGGGCCACCTGCGGTGGAGGGCCTGGCTGCATGACCGACGACGTACCACCGCGGCGGCGCCGGGCACCCCGGCGGGCCCCACATTCGCCCGACCAGGAGCCGCCATTGGCCCGACCGGGCCCCCGGTCCGTTCCCCCGTACGGGCGCCCGGCCGGTGTCGCCGCGCCCGTACGGCCGCCGCCCGGTCAGGATCGGTGCATGGGCGTCGTCCTGCCGGTCCTCTTCTCCCTCTTCGCCGCGTTCAGCAACGCGCTGGCCACGGTGCTCCAGCGGCGCGCCGCGCTCACCGTCCCGCAGTCCGACTCCTTCCGCCCCGGACTGATCCTCGACCTGCTGCGCCGCCCGCTCTGGCTGGCGGGCATCCTCGCCGTCATCGCCGCCGGCGTCGGACAGGCGGCGGCCCTGGCGACCGGACCGCTGGCCCTCGTCCAGCCCCTGTTCGTCCTCGAACTGCCCCTCGCCCTCCTCATCGCCTCCCTGGTGGCGCGCGAACGGCTGCCCGCCCGCCTCTGGGCGGCCGTCGCGGCGGTCGTGGCCGGACTCGGGACGGCCCTTGTCGCCGCCTCGCCGGCCGGCAATCGCACCCGTGTCCCGCTGGAGCACTGGGTGCCGGTCCTGGTGGCCTGCGCCGTCGCCGTGGTGGCGCTCACCGCCACCGGGCTGCGCCGACCGCCCGGCCGGGCCAGGGCGGGCTGCCTCGGGGCCGCCACCGCGATCTGCTACGCGCTCACCGCCGCCCTCATGAAGACGTCGATGCACATCCTCGACGAGGGCGGCATCGGCGCCTTCCTGACGGCCTGGCAGACCTACGCCTTCTGCGGGGCGGGGATCGCGGCCCTCCTGCTGCTCGAACACGCCATGCAGGGCGGCCCGCTCGTGGCCTCCCAGCCCGCCCTGACCCTCGGCGACGCCACGGTGAGCCTGGCCCTGGGCGTCCTGCTGTACGAGGAGCACATCCGTACGGGCTGGTGGCTGCTGCCCCAGCTGGCCGGCGTCGCGCTGATCGTCGTCGGGGTGTTCGCCCTGGCCCGCAGCGGGGTCAGCACCTCCTGACCCGGCGGCCGTGGGACCGGTGAGATCGGAACCACCGGGTACACACCGGTTCCGAAGGACTTGTCAGACCTGTCGAAGGAGCGGAGTACGCGATGAGCGGCGTGGACGGTACGGGCGGCGGGGGCGACCGGGAGGACCGGGAGGTCGCGCCGGACCTGCTCGAAGGACTCAGCGTGGACACCAGCAGGCCCGAGCAGCCGCTGCTGCTCGGCGCGGGGGGCGAGCCCATCCGCACGTGGCGGGAGAACTACCCGTACGACCGCAAGGTGCGCCGCGCCGCGTACGAGCGGCAGAAGCGGATCCTGCAGATCGAGATGCTCAAGCTGCAGCGCTGGGCCAAGGAGACCGGTGCACGGATCACGGTGCTGTGCGAGGGGCGGGACGCCGCGGGGAAGGGCGGCACCATCCAGCGTTTCACCGAACGGCTCAACCCGCGCGGCGCCCGGATCGTCGCCCTCGACAAGCCGACCGAGCGCGAAGCCGGACAGTGGTACTTCCAGCGCTACGTGGCCCACCTCCCGGGCCCGGGCGAGATCGTCTTCTTCGACCGCTCCTGGTACAACCGGGCCGGCGTCGAGCGGGTGATGCGCTTCTGCACCGAGGAGGAGTACGAGATGTTCCTCCACCAGTGCCCGCTGTTCGAACGCATGCTGGTCGAGGACGGCACCCACCTCGTGAAGTTCTGGTTCTCCGTCTCCCGGGCCGAGCAGCGCACCCGCTTCGCCATCCGCCAGGTGGACCCGGTCCGGCAGTGGAAGCTCTCGCCCACGGACCTCGCCTCCCTCGACCGCTGGGACGACTACACCACCGCGAAGGTCGCCATGTTCCGGGCGACGGACACCGAGCACGCGCCCTGGACCGTGGTCAAGAACAACGACAAGCGGCGGGGCCGCCTCGAAGCCATGCGCAGCCTCCTGTCCCGCATCGACTACGCGAACAAGGACGAGGAGGCGGTCGGCACGCCCGACCCGCTCATCGTCGGAGCGGCGGACACCCTCCTGGAACCGGGAGAGGAGACGACCGTCCTCTCTCCCACCCCCCTGGCCCCCGCCCGGCAGGGCCCGGGAGAGCACCCCCCGGCCCGCTGACCGGGGCACCTGCCCCCGGCCGCGAGCGCGCGGCCCCGCGTCGCGGGGCCGCGTCCGCCTGGTGCGCCTGCGAGGTCCGTATGCGACCGCGTACCCTGTTCGGCGGCACTCGGAGCGGACCACGGTGTGTGCGATCGGCACCGGGGTAGGCGCGGGAGTACGCACGTACCGAAGAGCGACAGACGCGACGAAAGATCCTCATATGGTCATCCCGCCCGGGAAGCAGAAGGCAGGTGAGCCGGAAACGGACGAGCGCACCGTGCTGCGCCACGAAGCCGCCTGGGAGGACGGGGCGGTCCACGCGGCCGAAGCCCGTCACGCCCTGCGCGCCCTCCTCGCCCGGGCCTCGCGGTCCGGGCGCGCGGCCGTACCCGCCCCCCTCGCCCTGGACGCGGAGCTCGCCGTCAGCGAACTCGTCACCAACGCGGCCCTGCACGCACCGGGCCCCTGCGGTCTGATCCTGTGCCTGTCCGGCGACGAACTCACGATCACGGTGTGGGACACCTCCCGGGACGCGCCGGTGGCGAAAGAGGCCGATCCGACCCGGGTCGGCGGCCACGGGCTGCGCATGGTCCACACGGTCAGCGACAGGGTCGTGGTCGCCCCGCACGGCGAGGGGAAGCGGATCGTCGCGCACTTCCCGCTAGCGCCGGACCGCGACGCCGACCACTGGGGCGGGACCGTCGTCCCGGCTTCGGCCCGTGCGGAGCACGACGGATTCCACGCCGGCTCCGCGGGCCTCGACGAAGCACGGCGCTGATCCTGGTCCCGCCCGCGCCGGTACTGACCCGGCGCGGGCGGGAAGACGGTGCGGACGGTGCGTCAGAGGAACCGGCGGATGGGCAGCACGGCCGCCTCCCGCATCCGCTGGGGGACGGCACGCCGCCGCCAGCGGGTCGGATCGACCGGGGCGCTGCGGCGCAGGTCGTCCTCGAAGTCCCGGTCCAGACCGGCGGTGAAGTCCTCGTCGAGGACGGCCAGCATCACCTCCTCGTCGTGGCTCATGGAACGCCGGTTGAAGTTGGTCGAGCCGATCAGCGAGGCCACGCCGTCGACCGTCATGATCTTGGCGTGCATCATCGTCGGCTGGAACTGGTGGATGGTCACCCCCGCCTCCAGCAGGCGTTCGTAGTGGTACTGCCCCGCCAGCCGGCAGGCCCGCTGATCGGTGTGGGGTCCGGGCAGCAGGATCTCCACGGTGACGCCGCGGCGCGCGGTCGCGCACAGCAGGTCCACGAAATAGGTGTCCGGGGCGAAGTAGGCGGTGGCCAGCCGGAAGCGCTCCTCGGCGCTCGTGAGCATCACCCTGATCAGGGTCTGCATGTCCTGCCAGCCGATGCTCGCCGAGCCGCGGATCACCTGCACGACGCAGTCCCCGGACTGCTCGTGCCCGGTGAACCGGTCCCGGTCGTCGTACAGCTCGTCGTGGCACTCGGCCCAGTTCTGCGAGAAGGCCGCGGCGATGCCGTCCACCGCCGGACCGCGCACCCGGACGTGCGTGTCGCGCCACTCGCGGGCGTTCCGGGCGTCGCCGCACCACTCCTCGGCGATGCCCACGCCGCCCGTGAACGCCGTGTGCTCGTCGACGATCAGCGCCTTGCGGTGACAGCGGTGGTTCTGCTTGAGCGGCGACAGCCACAACGGCTTGCGGAACCAGGCGACCCGCACCCCGGCCTCGCCCATCCGGTCGAGGAGGTCCTGTTCGATCCGCATGGCGCCGAAGCCGTCCAGGAGCAGGCGCACCCGCACGCCGGCGGCGGCGCGCTCGGCCAGCGCGACGGCGAAGTCCCGGGCGATCTGACCGCGCCAGTAGACGAAGGTCATCATGTCGATGGTGTGCTCGGCCGACCTGATGGCGTCGAGCATGGCGGGAAAGATCTGGTCGCCGTTGCGCAGCGCCAGGAGCTCGTTCCCTTCGGTGGCGGCGACGCCGATCAACCGCTCCAGCCGTCGGCGCAGCCGCCGCACACGGTCCGCGGCGGGTCTGTGGTGCTGTTCCACGAGAGTCATGCGAGTCCTCTTCGAATGGTTCGAGAAGCCAGTGGTGACAGTGCCGCGCCCGGCGGAGGGGCGGGGCGGGCCGTACCGTCGACAGCGGCGGACGGGCTCCGCGACCGTCCCGTGACACCCTGCCCTCCGGCCTTTCCATTCGAACCGGCTTTCGTTTCCATGCTGTCCGCATGCCCGGTCGCCGGGACCGTAGACAGCCGTGCGACCGGGATCTCACCTGCCGGTCCGGCGTCGCCGCGGACGCTTCTCCGCCCCCTGCGTCAGACCATCACCAGGAGCCGCGTGTTCGCCACGAGCTTGCGGTTCACGCTGGTGCTCTGCACGAAGATGGTGAAGTCGTCGTTGTGGTCCGGCTTGACCCGCACCTCCACGTCCGGCAGGCCGAGCAGCGCCCGGGCCTCGGGCCCCGTGTACACCCGGTCCGTCTTCTTCTCCAGCACCGCTATCCGCTTCCGCGCCTGCACCTTCTCCGACTTGCTCAGCTGGTAGAAGGCGCAGCCGGTGCGGTAGGCGTGACCGGACTCGACGACCCGGTCCCGGATCGCCGTGTCGTGCGCCACGGGCACGAGGTGGTACGTCGACGGGTCCGCGGGGGTGAGGCCGGCCGCCTCGACGGTGTCCTTGTTGACCGCCTCCGCGCCCGTGGAGAACACCGCCCGCGACCCCCGGATGCCCTTCGTCCTGCCCACCATGAACTTCTCGGTGGCCTCCTGGATGACTTGCCCGGCCTCCTCCAGGCCCTGCGTGCTGGTGGCGTCCCAGACGGCGACGTTCTCCTTCGGGAAGCCGCACTGCATCGCCTCGCGCCTGCCGATCTGGTCCGGCACGAGGACGGCCAGAGTCCAGTTGTCCTGCTGCGTCCCGATCATCCCGGCCACGGCCCCCACCAGCTCGCGCGGATCCTTGGACGGGGCACCCGGGCAGCGGTGGCTCGCGTTCTCCTGACCGTCGGTCAGCACGAACGTCAGGAAGCTGTGGTCGCCGTACAGCTGGGCCGTCTGCGCCAGCTCCCCCTGCGACTTCAGCGCGGCGGCCAGCAGGGACGTCATCCCGCCGACCCGGTACAGCTGCTTCAGCGACGGCATCCGCAGCACGTCCTTGTCGTAGACGACGCACTCCACCGTGTCCGCGAAGACGTACACCGTGACCCGGGTCTCCTGGTCCAGCTCCTTCGACCGGCGGGCCAGGTAGGCGATCTGCCGGTCGGCGACCTCGACGACCTTGCCGCTCAGGTGCGACATGGACGAACTGGCGTCCAGGACGAGAGCGACGTGGTTGATGTAGTTCTGGTTTCCGGACATGACGGTTCCCCCGCGTTCGTTCCTGACTGGATGCTCCAACCCTCCCACCCGCCACTGACAATCGACCTCGGCTCCGCACCCGTCCCGCTCCCGCCGGCGAACGGGCCCCGCGTCATCCGTCGAGGGCCTCCAACCCTCTGCTCCAGCGGGCCTTCCGTTCCGCCGGGCCCTGCTCCCACCACGGCTCCCCGCGCTCCCCGAGGGCCACCTTCGCCGTGTGCACCCGCGCCCGCGCGGCGCGTTCGGCCTCCGCGTCGTCCTTCCGCCGCGCCGCGGCCACGGCACGGCGGGCCGCCATCAGATGGGCGCGCAGCCTCGCGGCCGGCTCCGGGGGGACGTCCGGATCGGTGGCGCGCCACCGCCGGCCGCCGACGACGATGTGACGCCCGTCGGGTGTGCGCTCCGGCCGCGACTTCGACGGCATCGGCACCGGCTCCCTTCGACCCCCGCCTCCCGGGCCGCGCTCCGGGCGTCCTCCCGGTCATTCTGCGGGAGATCGGACGGTTCCGCTCCCCGCCCCGGACCGCGCTCCGGGAATCACCCTGCGGACCGCCGGTGAATCGCACGGCTCGGGGTACACGGGCCGGCATGGCAGCGAAGACAGATCACCTCACTTCCCTGCGGGCCGCGCGTCAGCTGCGCCGGATCCGCGGTTTCTACGCGGTGGCCGTCCTGTTGTGGACCGTCGCGGTGGCATGGACGGCGTGGACGCATCCCGGAACCCGGCAGATGTGGGTCTCCGTGGGCCTTCTGGCGCTCTTCGCCGGGCTGCTGTGCACGGCCTCCCTGTGGCTGCGCAGCCTCCGGGCCGCCACCGGACGCGGCCCGGCGCACCACGCCGCACCCCGGCGGACGGCCTCCCCCCGGCACGCGAACGCCTGAGGCCGGTCCGCGGAACCGGTTCTCCGGTACGCCACCGGAGGCCGGAAATCGTCCGAGACGGATTCATCACGGAGAATGGGGAAAGCGGTACGGCACCCACAGCCGCATCCCCGCGAGGAGCCACCATGACCACCTTCGTCATCACCGTTCCCGGCACGTTCACCTCGGGCATCACCGACTCCGCGCGTTCGGCCCTCGAAAGGGAGCTGTCCCCGCAGCACACCGACGTGAGCGAGAGCGAAGGCCTGAACCTGCTGACCCTGAACGAGGGCGGCATGTTCTCGGTCCGCCTCGAAGTCGAGGCCGCCGACCGGTACGAGGCCGAACTGGACGCCGCGAAACTCGTCTCGGACGCGTTGAGGAAGGCGGGTATCGCGGAGGACGACGCCCCCCTGGGGCCACCGACGGTCACCGGCATCGACAGCGACCTCTGACCTCCGCCCGTTCGACGCCGGGGCGCGGGACGTGTGGACCCGTCCCGCGCCCCGGCCGTTTCACAGTGCCTTCAGGGACCCCTCGAACTCGGGAAGCGAGACCAGCCCGTCGCCGTCGACGTCCGCCCCGCGGAAAAGGCGCCGCAGCGCCTCGGGGTCGAACTTCCGCCCCGTCACCCGTTCCACGGCGCCACCGAACTCGTGGACGTCGAGCAACCAGTCGTCGTCGGTGTCGAACTCGCCGAACACCGCCCTGGTCTCCTCCGGCGCATTCGCCTCGACCATGTGGACACCCCCTCACCGTCCCGGACCTCCGCCGCGGACGGACCCTCCGCTTGCCCGCTCTCCCGGCCCGCAAACGGCCCCGTCGACGGGGCGCGGGGCCGGACGGGGCCCGCGCCGTGCCGGGCCGTCCAGTGGACCGGAGCGGTCCGGCACGGCGCGCCTCGGCCGGGCGCGCCTCCGTCGGTGGAGGATGGCGGGGCGTCGGCCCGTGACGTACCGGCCGGCGTTCTTCCGGCGCGTGAGGAGGACCCGGCATGGACCGGACCGACCGGCCCGACCGGCCGGAATCCGACGGCGGCCGTTACGGCGAAGCCGTCTTCCGTCCCGACCGGACCGGCGAGGACGCGCGCATCGACCATGGCGCGCTCGCCTACGACGACATCACCGTGCGCCGGCTGCGGGCACTGGGAGCGGGACCGGGGTGGCACTGCCTCGACGTGGGCGCCGGCACGGGCACGGTCGCCCGCCGCCTGCTGGAGGAGGCGGGAGTGGCGAGCGTGCTCGCCGTGGACCGCGACGTGCGCTTCCTCGCCGAACGCCCCACGCCCGGACTCGACGTCCTGGAGGCCGACGTCACCGCCCCCGACTTCGCCCCCGGCCGGTTCCGACTCGTCCACGCGCGCTTCGTCCTGATGCACCTGCCCGACCACGACCGCCTGCTCACGGCGCTGGCCGAGCTGCTCGAACCCGGGGGAGTACTGGTGCTCGGCGACGCGGTGGACCTGACGAGCGACCGGACGCCCGCCACGCCGTACACCACGGCCATGCGGGCGATGTGGCGGGGCCTGCGGGCCACCATCGGCACCGACGTCTCCTGGGTGCCGTCCTACCCGCACCTGTTGCGGAGGGCGGGGCTGGAGGACGTCGCGGCCGAGATCCACGTGCCGCCGCTACTGCCCGGCAGCCCCCTCAGCCGCTTCTGGGCCGACACCTGGGAACGGAGCAGGGCGGCCATGACCGCCACCGGCCTGGTCGACGACGAGGCCGTCGACGCGGCGGTCCGGTACCTGGACTCCGACGAGTGCGCCGCCCTTTCGGCCGGCATGCTCACCGCCTGGGGAAGGCGACCCGCGGAGACACCGCGCTGACACGGCCCCCGGTCTCCGGCGCCCCCTCCGGCGGGGTTACCGCCGGGCGGGGTTGCGCCGCGCCAGGGACAGGTTCAGGGCGGTGGCGAACAGGCACCAGGCGGCGTACGGGACGAGTGCCCCGGCGGCCCGGCGGTCCACGGCGGCCGTCCTCCGCAGGAGCTCGACGTTGCAGACGTCCAGCAGCACGGTGCCGGCCACGCCCGCCCACGGGCTGCGCCGGCGGAAGAACAGGTGGTTCCAGGCGGCGTTCAGCACCAGATCGGCCCCTAGGCTGGCGGCCAGGGCGGTGCGCCGCGCGCCCCGCGCCCTGGTCAGCCCCCGCCCGCCGGCCCAGGCGAGCGACGCGTACAAGGGGGTCCAGACGGCGCCGAAGGCCCAGGAGGGCGGCTGCCAGGGCGGTTTGTCGAGCGACCTGTACCACGGGCTGTCCGCGTCCACCGCGCGGGCTCCGGCCACGGCGGTCGTGACCACGGCCGCGGCGGTGGCCGCGTAGGTCCTCCGTACGCCCGCGGCGGGCGCGGTCCTCTCACCGATGATCCTCACACCGGTGCGAGTGCCCGCGAATCCGCTCTCCACCCCTCCCTCCGCCCGCCGGTCGCCGGGGAGCCGGTCCGGACGGCGCGGAGGACCGTTCCCGCAGGAGTTCCGGATCTCTCCGCGACGTAACGGATTGAGGCCGGACCGCACGGGCACGCGGACCTCGTGACGGCGCGCGCCCGACTTCCCGGGCGCGGTCGGGAACAGCGGAACCGCGGAACGGATGAGAGAGCGCATGAGTACGGTCGGGAAGCCTGCACCAATGTCGGCACGACGGATCCGGCCCGGGGGCCGCGACGGCGTCCGGACGCCGCCCCTGAGGCCCGGCGGTTACGATCCGGGCGACTACACCTCGTGCGTACTGAGCGGCGCGGAGGAGGCCGGTGTCTCCCCGCTGCTCGTGATGACCGTGCTCCACAACGAGGCGTACAAGCCGCACCACCCCCTGCTGGAGCGGCTGTGGCAGTGGTGGAAGCCCGGTGCCTCCTTCGGGCTGGGCAACATGCACCGCGCGACGTTCGAGCGGGTCCGCCGGGAGCACGGCCTGTCGGAGCGGTGGCAGGACCTGCGCGACGACCCGGCCTTCGCCGTCCGCGCCGCGGCCCTGCACCTGAAGGACCTCGACCGGAGCCTCCCGGAGCGCCACGTGCGCCGCTACACGCGCGACGAACTGCTCGCCCTCGGCTACAACACGGGCGGACGCAACATGCGGGCCTTCGCCCGGGGCGTCCCGCCCGGCCCCATGGCCCGCTCGTACCTGCGCCGTTTCCGTGCCCACGAGAGCAGGGCCGCCGAGATCCTGGCGGAGCACGGCGTCCGCCCGCACACGCGGACCGCCCCGGAGGCATGAACCGCCGCACGGGTGGCAGACGGAAGCGGACACCACGTACCGGACCCGCCGCCGCCCCGGCGGCCACGTCGGGATCCGGCGGAAGAGGAGGACATCTTGTCGAAGGTCGAAGAGTCCATCGAGGTCGGCGTCCCCGTGACCGCCGCGTACAACCAGTGGACGCTGTTCGAGGACTTCCCCGCGTTCATGGAGGGGGTCGAGCGGATCGAGCAGCGCACCGACACCCTCACCCACTGGGTCACCAGGATCGACGGGGTGGAGCGGGAGTTCGACGCGAAGATCACCGAGCAGATCCCCGACGAGCGCGTCGCCTGGACCACCGTGGGCGGTGAGGTCCGGCAGGCGGGGGTCGTGACGTTCCACTACATCGACGACAACACCACCAAGATCATGCTGCAGCTCGACCACGACCCCGAGGGAGTGGCCGAGACCGTCGGGGACAAGCTGGGCTTCGTCCGGCGTCAGGTCGCCGGCGACCTGAAGCGGTTCAAGGAGTTCATCGAGTCCCGCTCCGGGGCCGGCCTCGGCGGCTGGCGCGGCGAGGTCTGACGGGGCGGGATCCGACGGCCTTGCGGCGTCCCGGCCCGCGGGCCGGGACGCCGACCGGTGGGGGACACCTCCACCGGGCACCGGCGGCGGTCGGTGTGGTGGTGCCCGGCGCGGCCGCCCGCGTACCGTCCGGCGGAGCGGGTACACGAGCGGGCCGTCGACCCCTGCTCACCGTGCTCCACCCCGTTCAGCACGCTGACGCGGCGCGTCGCGCCCCCGAGCCGCTCCCGGGTGCTTCGAGCCGCTCCGGAGCGGTGGCGGCGAGTGCGCCGATGTCCGATCATGACGTGGACCGGACGGCCGGGCCATGGGCACAACTGCGTATGGACGGCGGCCGGTTACCGTGGGACGCCACGGTCCACCAGGGGTTTCGGGGGAAGCGGTCATGCGGGAACGGCATGCGCGGATGCTGGATCTGGCGGTCGAGGTGATGAGCGCCGAAGACCCGGAGCACGTCTGGCACCTGCTCGCCGAGGAGCTGCTCACGGCGCTAGACGCGGCGCTTGTCGTGGTCAAGGAGGAGCCCTGGACTCGTGATCGGGGCGACATCGCGCTCTGGTCGCCCCTGCCGGGCCCCGAGGACCACGACGACGAGTCGGTCCGGCGCCACATCCGGGAGGGCTATCCCTTCGCCGGCCACTACGGGCTCGGCGGGGACATGACCCCGCAGAGCGCCGCGCGCGTCACCGGAGCACGGGTCTGGCGGGACAGCGCGACGGCCGACGCCCTGCACCGGGCCTTCGGGACGCGGCACATGCTCGGCATACCGTTCCCCGGCGCCGGCCCGTACGTCAGCGGGTTCGTGGTGCACCGCCCGGGGAGGGACTTCTCCCCGTACGACCTGCGGTACGCCGCGCGGGTGCAGCCGCTGCTCAGGGCGGCGACGAACCACCGGACCCTCCTGAACGCGTTGCGGGAGACGTCGGACGGCGACCCGAGGCAGCGTGCCAACCGGGCCCTGGAGGCGCCGCTGACGCCCCGTGAGCTGAACGTCCTGCACCTGCTCGCCACCGGACTGCCGGCCGACGCCATGGCGCGCCGCCTGGGCATCTCGCCGCGCACCGTGCACAAGCACCTGCACGCGCTCTACCGGAAGCTGGGAGCCGCGGACCGGCTCAGCGCGGTGCTCCGCGCCCAGGGCGCCGGTCTGCTCACCGCGCCCGACGGTGCCGCCGCACCTTCCGGAAGCGGGATTCCGCCCAGCGCCAAGGCGTGACCCGGGTCCGGGACTTGGCGCCCTCCGATCGATCGGGGAATCTGGTCCAGACCTCTTGACGATTGGTCCAGACCTTCTTAGTGTCGCCGGGACGCACTGCGGTGAGCGCAGGGCGGGGCACCACGTACTCAGGGCGACGCAGGGCGTGCGGGTCACGGATCGCCGCCTGTGTCCCGGATCCCATCCGAGGAGCATCGTTGAGCACCGAAACACCCAGCCGCCGAACCCGGCTGCCGCGGAGCGTCACCCGGAGCGGACGGGCCAGAGCCGTCGCGGGCGTCACCGCACTGTTCCTCCCCCTGGCCGCCATGGTCGGACTCGCCGCCCCCGCCGAGGCGGCCGCCTCGGCCACCGCGACCTACACCAAGAAGTCCGACTGGGGCTCGGGCTTCGAGGGCCAGTGGACGGTGAAGAACACCGGCACCACCACGCTCTCCTCCTGGACCGTCGAGTGGGACTTCCCCACCGGGACCAAGGTCACCTCCGCCTGGGACGCCACCGTCACCAACTCGGCGAACCACTGGACCGCCAAGAACCTCGGCTGGAACGGCACCCTCGCCCCCGGCGCGTCCATCTCCTTCGGGTTCAACGGCGCCGGCACCGGCGCCCCCAGCGGCTGCAAGCTCAACGGCGCCGCCTGCGACGGCTCCACCCAGCCGGGCGACAACGCCCCCTCCGCGCCCGGCAAGCCCACCGCGAGCGACGTCACCAACACCTCGGTGAAGCTCACCTGGGCGGCCGCCACCGACGACAAGGGCGTCAAGAACTACGACGTCAAGCGCGACGGCGCCACCGTCGCCACGGTCACCGGCACCACCTACACCAACACGGGCCTGACCGCCGGCACCGACTACGCCTACACGGTCGTCGCCCGCGACACCGCCGACCAGACCGGCCCGGCCTCCGCCTCCACCGCGGTCCGCACCACCGGCGGCGGTGGCGGCGAGAACCCCGGCGGCGGCAAGATCAACCTGGGCTACTTCACCAACTGGGGCCCCTACACGGTGAAGAACCTGGTCACCTCCGGCTCCGCGTCGAAGATCACCCACATCAACTACGCCTTCGGCAACGTGCAGAACGGCAAGTGCACGGTCGGCGACGCCTACGCCGACTACGAGAAGTCCTTCACCGCCGACCAGTCGGTCGACGGCAAGGCCGACGTCTGGGACCAGCCGCTGCGCGGCCACTTCAACCAGCTCCGCAAGCTCAAGGCCCAGTACCCGCACATCAAGGTCCTGTGGTCCTTCGGCGGCTGGACCTGGTCCGGCGGCTTCGGCCAGGCCGTGCAGAACCCGACCGCCTTCGCCCAGTCCTGCTACGACCTGGTCGAGGACCCGCGCTGGGCCGACGTCTTCGACGGCATCGACCTGGACTGGGAGTACCCCAACGCCTGCGGCCTGACCTGTGACACCAGCGGCCCGGCCTCGATCAAGAACATGATGCAGGCCATGCGCGCCAAGTTCGGCGCCAACAACCTGATCACCGCGGCCATCACCGCCGACGGCTCCAACGGCGGCAAGCTCGACGCGGCCGACTACGGCGGCGCCGCCCAGTACATCGACTGGTACGACGTGATGACGTACGACTACTTCGGCACCTGGGCCGCGCAGGGCCCGACCGCCCCGCACTCCCCGCTCACCTCGTACCCCGGCATCCCCGCGCAGGGCTTCAATTCGGCGGACGCGATCGCCAAGCTGAAGGCCAAGGGCGTCCCCGGCTCCAAGCTGCTGCTCGGCATCGGCTTCTACGGTCGCGGCTGGACCGGCGTCACCCAGTCCGCCCCCGGCGGCACCGCGACCGGCCCGGCGGCCGGCGTCGAGCCGGGCAACCAGTACTACAAGGTCCTGAAGACCACCTGCCCGGCCACCGGCACGATCGCCGGCACCGCGTACGCCCACTGCGGCAGCGACTGGTGGAGCTACGACACCCCGGCCACCGTCACCACCAAGATGGCCTGGGCCAAGAGCCAGGGCCTGGGCGGCGCCTTCTTCTGGGAGTTCAACGGCGACACCGTCGACGGCGAACTGGTGAAGGCGATCAGCAACGGCCTGAAGTAGCAGGGCGAGCGGGCCCCGACGGTCCGCACCCGCACGTCCGTCCCGCCCGCCCCGATCAGGGGGCGGGCGGGACGCTTTTGTCGCGCCCCGGGTTTCGGCGAGCCCTCGGGGTTTCGCCGCCTCCCCGGTTTTTGTCGCGTCCCCGGGGCGAACGAGAGCGGAGAGTGCCCCGCCTCAGCGCGCCAGCCGGTCGAGCGCGGCGAGCACCGGCGCGACGCCGTCCTCCCGGGCCAGCCGATCGGCCAGCGCGTGCGCCCGTGTGCGGTAGGAGGCGTCCGCCGTCGCCCGGCGCAGGGCGGCGGTCAGGGAGCCGGAGGTGAGACGACGCAGCGGCACCGCCTCCGGGGCGGTGCCCAGCGCGGTCAGCCGGGAGGCCCAGAAGGCCGCGTCGAACTGCACCGGCACCGGCACGGCGGGCACCCCGGCCCGCAGGACGGCGCCGGTCGTACCGGCCCCCGCGTGATGGACGACGGCGGCGGTCCGGGGGAACAGCAGCGAGTGCGGCACCTCGTCGACGGCCAGGAGGTCGTCGCCCCCGGCGTCGAGGCCCGCCCAGCCCCGCTGGACGATGCCGCGCACCCCCGCCGCGCGCAGCGCGGTGACGACCGCGCGGCTCACCCGCCCGGGATCGGGGACGGTGGCGCTGCCCAGACCGACGAAGACCGGAGGCGGCCCGGCGGCGAGGAAGTCCTCGACCTCCGGGGAGAGCCGCCCGGTCACGTGCGGCCACCAGTACCCGGCCGTCTCCAGCCCCGCCGGCCAGTCCCGGGGGCGGGGGACGACGAGCTCGCTGTAGCCGTGCAGGACGGTCCGCGCCCGACGGCCCCCGGACCGGCCCGCCGGCCCGAGTCCGTGCCGCCGCAGCGACCGGACGGAACCGGCGGACACCAGCTCCACCGACGTCATGACGGCCCGCCCGCTCAGCCTGTTCCCCACCGCCCCCAGCGACCGCGTCCCGAGCACCGGGGCGGGGAACTCCGCGGTGGGATGCAGCGGTTGGAGGTGCAGTCCCACGGCGGGCACCGACAGGCGCTCGGCGATCGCGTACCCGAGTGGCCCCAGTGCTCCGCCGACCAGCAGGACGTCGCCCTCCCGGGCCGCCTCCACCAGGGCGGCCGTCATCTCGTCGGCCGCCCGGCGGGCCAGGGAGACCAGCCGTACGAGCTTCCCCGCGCCGGTCCTCGCGTCGTGCAGCCGCCGCCCCCGCTCGGAGTGCAGCTCGGCCCTGGGATCCACCGGCAGCGGACGGAACCGCACCCCCGAACCGTCCACCAGCGGCTCGAACACCGCGTGCGTGGCCAGCGTCACCTCGTGCCCCGCCCGTACGAGACCGGCCCCCAGACCCGTGTACGGCGCGACGTCGCCCCGCGACCCCGCCGTCATCATCACGATGCGCACCCCGCCAGTGTGGCCCACCGGAGAGAAGCGCGGCAGAGGACCTGCCGACGGCGCCACCGCGCCCGGGGTCCTCCCCGGGCCGCCCGCCGCCGTTCACGGGCGGTCCGCTCACGCGACGGGCGCGACGCGCACGGTCTCCACCCAGGGCGGGGGCGCGGGCGGGGCGTCCCCGACCAGTGCGGCGATCAGCCGGCAGGACGGCGTCTCGTCCGGCCACGGCGTGTACCCGTCGGTGAGCACGACCACGATGTTCGGCCGGTCGGGCAGGGCCAGCGCCGCACCGATGCCGACCCGCATGTCCGTGCCCCCGCCGCCGGTCAGGGACACCTCGCCGGCACTGCGCACCCGGGTCACGGCGTGCACGTCGGCGTCGCACACGAGGACGGCGACCCGGTCGGCGCCGACGCCCACCTCCCGCAGGACACCGGTGACCTCGGCGAGCGCGGCCGCGAGCTCGTCGGGACCCATCGACCCCGAGGTGTCGATGACGACGGCCACCCGGGGCAGCGGCCTGCGCAGACTGGGCAGCACCACCCGGCCGCCGAGCGCGGGCGTCCTGCGCGAGGGACGGCGGTACGTGTAGTCCACCGCGCCGACCGCCCATGCGGCGGCCTCGCGGACCGTCCCCGCCAGGACCCGGCGCCAGTCGACGGTGGGCTCCAGCAGCTCCTCGGCCCACCGGGCCCAGCCCCCGGGGACCCGGCCCCGGGCGCGCCGGTGGGCCCGTACGGCCTCGGCGGTCCGCCGGCGCAGCGCCTCCGCCTCCACCGGGCCGACCCGGGCGGGACCCCCGTCCTCGCTCAGCTCCCAGGGCGCGGGGACGCCGTGCGCGCCGGAACCGCAGTCCGGCCCGTGGGGCGTCGGAGGGATCGCCGGCAGATAGCTCTCGAAGAGGCCGCCCGTGGGCAGCCCGTAGAGCCGGGGCTCCATCCGGCCCTCGGGCAGGACGAGGCCGTCGGCGAGCAGGTCGTCGTTGATCTCGCAGTCCTGCGCGATGTTGAGCCGGACCGGATCGCGCTGGTCGGCGGCGGGCAGGCGCCCGGCCCGGCCGTGGTGGTCGCGCAGCAGGTGGGCCACCTCGTGGACCCACACCCCGGCCAGCTCGACCACCGGGGTCGCCTCGACGAAGGCGGGGGAGACGTAGCAGCGCCAGTGCCGGTCGACGCCCATGGTGCGCACCCCGGCCGAGGGGACCACCGTCAGGGCGTACAGCGCGGAGGCGAGGTACGGACGGGCCTCGGCGGCCCGGTAGCGGGCCGCCAGCAGTTTCGCGCGGTCCAGGGCCGGGCGCACGGCGGCCCCCCGCTCACTCGCCGCCCGGCAGCGAGCCGGACAGCCGGAGCAGCTCGACGAAGGCGTCGATGCCGGCGGGCACCGGCCAGTCGAGGTCGCGCATCGCGGCGAGGTCGGCGGCGGCGCGGGCGGCGACGTCGGGCACGCCCGCGTCCACGGCCTTGGCGAGGACCGCCCAGGCCGCCTCCCACCGGGACCGGGTGAGGTCGCCCTGCACGGCCGCCACCACGGCGATGAGGAAGGCCAGCTGCCGGTCGCCGCGCTCGGGCAGCGCGAAGGCGTCCGGATCGGCCAGGACCCGGTCCGGGTCGGGCAGGTCGAGGTGTTCAAGGTACGAGAGCAGTTCGATCCCGGCCGCCTCGCCCACGGCGCCGGTGAGCGCGGCGGCCAGCGCCTCCCGGCCCGTCGAGGCCGCGTACGCCGTGGCCAGCAGCCGCAGGGCCATCTCCCAGGTGCGGGGGGAGGGCCAGCCGCGGCCCCGCCCGGCGGCCTCGGCCGGCATGTGGTGGACCAGGCCCGGACGGGCGGTGAGGAAACCTGAGACGGCGCCGCGGGCCCGGGCGACCGCTCCGGGGACCCTGGCGGGATCGACGGCCGGGATCGCCACCTCGGGCCAGGTGCCGGCCATGCCGCGGGCGACGGTGCGCGGGTCGTGCCGCCACTCCAGGTGTACGAAGCGGTTGGCGAGCGGCGGGCTCAGGTGCCAGCCGTCCGCGGCGCTGGCGGGCGGATTGGCCGCCGCGACGATCCGTACGGCCGCCGGGAGTTCGAGGCTGCCGACCCGGCGCTCCAGGACCACCCGCAGCAGGGCCGCCTGCACGGCCGGCGGGGCGGAGGACAACTCGTCGAAGAACAGCAGTCCGTGACCGGTCCGGGCGAGGCGCACCGCCCAGTCCGGCGGGGCCATGGGGACGCCGGTGGCGGCCGGGTCCTCGCCCACGACGGGCAGCCCGGCGAAGTCGGAGGGCTCGTGGACGCTGGCGATGACGGTCTCCAGCCGCACGCCGAGCGCGGCGGCGAGCCGCTCCATGCCGGCGGACTTGCCGATGCCCGGCTCGCCCCACAGCAGGACCGGCTGATTGGCCGTCACCGCCACCGCCAGCGTCTCCACCTGGGGATCGGTGGCCGGCTCGGTGCGGGTGGCGCCGAGCAGGGCCCCCAGGGCGTCGGCGGCCGCCAGGGCCCGGAGCGTACTCATGCCTCGTCCTCGTCGTGCTCGTTCTCCGCGCGGTGCTCCAGGAGCTGTTCGAACCCCCTGGAGCCGAGCTCGGGGAACTCCTCGTCGACGCGGTCCCGCAGGAAGGCCAGGTCGGCGCGCTTGTAGCGGCGGATCTCCTGGGACAGCGACAGGTCCGTCCCGTCGACGACGTCGATCCGGGAGCCGGCCGCGAGCAGGGCCCCGACCAGCTCCGCCGAACCGCCCCAGTGCACGGCGGACAGCAGCGGGGTGCGCCCTTCCTTGTCCCGCGCCTCCAGGTCGAGTCCGGCCGCCAGCAGCCGGGGCAGCAGCGCGTCGTGGTCGAGCAGGTGGAGCGAGTGCAGCAGCCCGCGGCCGCGGGTGTCCCGGACCCGGGGGTCCACCCCCGCGTCGAGGAGCGCCACCACGCCCGGCGTGTCGCCGTGCTGGGCCCGCAGGAAGAGCTCGCGCCGCTGCTCCCCGAGGGCGCGCGGCAGCCGTCCCTCGCCCGTGGTCCAGGACCGCTGCGCGGCGAAGCACCCCGACACCGCGCCGCCGAACGCCCGCAGGGCACGCTCCCGCCGCTGCTCCTCGGGGGTGTGGGGCACGTCGAGCGCCCCGCCCCGCGAGCGCACCTCGTGCCACTCGCCGCGGCAGCGCACCCGTACCGGCCCGCCCGCGTCGGGGGCGGGCGGACCCGCCGCCGGTCCGGCGCCGGGGAACAGCGCGGCGGAGACCAGCGGGTGCAGGGCGTGCGGGGAGATCCGGCCGGTCCGCACCAGTTCGAGGTCGGGGAGCCGCTGCCAGGTGTACCGGGGCAGGGCCGGGACGGTCGACGCCGCACGCCGCTCGACGGTCCGGGCCCGCAGCCCACCGGTCACGGTGCGTTCGAGGACGACGGGGGACCACCAGCCGCTCTCGATGCGGTAGGGGCCTCCCGCGCCGGCCGCCGCGAGCCGCGCCACCTCCGGCACGAGCCGGGTGAGGTCGGCGGCCAGTCGCGCGAAGACCGCCTCGGGGTCCGTCGGGCGCTGGTACGGCCGCGTGGCGGGCTCGGTGAGGTCGCACTCGATGCCCGCCGCCGCGTAGACCTCGACCGTCCTCCCCTCGGCGCGCAGCCGGGCGACCCGCTCGGCGAGGCCGTCCGGGACGGCGAAGCGCTCGCCCAGCTCGGACGCGTGCCGGGCGTCCCAGAACGGCCGGATCACGGTCCAGTCCTCCCGGACGAGGGCGAGCCCCGCGTACCGGGTCCGCTTCTCGGGGACGAGCGGCGCGCAGTGCAGGCGCAGCCGCTGCGGGCCCTCGGTCGTGGCGGGCGTGGTGACCGAGAGGACCGGCCCTCCGGGGCCGCCGTAGGAGGCGAGCAGGATCCTCAGGCCGGTGGCGAGGGTGGTGCGGCCGCCCAGGACCCGCGGCAGGTGCCAGCGCAGCAGGTCCGGGGCCAGGTGCCGCAGGTCCTCGGCCACGTCGGCGGCCACGTCGGCGCCGTGGCGGGCCGCCACCTCGGGCAGCTCGAAGCGGACGTCCACGGCGGCGGTCGCGCAGGCCGCCCGCCAGTCACCGGCCAGCCGGTGCCCGGTGGCCCGCTCGATCATCCAGCCGGGCACGGCGTAGCGCCGGATCCGCTGCCACACCGGACCGTCCTCAGGACCGAAACCGCCGTGCGGTCCGGCGTTCTCCGCGCTCACCGGTACACGCTGCCGATGGCGCGCAGGTCCGGGTGGGCGGGCCGGGACGGGCGGAGCCGCGCGGAGAAGGAGCGCTTCACGCGGCGGGGCAGGCCGGGGCCCAGGCCGACGTACTCCAGAGGACCGTCCGCGGGCACCGCCGCGAGCAGGCTCTTCGCGCCGCGTCCGGTGAGGCCGGTGTGGCGCAGTTCCAGGCGGCGCAGCGGGCTGCCGGGGAGGGCGGCGGCCAGGGCGTACGCCCCTGCGTCGCCCGGCTCGTTGCCGGGGGCGCCGAGGCTGCGCTCCGACAGGGTCCGCCCGAGGTCGAGCGCTTCGACGCCGCCGAGGGAGGCGGCCAGGGCGCGCACTCCGGCGGCGCCGATGCCGTTGCCGCCGAGGCCGAGGCGGACCGGGTGCGCGGAGCCGTCCGCGGCGGAGGCGAGGGCCGCGGCGCCCTCGTCCCCGAGGTGGTTGGCGGAGACGTACAGCTCGCGCACCCCCGCCTGCCGGATCAGGGCGGCGAGGAGCGGGGCGGCTTCGGGGCCGAGGCCGTTGCCGCCGAGGAAGAGCCGCTCCAGGGGCCGTTCGCGCTCCAGGAGCGCGTCGAGCAGCAGGCGTACGCCGCCGGTGCCGATCCCGGTGTTGACCAGGTCGAGGGTGTGCAGGGCGGTGTTGCGGCGGAGGAGCGCGGCCAGGATCCGGGCGCCGTCCTCGAAGAGCGGGTTGCGCTTGAGCCAGAGGGCGCGGACGGTGGTGTCGCCCGTCAGGGCGGCGGCGAGCGCGCCGACCCCTTCGGGGCCGATCCGGTTGCAGCCGAGGTAGAGGGTGCGCAGCCCGTGCCCGCCGGCGAGGGCCCCGGCCAGGGAGGCGGCCCCCGTGTCGCCGATGGCGTTGGTGCCGAGCAGCAGGTGGGCGGCGTGCGCGGAGGCGGTGGCGGCCGGAAGGAGCCGGGCCGCGCCGGCCGGGCCGAGTCCCTGTTTGCAGAGGTCGACGCGGCCGTCGGTGCGCAGGGTGCCCAGCGGGAAGGCCTCGTCGGTCTCGACGGGCCGGTCCGACGCGAGCCGGGCGAGCAGCGGATCGAGGCGGGCCGGATCGGCGGGAGGCAGGTCGGGGTGCTCGATCGCGGGGCACCGCACGGGTGTCGGCTGGGTCATCACCACTCCACCGGTTTCCTGCGCCGGTGCCCGGCGTCCGTCACGGCCTGAAGACGAGAACTGCGGAAGCAGACGCAAGACCGGTCGGATTCGAACCGACGTCCTCCAGCTCGATGCGTGGGCGCGACGACCTCTGCGCTACGGCCTTGCTGCCGGTGATCATACGCGCCCGACGACCGGTAATCGATCACCAGTTTGACGGCCGCTTCCACCCCCGGGGCCGCCGTCCGGAGCGTCGGTAATCGGCCGTACTGAATGGCCGTTCGGTAAACCGGACGCGTATGCGAGCAGGTCGGCGACCGCCGACGAGGGGGAACCGTCCGGCGCGGAGCGCGTGCGGGGCCGTGCCGACGGCTCCCCGCACCACGTCTGAACTGCCACGACGCCTTCTCGATCACCGATAACCGAGCCCGAGTGTCCGAATAACGGTCGTGAAGGTGCGGTAGCTCTGCGTGTCAGACACACTCCGAAGCGCAAGATGAGCGGGAATCGCAGGAGAAACACCGCTCACTTCCTTCGATACGAAAGAGAATCTTCCCGTGCTTCGTCGTTCCGCCGCAATTTTCGCGGCCACCCTTCTCTGTCTCGTCGGCGCCGCCGGTGCCGCGGAAGCCGGCTCCACCAGCCTGTACGCCCCCTCCGCCGTCGTCCTCTCGGTCGGCAAGGGCGCCGACTCCGGCCCGGTCACCGTCCTCCGCGCCGTCACGCTCAGCTGCATGCCCGGCCCCGGCGGCACGCACCCCGACCCGGAGGCCGCCTGCACCGAACTCAAGACCCGGTTCGCGGGCGGCGGGTTCGACGGCCTGCTGGCCTCCCCGAACCCCGACCGGGCGTGCCCGCAGCACTTCGACCCCGTCACCGTCACCGTGGACGGCGTCTGGGAGGGGACCCGCACGTCCTGGCAGCACACCTTCTCCAACGCCTGCATCATGGGCGTCACCCTGAACGGCGGGGAAGCCTTCGCGTTCTGAGCGCGCGTCGGCCGACGGCGGGGGAGGCGGGTCGTGACGGGGGCCCGTGACGGGGACGGCTCGCGAGGCGCGACGGTTCGCGATACGGGACGGGGCGGGACCGGAGCCGGAGCCGGGACCTCGGCCGGATGGAGCAGCGGGAAGGCGCGGGATGACGGGGTGTCCGATGCTGGGGCCGGACCCCACGCGCCGGACGCCCGGCGCCCCACCGAGAAGGAGCCCCCGTGTCGGCACGCCCCGGAGCCCGTTCCCGCCCGCGCGCACGGCTGCGCCTGGCCGTCGCCGCCCTCGTCGGCGCCCTCTCGGGGGCCCTGGCGCTGGGCGGCGCCGGCCAGGCCGCGCAGGCGACCGGCACGCCCCCGTCCCCGGACAAGGTTCTGCAACGGCAGCTCGACGACCTCGTCCGGACGGCCGGCGGGCCGCCCGGTGTGATCGTCCTGATGCAGACGGGCGACCGGACGACGGTCCACCGGGCCGGCGTGGCCGACACGAGGACCGGCAGGCCGCCCCGGGCGGACGAGTACATGCGCCTCGCGAGCGTCTCCAAGGCGTACAGCGGGGCGGTCGCCCTGCGCCTGGTCGACCGGCACCGCCTCGGCCTGGACGACACGATCGGCCGCCGCCTCCCCGCCCTGCCCAAGGCCTGGCACAAGGTGACCCTCCGGCAGCTCCTCAGCCACACCAGCGGGCTGCCCGACTTCTCGACCGCCCCGGCGTTCCTGGAGATCCTGACCGCGGACCCGAGGCACCGCTTCGACTCGCGCCGGCTGCTCGACTTCGTCGCCGACCGGAACCTGCTCTTCCCGCCGGGGTCGCGGTACGCGTACTCGAACTCCGACAACATCGCCGTCGCGCTGATGGCGGAGGCGGTGACCGGACGGCCGTACGAGCAACTGCTCGAACAGCTCGTGTACCGGCCCCTCGACCTCCGGCAGACCCTCCTCCCGCAGGGCTACCGGATGCCGAGGCCGTACCTGCACGGCTACGACGTCATGCCGCCCGCCCCGCCCGAGGACATCAGCGAGGCCCTCAGCGCCTCCGGCGTGTGGGCCTCCGGCGGCATCGTGGCCACCCCCGAGGACCTGAACGCCTTCGTCCGGGCCTGGGCGGGCGGTCGCGGCTACCTCTCCGAGGAGGTACGGAACCAGCAGCGCCGCTTCATCCCCGGCGCCGCCTCGGAGCCCGCCGGACCCGGAACCAACGCGGGCGGCCTGGCGATCTTCCGGTACGAGACCCGGTGCGGCACCGTCTACGGCCACACCGGCAACTTCCCCGGCTACACCCAGCTCGCCGCCGCGACGGCGGACGGCAGGCGGTCCCTGACCTTCTCGATCAACACCCAGACCAGCAAGAGCCTCAAGCCGGAGCTGCTGGCCAAGGTCCGCGCCGTCCAGGAGAACTTCGTCTGCGCCCTGCTGCGGCGCTGAGCCCCGCCCCCGTCCGGGGCGCGCAACAAACCGCTGGAGACGAGACGGCGCGTCTTATTACGGTGGGGGCATGGCTTTCCTCTTCTTCGTCTGAGTCCGGGCACGGCCGACGCCGCCGTCTCTGCCGACCGCAGACCCTTCGTACCCCCGAGGAAAGCCCCATGCGCCACCGCGCCCCCACCGTCCTGCCCGCCACGGCTCCCGTTCCCACCGTGGCGCAGCTCTCCGTCAGGAACGCCACCAAGTCCTACGGCACCCGGACCGTCCTCGACCAGGTCTCCCTCACCGTCCGACCGGGCGAGAAGGCCGCCGTCGTCGGCGAGAACGGCTCCGGGAAGTCCACCCTCCTGCGGCTGCTCGCCGCGGCCGAGACGCCGGACGCCGGGGAGGTCACCGTCGCCTTCCCCGGCGGCGTCGGCCACCTCGCCCAGACCCTCGACCTCGACGCCGCCCACACCGTGCAGGACGCCGTCGACCTCGCCCTGACCGAACTGCGCGCCATGGAGCGGAGGCTCCGCGCGGCGGAGGAGACCCTCGCGGACGCGTCGGACGAGCAACTCGCCGCCTACGGCGAGCTGCTCGTCGCGTACGAGGAGCGCGGCGGATACGAGGCGGACGCCCGGGTGGACGCCGCGGCACACGCCCTCGGCCTCGCCCGGATCACCCGCGACCGCCCGCTCGGCTCCCTGTCCGGCGGCGAGCAGGCACGGCTCGCGCTCGCCTGTGTCCTGGCCGCGGCCCCCGAACTGCTGCTCCTGGACGAACCGACCAACCACCTCGACGCGGCGGCCGCCCACTGGCTGGCGCAACAACTGCGCGCCCACCGCGGCACCGTCGTCGCGGTCACCCACGACCGCGCCTTCCTGGAGCGCGTCGCCACCACGATCCTGGAGGTCGACCGCGACGAGCGCACCGTGCGCCGGTACGGCGACGGCTGGTCCGGCTACCGCTCCGCGAAGGCCGCCGCCCGGCGGGGCGCGGAGCAGCGGTACGCCGACTGGGCCCAGGAGGTGGCCCGCACGGAGGAACTGCTCGACGCCGCGGCGAGGCGGCTCTCCACCGCCGGCCGCGACCCGAAACAGGGCTTCGGCAAGCACCGCCGGTCCAGCGAGGCCAAGCTCGGCGGCCAGGTGCGCTCCGCCCGGGAGCACCTGGCCCGGCTGCGCCGCCACCCGGTGCCGAAGCCCCCGGCGCCGCTCCGCTTCACGACGGCGCTTTCGACGGCGCTCCCGACGGCGGACGGCCCGGCCCCGGGCCCCCTCGCCGAGCTCGACGGCGTACGGGTCGGGGAGCGGCTGCGCCTGGACGGACTCCTGACGATCGCGCCCGGGCAGCGGCTGCTGGTCACGGGCGAGAACGGCGCGGGCAAGACGACGCTGCTGCGCGTCCTGGCGGGCGACCTGGAGCCGGACGCGGGCACGGCACGCCGCCCCGCCCGGATCGGCTGTCTCGCGCAGGAACTGCCCGCGCGCTCCACGCGACTCCCGCTGCTCGCCGCGTTCGCCGCCGGACGGCCCGGAGCGCCGGACGAGCACGCCGAACGGCTCCTGTCCCTGGGCCTGTTCCGCGAGGAGGACCTGCACGTCCCGGTCGCCGCCCTGTCCGTGGGACAGCGGCGGAGGCTCCAGATCGCGACCCTGGTGACCCGGCCCGCCGACCTCCTCGTCCTCGACGAGCCGACCAACCACCTCGCCCTCGACCTGGTCGAGGACCTTCAGGACGCGCTCGCGGCGTACCCCGGGGCGGTGGTCGCGGTCTCGCACGACGACGGCTTCCGCGCACGCTTCGAAGGGGAGCGGCTGGAGCTGCGCGCGGGGCGCAGGAGCTGACCCGGACGGGCCCGGTCCCTCCTGCGCGGGGGCGCAGGAATTGCAGCGGCATGCCGACGGGGCGAGGCTGGGAACCCGCAGCTTGAAGTGGAGCAGCCAGTTATGAGCAATCTGGTCGTGGTCGGGGTGGACGGCTCGGCGATGAGCCTCACCGCCGTGGAGGCGGCCGCCGAGGAGGCGGCGCTGCGCGGTGCGAAGCTGCGCGTGGTCCACGTCGAGGTCCCGATCAAGCCCAGGTACGTGGTGCCGGACCCCGCTTCCGCGACCCTGGTCCAGGAGGCGGCGGTCCACGCCCTCGGCACGGCGCCCGACCTCGCGGTGACCAAGGCCGTGGTGACGGGCGACGTGATCCACGTGCTGGAGGCCGAGTCGCAGGCCGCCGACCTGATGGTCGTCGGCTCCAGGGGACTGGGCGGCATCACGGGCGTCCTCCTCGGCTCCACCCCGGTGTCCCTGGCCGCCCGCAGCCACTGCCCCGTGATGACCGTCCGCGAGGAGCACGGGGCGTCCGGCGGCACGGGGCCGGTCCTCCTGGGGGTCGACGGCTCTCCGGACAGCGAGGAGGCCGTCGACGTCGCCTTCGCCGAGGCGGCGCGGCGCCGGACCGAGCTCGTGGCGGTGCACGCCTGGCAGCCGGACAAGGCCGCGCCCGACACGACCTCCGAGTCCGCGGCGCGCTCGCTGGCCCGCGCGCTCGCCGGCCGCGCGGACACCCATCCGGACGTCACCGTCCGACGCGACCTGGTGGACGGCAAGCCGCACGAGGTCCTGATCGAGGCGAGCAGGGCGGCGCAACTGCTGGTCGTCGGCGCCCGCGGTCGCAGCGGCATCGCCGGCCTGCTCCTGGGCTCGGTGAGCCAGGCCGCGATGACGTACGCGCACTGCCCCGTCGTCACCGTCCGCCGGGCGGCGTAGGGCGTGTCCGGCGGATCATGGCCGGGTCCGCCGGACAGGCTTCGGACCGCCCGCGGCACGACGGCGAGTCACCCTCTCGGGCGACAGGACGAGAGCCGAACGCCTGGCTGATTCCTCCGCTCCGGTGAAAGACCACGTCTTCGGTCCTCTTCGCGAAAAACAGCCCGTGACCTGCCCCATCCATGATCGTTACTCGCTGTGTCGCCACCTCACGGCGACGACGCCTCCGCTCCTTTCGGACGGCCGGTGGCGTACGGGAACGGGTCGTAGCGGGGAAAGGACTGCCGATGGGCGGCTGGATCAGTGTCGGTCTGGGAGCCGCGGCGGCCCTGTGCCCGCTGCCTCAGCACGGCGGCGCGACGGTCGTCATGGAGCACACCCCGACCACCGACCACCTGGTGGTGTGCGCTCCTGACGTGTGGGTCGACATGGGCCACGGCCACCCGGAACCGCCCCGGCCGGCGTCCGCCCTCCCGTCCGCCTGCCACTCCTCGGCGCCGCAGGCGCCCGTACCTCCGCCCGCACCGCGCCCCTCGGTACCGCCATCGCCCGCGCCCGCACCCGCGCCGCGACCCCCGGCACCGTCCTCGCCCGCGCCGGCGGTCGAGCCGATCGTGACGTCCCCGCTCCGGCCGGCTCCGTCGACCGCCCGCCACGCGGCACCCCGAGCCGCCGCGCCGAGGCCCGTAGAGCGCATCGAGTCCGTCGAGGAGCTCGCGCCCCCGGCTGACCCGGTGCCCGACGCCACCCCGGCCCCGACCACGACCTCGACTCCGAACTCGGCCTCTGCTCCGGTTCCGGCGAAGGTCCGGCAGGCCTTCCGCTGGGTACCGCGCCTGCACTACACCGGCGGCCCCACCCGTCCGGCCCCGGCCGGGATGTCGACGACCATGACCACGGTCGTCATCACCCTCCCGGGCGTTCTCGCCGCGGCCGCCCTGCGCCCCGGGTCCCGCCGCCGCAGCCGCGCCTGACGCCCGGCACCCCTCCTTCCCCCTCCCTCCTTCTCCCCTCATCCGTCCTGGAGTTGCGCTGTGCCGGAATGGCTCGTCTACACCCTCGCCTCAGTCCTGGTCTGCTTGCTCGTCATCGCGACGACCGTCATGCGGCACCGCCGGGTGGACGTGGACGAGGACACCTCCGAGACCCCGGACGTCCTGGAGTACATGGTCATGATGGTCGGCGTCGTCTACGCCATCGTGCTCGGCCTGGCGATCGCCGGCGTGTGGGAGGCCCGTGGCGCGGCCGAGGACACCGTCCAGCGCGAGGCCCAGGCCCTGTACGAGATCGACCAGCGGCTCGACGTCTACCCGGCGGCCTTCCGCGCCCAGGTCAAGGAGCACATCGACGCCTACGCCCGGCACGCCGTCACCAGCGAATGGCCCGCCATGAAGGACGGCGTGCCCGTCGACACCACCGGCGCGAGCCTGCTCGGCCGCATCCGCAGCGACATCGCCCACCACACCCCGGCCGACGAACTGCAGGCCCAGGCCTACCAGCCGCTGCTCGACCAGGTCGCCGCCGCCGACGACGCCCGCCACCAGCGCCTGGACAGCGCCGGCACCACGCTGCCCGGCGCGGTCTGGTTCGGTCTTGTCGCCGGTGCCGTGGTCACCCTCGGCCTGCTCTACACCCTGCAGATCCGCCGCTCCGCCCGCGAACTGCTGCTGGCCACCACCTTCAGCTCCCTGGTGGTCTTCCTGCTCTTCCTCGTCTGGAGCTTCGACGCCCCCTTCGGCCACTCCGGCACCGACTCCGCCCAGCCGTTGAGCGACCTGATCACCCCGACCGCCTGACCCCTGCCCGGGGCGAAAGGCCCGAGCGATCAAGGGACTTGACCTCAACCGCAGTCGAGGTCGGAGGCTGATGGCATGACCGACATCGTCACCGGCCTCCGGCCGACCGCATTGCCCGACCCCACCCGTCCGGACGCGGGCCTCGTCCTGGCGTCCCTGTGGCACACCGAAGGACCCGAGCAGCAGCAGAAGGTCATGTCCGGCGTCATGGACGCCTGGGAGGAGGCCCGGCTGCCGGCCGCGTACCTGGCGCGACACTGCCTGGCGGGTTCCGACGGCCGGACGATCCTCAACTTCGCCCAGTGGACGGATTCCGGAGCCCACCGGGCCTTCGCCGCCGACCCGCGCAACCAGCAGACCCTCGGCAGCGCCGTCCAGGCGCTCTACTCGGCCGGCCCGCCGGGCCGTTACGCCCCCCACCGCCTCACCCGCCGGAACGACGGAACCGCCCGCTGCTTCACCGCGACGTGGTACGACACCGAGGACGCCGGGGCGGCCCGCTCGCTCGCCGACGCACGGGCCGGGCTCGACCCCGCCTTCCCGGCCTCCCCGAACGCGGTGACGGAGTGCTTCTACGTCGCCGAGGACGGACGGCAGCTCCTCGTGCTCACCGGTTTCGAGGACGAACCGGCCGCAGGGCTCCGGTTCCGGCCGTTCCGGGGCCTTGTACGGCCGGCGGGCCGGGAAGGCTGACCGCGGGCGGACGGCGCTCCCGGGTCACTCCTCCCCGGAGAACCGTTCCCAGGCCGACTGGCGGGTGATGCCGAGGGCCTGGCCGATCCTGGCCCAGGTCACGCCGCGCCGCCGGAGTTCCGTGACCCACATGCGCAGATCGGCCTCGATCTGGTCGGCGACGGCCGCGACCCGCGGCAGCCGTTCCAGCATCTGGGCATCGGTCAGTTCGCCCCACATCGGCATCCGCAGCTCGGTCGGGCCCGGCCGGTACTCGGCCACGATCGAGGCGGCCAGGTCCACGCACTCGGTGCAGATGTTCACCCCGGGCCCGGCGACCAGCTTGGTCACCTCCGCCTCGGGCTTGGCGCAGAACGAGCACGCCCGGCCGTCCCGGTCCGTCGTTTCGGCGAGCACGGCGCAACCTCCTCCACCGACGACCCGCTTGTCAGGCCGTCCCTGACGGCCAGCTTAAGGACGTCAGGGACGGCCTGACAAGCGGAGTGGACGCGCTGCCCGGCGCCCGCGCGCCACGTGGCCGGGCGTCAGCCGATGGTGACGACGCGTGCCCAGGCGGGGGGCGTGTCGGGGACGTAGTCGGGGTCCTCCTCGTTCACGGCGCGGGCGCACCGTGGGAAGAGGCCGACGACGGTGCGGCAGGGCGGCTGCGCGGAGGGCCAGGGCGTCTGGCCGTCCGTCAGGGCGACGATGACGTCCGGGCGGGGCCGGGCACGGAGCGCCCGGGCGAAACCGGAGCGCAGATCCGTGCCGCCGCCACCGATCAGCTCGATGTTCTCCGCACGGCAGAGCGGCACGGCGACACCGGCCGCCGCGTCGCAGGAGATCACCGAGACCAGGTCGCGCCGCCCGCCCACCGCCCGCGAGATCGCCGCCACTTCCAGGAGCGCGCCGCCCAGTTCGGCGTCGCTCACCGACCCCGAGGTGTCGATGACCACGCAGACCCTGGGCGGCATGCGGTGCAGGCTCGGCAGCACCACGTCCGGGACACCGGCCGAACGCCGGGACGGACGCCGGTAACTGTGGTTCTCACCCACCCCGGGCGCCCCCGCGGCCGAACGGATCGCGGCCCCCAGCAGGCGCCGCCACGGCTGCGGCGTGTGGAACGCCTCCTCCGCCCACCGGCGCCACCCCTCCGGCGCGTCGCCCGGCCGGCCCTTGATGCCCTCCGCGACCCGGAAGCGCACCGCGTCCCGCTGCTGCCTGCTCAGCCCGTGGGCCCCGTCGGGCCCCAGCTCCCACGGCCGCCCGTGGCCGTCGGCGCCGCTGCCGCAGTCCAGCCAGGCCAGGCCGGCGAGCCCGGACAGCGAGGCCGTCCGCAGGTACTCCTCCATCAGCAGGCCCTCGGGCAGCCGCAGCAGCGACGGCAGCACCGCTCCGGCCGGCCGGATCAGCCCGTCGCCGTAGATGTCGTCGTTGATCTCGAAGTCGGCGGCGATGTTGCGCCGCAGCCGCTCTCCCGGTCCGTGCTCGCCGGACTCCTTCGCGTACCGCTCGCCCCGGCCGTGGTGGTCCCGGAGCAGGTGGGAGACCTCGTGCACCCAGACGCCCGCCAGCTCCTCCACCGGAGTGGACGCCACGAAGCGCGGGGAGACGTAACAGCGCCAGTACGCGTCCACCGCCATCGTCGGCACCGAACGGTCCTCCACCACGTGCAACGCGAAGAGCGCACCCGCCAGATAGGGCCGCACCTTGACGGCGTGCAGCCGGGCGGCCAGCAACTTGTCAATGTCCAGGGCGGGTCCGGCCGCACCGGCCGACCCGCCGGAACGGGACACGCCGTCGGGCCCGGCCGACTCGCCGTAACCGCCCCGCCCGCCGTAATCGCCCGGCCGTATCGACGCGGTGGCCCGCACCGGGCGCGGTGGCGGGAGAGGGGCCATCGGACGGGGGAGCGGGGGCGGGAGCTTCCGGTGCGGCGCCCGGGACCGCGCGGTCCCCGTCATCGGTGCGCCCCCGCCGTACGCCCGGCGCCGGCCGCGGCGGTGGCCCGTCCCACCGACCGGTCCGCGCGCCGGGCGAGACCGACCACTCCGGCAAGCCGCTCCACCGACGCGGGGATCTCCCAGTCGTCGCGACGCAGCGCGGCCAGCGTCGTCGCCGGGGCGACGAGCAGGTCCGGGGCACCGGTCTCCAGGGCCCGGACCAGCACGGCCCAGCCGGCCTCCCACCGCTCCCGCTCAGGGCGCGCGCCGACGGCGGCCACCACCGCCTCAAGCGCCGCCTGGCGCAGGTCGCCGCGCCCCGGCAGTTCGGCGGAGGCCGGATCGGCCAGCAGCGACTCGGGGTCCGGCAGGTCCATCCGGTCCAGATGGGCCATGAGTTCGAGCCCCGGACCGTCCCCCACCACTCCCCGTACCAGCAGCGCCAGCACCTCCCGCGACACGGAGGCCGCCGTTCCGAAGGCGAGGAGGGTCAGCGCTGCCTCCCAGCTCCGGGGCGAGGGCCAGGCGCCCCCGCGCCGCGTCTCGGTGCTCGGCAGCCGGTGGATCAGCGTCGGCCGGACCTTCAGGAAGCCGCAGACCGCGCGGCGGGCGAAGGCCACCGCCTCCGGCAGCCTCTCCGGAGCCAGCCGGGGCAGCTCCGCCCGCGGCCAGACCCCGCCGAGACCGCGGACCACCACCTCCTGGTCGTGCACCCAGTACAGGTGCACGAACCGGTTGGCCAGCGGCGGGCTCAGCTCCCATCCGTCCGCCGCCGACGCCCGGGGGTTGGCGGCGGCCACGATCCGCACGCCCGGCGGCAGCCGCAGCGTGCCGACCCGCCGCTCCAGGACGACCCGGAGCAGCGCGGCCTGCACGGCGGGGGTGGCGGTGGAGAGCTCGTCGAGGAAGAGCAGGCCCCGCCCGGCGCGCACGAGTTCCACGGCCCACTGCGGCGGGGCCATCGGCACCCCCCGCACCTCCGGGTCGTCGCCCACGATGGGCAGCCCGGAGAAGTCGGACGGCTCGTGGACGCTGGCGATGACGGTGGTCAGCGGCAGGTCGAGGGAGTCGGCGAGCTGGGTCAGGGCCGCGGTCTTGCCGATGCCGGGTTCGCCCCAGAGCAGGACGGGCAGGTCGGCGGCGACGGCCAGGGTGAGCGCTTCGAGCTGCTCGTCGGGACGGGGCTCGGTCGTCGTCGTCCGCAGGAGTCCGAGGAGGTCGTCGGCCAGGGCGAGGCGGGTGCCGACCGCGGGGGAGGGGACGGGGGCGGGCACGGGGGTACTGAACGTCATGGGCATCACCTGAGGGGATCGAGGGAACGGGACGACCCGTCCCGGACGGTGTGGGACATGGAAGCGCTCGAAGCGCGGTACGGGCTGAGGAGCCCGGGGAGCGGAGGAGCCCGGAAGCCGGAAGAACTCAAGAGGGCGGAAGGGTCCGGAGGAACTCGTAAGAGGGCGGAGGAACTTGTAAGAGTCCGGAAGGACCCCGAGGGGGATCGGAGCAGTTCAGAGGGGTTGGAGAGTGGGCGAGCCGGTCACCGGAACAGCGCGGTCCGGGGCCGGGACAGGCCGTTCCGCTTGAGGCGCATCACTTGGGGCGTGCGGCGGTCGAGCCGGGGACGCCGGCCCGTCTCCGAGGCGTTTCCGCCGTCCGCCGCGCCGGCGCCCACACCGGCGGCGGGGTGTTCGGGCACGAGGCCCGCGCGGAAGAGGCCGTGGTCGACGCGCCGGGCCGCGGCGGACACCAGCTCCTCCCGGAGCGGGCCGTCGCGCAGGACCGCGTCGGGACCGAGGAGACCCGTCACGACGGCCAGCGCCCCGGAGACGTCGCCGTGTCCGAGCCGTTCCCGGACCGCGGGCAGGGCCTCCGGGCTGCGGTGCACCCCGTCGATCACCCGCAGGCAGGGCAGCGCCGGACCGCCGAGGGCCACGAGCAGCTCCTCCCGGCGCAGAGTGACCGGATCGTGGTCGATCGCGGCCAGCACCCCGTTCCTCAGCGCGATCCGGTGGACCTCGCCCCGGCACTCCACCCGGTGCGGATCGTCGGGCTCGTGGAAGAGACCGGACGCCACCGGAGGGACGGCGGGGACGCACCCCGCCAGGGCCCCGGCGACCAGGGGGTGCAGCCGCTCGGGCGTGATCAGCCCCGCGCGCAGCAGCTCCAGGTCGGGAAGGGTCCGGGCCGCCGCCTCCGGCAGTACGGGAAGCGCCGCCACCACCTGCTGCGGCAACGGCTCCCGCCGCGGTGCGAGGACCGGGACGTGGCCGTCGTCGGGAGCGACGAGTCGGAACACGGCCCGCCGCCCCGCACCGGACCGTACGGTGAAGGCCCCGCGCGGGCCGAACCCCTCGGCCCGCGACAGCGACTCCGCTTCGGCCGCCCACCGGGCGACCGCCCAGGAGCCGTCCCGGGCGAAGGAGGCGTCGAGCCACGCGGGCGGCGGCGCCGTGGACGGCGGTCCGTCCGCGCCGCACCGCCGCGCCAGGTCACCGGCCCGCTCCGCGTCCCAGAGGTGCCGGTGCAGGTCGAGCCGGAAGCGCCGGTCGGGATGCGGGTGCGGGTGGACGTACGGAGTGCGGCCGGGAACGTCGTTCCCGGATCCCTCCCACACGGCGAGCGACATCCGCTGTCCGGCGTCCGCCCAGGCCGGCGGGGTGCGGACCACCAGGCTCAGCGGCACGGCACCCGCGTCCCCGTAACGGGCCAGCACCGTGGTGAGACCGGGCCGGAGCCGTCCGTCGGGGGTGATGCGGGGCATGTGCCAGCGGAGCAGGTCCGGTGCCAGGCGCCGCAGATCGGCACGGAGCCGAGCTGCTCGAACAGTGCCGTGGCGGTCGGCCACGGCGCGCAGATCGAAGTCGACGTCGATGCGGGCGGCGGCGCAGGCCCCCGCCCAGTCACCGACCGCACGGCGTGCGGTCGCGGTCTCGATCATGGACGGTGGCACGGCGTACCGGCGTACGCGCTGCCACATCAGAAGGCGGGTCGGAATCTCGTTCGCGAGGTGGTGTGCCATCAGCACTCACCTTGCGTGAACGAGTCCCCCAATCGGTACGAGGAGAAGTTCTTCATCCCCCGCATCGTAACCCGACGCCGTTCGATTCCACCTGCGGTTTTTTCGGAGGGCGAAAGGCGGTTCTCCGGAGGTCGGACGACACCCGGCGGACGGCTCTCACCCTCGCGGGTGATCCCGGGCGGTCAAACGGGGCGCGCGGAGCACCGGGCGTACGAGCGGGGCCGCGGGCACGCCCCCTCGCGCCACCGGGCGCCGTTGGGGCGCGACCCTCCACGGGCAGGATCGCCGGGGACAGCGACAGAAAGGCCCACCGTGGCAAGTGAGTTCCAGCGCGACAAGCTCGTCGGCATGTTCCGCGCGTTCGACGCCGACGACAACGGCTACCTCGACCAGGGCGACTTCCGGGCCCTCGCGGAACGCTGGAGGGCCCTGCCCCGCGTGCGACCGGATTCCGAACTGGCCGCGCGCGTGGACGCGCTCATGCTGGGCTGGTGGGACCACCTCGCGGCCCATGTGGACACGGACGGGGACGGCAGGATCGACCTGGACGAACTCCTCGCCATGGTGGATCTGCTGCCCACGATGCGCGAGGTCGTCGCCGCGACCGCCGAGACCGTCTTCGACGCCGTCGACGAGAACGGCGACGGCCGGATCTCCCCCGCCGAGCACCAGCGGCTGGTCGACACCTGGCACGGCGGGCGCGTCGACGTCGCCGACGTCTTCTACCTCCTCGACCAGGACGGAGACGGCTACCTCAGCCGGCCGGAGTTCACCGAGCTGTGGGTCCAGTTCTGGATCAGCGACGACCCGGCCGAGCCGGGCAACCAGCTGTGCGGGACGGTGCCGACCCGCACCTGACGGGTCCGCCCGGCACTCCGCTCGACGGCCGCGCCCGGCACGGAACGCCGAAGGGCACGAGGGTGGTTCCGAGGGAAACGGGGGCGGCTCCGGGGGCGCGGGGGCGACTCCGATGTGCGAAGACGGGTGTGCCGCGGTGCGGGAGTCTGGGATCGTGGGGGCGACAGCATCGGCGGATCGACGACGGCCGCCCGTAGCCAGGGAGGGGCCCACCGTGCCAACACGCGCACCCAGGGCGGCGGGCGGCGAACCGGCCACCGAGGTGAGCACGCCGCTCTACCAGCTGAAGGCCGAGTTCTTCAAGACCCTCGGCCACCCGGTCCGCATACGGGTCCTGGAGCTGCTCAGCGTCCGCGAGCACGCCGTCTCCGAGCTGCTCCTCGAAGTGGGCGTGGAGCCGGCGGCGCTGTCCCAGCAACTGGCCGTGCTGCGCAGGTCGAACCTCGTCCTGACGCGCCGCGAGGGCGTCAGCGTGTACTACCGCCTGGTCAACGACGAGGTCGCCGAGCTCCTCCGGGTCGCGCGCGGCATCCTCACCGGGGTGCTCCAGGGCCAGGCCGCGCTCCTCGCGGACCTGGACGCCTCGGCCCGCCGCTGACCGCCCGACGGGGCTGCCCTGCCCACGTGTTCGGGCGAAACGCCTCCGTCGAACGGGCGGGGTGGGTAGCGTCGCACCGACCGGGCGCGCGAAGACGCCCGGCATATCCACTACGGAAGGCGGCAGCCCATGGCGAACGTGGAAGTCTCTCTCAAGGAGATCATGACCCGGGTGGAAGGCAGTCTCGCCGCCGCGGTGGGCGACCACACCAGCGGCATGACCCTGGGGTCCCTCGGCGGCGGACGCGACTTCGACGTCCACGTCGCGGTCGCGGCGAACACCGACGTGATCCGGGCCAAGGTCCACACCATGGAACTCCTCGGCCTCCAGGAGCAGATCGACGACATCCTCATCACCCTGGGCAACCAATACCACCTGATCACCCTCGGGAAGGGGCGGGGCAAGAGCAATCTCTTCCTCTACCTCGTCCTCGACAAGCACAAGGCCAACCTCGCCATGGCCCGGCACCAACTGCGCCGCGTCGAAGAGGAGATGGAGGTCTGACCCCCTTCCGTCCTTCACATGCCCAAGACTTGCAAAAATTTGAAATTCTCTACGAAGGGATTTCCTGAAGTCTGAAGGCTCGGCCCGCACGGGCCCGCCCACGACGGCCGACGGGAAGGACGCGCCCGCCCCTCCCGTCGGCCGGCTCCGTCAGTGGCGGGGGCCCACCGTCCGGGCGCCCGCGCGGACGGTGATGGCGAGCGCCGGACAGGAGTCGGCGGCGTCCAGGGCCCGTTCGTCCTCGGCGATCTCCGGACGCACCGCCTCCGCCGTGTCACCCTCCAGCCGGTACAGGTCCGGGGCGAGCCCGGCGCACATGCCCGAGCCCATGCACATCTCCCGGTCGACCTCGGTGGTCCAGCCCGTCGCGCTCACCAGCCCACCGGCATCTCGCGCGGACCGCGCACCAGCATCTGGTTCTTCCAGCGGACGTCCCCCGCCAGGTGCAGTCCGGGGAAGCGGTTCAGGAGCGCCAGGATCGCCTCCTGGAGCTCCAGACGGGCGAGCGGCGCCCCCAGGCAGTGGTGGACGCCGTGCCCGAAGCCGAGGTGCTGGACGCCGGTGCGGGTGACGTCGAGCCGCCCGGGGCCGGTGAACTTCAGGGCGTCGTGGTTGGCGGCGCCGATCGCCACGAGCACCGGTTCTCCGGCCCGGACCAGGGTGCCGCCCACCTCGACGTCCTCGGTGGCGTAGCGGGGGAAGGCGGCGCCGCTGCCGAGCGGGACGAACCGCAGCAGTTCCTCGACGGCCCCCTTGATCAGGTCGGGCCTCTCGCGCAGCAGGGCGAGCTGGTCCGGGTGGTCGAGCAGGGCGTGGACGAAGTTGGGGATCTGGCTGGCCGTCGTCTCGTGCCCCGCGACGAGGATGCCCACGCACAGGTCGATCAGCTCCAGCTCGGTGAGCCGGTCGCCGGTGTCGCGGGCCTCGATCAGACCGGTCATCAGATCCGGGCGCGGACGGGCCCGGTGGTCCTCGACGAGCGCCGCCATGTAGGCGCGCAGCTCCTCGCGGCTGCGCCAGAACTCCTCGGCGGTCAGCGAACTCGTGGACAGGGCCGCGTCGCTCCACACCCGGAACTTCGGGCGGTCCTCCTCCGGTACGCCGAGCATCCGGCAGATGACCGCGACCGGGATGGGCAGCGCGTACGACTCCACGAGGTCGGCCGGCGGTCCCGCGGCCTCCATCTCGTCGAGGAGCCCGTGGGCCAGCTCGCGCACCTGGGGCCGCAGCTTCTCGACCTGGTGGACCGTGAACGCCTTGGCGACCAGCGTGCGCAGCCGGGTGTGGCCGGGCGGGTCCATGCCGAGGATGCCGGTGTCCTGCTGCGCCTCGGACTGGCGGGGCTCGTCGTGCTTGAGGGACTCGGCGCGGCTGAAGCGCCGGTCGCCGAGGACCAGGCGGGCGTCGGCGTAGCGGGTGGCGAGCCAGGCGGGCTCGCCGTACGCCATCCGGATGCGTAACAGCCCGGGCCGCTCCAGCGCTTCGGTGTACGCCTCGGCGAGGCCGAGTCCTTCGGGCTCGTTGAACGGATAGGCCAGGGGAGTGGGGTCGGTCGTCGCGGTCATGGGACGCCTCCGTTGTGTAAGCGAGTGCTTACAGAACCTAGGGTGGTCGCCAGAGGCGGTCAATGGGGCCGTTCGCGCCGTTCGGGTGGCCGACGGCGGGGCGCGGAGGTGGCGGGGATGGCGCGGACAAGAGCCGGGGGCACGGGGACGGCCGGAGCGGAGCGGCCCGTACGGGAGGCCGGGACGCCCGACGACGGCGCACCGGAGGAGGGGATACGGGCCGGTGGCGCGCGGGGCGGCGCCACCCGGGAGCGGCTGCTCGCCGCGGCGTCGGCCCTCTTCGCCGAGCGCGGGTACGACCGGACGACGGTACGGGAGATCGCCGCCCGGGCCGGGGCGAACCAGGCCCTGCTGTTCCGGTACTTCGGCTCCAAACAGGCCCTGTTCGGCGAGGTGGTCGCGCAGGGCGGCCACGAGCAGCTGCGGACCACCCCGCCGGAACGGCTGGCGGAAGCGGTGCTGCGCAGCCTGCTCCATCCGCCGGCGGACCCGGCCGGCGCTCCGGGAGCGAGCCGGTCGCTGAAGACGATGCTGCGCTCGGTGGGCGGCGGCGACGAGGTCTCCGCGGCGGTGGCCGCGCTGGGCGACGCGTACGCCAGGGCCCTGGCGGAGCTGAGCACGCGGCACGACGCGGCACTGCGGGCGGACCTCGCCCTGTCGTGGCTGCTGGGCATCGGCCTGACGCGGGTGGTCGTGGGCAAGCGGCCCCTGGCGGAGGCGGACCCGGACGAGGTCTGCCGACTGGTCCTCGGGACGCTCGGCCACCTCCTGGACGGCCTTCCCGGGGACGCGACCGGCGACTGAGGTCCGGGATCCGCTTCCGGGACGATCAGCGGGCGGGAGCCGGAGGGAGACCACCCGGGCCCATGCAGCGGGCGCCCTCCTCCTCCACGCGCCGGCGCAGTTCCCGGTCGGCCGTGACGACCAGGCACGGTCGCCCGTTCGCGCCCCGGACCAGCTCGACGATCAGGTCGTCACCGCTGCCGGGAGCCTCCTCGACCCGCACACCGGGCACGGAAGCGACGCCCCGGGCCCGCCCCTCGACGACCAGCACGACGTCGTACGGGCCCGGGTGGGGGCCGTCGGCCGGGCCGCCGGTGGCGGCGAGCCGGTCGCGCAACCGCTCGGCGGCCCCGCGCCGGTCGCGCCACCAGCCGTCGGGCACCGATCCCACGACATTGGCACCGTCCACCACCAGCAGGGGGCGGGGGAGTGGATCCTCAGGGTTCATCGCCCCAGGATGTCAGGACCCGGACCCGGCCCGCGGCTCACTCCGGCCGCGCCGCCTCCTCGGCCTGCAGGGCGATCTGCTCCAGCACGGCCTTCGGGTCGGCGGACGGCGCGACCGCCTTGCCGATGTTCCGCTTGATGGTGTTGCTGACCTGCAACCAGGACGGATCGTTGACCGGGTAGAGCTGCGCGCTGCGCAGCGCGCCCAGGAACTGCTCGGTGCTGGGGTCCGCCGCCGTGCCCCGGGACGCCTGGGTGGCGGACACCGTCGACGGCAGCAGGTGGTAGCGCTCGGCGAACTTGTTGAGGTTCTCGTCCTCGTAGACGAAGTTCAGGAACGAGCCCACCAGCTCGCGGTTGCCCTCGTGCCTGAAGGCCATCATCCAGTCGGCGACGCCCGCCGTCGGCGGCACCTCCCCGTCCTCCAGCGTGTCCGACACGGGCATGCGCAGCGTGCCGACCTTCATGCCCTTCGCCCTCGCCTCGTGGAGGAGCGAGGGGTAGCCGTTGAGCATCCCGACGTCGCCGCGCAGGAAGGCGGCGAAGGCGTCCTGCCGGTTGAGCTCGGCCGGCGGGACCGGGCCGGTCAGTCCCGGCCCGACCAGGTTGTCCTTGATCCAGCGGAACGTCTGCGCGTTCCGCTCGGACGCGAGGCTGTACTTCCCGCTCACGTCGGTGTACCCGCCGCCGTTGCTGAGTTCCCAGATCAGGGCCTCGGCGTGCGCCTCCTCGGGGCCGAGCGGCAGCGCGTACGGAGAGGCCACGCCCGCCTCCTTCAGCGCCTCGGCGGCGCGCTTCAGCTCCGACCAGGTCTTCGGCGGCTTCGCACCGGCCCCGTCGAACAGCTCCTCGTTGTAGAAGAGCAGCCGGCTGCTGGCCACGAAGGGCAGGCCGTAGAGGGTGTTGTCGATCGAGCCCGCCTTCACCAGCGGCGGCAGGAAGTTCGCCTCCGCCCTGATCGACAGCACCTCCTCGGCGGGATAGAGGCGGCCCTGCGCGGCGAAGTCGGAGTACGCGCCCAGCAGGGCCACGTCCGGAGCGTCGCCCTCCTCGACCATGCGGGTGACCTCGCGGTCGACCTCGGCCCACGGGTAGAGCGTCACCTCGACCTTCTTGCCGGGGTGGGCGGCGGTGAAGGCGGCGGCCAGCCCGTCCCAGTACGCACGGGAACCGCTCGCCGCACCGTTGCCGTACTCGGGTGCCACCAGGCGCAGCGTCGTCCCGCCGCTCCCGGACGCGCCGCAGGCGGTGACGAGGGAGCCCAGCAGTCCGAACGCGGCCACGGAAGCGGTCATGCCGAAGAGTCTTGGTCGCACGAGTATTTCCTCTGAGTCCTTTGGGTGGTGCGACCGGGATTCTTCCTGCTCAGGCGGCAAATTGCGCCCCCTACCGAACGGTTGTGCCATAACTCCAAGCGAAAGGTTTCCGCATGGTGCTTTCGAATATGCGGGTACTGGTCCGGACCGCACCGTCCTCGGTATCGTCGGGCCGACGAGGGGAAGAGGACCGATGACTTCGCACGCGAGGAACACTCCGGGCGCGACGAACACCCAGGACACGGCGAACGCTCAGGGCACGACGAGCACGTTCTCCATCGGCGGCGAACACCGGGTGGGGCGAATCGGATTCGGCGCCATGCGCCTGCCGACCGGACCCGGCGCCGAACGGGAGGCGTCCGTCGCGGTCGCCTGCCGCGCCGTCGAACGCGGCGTCACCCTGATCGACACCGCCCACCTGTACGGATGGGGCGCCAACGAGGAACTGCTGGCCGAGGCCCTGCACCCGTACCCGGACGACCTGCTGATCACCACCAAGGTCGGGATCCTCCGGAACGACGGACCGGAAGGATGGGCGTACGACGCACGGCCCGAGAGCCTGCGCGAGCAGGTCGAGCAGGGCCTGCGCCGCCTCCGGACCGAGCGCGTCGGCCTCCTGCAACTGCACCGGATCGACCCCGAGGTCCCGGTCGCCGACCAGATCGGCGCGCTCCGCGAACTCCAACTGGAGGGAAAGATCGGGCACATCGGCCTGTCCGAGGTCACCGTCGAGCAGCTCGCCGAGGCCCGGCGGACCGCCGAGATCGCGAGCGTGCAGAACCGCTACAACCTCTTCGACCGGGAGCACGAACCGGTTCTGGAGGCGTGCGAGGCCGCCGGCATCGCCTTCCTGCCCTGGCGCCCCGTCGCCGTGGCGGCCGAATCCGGCCCGTCCTCCGAGGTCGCCGCCGTCGCCGCCGAACTCGGCGCCACCGCTCCGCAGGTCCTGCTCGCCTGGCTGCTCGCCCGTTCCCCGGTCGTCCTGCCGATCCCCGGAACCGCCTCGCTCGCCCATCTGGAGGAGAACCTCGCCGCGGCGGACCTCCGGCTCACCGACTCCCGGCGGCAGCGCCTCGACCGTGCGGCGGCCACGACTCCACGGCCCTGAGCAGGCACTCGCGGTCGTCCGCGCCGATCAGCCCGTCCGGCAGGGTCTCGTCCTCCAGCAACGCGCGCAGAGCGGCGGCGTGCGCCCTGAAGGCGGCCCTGCACACCCCGCGCTCCGGGTGATCGCGCTCCTCCCCGACCAGCAGCACCTGGTGCTCGGTGTCGGCGGGCGAGGACAGCTCGGCGGCGACGATCAGGATCTCGATCAGGTCGCGCCGCACCGCGGTGCCGTGAACGGCCGCCAGCCGGATCAGGAACGGCAGGGCGACCGGCATCACGGGGCTCATGTGGAAGACGCCGTTCATCAGGACGTTGTCCAGCACGGCCAGCGCCCCGGGACCGGCCGCCTCGTCCAGGAGACCGCGGAGCACGACCGGCATCCCGGCAGGACACCCGGGGACCTCCGACCAGTCGACGTCGGCACAGCCCCGCAGCGCGGGATGGTCGGGGACGGCCCGCTCCACCTCCGGATGCTCACGGAGGAACCGGGCGACGGCGGCCTCCTTGACCGCCGGGTCCACCACACACATCGCTCTGCCCCGCCCTCTCGCCCGAACGGCGTCCGCCGGGCGGAACTCTCCCCGGAACGGACGCCGAGCGCAAACCCCTTGGGGGAGCCGACGCCCTGCCCCGGCACGGACGCGTCGCCCCGGCACCGGATCGCGTGCGCTCCAGCAGGCGCGCCCGGGCCGGTCCCGCCGAGGTGGCTCCGGATCGGCTCGACGAGAAGCCCCACCGTCCTGCCCCGCGCCCCCCGATGCGAGACTGGGCCCATGTTCGTTCAGCTCCTGGCAGCCACCGGCGTCCTCGCGGTTCTGACCGTGGTTCCCGGCCCGGACATGGCGGTGGTGACGAAACGCGCGATCGCGTCCGGCCCGCAGGACGGTCTGCGCACGGTCGGCGGCATCGTGGCGGGCCTGCTCGTCTGGGGCGTGCTGACCGTGGTCGGCCTGGCCGCCGTCCTGGCGGCTTCGGCCACGGCGTACACGGTCGTCAAGCTCGTCGGCGCTCTCTACCTGGGCTTCCTGGGCGTCCAGACCCTGCTGCGGAGCAAGCGCGGCGGCCCGGAGGCATCGGCCGCCGTGCCGGCCCCCTCGGGCAGTCCGTGGCGTATGGGATTCGTCGGCAACGTCCTCAACCCGAAGATCGCGGTCTTCTACACGGGCCTGCTGCCCACGCTCGCGCCCTCCGCTCTGCCACAGCACCTGGGGATGACCCTGCTGGTTCTCCTCCACGCGGTCCTCACGCTCGCCTGGCTCGGTGGCTACGTGATGGTGCTGGCCAGGGCCCGAACCTTCTTCGCGAGGCCCTCCGTACGGCGCGCCATGGACCGCGTCACCGGCGTCGTTCTGATCGGGTTCGGCGTCAAGGTCGCCACCTCCCAGCCCTGACCTGCTGAAACACCGGAGACACCCGGGCCGCGGAGCAGGACGGGTCAGGGCCGTGGCCCTGACCCGTCCTGCTCCGCTCCGGCTCAGATGCCCAGCTTGGCCCGGCCGCTGCCGACCGCCGCCGCGGGACGTGCCGTGGCCCGGACCGAGCGGTGCACCAGGTGTGCGTCGTGCCGCAGGTCCTGGGCGGCGTGGCGGCCGCGCCACAGCAGCGAGGGCGCGCTGCCGGTGTCGTCGGCGGTGATCAGGAGGCCACCCAGCATGGACATGTTCTTGAGGAAATGGATGCGCTGCTGGGCCCGCTCGGAGGGGTCCTTGACCTCCCAGTAACGGTGCGCCGCCAGAGTGGTGGGCACCAGCGTCGCGGCGAGGGCCAGCGCGGAGAGGCGGGGGCAGCGGCCGAGCCCGAGCAGGACGCCGCTCACGACTTGTACGGCACCGCTGAGCCGGACGAGTTGTTCGGTGTCGTCCGGCAGTACGGAAATCCGTTCGCTCACGGGCCGGGTGACGGATTCGGCCACAGGGGCGACCTGCTGGGGATTGCGCAGGGAACTCATGCCGCCGGCGATGAACATCGAGGCGAGCATGGGACGGCCGACGATACGCAGAAGACTCATGACGGTGCCTCCGGAACAACAAGGGACGCGGTACCTGCTGGAAGTATCGGGTGCCCGGACAGAACGCCGCCATTCGGCATCCGGCGAGAACACCACGACCACCGGCACCGGAGCCGGGGGAGTACGGGTACCAGGACGCCGGAAGGAGGGGCCGCCGGCGCCGGCGGTCGAGACGCCGTGGTGCGGTCGGATCAGGCGCGGGGGGCGACGGGGTGTCCCATCCACCAGTTGCCGGCGGCGTCGGGGTCCGAGCTGGTCCAGAACTCGATGACCGCGTCGGTGAACTCGGTCGGCGACAGGGAACCGTCGCCGTCGGTGTCGAGGTGGCGGAACGCCTCGGCCGCGCTCTGTTCGGTCAGTCCCGGGAAGTGCCCGCGCTGGAAGGCGAGGAACTCGGCGGGACTGATCCGGCCGTCCTGGTCGATGTCGGCGATCCGCAGGTAGGTCTCGGCGATCCGGCCGAGGGTGGCCCGCGCGGCCTCCGGGTCCTCGGCGAGCGCGCGGGTGGAGTCGACGAACCGCTCCCTGGGGATTCCCCGGCCGCCGACCGGCAGGAACGGCAGGTGCACCTCCTTCCAGATCGCCGTGTAGGCGCCGACGATCCGGTCGGTCTCCGGGGAGTCGTCGGCGTGACCGAGGGCGGTCGCCACCCGGCGGCCCATCTCCACGTGGTCGTCCTCGGTGAGGACGCCGTTGCCGTTCACGTCGAGCTGGTCGAAGCCCCGCTCGATCTTCGCCGTCAGAAAGTCCTTGCCGGCCATCATCGCTCCTCGCAGGTACGCACACGCCGAGAACAAGGTGCGGGAACGCACCCTGCCGCTCGGGCAACGACGAGCGGCCCGAAAGGGAAACGCCCTGCGGTCGCCCGGGTGCCGATCGCGGGGGCCGGGGTCTGCCTTCCGTTCGCGGAGTCCGCGCCGCGCGGGTGGATCGAGCGAGGAGAACACGGCCGTGGACGATGGTTTCGGCGGGATGCGACAGCTTGTACGACGGTCCTCTCCCGCGTGGGACGTGGTGCCGGGCTCACCCCGGACCCGGGCCCGGACGGACTCGGCATGTACGTCCGGGCCCGGGCGCGGGCGGCATCGTGATCAGCGGAGCCCGGTTCCGCGACGCGCGGAGTACGAGCGACGGTCAGGCCGCCACGAGCCCCTCGGCGACGAACCCTTCCACGAACTCCCCGACACGCCGGTCGAAGTCGGCGTACTGCGCCTCCCGCTCGGCGCCCGAGACCGCTTCGCCGACCAGGAGCCTGCCTTCGGCGTCGACGCGCTGCGGGCGCTCCTCCGCGTCGGTGAGCAGGGCGACGGTGGAGTGGGAGAAGCCGCAGTAGTAGGCGATGCCCTCGCTCAGGTTGGTTTCGAGGACGCTCTGCATGTCCTTGACGAAGGGGTCGTCGCCGGTGGCGCCGGCCAGGGCCAGCCACAGCATGCGCTTGCCGGCGAGACGGGGCTTGCTGCGGCCGTAGGCGAAGCCGTAGTTCCACACGCGGTCGATCCAGCCCTTGAGGACGGCGGGCACGCTCTGCCAGTACACCGGGAAGACGGCGACGACGACGTCGGCGTCGAGGATGCGCTCCATGTGCGCGTGGGCCTCGTCCGAGTAGGGCTTGTCCCTGTTGCCCCAGTCCGGCTGGTCGGCGGTGTTCATCCGCGGGTCGAACCCCTCGGCGTGCAGGTCGAGCAGGTCGATGCGGTAGCCGGCGGCTTCGAGGCGGGCGGCGGCACGGCGGGCCGTGTGCGCGGTGAGGGAATCGGTGCGGTGGTGCGCGACGACCACGAGGGCGGTCCTGGTACGGCTGTCGTGCTGCGCGTGCTGCGTCACGGTGTCTCCCGGCTGGTGTCGGTCGGTTCGATGGGTCCAGTACAGCTGTGGCGGCGTGGATGATCCATGGGAGAAACGCTCCAGGACATAGGAGATCGTCTACGCTGCCCTCCATGGATCCTTTGAGTTCGCTCCTGAGCGGCATCCGTGCCGAGGGGTCGGTCGTCAGCCACGCCGTACTGACGGCGCCCTGGACCATCCGCTTCATCGACGACGCGCCCCTCACCATGATCAGCGTCCTGCGCGGCGGAGGCACCCTGATGCTGTCCGACGGCACCGAGCAGGAGATCGGCGCGGGCGACACGGCCATCGTGAGCGGGTCCGCGCCGTTCCACCTCGCGGACCGCCCCGCCACCGTCCAGGGCCCTCACTGCGCCTACGAGATCGCCTGCTTCACCGGGGACCCCGAGTGCGGCGCCACCCGGGAACTCGGCGGGATCCACTGGGGCGCCGACTCGGAGGAGGCCACCGCGCTGATCGTGGGCGCCTACCGCGCCTCGGGCCACCGCCACGAGCGGCTCCTGCGCGCCCTGCCGCCCGTCCTGGTGATCAGGGAGGACGCCGAGGTCTGCGCCTGGCTGGAGACGGCCGCCGTCGACGCCGCCCGATCATCGGCCGGCTCACAGGCGTTGATGGACCGGCTCCTCGACTGGGCCCTGGTGTGCACGCTGCGCAGCTGGTTCGACCGGGCGGGCGCCGACGCCCCCAGCTGGTACCGGGGCCTCGCCGACCCGGTCCTCGCACCCGCCCTGCAGGCCTTCCACGACCGGCCCTCCGAGGCGTGGACGGTGGCGTCGCTGGCCACCCGGGCCGGCGTCTCCAGGGCGCTCTTCGCCAAGCGCTTCACCCAGCTGATGGGCTGCCCGCCCCTCGCCTACCTCACTCAATGCCGCATGGACGAGGCCGAGACGCTCCTGACCGACACCGACCTCAGCATCGCCCAGATCGGGACGTCGGTCGGTTACGCCGACGCCTTCGGCTTCAGCGCCGCGTTCAAACGCCACAGGGGCCTGAGCCCCAGCACGTTTCGCGCCGCGGCCGCCTGAGTCCCGGTCCGACGACGGCGCGAACGCCGGGGGACCGTTCGCCCGACGTGGACCGGACGGCCCGGCCCCGTACCGGTCAGTCCGGGTCGGGCATGGGCCGCCAGCCGCTCCAGGCGCCGTCGTGGCTGCGGATGTTGACGTAGCGCCATCCGTCGGGGGTCGGCACGCTCAGGGCGAACCGCCAGGGGTCGCCCCCGCTGAAGCGGTCGATGACGGCGATCTCGCCGGAGACGATCCCACCCATGGACTGCCAGCCGGTCCACTTCCCGCGCTTGTCGTTCCAGCGGGTCCACACGGCCGAGTCGGTGCCGACCAGGAACTCCTGCTTCGTGCCGTCGGGAAGCGGATGAACGGTGACCCCGTACTCGCAGATGTAGACGGCGCCGCCGCTCCGGCTGCAGTGACTCACCGCCTGGGCGGGCGCGGCCGTCGTGGCGAGACCCGCCAGGACGGCGGCCGCGACGACGGCGGCCCTGAATTTTTTCATTTTTCCTGCTCCTCGCTACGACGCGCGGGCGGACCCGCTGACGAGTCGAGCCTGCCGTCCGTCGCTTGCGTTCCGCTAATGATCCACTGCCGTCGGACGCCTCCCGGCGCGACGGGGCCGGGACGGTCCGGGGACGAGGTCACGCGGTCAGCCGGGCCAAGGGGGCGCTCACCAGGTGGTAGTGGACCAGCATGACGGCCGTCGCGAGCGCGGCCGCCGCCGTACAGCCGAACACGAGACGGCCCGGGAGGGACCACCATCCCCGGAGCCAGGCCGCGAGCGCTCCCGCCACCAGGCCCGGGGTCAGGACGACCAGCACCGTCCCCAGAACCGTCACGGTGGTGAGGAGCGCCGACCCCAGGGGGACCATCTCCATCATCCTGTTGCCGTCGGCGACGACGGCCGCGAGCGCGGTCGCGAAGGCGACCGCGGCCAGACCGGTCGTCGCGGCCAGCGCCCGGGCCGCCCGGGCACCCGGCGGATGACCGGTCCGGCCGCGAGAACGCCGCAGCAGAGCGGTCGCCGGGAAGGCGATCGCGCCCAGGGCGAGCACGCCCAGGCCGAAGAGGAGCAACCCCGCGTGCAGGGCGGGGGACTGGTGCCACGCCAACCTCTCGTACGCCGTCGAAGGCGTGGCCGAGGACACCAGCAACCCGTCCCCGGTGAACGCGAGTGTCCCGCCCCCGGCGTCGCGCTCCCGGAAGAGCCCGCCGCCCAGGGCCGACCACCTCTGTTCCGGCCGGTCGGGGTCGGCGGACAGCCCCACGGTGCGCAGACCGCTCCCGCCGTCCCTCTCGACGGTCACCGCCGAGACCAGGCCCTCCACCGCCATGAGGCCGGTGCGGCTCACCCGCGCCGGACGGTAGGTGCCGGTGTAGGAGTCGACGGCGGCATCGACGGCAGGGGCCGGGGCGGACACCGGACCGGCCGGAACCAGGGCGTCCACGATGCGGTGGATCAACTCCTTGCCGTTCCACCCGGCACGGCCGTCCGTGCCGTCGCCGTTGAACACGACGAACACCCCGACACCCCGGTCGGGCACGAGCAGCAGGTTGGAGTGGAAGCCGGAGATGTCACCGTCCTTGAACCATCCGGTCCGCCCGCCGCGCCGCCACTCCTCGAAGCCGTACCCGAGGCCGGGCGACCGGGGATCCTGCCGGTACCGCACCTGCCGCATGAGGCGGTCCGCCGCCGACGCTCCGGCCAGCCGGCCGGTCATCCAGCGGCCCATGTCGGCGGCGGTGCTGACGGCTCCCGGACCGGACGGGGTCCACGCCCCGTACTGGCCCCTGTTCTCCACCCAGCCGGTGCTGCCGTCGGGCCGGTAGCCACGGGCGAGCCGCGCCGCGACGGCGTCCGGCTGCGGCTGGGCGAGCGTGGAACGCGTCATGCCCTGCGGTTTGAAGACGTGCTCGTCGATATAGGCGGGGAAGGACCGGCCGGACACCTCGGCGACGAGCTGGCCCGCGAGCGCGTAACCGTAGTTGTCGTACGCCGCGACCACGCCCGGAGGGCGGACCCGGGGCGGCCGGCGGACCGTGAGGCTCTCGGCGAGCGGCTCCACGTCCTCCGGACGGACCTTGGTGCGGCCGACCAGGTGGCTGTCGAATCCGGCGGTGTGGGTGAGCAGATGGTGCAGGGTGACCGGACGCCCGGGATAGGTGTCGGGGACGGTCACCGCCCGCAGGCTGTTGTTGACGTCGGCCCCCGGGTCGACCCTGCCGTCGGCGACGAGCTGGGACGCCGCCTGCGCCGTGAAGAGCTTGGCGAGCGAGCCGAGGAAGAAGCCGGTGCGATCCGGGTCGACCGGGGTCCGGCGGCCGACGTCCGCGACTCCGTACCCCTTGGACAGGACCGTCCGGCCGCCGGCGACGACCGTGACGGCCGCTCCCGGGATGCGGTCGTCCGCCAGGTAGCCCGTGACCGCGGTGTCGACGAGGGAACCGAGGGAGTCGAGGCGGGAAGCGGGGAGCGAACCGGGCTCGGCCGGCACGACCGCGTGAGCGGGAGCGGGGGCGGTGACGGACCCCGACGCGACGGCGGTCGCCATCACTATGATCATGGCGGCCCTCGCGGCGAGGACCCGTATCGGTGTCATGCGCATGGGACGACGATCTCGCCCGGCGGTGCGCCGACGGCAGTGCGGGACACACCACCCCCTGTGCATTTCGCACGGGTGGCGCGGGCGGGGCGCACGGGCCCGCGTCCACCGCGACCCTCGTGAAGGAGTGGGGCATGGCACTACGGCACGGCAGGGCGAGCGGGCGCGAGGCCACGCCCCCTCGCGTCGAGGACGCCGCCGACGACGCGATCGGGCCCACGCCCGACGACTCCGCCCCGGCCCCGACACCCGCAGTCGTCCTCGTCGTCCTCGTCGGCGTCGTCCTCGGCTTCTCCTTCGAACCCGGCGTACTCCTGCCGCGCCCGGCCGCCCTCCCCATGCTGCTGCTCCAGCTCGTCGTCTGCCTGCCCGCGACGAGACGGCTGCGCGGAGCCGGGGTCCTGACCGCCCAGATCCTGCTCGCCCCCTGGTCCGGCCTGCCCGGCTTCGTCGGCGCCTCCGTGCTGCTGATCGTCGGGCACCGCGTCCGCTGGGCCCTGTTCGCGGTCGTCGTCCTGTCCGGTGGACTGCTCGCGACGGGGGACGGCGGTGCGCACTCCGTACTCAACGGCATGGGCAACGCCCTCGCCCACGGCCTCGTCATCTACGCGCTGACCCGGCTCACCGATCTGCACGCGGAGCTCCGCGTCTCGCAGCGGGCACTGGCCCGCGCCCGGATCACCGCCGAGCGCGAACACGCGGGACGCGTCCTCGACGCGGCGCTCGGCACGGCCCTGGCGGAGATCATCCGCCTGGCCGGTCAGGACACACGGGCCGTGCGGCAACTGGTCACCGTGGCCCGGGAGGCGGCCGAACGCGTGCGGACCGTGCCCCCGGCGCAGTCGGCCGACGAGACGGACGCCCCCGGCACCCCGGTTCCCCGGCTGGTGTGGCCCATCGTCCTGGCCACCCACGTCGAGTACCTGATCGTGGGCGTGGCCTTCCTGCTCGGCGACGGGAAGCGGGGCGCGGTACTCGTCGCCTACACGGCCGCACTGGTGACGGGCGTCGGACTGCAGGCGTACCACTCGCTGCCGCGTCCTCCGGGAACGCGGCCCCGAGGCGCCGTGTGGACGCTGGGCGCGCAGCTCGCCGTCGCCCTCGGCGTGCTCGCGGCTCCGGGCGGCCCGTACCCCCAACTGATCGCCTTCGCGACGGCGTCGGTGCTGATCGTCCTCCCGGGGCGCGTCGCCTGGCCGGCGGCCGGGGCCCTGACGGCCCTGGCCGCCCTCGTGGTGTCGGCGCGGACGGAAGGGACCGACGCCCGGGACGCCGTACTCCTGATCCTGGACATCGTGGTCATCGCCCTGGTCTTCTACGGCCTCGCGCTGCTCACCGGCCTCGTCCACCAGGTGAGGGAGGCCCGGGAGGCGCTTGCCGCGCTGGCCGTGGCACGGGAGCGCCGACGCATCGCCCGGGACGTGCACGACCTGCTGGGGTACGGATTCTCCGCGATCGCCCTCAAGGGCGAGCTGGCGGCCCGGGACCCGGACCCGTCGCGGGCCCGCGCCCACCTGGCCGACGCGGCGGCCCTGGCCGGACGCGTCCTGGCGGACCTCCGGACGATCCCGGAGGACGGCACGAGGCTCACCCTGCCCGAGGAGGTGGAGTCCGCCCGGAAGGTACTCGCCGCCGCGGGCGTCCGCCTGGAGGTACGGGGGGAGACGCGGCTCGCCGACGCGACGCGACAGGAGTTCTTCGCCACCGTGCTGCGCGAGGCGGTGACGAACGTCCTGCGGCACGCCGCCGGAGTGCGCCGGTGCGCGGTGGAGATCGGCCCGGACCTGCTGCGGGTCGCGGACGACGGGCGTGCGACGCCGGTCCCGCGACAGAGCCCCGCTGCGGCCGTTGCCGGGGGCGCTCCCGGGGGCAACGGGCTGCGGAACCTGCGGGAGCGCGCAGAGGCGCTCGGCGGGAGGCTGAACACCGAGGAGACCGCGAACGGCTACGTCCTGACCGCCCTCCTCGGTCCCGTGGCCGTACCCGCCGGCGGATGACGCCGCGCTACTCCAGCCAGCCCTGTTCCCGGGCGATCCGCACGGCGTCGAGCCGGTTGCGGGCGTCGAGCTTGACGACGGCCGCGCCGAGGTAGTTCCGCACGGTGTCCTGGGACAGGTGCAGTTCGCCGGCGATCTGGTCGAGCCCGGCCCCGGCGGCGGCCAGCCGCAGGACGTCGGTCTCACGGGCGGTGAGCGGGTTCTTCCCGGCGGTCAGCGCGGCGGCGGCGAGCCGGTGATCGATGACGTGCTCCCCGGCGGCCACGCGACGGATCGCGGCGGCGAGCTGGTCCGGCGGGGCGTCCTTGAGGACGAAGCCGCCGACGCGTGCGGCGAGCGCGGAGCGCAGCGCCTCGGGACGGCCCAGACCGGTGAGGATCATGACCCGGCACTCGGGCAGGGAGACCAGGAGATCACGAGCGGCCGAGAGCCCGTCGCCGCCGGGCATCTCCAGATCGAGGACCGCGACGGTGGGCCTGTGGGCGAGCGCGGCCGGCACGACGGCGTCCCCGCGGGCCACCTCGACGACGACCTCCATGTCGGCCTCCAGACTCAACAGGGCGGCCAGCGCCCCGCGAATCATGTGCATGTCCTCGGCCAACAGAACGCGGATCATGGTGGTCCCTCCCCTCGGGGGATCGTACCGGCCGCCCGGAGTTCGGTCGGCGTCGAGGCCGCGCGCGGCGAAGACCTCCGCCGCGTCCGGCACGGCCAAGTCGCCGCCCTCCACGAAGGTGACCTCCCGCGGGTCGGGCAGCGGGGCGAGGACGTCGAACGAGCGGATGCCGAACAAGTCGTCCTCGCCGTGCCGCACATCTCCGCACGCGCCTTTGCGGTACGTCGCGCGGAACGGCCCGTTCACGCCTCGGGGTCGGGATCAGGATCGGGATCGGGATCGGCGACACCGGCTCGGCGCGATCGGCCCGGAGCCACGGCTCACCGTCCCGTGCCGTGTTCCTGTTCGGCGAAGCGGCGCCGTGCGGCCTCGACCTCGCCCAGGTGGCGGCGCGTCCAGGCGCACATGCCGTTGACCGTGTCGCGCAGCTCCTCGCCCGCCTCGGTGAGCCGGTAGTCCACGCGGGGCGGGACCGTCGCGTACACGGTCCTGTGCACCACCCCGTCCCGTTCCAGCCCGCGCAGGGTCTGCGTGAGCACCTTGTGGCTGATGCCCGCCACCTCGGCCCTCACCTCGGTGAACCGCAGCGTCCGGGAGCCCAGGGCGTCGATGATCAGCAGGGCCCATTTGCCGGCCACCCCCGAGAAGATCTCGCGTGCCAGGGAATGGACACGCGTCACGTCCGCCTCCTCGGGCTGGACCTGCTCGGTTTCCATCAGGTGCCTCTCTCACTGGAAAGTTCGTTCTCCCACGTCGGAACATACTCACCTACGGTTGCCGGGGAACTGGAAGAGATCCGGGGGAGCGAAGCCGTGACGATCCTGAAGACCTACGCGCGCCTGTGGGCCGACGACCTCGACCGCGCCCTGCCGCTCCTGGAGCGGCTCACGGGCGAACAGCCCCACCTGCGGCTGACGTTCGAGGCGGTCGCCCTCGCGGCCATCGGCGACTTCCTGGTCGTCGCGGGCCCGGCCGAGGAACGCGCGAAGTACGCCCACGCCTCCGCCACCGTCGTCGTCCGGGACCTCGACGCCCTCCAGGAGATCCTGAAGGCCGCCGGCGCCACCCTCACCACCCCCGCGACCGATGGCCCCACCGGGCGGTTCCTCTACGCCCGCCACGCGGACGGAGCGGGCGTCGAGTACGTCGAGTGGAACGCGGAGCTGCTCGGCAGGCTGCTCGCCCACACGTCGGAACCTCCGACGGAATGACCTTCGGGGCGCCCCCGCCCTCACCGACGCGCCCCCCGGCGTCCGGAGCGCTGGCTCAGCGCAGTGCCCCGGCGACCACGGAGGCGGCCCGGGCGATCAACCGGTTGTCGGGCTCCGCCTCGCGGTCGGAACGGGTCGACAGGATCGCCATCACGATCGGAGCCCCGTCCGGGGGCCAGACCACGGCCATGTCGTTGCGCCCGCCGTACGTCGTCGCCGTCCCCGTCTTGTCCCCGACCACCCAGCTGTCGGGCACTCCGGCACGGATGGTCTCGTCCCCCGTCAGATTGGTCTTCAGCCAGGTGGTGAGCCGCTCCCGCTCGGGGGCCCGCAGGACGTCACCGAGGACGAAGGCGCGCAGGTCGCCGGCGAGCGCCCGCGGCGAACTGGTGTCCCGGACCTCGCCCGGCCGCCAGTCCCCGAGCTCCGGCTCGATCCGGTCCATCCGCGTCACGTCGTCGCCGAGCGACCGCAGCACGGCCTGGAGGCCCTTCGGGCCGCCCAGCTCCTCGAAGAGCAGGTTGCCCGCCGTGTTGTCGCTGTGCCGGACGGCGGCGTCGGCGAGGGCGTCCAGCGTCATCCCCGTGTCGACGTGCTTCTCGGTGACCGGCGACGGGTCGACCAGCTCGTCCTTCGTGTACCGCACGACGCGCCGCATGCCGCTCAGCTTCTCCTCGCGCAGCACGGCACCGGCGGCCAGCGCCTTGAAGGTGGACGCGTAGGGGAACCGTTCGCGGTCCCGGTAGGCGATCTCGCGTCCGGTGCCGGTGTCGATCGCGTAGACCCCGAGCCGGGCGTCGAAGGCGTTTTCCAGGGCGCGGAATTCACGTCGGTGGGACGCGCCGGCCGCATCCGGGACGGACGCCGTCCCGACGGAGAACAAGGCGGGGGAGGGCGGGGAGGCCTGTGCCCTCTGCTCGACGCAGGCGGTCAGCGGGGCGAGGACGAGCGCGGCGGCGAATCCCGTGAGGGCGCGCCTGGCGCGGGTGAGCTGCATGGTACGGACCTCCGGTGCGCCCCGGGCAGGGGCGCGTAGGGGCCGGTCCCGCACGGCACCGGCCCGGTGCGTGTCATGAGTACCGGACCACACTCGCCCGCCGCAGCCATGCGGTCCAATGCCGCCACGCGCCGTTCCATGCGGAATCGGCATGGAACGCGGCGGCGCATAGGGTGCGGGGTGTGGATCTGGTGGCAGCGAGTCGAGCCTTCGTCAGCGTCAGCGAGCACGGCGGTTTCACCGTCGGGGCGGCCGCGGCCGGCATGTCCCAGCCGGTGGCCAGCCGCCGCGTCGCCGCGCTGGAGGAGCACGTGGGCGAGCGGCTCTTCGAACGCACGTCGCGCCGCGCGGTGCTCACCCCGTTCGGCCGGGACCTGCTGCCGTCGGCGCGGGCCCTGGTGCGCGCCGCCGACGTCCTGCTCCACGAGGCCGAGACGGCACGGCGCAGACCGTGGCGGATCGCGGTGCCCGCCGTCTGCGGCACGGTGGCGCTGGCGCGCCTCGTCGCCGACGCCCGGGCCCTCGGAATCGCCCTCGACCTGCGGATCGCGCCGCCCACCGAACGCCGGGACCTGGTACGGGCCCGGCAGGTGCGGGCCGCGGTGCTGGCGGTGCCGCCCGACGAAGCGGTCTGGTCGGTGCCCCTGGGCGTCGCCACGGCCGCGGACCCCGGCGCGCGCCGCTTCTGGCTGGAGACCCTGCGGATCGGCCGGACCGACCGGGGCCCGGCGCGGAGGCTGTGGATCCAGCCCGAGGACGACGTGCCGCACGTCCGCGACCCGCTGGCCCGACTGCGGGACGCGGTCGGGCTGCGGCCCGCGCAGTTCGCCGCGGCGACCGACCTGACGGACGCGGTGGCCGAAGTGCTGTACGGGGACGACCTGCTGCTCTGCTCGGCCGAGGAGGCCGCCGGGCTCGGCCTGCACTGGCGCCCGATGGGCGAACTGTCCCCGGTCCGGGGGTTCGCGCTCGGCGCGGCGGACGGCGGGGACCCGGCCGGAACGGTCAGCCGCCTGGGCCGCGCCCTCGCCCGCTGCCTGGGCGCGGACCCGGAAGGAACCCCGACAGGGGCCACGAGCACGAGCACGCCCACGGCCACACCCACGAGCGGGGACGGAACGGACGAGGAGCGGAAGGCGGGCACGTGCGCACCGGCACACTGATCGACGAGGTGGAACGGCGGCTGACGGACGGCGGGTTGCGGGGCTACCTCCTGGTGCGGGACCTGCGCACCGGCGAGGAGATCGGCGTCGACCCGGACACCGTCCTCCCCTCGGCCTCCCTGGTTAAGGTCCCCCTGGCGGTGGCGACCTTCGAACGCATCCGGCGCGGCGAACTCGACGGCTCCACCCCGCTCGACGTCGCCCCGGGCCGCAGCACCGTCCCCGGGCCCACCGGCCTGACCCGCTTTCGCCATCCCGCGCGGATCGCCGTCGACGACCTGCTCTACCTGAGTACGTGCCTGAGCGACGAACGGGCCGCCGACGCCCTCTTCGGCCTCACGCCACCCGCCCGGGTCACCGCCCTCCTGCGGGAGTTCGGCATCCACGGCATCTCCGTGCGCCACACCGCCGACGAACTCAGCGACACCCCCGTCGAACGCTTCGACACCGACCAGGCGCACCTCGCGCACGCGCTCGCCATCGACGCTGGCACCGGTGGACGCGGCCACCGGGTGCCGCAGCTCGACACGACACGCGCCAACACCGGCAGCGCCAGGGCATGGGTCGACCTGCTCCAGGAGCTCTGGGCGCCCGAGGCCCTTCACCCGCGGGTCGCGGAGGCGGTGCGCGGACTGATGCTGCACAACATGCTCCGCCAGCGCCTCACCCCCGACTTCGCCTCGGACGCGACCACCTGGTGGTCCAAGACCGGCACCCTGCTCAACCTCCGGCACGAGATCGGCGTGGTGGAGCACACCGACGGCGGCGCCTACGCCGTCGCCGTACTCACCGAATCCCTGGTACCGGCCGCCGTCCAGCCCGGCGCGGACGCCCTGATGGGCCAGGCGGCCCGTGCGCTGCGCGACCACCTGCGCCACGTCTGACCGACCGGGCCGGAGCCGGCCGCATGCGCACCGGCTTCCTCTCCGTGCGCTGAAGGCGCGACAACCGCGTTGCTACGCACGCCATTTCGCCCGCCACCCACGCGAACAGCCGTCACGACTCGACCAGCGTGGGCGCATGGTGCATCTGGAGCAGCCGCAGCTGTCCGGGCTGGGGCGGAACCCGGCCGCCCCGACGAACGTGTTGGTACGACTGGCCACGCATGCCGCGGGCCGAAGCGGGTTGATGAGGCGCGAGGGGCAACTACCGGACGCGGTCGCCGAGGCCCTGCTGATCCACGGTCGTGGCGACGCGGCCGTCCGCCTGCACGGGCGCCGGGTCTCCCCGGCGATGCGCCGCCGGATCGCGGAACATCCCGACCCCGCGATCCGCGACGCCTTCGCGGACTTCGTCCGCAGCATGGTGGAGAGCGGGGCCGGGCTCGGGATCGAAGCCCTGCTTGAGACGTACGGCCTCTCGCCGACCACGCCGCGGCCAACCCCGTACTGTCCGGAGCGCGGATGGACCGCATCACCGCCGAAGCCGGCCTCTGAAGCCCCTCACCCGGCCCGGGCGCCGACGCCCGCCCCGTACGGCGCGTACAGTACCGGGGGGCGCGGCGAGATCACGAGGAGTCCGTCTTGACCGCGACAAGCCTTGAGCGCGCCACCGTTCCCGCCGACACCGGCGAGGTCACCCTCCTGATAGCCCGCAGGGTCGACCCCGGCCACGAAGCCGCCTTCGAACGGTGGGCGAAGGGCATCCTCGACACCGCGGCCACTTTCCCCGGCCACCTCGGGTACGGGTTCTTCCGCTCCTCCGGCGGCGACGCCCCGTGGTTCCTCGTCCACCGTTTCCGGGACGCCGGGGCGTGCCGGACCTGGCAGGAGTCGCCCGAGCGCGCGGCCTGGTTCGCGGACTGCGCCGGACACCACCACACCGAGGTCGCCCGGCGGGAACTGACCGGCATGGAGACCTGGTTCGCCGAACCGGGTTCCGTCCGGCCCGCGCCGCCCCGGTGGAAGATGGCGATCAGCGCGACCCTCGCCGTCTATCCGATCTCCGTCCTCGGGGGCCTCTTCCTCCTGCCCCACCTGGTCACGCTCCCGCTCCTCCTCAGCAGCGCCGTCACGGCCTGCGTCTTCAACGTGCTCATGACGTACGTGGCGATGCCGGCCGTCAGCAGGGTCCTGCGCGGCTGGCTCACCCCGTAGGCACCGCACGGGTGCGAGGAGGGTTTCCCTCGGACACGGACGTTTCCCGGGACGAGGTGAATCCTTTCGCGCCCACCTCGCCTCTGATGCATGTGCGGACGACCTCGCCCGCTCCACGACTCACCGGGAGGAACCCATGACCACCGTCGTCATCGTCGCGGCCGCCGCGCTGCTGTTGTGCGTGTGCACCGTCACCGTGCTGCGTCGCCGGAGGCGTGGGCGTGGCTGATCACACCTGGCCCGGCGAGACCCTGATCGCCGCGGCGCAGCGCGGTGACACGGAGGCGCTCACCGCCCTGGTGCACGGCTCGTACCCGCACGTGCACCGGTTCGCGCGCACCCTGTGCGCCACACCCCAGGACGCCGAGGACGCCGCCCAGGAGGCGGTGATCATCCTCTACCGCAAGATCGGCATGCTGCGGGCCTCCGGGGCGCTGGCGTCGTGGATGTTCCGGATCGTCCGCAACGAGTGTCTGCGCCGCACCCGGACCCTGCTCTCCCCCGGCCCGGCCTCGCCGGGGCGCGGGGCCGGTGACGCTTCGGGCCGCTACGGGTCGCCGGACGGGAACCACGCGTCCGGCGACGCCGTACGGTCCGCCGAGGAGGACGCCCTGCTGCGCCTGGAGGCCGAACGGGTCGGGGCCGCGATCGCCGCCCTGCCCGCCGACCAGCGGCAGGTGCTGATCATGCGGGACATCCAGGGCCTGCCCGGCCGCGCCGTCGCGGACCGGCTCGGGCTGAGCACCGCCGCGATGAAGTCCCGCCTGCACCGGGCCCGTTCGGCGGTGCGCGAGACGCTGCGCGAGGAGCCGGCCCGTACGAAAGGACGAGAACGATGACGACGACAACCGACCCCACCGCGCCGGGCGCCGCGCCGCCCGGCGCCCCTGCCGGCGACGGCACGCCCGAACGCGGCGGCTTCGCCAGTGCCACCGTCCCGCGCCACCTGGCCCGCGGCGCGATCGGATTCGGTGCGCTCATCGGGTCACTGGCTCTGCTCCCGGTCGTCGGCCCCGTGAGTCTGCTGCTCGCCCCGGTCGGCCTGGTCGCCCTGCGCGGCTGCCCGATGTGCTGGGCCGTCGGCCTCGTGGAGACCGTTTCGGCCGGGCGGCTGCGCCGCTCCTGCATCGAGGGGAGCTGCACACTGCGACGCACCTGACGATCGCGTACGACTCGGCCGAGGCGCAGAGGTGCTTTCGCGAACCGCCGAAGCCGGCGGCCGCGCACGGCGCGTACCACCCGCCCGCGCAGGCACCGCCGCTTCCGAGCGCGCGGTGCCTGCCGGAGGAACGGCGCCCCGGTCACCACGGGGCGCCGTCCGCCGGGGGCCCTGGCGGCCCCGGCCCTACTTCAGGTGCCGGGTGAAGAACCGGGCCGCGGCGTCTCCCGCGAATCGAGGGACGCCGGTGTGTCCGCCCATGTTGGCGTGCAGCGTCTTCTCCTCGGAGCCGAAGGCGTCGAACAGGTCCAGGGCCGCCTGCCGGTCGTTCCCCTCGTCGTCCCACTGCAACAGGACGTGCAGCGGAACGGTGACCCGGCGGGCCTCCTCGAACATGACGGCGGGCACCAGGCTCCCGGCGAACAGAACGGCGGCCGAGACGCGCGGCTCGACCACCGCGAGCCGGATGCCGACGGAGATCACTCCTCCCGAGTACCCGACCGGGCCGCCGATCTCGGGCAGCGACAGAAGAGCGTCCAGGGCGGTCCGCCATTCGGGGACCGCCCTCTCGACGAGCGGGAGGACGAGGGCGTCGACGATCCCGCCGTCGACCGGCCCGCCGGCCTCCAGGGCCCGGCGCAGATCGGCACGGGCCTGATCGAGACCGGCCCAGCGGGGCCGGTCACCGCTCCCGGGGAGCTCGATGGTGGCCGAGGCGAAGCCGTCCGCCGCCGCTTGCCGGGCCCGTTCCACCAGACGGGGGTACATCCCGCGCAGCCCGAGCGGCGGGTGGCCGAGCAGGATCAGCGGTGCCGGTGCGGAGGGTGACGGGGGCGTCCACAGGATGCCGGGGATCTCGCCGAGGGCGAATTCGCGTTCGAGGACGCCGTCGTCGAGGTGCTGTTCGGAAGTGAAGTGCACGGTCGTGCCTTTCGGGAGTGCGCTGGAACGGCGCTCCCGGACGACCTATCGCCCGACCGTGACCCCGGAGGGGAGCACCCATGTCGATACTGCGTTCACGGGTACCACCTCCTCGTTCTCTCGCACGGCCGTCGGAAACGTAACAGCGCCCGTACCGGTCCGCCAAACGGTTTTCCGGACGGGCTCCGCAGCCGGACCGGCCGGATCAGCCGGATTCGCCGGGATCAGCCGACGCGGAGCGACACGACCTCGTACGACACCGCCGAGGCGGGGAACAGGCCGCGGCAGGTGAGCCGGAGGGGCGGGGACCGGTGGGCACGGACCTCGACCTCGAAGGCCGAGAGGCCGGCGAGGCGGCCGGTGACGCGGATCCGCCACCGGTCGCCCTCGCGGACCGTCTCCTCGATCGCGTAGTGGTGCCGCCCCGACGGACCCGCGTGCCGGAGCACGGCGGACAGGGCGGCCTGCTGGGACGGGACGAGGTCGGTGTACCCGCGCAGGTGGTCCGCGCCGATGCGGTCCGCCAGGTGTCCTTCGACCACCGTCACCGCCGAGGCGGCGTCTAGGCCGCCGTAGTAGACGCCGTCGGGTGCGACGACGACGTTGGCGGCGAACCGGTCGCCCCCCACGTGCGTGCACTCCCACACCAGGTCCGGCCAGCGGTCGCTCAGCGCGCGCCCCACCGGACGGCCCCGGACGGCGCAGCAGGCGTCGTGCGTGCCGTGGGCGCAGACGAGGACGACGGGCGGGTGGTCCCGTTCTCCCGGCGAGTCCAGGGCGTCGACGATCTCCGTCAGGTCCTTGTCGTTGCGCCAGATGCCCCACTTCTGGCGGTGGGCGCCGTCCCCGTCGTACCGCAGGACGGCCCAGCGCGGCGGATCGTCCTGCCTGCGGCGTCCGTGGCGCCTGATCAGCAGCATGCGGGCGCGCAGCGCCTGGGCGGCGGCGTACACCCGCGCCTTGACCTCGGGGTCGAGGTCGAGGCCGTCGAAGCCGTTGACCGGCCAGCCGGCCCGGTGCTCGACGAGGATCCAGACCGAGCCGTACGGCGCGGTGCCCGCGAGCGGGTCGCCGCGCAGCCGGGCGGCCTCGGCGCAGAAGAACCGTCCGGGAGCCGTCATTCCGCCCGCTTCACGGCCCGGCAGGCACCAGGACGCCCGCCCGCAGAAGTCGTTCGACGAAGGGAAGACCGAGGTCACCGGCGTGGTGGGCCTCTCCGTCGAGGATCCGGCGCACCTGCGGCAGGTCCGTCTCCGGGAAGTCGAGCCAGCCGGCGCGGGTGAAGAGCCGCCCGCCGTCGAGCCGTGCCTCCAGCGCCTCGCGCAGGCGCACCGGCGTCGCGGCGGACAGCCCGTCGACGGCCGCGAGCTGCGCCAGCGGCCCCAGGGGCCCGGGCCGCGCCCCGCCGCGCCGGTCGCGGTGGAACAGCGGCGCGGGATCGGCCTCGCCGAGGGCTTCGACGAGACGCCGGCGTACGAGGGCGAGTTCGCCGTCCGGCCCGTCCACGCCCAGGGGGAGGGAGCCGCGCATCTCCAGGTCGTCGCGCAACAGCGCGAGGGCGGCCCGCGTGAGCTGTTCGGCAAGCGCGTGCCGCGTCCAGGTGTGGACGCCGAGCGTCAGGTGGATCGACACCTCGCCCTGCGCCTCGGCGGCGTGCAGCCAGCCGCGCGGCAGGTAGAGGACGTCGCCGGGTCCGAGCACGGTGTCGAGGTGCGCCTCGCCCCGGGCGGCGTCGGCGACGGCGGCGCGGTGGTCGGTCCAGGGCTGGTCGCGCAGCGGGTCCGGGTGCACGGGCTCGTGGACGATCCAGCGCTTGGTGCCGGCGATCTGCAGGACGAAGACGTCGTGGACGTCGTAGTGGTCGTCGAACCCGCGGTTCTGCGGCGGGGTGACGTAGGCGTTGGCCTGCACCGGATGGCCCAGCTCCGTGCCGAGCCGCGACACGAGGTCCGCGACCGGCTCCCAGGTGCGCTGCAGCGCCTGCAGGACCAGGGTGGCGCCGTCGGCGAAGCTCCGCCACAGCGCCGTGTCGTCGAGCTGGTCCGCGACCGTCGCGCCGACCCCTCCGGAGGCGGTGAACGCGGACTCGGGGAGGGTGGAGCCGTCCTTGGCGACGCGGAGGAACGGGGTGCGCAGCCCGCGCCGGGAGACCAGCTCGTCCACGGCGGACGCCGAGAACAGGTCGGAGAAGTCACCGGCCCCGCGCGTGAGCAGCGGGGTGCGCCCCCAGACGTCCCGGGCGAACTCCTCGCGGCTGAGGTTCGTCAGACGCGCTTCGAGGACACCGCGGCCGGTGTCGGCGGCGGTGTCCCGAAACGTCGTGGGGGCCGTGCTCAAACGCCGTGGCCGGTCTCGTCGGCCGCGCCGTCGGCGCCTCCGTCGTGCACGCCGGGCGTGCCCGCCGCGCCGCCGTCCGCAGGGCCTTCGGCTCCGCCGTCGGCACCTCCGTCGTGGACGCCGGGCGTACCGGCCGCGCCGCCGTCCGCAGGGCCCTCGGCCCCACCGTCGGCGCCACCGTCGTGGACGCCCGGAGTGCCGGCCGCGCCGCCGTCCGCGGGGCCTTCGGCTCCGCCGTCGGCGCCTCCGTCGTGGACGCCGGGCGTACCGGCCGCGCCGCCGTCCGCGGGGCCCTCCTGCTGGTTCGGGTCCTGCTGGGGGTAAGCCATGTCTCCTCCTGAGGATTCGGACGGTCGGGGATCGGTGGTCCCGCTCGGAACCTCCCCGTACCCCTTACAAGCTCACTCGTGCGGCCCGGAGCGGCAACCGGAGCGGGACGGGACCCGGCAGGGCGGGGGAGAGGGCACGGGAGGGCGCCCGGTGCCGCGGGCGGACGGGCTCAAGGCGTCGGGGAGCCCTGTCCGGCGTACCGGACGAGGTCCCGGGAGGTGTCGATCAGCTCCTTCCGCTCCTCCCGCGAGCCGACCATCGGCTGGGAGCCGCGCAGCGGAAGCCCGGCGCTCTCCGGCAGGAACCTGACGGTCACCAGACCGATCGCACCGGCCAGCATGAGGTAGTACGCGGGGATCATGTCGTTGCCGGTGGCGTTCACCAGCGCTTCGGTCACGAGCGGGGTGGTACCGCCGAAGGCCGCCACGGCGAAGTTGAACCCGATGCCCATCGCGGCGTAGCGCACGGCCGTCGGGAAGAGGGCGGGCAGGGTCGCCGCGCTCGGCGCGGCGAAACAGGCGAGCAGGGTCGCCAGGATCAGCATGCCGAGGATCGGGAGCCAGGTCCCCTCCGCCTTGAGGAGCAGGAAGGCCGGGATCGCGAGGACGATCATCGCCACCGCGCCGACCGCGTACAGGGGGCGCCGTCCGACGCGGTCGCTGAGACGGCCCAGGAAGGTGATGAGGAGGACGATCCACACCATGCCGATGAGCACCAGCACGTCGGCCGACGTGCTGGACCGGCCCAGGGTCTCCGTCTGGTAGGTGGGCAGATAGCCGGTGACCATGTAGTTGGTGACGTTGTAGAGCAGGACGAGGCCCATGCACAGCAGCAGAGGCCGCCAGTGGTCGCGCACGATGGTCTTGAACTCGCCGCCGACCGACTCCTGCGCCAGGTTCTTCTCGTGCTCGTCCAACTGCTGCTGGAAGGCCGGGGACTCCTCCAGCTTCAGCCGCATGTAGAGGCCGATGACGCCCAGCGGCCCCGCGATCAGGAACGGGAGGCGCCAGCCCCAGGACAGCATCTGCTCGTCCGAGAGCGCCGTGTTCAGCACGGTCACGAGCGCGGAGCCCAGGGCGTAGCCGACGAAGGTGCCGAAGTCGAGCCAGCTGGAGAGGAAGCCCCGCCGGCGGTCGGGCGAGTATTCGGCCACGAAGGTGGTGGCGCCGCCGTACTCGCCACCGGTGGAGAACCCCTGGACCATTCGGGCGAGCAGCAACAGGACGGGGGCGGCGATGCCGATCGTGGCGTAGCTGGGGATCAGGCCGATCGAGAAGGTGCCCGCGGCCATCATGATCATGGTGGTGGCGAGGACCTTCTGCCGGCCGAGGCGGTCGCCGAGGGGGCCGAAGACGAGGCCGCCGAGCGGGCGCACCACGAACGCGGCGGCGAACGTCGCGAAGGACGAGATCAGCTGGGCTCCCGGCGAGGCGCCCGGGAAGAAGACCTTGCCGATCGTCGCGGCGAGGTAGCTGTAGACGCCGAAGTCGAACCACTCCATGCAGTTCCCGAGCGCCGAGGCCCCGACCGCGCGCTTGAGGAGGGGCTTCTCGACGACCTGGATGTCCTGCTCGCGGTAGGCCCGCTTGTTACGGCGCAGCCGCCGCGCCAGCTCCTCACGGACGTGACCGGGAATGTTCGCGATCGTTTCCGGGACGCGTGTGCGGCTCCGGGAGCCGGTCGGGTCCTCTGGAGGTACGTGGGCCACGCGCTGACGCCCCTTTCGTCTCGATAAGCGATGCACCAACCCGGCAATCGTCCGTCATGTCGATCACCGGGTGCACGTCGGAACCGCTTCCCCGAGTTTGCTGGGGCACACTTATCGACCCCTTACGGCCCTGCGCGCTGCCGAGCCTCGGACCGCGCTGGAGCGGGGCGCCGGGGCCGGGGCCGTGAAGGCGCCTCGCGGAGCCGGGGGAGCGGCAGGCGCGGGTCACCGACCGCCGCCTGGCGTGTCCGGACCGGGGGAGGTGCGTACGGAGCCGAAAGCGACGTCCAGGACCACCGTGCCGCCGCAGGCATCACAACGGCCCCTCACCTGAACTCCCTGCGTGATCACCGAGACTCCCTCGTGCCATCTCATCGACTCGGACCGGAGAAACCCTCTCCCACGAGCCGACAGCCCTCTCGCGTCCGGTGCACGGGACGTCAGAGTTCGGCGGCCTCCTCGGTCCAGACCCCGGCCGGATGCTCGTCGACCGCATGCCACGGCCTCGGCTGCGCGCGGCAGCCCGGACCGGCCCGTTCGTCCGACGGCCGGCGGTGGTTCCGGTCGGGCCACAGGACCTGGACCACGGGCACGGCGGGGACACGGCCGGGTCGGTCACCCGCGCATCCAAGCGCACCGGTACGGACACCATGACCGACGGGTCACCGCGCCACCGCGCAGACGGCGTTGACGCTCCTCTTGACCGCCAGGAGCTCCGCGACCGAGTCGCAAGGTACTTTTCGCTCCATGCCACTGACTCCCGACGACGAAGTCCACAACCGCGACGAACTGGTCTCCTTCGTGCGAGAGCTGCACCAGGACTTCCTGCGAAAAGGGCAGGAAGGGGAGAACCGGACCCTCGACGGCTTCCTCGAAGCTCTGGCGGCCTGGATGCAGGACTCACCGGGCTGGTACCGGAACGCCGGGAAGGAGCTTCCCGACGGCGGCGACTGGACCTTCCTGGCCCGGGCGTTGCAGGCGGCCACGGTCTACGAGTGAGCCGTTCCATCCGTACGGGGCTCTGCGCTGCCCGGTCGTGGAGCAGGGGTCCGACGACGCCGGCGTTGTCGGACCCCGGTGCTAGCGTCACCACCATGGCGAACCGTTCATATCTCTACTCCGCGGACTCGATGCCGAGCGAGGCGGAGGTCCCCCAGCGGATCCGATGCATATCCGAGCACAACTGGGACATCCCGCTCGCGCACAAGCTCCTGGTGGGACGCGGCACGACGATCGTCCCGTCCATGATCTGGAACCCTCCGATCGGCATCGCCGCGGACTACGCCGACGGGGCGGCCCTGCTCCGCGACCTCCTGCGCGTGGTCGGCGAAGGCTTGGAAGGCGACGCCGAGTTCGCCGAATGCGTCGCCAGGACCACGGCCCACCTGGAGAAGCAGCAGGCGAAGTACTTCGTCCTCGAGACCGGGGAGATCGTCTCGATGACGGACGACGATCCGGCGGAGAGCGTGCGCCGTCTGGTGTCCGGGGACATCCCCGCCGCCGTCGCCCGGGCCGAGGCGGCGATCGCCGGCCAGAACGACGACTGGCTGGCCTCGGTCCGAGCCGACTGGCAGAGGCACTTCGCGTCCTTCTACAGCGAGGTGCTCTACTTCTCCTTCTCCTGAGCCGGCCCGCATCGACCGGTCGCCCGGCGAGGAACCCACGGGAAGCCCCGGTCCTCCACCGTGCAACCGCCCCCGCCGCACGGGACGCTGCGGACGAGACACAGAAAACGCGTCCGGTCCGGGCCTTCCCGCACACGACGAGGCCAGAGCGATCGACGGCTCCTATGTGTCGTCCCACCCGGCAGAGTCGGAGCCGGCTCACCCGTACATCTGCCGCTTGGTGATTCCGATCCGGTCGACCCGGTCTTCTGCGACACCCGGGCCCGCGCCGAACGGCGGAACCCGGGCCGGCTCCGATGCGGGCAGCCCGGTCGGCAGGGGGCCGGGGCCGGTCAGCGACAGTCGTTGAGCCAGTCGCCCGGGACCAGGTCACGAACGCGGCCGACGGCTTCCGCCGTCCGGCCGCGGGCCAGGACGGCCGTGACGAAGGCCCATGCGCCACTGCGGCCCTCCACACCGCTGGCGAGCGAGGCGCCGAGGTCGAACTCCCTTGTCATGCCGGGACGGTCGGGGCTCGGTGGGCGGACCGTGCGTCACGCCAGGGTGACGTGCATGCCGCCCTCGGCCAGGAGATCGAGGATCACGCTGAACAGGTCGTAGACCTGGCCGTCCGGTGTCAGGGCCCGGGACAGGTGCTCGCGTGCGGTCGCGGCGTCCCGCCAGAGCAGAGTCGCGGGGGCGGTGTAGCCGAAGGTGCCGCCCAGGCAGTCGTCGAGGGCGTCGAGACAGCCGCCGAAGTAGCCGCCCGGCCCGTTCACCGCCTCACCGAGAGCCAGGTAGAGGCCCGGTTCGTCGGTGACGTACCGGCCGTCGAGTGCGTAGGCGTGCCCGGCCGGCCGGTCGAAGGGGGCCCGGTAGGCGGTTCGCTCACGCACGAGGTCGTGCCAGGCCCAGCGAAGCCGGGTGTCGAGGCCGGCCCAGGCGGCCGTCGTGTCGGGCGGCCCGACGAGCCACCGCTCCCAGACCGGCCGGGCGTGTTCGGGAACGGGCCTGAAGAGCTCTCCGTCCAGTTCCAGATCGATCAGGTCCGCCCCGTACGAGGAGGGGCGCCAGGCGGTGACTCTGGCCCAGAGCAGGCGTTCGACGAGCGGGTCACCCCGATCGTCCCGCATCTCCAGGGCGGCCTCCTCCAGGTCCAGCGCCTGCCGGGTGCCCTTCGCCAGTGCCGCCCGCAGCCGGTCACCCCCGGCGAGCCCTTTCAGGACGAGCGGGGGCGCCGGCCGTCTGCGTGGCAGGACACGGGCGAATTCCCGGCAGGAGCCAAGCCACCGGTGCCCGTCGTGCACGCGGACGCGGCCCCTGTGCCCCTCGGGCGGACCTTCGTAGTCGTCCAGTCCCGTGAGCACGAGACCCTCTGTTCCGAGGGGCCGCCGCAGGCTCTCCGCGTCCGCCAGCAACCAGGGACCGAGCGTCTCGTCGTCCGGCACCAGCCAGACCCGGTTGCCGACCCAGCCACCCACCTCCGCCTGCGGAACCCAGCCGAACAACTCGTAGGTCCCGCGCCGGGGTTCCCCGAACAGCCCGTCCACCTCGGCGCAGGCGCCCCAGGCATGCCCGTGTTCCGTCTCGGTCAGTGTGTACCGCATTCGCCTGCCGTGGTCTTCGCTCTCGTGCACGCCGGGAATCATGCCGGGCCCGGCTTCCGACGGCGAAGTCTTTTCCCACCCCGTTGGTCGTGATGTCCCGAGGCCGGTCACCGACCACTCCTGTGGAATCGGTGACACGGGGCTGCCGGCCGTCACCGTCGCTCGCCACCGCCGACGTGGAGCACGACCGCCGCGATCTCCCGTACGCGGTCCAAGGTGATCCCCGTGCGCTGTTCGACGGCGAGGGGATGGTCGGTGCGCTCCAGTTCGACGGAGGGGCGTTCACCGACCGGGCGGGTGTGGACACGCGTCTTCAGGCTGAGGGTCGTGGGCGAGTAGACCGGCAGGTCGGTGGTGAGCCGGCCGGAGTACGGCTGCTCCGCCTCGCGACCGGGCCTGTCCCACAGATCCGCGGCCCGGGAGAAGTTCTCACGACTGTCTGCTCTCCGCGGACCACGCACTGGTCCGAGGAGAGCAGACAGTCGTCGGCGCCGACGAAGGCCGGATCCCACACGGCCGGGGCCTCGGCCGTGTAGTTCATCGGTAGTTCGGGGTGCCGAGTCCCGCAGCACGCGCAGGTGAATCCGAGAGCACTGGTCATGGCACGGGAGCCTGGTGACAGGCGCCGGAACCGCCTCGGGCGGGGAGCTCCTCATGCGGGGGACGGAACGGGGCGGATGACGAACACGTCCAGGAGGGGGCGTGGCGGAGCCGGAGGCGGCCGTGCCCGATCGCCCGGCTCAAGCAACCCCGGTGATCAACAGCTACCTGATCCATACGCTCCCGAGAGGGAACTGAACGAGGAGTGGGGGCACATGACGACGGATTCGGATACAGGCGCGGCCACGGACGGGCAGGCCGCCACGGACGCGACACCCGGTCGCCGCAGGCGCGGAAGGCGCAGATGGGTGGCCGTCGTCGTGGGCGTGCCGGTCGTCGTGGGAGGCGCCGGTTCCATCATCGGCGGCATCCTCTCCGACCAAGGGCTGCTGCCCGGCGACTCCATGGAAGCGTTTTCCGGATCAGCCGTGGAGCGGCGGTCCCCGGACTTCCCGGATCCGGCGGGGCCGCAGTAGCGGCCGGGCGAGACGCCTGCCCCGCCCCGTGCCGGCCAGGCGCGGCCCAGGTCCGTCCGCTGCCGTCCGTCCGTGCGCTCAGCGGGCCTCCACGGCCGTACGGGCAAACGGGCCGGCCTGCGCCACCCGAACCCGGTGCGCCAGCCGGCGGGCGGCGTGCACGCTGCGACGCGCCAGGCAGAGCTCGCCCGCCGGGACGTGGCAGGTCGGGCAGGGTTCGGCGAAAACGCCGTGCCGGAAACGGCGGTGCGTCTCGTAGACGGCGTCCAGCATCGCATCGAGCGCCGAAGGCGGAAGAGTGGCGGACGTCTGAGAGGTGGTGCGCACCGAACGGCAGGGGAGGGGCAGGACCGTGGTGGAGCTCATGGCGGGCATCTCCTCGTGCGGCGTGGATGCGAGGCCGTAGATCCTCGCGCTCCAGGTGTGGAAGGGCGGCGGTTCTCCCTGCCTACCCGCATTACCGCAGCTCAGACGCAACTGGCTCATTCCGCATGGCTCATGCCCGCGTCGGCCGGCCGACCCGGAGCGGTGGACCTCGCGCCTTCGCCGATGCCGTCCTGCGCGAGAGGGCACGCCGATGGTCGGCACCGTCGGTCCTCGGTGACCGCTCCGCGCCGCGCATCGGCCTCGAACCGGGCCGCGGTATACCGGGGTTGACCTCATGGGCCGAAGCGGTTCTGATGGCGCACGTCATGGCTCTCGCCGCCCCGGTTTCCGGCGCGGATCCGGCGGTGCCGCCGGCCAGGGGCCGGTGGAGGCCCGGTGGCCGACGCCGTGGCAGAGAGCCGAGCAACGGCGGAACCTCGTGGCGGTGACCGCGCCACGGGGCGAGAAGGAGTGCCCGGGCGCAGGCTGCCCGGCGCACAGGGGAAACCGGGGAGAGGAGCCGTCCATGGTGTCGGTGGGAGAGAGACTGAGCAGTGCGCGCGTACGGGCCTTCATCGGCCGGGAGGCCGAAATCCGCCGCTTCGAAGAGGCCTTGAGCGGCGATCCGCGGGCCCCGTTCGCGTTCTACGCGGTCGGACCGGGCGGCATCGGGAAGTCGGCGCTGCTGCGGTGCCTGGCGGACCGAGCGCGTGCGGCGGGGCGACCCGTCCTCGAACTCGACGGACGTTTCGTCAGCCGGGACCCGGCCGACTTCGAGCGCGCGGCCGCGTGCTTCCTCGACGGCCCCGACACGGTGCTCCTCGTGGACTCCTTCGAGCACTGCCAGTGGCTGGAGGGGTGGCTGTGGCAGCGCTTCCTGCCCCGCGCCGCGGACGGCACCCTGGTCGTACTGGCCGGCCGCCTCGCGCCGCAGCCGCAGTGGACCGCCGATCCGGCCTGGGCCGGGCTGCTGCACGTCGACGAACTGGAGCCGTTCTCCGAGGAGCAGTCCATGAGCCTGCTGGCCGCGGCGCGGATCCGACCCGAGCTGCGCGACCGGGTGCTGCGGTTCGCCGGGGGCAATCCGCTGGCCCTGTCGCTGGCCGCCGCCGCGGGACCGGCGGGCTGGAGCGGGGAGGAGGGGCGCGCGCCTTCCGCCGACGTTCTGCGCACCCTGCTGGCGGGGCTGATCGGGGAGGTGCCCACGGCGGCCCACCGCCGCGCCCTGGAAGTGGCGGCGCAGGCGCACTCGACGTCCGAGGAACTGCTGGCCTCGGTGTTTCCGGAGGAGGACGTGCACCCGCTCTTCGCCTGGCTGAGGGACCTGCCCTTCATGGAGTCCACGCAGAGGGGCCTCCATCCGCACGACGCGGCGCGCGAGACGCTGGCCGCCGATCTGCGCTGGCGGGCCCCGCACGCCTTCACGGCGATGCGCCGACGGCTGGCGGAGGAGTACCTGCGGATGCTGCGCGAGGCGCCCGAGGAGCAGGTGTGGGCCGCCACCGACGAACTCTTCTACCTCTTCAGGGAGGTGGAGAGCCTGGCGCGGCTGCGCACGTGGGACCGCGAGGACGAGGTGCACGAGCGCCCCCTGCGACCGGACGACATCGACACCGTGCTGGCCATGGCCGAGGAGACCGAGGGCGCGGCCTCCCGCGACCTGGTCCACTACTGGATCCGGCGGCAGCCGGAAGGGTTCAGCGTCTTCCGCCTCGTGGCCACCGGCCGGACGGTGGCCTTCACCGCCCGGCTCACCCTGCCGGCCCCGCCCGACCCCGACGAGGTGGCCACCGATCCCGTCGTCGCGGCCGCCTGGGAGCACGCCGCCGCCACCGCTCCGGTGAGCGACGGCGAGAACATCGGCATGACCCGTTTCTCCGTCTATCCCGAGCGGTACCAGATCCCCTCGCGCGTCATCGACCTGAGCAACTCCCGCGCCCAGGCGGGGGCCGCCCGCGACCGCGCCCGCGCGCACGGCTTCCTGGTGTACCGGGACGCCGACGCCTGGGCCGCGCGCTTCGAGGGCGTCATGGGCGACACCGGCGCGCGGCCGCGGGTCGGAGAGCACACGTACGGCCTGTTCAGCATCGACTGGCGTCAGGTGCCCGTCGAAACCTGGCTCCGGCACCTCATATCCGCCACCGACGTGCCGGTCCGCTCCGGCCCGTCGGGCACCTCGCGCACCGCGTTCGACCAGGCCGTGCGCGAGGCCCTGACGCACTGGCGGGACACGGGCGCCTTCGCCGCCTGCGCCTTGCTGCGCACCCGTCTGGCGGCCGACCTCACCGACCCGGCGGAGGAGCTGCGCACCCTGCTGCGCCAGGCCGTCGACGACCTCGGTCGCGATCCCCGCGGAGTACGGGCCCGCGACGCACTGACGGCGGGCCACTTCTCCGGCGCGCCCACCCAGGAGGCCGCCGCCCGGCGCCTCGGTCTTCCGTACGGCACCTACCGACGTCATCTGCGCCAGGGCCTGGACCTGCTCTGCGAGGCCCTGTGGCAGAGGGAGCTGCACGGGCCCCGATAGGAATCCCGGGACGTACGGCCGCGGAGAGCGGCCGATCCTCCGGCCGGGCGGGCAGCCGTGAGGAGGCGCGGGCGGGGCCGGTCGTCCGGTTGGGCAGTCGGTCAGCCGGACGACCCGGCAGATGGACGGCCTGGCAGATGGAAGGCCTGGCAGGTGGACGTCCGTGCGGGTGAACGGTCGGGCAGGCGGACGCCCGCGCGGGTGGACACCCGTGGACAGGAGTGGACAGTCCTCGTTCCCGACCGGTCTGGGAAGTGGACACCGTCCCGCACGAAGCTCTGCGTCATGAACCTCCGACGTACCCAGACGGGCCGAGCGGCCCCCTCCTCCCGGCCGGGAGCCGCCCTCACCGCCCTCGCCGCGGCCCAGTTCATCGTCATGCTCGCCACCTCGATCGTGAATGTGGCGCTGCCGCAGATCCGTGCCGGAGCGGGCCTGTCGGACGAGGGCACCACCTGGGTGGTCAACGCCTACGGCCTGGCGTTCGGAGCACTGCTCCTGGCCGGCGGGCGAGCGGCCGATCTGCTCGGACGCAGGAGTTCTGGCCGCCGGGCTCGCCGTGTTCGCGACGGCCTCGCTGGCCGCCGGACTGGCCACCTCCGCGAGCGTACTGATCGCCGCCCGTGCTGTTCAGGGGCTGGGTGCCGCCGCCGTCGCCCCGGCGGCGCTCGCCCTGACGATGGACCTGTTCCCGCCCGGTCCCGGGCGCGGCAGGGCCCTGGCGGTGTGGGGCGCGGTCTCCGGCGCGGGAGGGGCGGGCGGCGTGCTGCTGGGCGGCCTGCTCACCCAGGCGTGGGGCTGGCCCTGGATCTTCCACGCCGTCGCGCTGGGAACGGCGCTGGTACTGGCCGCCGTGACGGCGCTCGTACCGAGAACGGCGGAGCCGAAGGACGAGCGGGCGGACGGGCGGTTCGACCTGCTGGGCACCGTCACCGTCACCCTCGCCCTGACCGGCCTGGTCTGGGGTCTGACCAGCGCACGCGGCACCGGCTGGACGGATGCCCGGGTGCTCGGCGCCCTCCTCGGCGCCGTCGCGCTGCTCGTGGTCTTCGTCGCGGTCGAACTCCGCCGGCCGAACGCACTGGTGCCCCCGCGGCTGTTCGCCGTGGGCCGGGTCGCCGTGGGCAACCTGCTGATGGCGCTGCTGGGGTCCGTGTGGATCGCCCTGTTCTTCTTCCTGCCGCTCTACCAGCAGCAGGTCCTCGGCTCCACCCCCCTGGCCACCGGGGCGGGCCAACTGCCCCTCGCTGTGGCCGGCATGCTCGGCTCCGCCCTGGCACCCCGCCTCTCCCGGCGCGTCGGTGTCACCGCCGGCGCGACCACGTCCCTGCTCACCGCCGCCGCAGGACTGCTGTGGATGTCGCGGATCGGCGCCGACGGAAGCTACACCGCCGACGTCCTCGGCCCGAGCGTCCTGATCGGTGCCGGCCTGAGCGGCGCCTTCGTCCAGCTCACCGCGCTCGCCGTGGACGGCGTCCCGCGCCACGACGTGGGCCTGGCCGGCGGACTAGTCAACACGGCCCGTCAGGTCGGCGGTTCGATCGGCCTCGCCGTGCTGGCGACCCTGGCCGGCTCCGTCACCACCCGCGCCTCCTCCCACCAGCCCCCTCTGGAGGCCCTCACCGCCGGCTACCGGGCCGCCTTCATGGTCTCGGCGGCGGTCCTGGCCGCCACCGCGCTCCTCACCCCGGTGCTCGTCCGCCGGACCGGCCGCACCCTCCCGTACAACGCGACCGCCCCCACCGGTCCCACGGCGACACCCCGACGGGACCGGACCGTCCCCTGCCCTCCCGCCGCCTGAAAGCAGGGGTCAGCGATCCGGAATCCGCCCGACCCCGCCCACCCGACCCCACCCGGACACCACCGGCAAGGAAAACGCATGCACACCATCGACACCACCGCCCCCGTCGTCGTCCGCCTGGCAACGGTGATCGACGCCCCGCTCCCCACCGTCTGGGCGCTGCACACCGACATCGACGACTGGCCGGCCTGGAACACCGGCATCGACCGCGCCGAGCTCGACGGTCCGGCGGCCGTCGGCAGCACCTTCACCTGGCGCACCCACGGAATGGACATCACCTCCACCCTCCGCGAACTCCTCCCCCTGCGGCGCATCGTCTGGGGCGGAACCGTCGAAGGCATCGTCGGCATCCACGCGTGGACCTTCGAGCAGACGGACGTGGGAGTCCTCGTCCGTACCGAGGAGTCCTGGAGCGGCGCCCCCGTCGACGCCGCGACCGACGAACTCGCCGCGGCCCTGAAGACCTCCCTGGAGAGCTGGCTCGGCAGCCTCAAGGACCGTGCCGAGCAGATGTCCTGAACCCGCACGCCACCACGCTCCACCGTCCACACCGCCCCACCCCTCCCACCACGACAGCCAACAGAATCCGAGGACCCGAACATGACCAGCGCCCCCTACCTCACCGGCCACTACACCCCCGTCGCCGACGAGATCACCGCCACCGGCCTCACCGTCGAGGGCACCCTGCCCACCGAGCTGACCGGCCGGCTGATCCGCAACAGCCACAACCCGAAGCCCGGCGTCACCCCGGCCCACTGGTTCAAGGGCAGCGGCATGGTCCACGGGATCCGGCTCCGCGAGGGCCGCGCCGAGTGGTACCGCAACCGCTGGGTGCGCACCCCCGCCCTGGACGGCGCCCCCTACATGACCGAACACGGCCCGGACCTGACCGCGAGCACGGCCGGCACCCACGTCATCGAGCACGCGGGACGACTGCTCGCGCTGTGCGAGGCGAACCTCCCCTTCGAACTGACCCCGGACCTGGAGACGGTCGGCGCCTACGACTTCGACGGCCGGCTGCGCACCGCCATGACCGCCCACCCCAAGGAGGACCCCCGTACGGGGGAGCTCCACTTCTTCGGCTCCTCGCCGTTCCCGCCCCACCTGATGTACTACGTCTCCGACGCCAAGGGCGAGATCGTCCGCAGCGTCGAGGTCCCGGGAGCGACCGCCGCCCTCAAGCACGACTTCGCCCTCACCCGCCACCACGTGGTCTTCGTCGAGGGCAACGTCACCTTCGACCCCACCGAGCACTCCGGCATCCCCTACTCCTGGAGCGACTGGCAGCCCTCCCGCATCGGAGTCATGCCGCGCGGCGACGACGGCGCCCGGCACGTCCGCTGGTTCTCCATCGAGCCCGGCAACATGCTGCACGTCTCCAACGCGTACGAGGACGGCCGGGGCCGCATCGTCCTGGAAGGCCCCACCGTGGACCACGAGGGGTTCGAACTCTCCTGGAACTGGTGGACCGGCGCTCCCGGACGCGGCACCGAACCCAACGCCCGTTCCTACACCCGCCGCTGGGTGGTCGACCCGAGCGTCGGTACCGTCGACGAGCAGATCATCGACGACCTCGCCGTGGAGTTCCCGACCCTCAACGAGAACTACTCGGGCGTCGAGAACCGCTACCAGTACGCCGTGTCCTTCCCCGACCAGGAGGGCTTCGGTGGCTACGGCGTCGTCAAGTACGACCGCGTCACCGGCGCGCGCCGCATCCACCGGATCGGCGACGCCCGGCTGCCCAGCGAGGCGGTGTTCGTCCCCGCGGCCGGCGCCACCGACGAGGACGACGGCTATCTGCTCACCGTCGTCTCCGACCTCAAGCAGGACGCCTCACAGTTGCTGGTCCTGGACGCCTCCGGCCTCGACCGGGTCGCCACCGTCCACCTGCCCCGCCGTGTGACCGCCGGAATCCACGGCTCCTGGATCCCCGACAGCGCCCTGGACGGCATCGAGTCCTGACACCGGCGCCCGCACCACCCGACGATCCGTCCCGCACCTGAACGGCAGAGGGGCTCCACGAGGCCGCTTACCAGTGCCTTGGCGAATGGGGGCGGGATACGACGCGGAACTCGCTGGGCTGCGGCGACTCGATGAGTTCCTGGTAAGGGACGGGATCGAGGTCGCTCTCGTCCTCCCAGACGGTCGTCAGAGCCGGCAAAGCCCGTGCCGGTGACCGCGTCGTGTCGCGGTCGGCGAGGAAGACGACGCTGAGGAACTCATCCCCGTCCACCGCGGCGAGAACCTCGTCGGCCGTCACGCCCGACCAGGCACGCGCTTCGACCGGGACCAAAGGCATCGGGCCGAAGAGCGACCGGGTTCACTGACAGGGAACCCTGAACGACCACGACCACGACCACGAGATTCGACGGATTCGTACAACCATCCGCACGCTCAAGAGTCGTGTAGGGCGAGTGCGCCGCAGGCGTGTTCGTTCCGTTTTCAGGGGGAATCCACATGACTCACCGCATATCCCTACGCACCCGTGTGCTTCCGGCCGTGATCACCGCCGGGGTCCTCGTGCCCGTCGCCGTCGCGGGCGCGGCACCCGCTTCCGCCGCCCCGCCGCAGGTCAGCTGCACGTCCGGCAAGGCCGGCCTCGCCGCCAAGCTCCAGAAGGACATCACCGCGGCCCTCGCCACGCGCACCGGCACCGTCGCCGTCGGCCTGCACGACCGCACCACGAACACGACCTGCACCCTGCGCGCCACGACCTCGTACGACTCGGCCAGCGTCGTGAAGGTGACCGTCCTTGCCACGCTCCTGTGGGACGCCAAGAAGACCAACCGCTATCTGACCCCACGCGAGTCCGACCTCGCCAACGCCATGATCACCAAGTCCGACAACGCCGCCACCACCTCCTTGTGGAAGCAGCTCGGCATCACCAAGGTGAAGGGCTTCCTGTCGGCCGCCGGCATGACGCGGACGGTGCCGGGGGCCGACGGCTACTGGGGCCTCACCCAGATCAACGTCACCGACGAGCAGCGGCTGCTCTCGCTGATCACCGCCAAGAACACCGTCCTGAGCGACAACTCCCGCGCCTACATCCTCAAGCTCATGGGAAGCGTCGTCACCTCCCAGAAGTGGGGGACCCCGGCCGGCGCGCCCTCCTCCGTGTCCGTGCACGTCAAGAACGGCTGGCTGCAGCGCGCCACGCGCGGCTGGCGCGTGCACAGCATCGGCACGTTCAAAGGCGGCGGCCACGACTACACCGTCTCCGTGCTCACCGACGGCAACAGCACGATGAACTACGGCGTGAGCACGATCCAGGCCGTGGCCAAGGTGATCCACCGGGACCTGGTCCCGACCGCGCCCGCCGCGTCCCGCTACACGCCGACCACCACGCCCATGGAGGCGCACATCGCGGTGCCCCGGGGCTGACGCCTTGGATCCCCGCGCCGCCGGTAGGAGCCGCACTCTTGCGAAGGGTGCGGCTCCGCCGGGTGGGCGGCGCCGTACGAAGCCGTGCCCCCGTCTTGTCGGCCGGGAGACACGGCGGGGCGGTCAGCAGGTGACGGTGCCCCTGCGCAGGGCGTGGCCTCCGTCGTTGGTGTCGTCGGACCAGTAGACGGGCTTGGAGCCGGCCACGCATTCGTCGGCCCCGGCCAGGGAGAAGCCCTCGTTGTTGTAGTTGGGCATGCCGGCGGGACGGTTGTGGACGGCGGCGGTGACGAAGGTGCCGCCGGCGTCGATCCGCAGGGTCCGGTGACGGCCGTCGCACGTGTCGTCGCACACCGCCCACAGGCGCGACGCCTGGGGCTCCCACTGCAGTTCCATCACACCGGACATGCCGCTGCCGAAGGAGGCGACGCGGGTGTACGAGCCGGAGTCGGCCAGGACGTATCCGTGGATCGCGCCGGTGCCCTCGACGCCGACGAAGAAGACCCCGCCGCCGTGGGCGCCGTAGCGGGCCGGGTCGTAGGCCGTGCCGGTGGAGGTGTCCTTGAACCCGGCACCGGTCAGCGCGGTGTCGGGGATCCAGGTGATCCCTTCCAGACCGAGGTTGGAGCCGGTCGAAGGCAGGTCGGAGGTGAGGTTCCACTCCTTGACGGCGGTCAGCGACGAGCCGGATCCGCCGACGTCGTACTTCAGCACCGACAGGCGACTGATGCCGGAGGCGTCACCGTTGCGCTCACTGGCGACGAAGACCCCGCCGGCCGAGCCCGAGCCGGTCAGTGTGACGCCCTCGCCGTCCGGGCTGCCGGAGCCGCCGGGGAAGCGCAGGGCCTTGCCGGAGGACCAGCCGCCGGCCGTGTCCGGCTTCCAGCCGCCTGAGCCGTCCCGCACCAGGCGCCACAGCTTGCCGCTGTTCTGCGCCCCCCACAGCACACCGCCCTCCTGGTAGAGGCCGCTGAGGTCCTGGCCGAACACGTCGGAGCCGTCCGCCGTGGACACGCCGCTGCCGCCGGGCCATGCCACCGGGGTCGTGGAACCGCCTCCTCCGGTGCCGCAGGCATTGGGGGCGCCGAGGGTCACGGCCACCGCCTGCCCGAAGGCGCCGGTGCCGTCGGGGCAGCGCGACCAGGACGGGGCGGAGTGGGCGCTCCAGGAGAAGCCGTCGACCAGCGTCTTGCCGTCCGCCAGGTAGAGACGGGCCTGGTCGGCAGAGCCCAGGCCGAACGCGCCACTGACGTCGAACGACCGGTACCCGCCCGGTGCCAGCGTGGTCCCGGAGGTGATCTTGAAGACGTGGTTCTTGTCGTCGTCCTTCAGGATCCAGCCCGAGACGTCGACCGTCGCAGCGCCCTTGTTGAACAGCTCGATCGAGTCATTGACGTCGCCGGTGGTCACCACCTCGTTGACGCGTATGTCGTCGGCCGCGGCCGCGTGCGCCGCGGGCACACCGGTCAGGGCGCCCGCGGCCAGCAGAGACGCGGCGACGAGGAGACGGGGAAGGACACGACGCCGGCGGCGGGCGGTCGATGCAGTCACGGGATTCCGTTCTGGGAGTGTCATGGACGAGGCGGCCCGACAGTTCCTGCTCAGACCGAACGGGAATCCTCCCCCGGCGAGGACGGCGCGCGAACGGCCGGCGAATTTCCGTGCGCGACCCCTCCCGCCGTGGGCGCCGTCGCGTGCTCGTCGGGCACGGTCCGTGCACGTCGTCGACGGTGTCTGGCAGAGTTCGGTCCATGCTGCAGGTGTGCTTGAACGGAGTGCGGAGGCGGAGCGACAGCCGCCGGGTTCCCGTCACCCCCGGGGAGTTGGCGATCGAGGCCGCACGTGCGGTGGAGGCCGGAGCGCAGGACGTCCACCTGCACCCCAAGGGGGCCGACGGCGTCGATTCGCTGGAGCCCCGGGTGGTGGGCGAGGCGGTGAGCTCGGTGCGTGCCGTCGTCCCGGAAGGGGTGCGGGTCGGGGTCACCACCGGAGCCTGGGCGGTACCGGAGCCGGGAAGGCGGGCCGAGCTGATCCGGTCCTGGACGGTCCTGCCCGACCACGCCTCGCTGAACTGGCACGAGGAAGGCGCCGAAGCGGTGGCCGACGCGCTGCTGGAGCACGGGATCGGCATCGAGGCCGGTGTCTGGTCGGGCACCGACGGCGCCCGGCGGTTCCGCGCCTGGCCACAGGCCCACCGGGTGCTGCGGATACTGGCCGAGGTGACCGACACCGACCCCGTCACGGCCGCCGACACGGCCACGGCCCTGGTGCGCGAGCTGGGAGACCGACCGCCGGTGCCCCTGCTGCTGCACGGCGAGGACGACGGAGCCTGGACCGTGCTGCGCGTGGCGGCCGGCCTGGGACTGGACACCAGGATCGGTCTGGAGGACGTACTGACGTTGCCGGACGGCTCGGACGCACAGGACAACGCCCACCTCGTGCGGGTCGCGCGGAAGGTCCTCGACGAGCACCGCGTCCGGCGGTCCTGACCTCACGGATTCGGTCTCACAAGGGAGTCACGGGCCTCCGACCGAGACGGCAGGCCATCGTCCGGAGCCGTCCGCCGGCGGGGCGACGGCTTCCGAGAGCCGCCCACGACCTGCGGTGAACCCCGGGGCGAACACCCTGGTCGCGGGCCTCCGACCGATGGCAGTATCTGGCAGATGCCGCCTTCTCTTCGGATCGGTCCCTACACCATCATCGCGCTCGCCGACGGCGCGGGTCCCTTCTTCTCCCCCCGAGGGGAAGCGTTCCCCGATGCCACCACCGAGCAGTGGGCGGCGGCCGACCGATTCGATCCCGGCGCGCTCGACGCCGACGGACGCTGGCGGCTCCAGTTCCGCACGTTCGCGATCCGCAGCGACCGGGGGGTGACGCTGGTCGACGCGGGGATCGGTCCGGCCGACGGCCCGGCGGCCTCATGGGCGCCCGTGCCCGGGGCACTCCCGGCGTCGCTGGCCGCCGCGGGCATCGAACCGGCCGACGTGGACGCCGTGGTGCTCACGCACCTCCACACCGACCACGTCGGCTGGGCCGTCGTCGGCGGCGAGCAGGCACGGCCGTTCTTCCCGAACGCGGAGTACCTGTTGCAGCGGGCCGAACTCGACGCGGTCGCGGAGGTCAACCCGCAGCTGCGGTCCACCGTGATCGAACCGCTCCGCAGGGCCGATCAGCTGCGGCTGCTCGACGGCGACACCCCGCTGCGCAGCGGCGAGCGCGTGTTCGCCACGCCCGGTCACACGCCCGGACACCAGAGCGTGCTCGTCGAGTCCGGGCGCGAACTGGTCGCCGTCACCGGCGACCTGCTCGTGCACGCGATCCAGCTGCTCCACCCCGAGATCGCCTACGTCCACGAGACGGACCCCGAGCGGGCAAGGGCATCGAGGCGGCAGGTGCTGCACGGCCGTACCGCCGACACCCTCTACCTCGCGACCCCGCACCTGACCGAGCCGTTCATCGTCCGCTGATCCACCCGTGACCCGGGCTCACCGGGCAGGATCTGGCATCCTGTGGCAGTGCTTCTGAGCGATCACACGAGCAGTGTCGAACTCCACCCCCTCCGCTACCGGTTCCCGGCCGCCCCGGGCGATCCGTACGACGACAACTGGCTGGTCATCGGTGGAAAGGTGACGACTCCCGAGGGCGACTGGTCCTTCGCCGATCCCTGTCTGCTGACCGACGAGGCGCGTGAGGTGGGCGCCTGGCTGCGCGCGATGGCGGCGGAGACGGTGTCCGTGACCGGCCGCGACCCCGAGGGCGAGTTGTCCCCGGACACCTGGTTCATCGAGCCGGTCCTGGCCTTCAGCCTCGCCGATCGAAGCGATCGAAGCGAGGGCGGAGCAGTGATCCGCGTTCACCTGCCGTTGGAGGCCGCACCTCCATGGCGGCAGAGCGACGAGAGCGCGGGCATCTACCAGTACGCCGTGGAAGTACGAACGGACAAGGACGCCCTGCTCCGGGCCGCCGACCAGTGGGAGCTCGCCCTCGCGCCCTTCCCGCCCCGTTGACCGGCATCGTGCGACCGCAGACGTCCGGCAGACCCACCGGGGCGGCGGTGGTCCCGCCGCCCCGGCGGAGTCAGCACGTGGGCACCCCGGGGAGCCATGCCTCGGGCACGTCGATGAAGAGGTTGGAGATGTAGCCGCCGTAGTCGGGGAGGTAGGACCAGGCGTCATTGGTGTGGCCGTTGTAGGTGACGCTCTGGCCGCGGACCTGGCAGGTGACGCGGACGGTCGTGGGGCCGGGCAGGGTGGCCACGCGGGTGGAGGCGCTGGTGGCCTGCTGCCGTATGTTCACGTCCGTTCCCCAAGTGGGGAACGACTTCCCCGTACCGGTCTCGCCGCGCACCAGGCTCATGTAGTAGTTCCAGTTCCAGTTCGGACCGGGATCGGTGTGGTCGTTGCCCGGGACCTCGCTGTGGCCGACGACGTGCGCGCGATCGCGCGGGATGCCGTACTTGCTCGTCAGGTGGCGGGTCAGCGCGGCGGACGAGCGGTACATGGCATCGGTGAACCACGCCGGATTGCTGACGTACCCCTCGTGCTCCACGCCCACCGAAGAGGCGTTGGCGGAGCGGGCGTGCCAGGCGGTGTCCCGCTCGCGCACCGTCTGGGTCACCTGACCGTCGGAGGAGCGGATGACGTAGTGGGCGCTCACCTGCGAGGAAGGGTTCTGGAACCAGCTGATCGAGCCCGCGTACGACCCCTGCGTGACGTGGACGACCACCTTCGTGACGGCGGAGGTGCGCCCTGCGCTGTAGTTGCTGGAGGAGGCCGGGACCCACAGGGCCGGCGGGTAGTCGGTGGAGGCCTGAAGGCCCTCGGGGACGAGGTCGGCGTACCTGCCCCGCTCGGGCGCGACCGGTCGCGGAGCGACGCCGATCTCCTCGCCGCCGGCCGTGCGGGCACGGGCGCCCCGGTTGAGGATGTCGTAGACGGCATCGGCGTACGAACGGGCCGCCGCGTCGCTGCGGGGCGCGCCGTAGCGGGCGACGACCGGATACCAGGCGTCGACGCGACGCCTGTCGGCGGGGCCCAGACCCGCGTCGTCGGCCAGCGCCCGCAGGACGGCGGCGCCTCCGCGAATGTTGGCGGCGGGGTCCTCTTTGAGCGCGGTGACGGTCGCGCCGGTGAGCCGGGCGGCCCTCTCCAGCGAGTGCTGGATCGGGTTGCTGGCCAGGTGCATCATGCCGTAGCCGTTGTCCTGGCTGGGCAGACCGCCGTGGTGGTCGAGTCGGGTCTCGCCGTATCCGACGGCCACCAGGAGGTCCCGGGGCACGTCGTAGGCGGCGGCAGCCCGCGCGAAAACCGGATCGACCGCGGTGGCGGGTGCGCCTGCGGAGTGCGCGGCTGCCGGCAGCGCTTGACCGGTCAGCGCCACGACGACGGCCAGGGCCGTGCCGTACAGCGCGGTACGCGCCCGTCTGAAACGAGTGGGCGAAGTCATGAGGTGGATCCTCGCTTTCTCGGTGCCTGGGGGAGACGGTGCTGCGGGACGAGAAGGGGTGTCGGGACGCGAGGGAGCGGGAACGCCGTTGCCCTTGTCCGCCGGGACGGGGCGGCCCCGCGAACGGGACCGCCCCGGTGCTGCCGGATCAGGGGTCAGGGATCAGAAGACGCTGACCCCGTAGGCGCTGAGCGCCTCGGTGACGGGCTGGAAGAACGTGGTGCCTCCGCTGGAGCAGTTGCCGCTGCCGCCGGAGGTGAGGCCGAGGGCGGTGGTCCCGGAGAACATGGCGCCGCCGCTGTCGCCGGGCTCGGCGCAGACGTTGGTCTGGATCAGACCGTAGACGATGTCGCCGCCGCCGTAGTTGACCGTGGCGTTGAGACCCGTGACGGTACCGCCGCGCAGGCCGGTGGTGCTGCCGCTGCGCTGGACGGACTGTCCGACGTAGGCGTTGCCGGCGGCGGTGATGTCACGGTAGCTGCCGTTGTAGAGGTAGACGCGTCCGTCGGCGGCGGAGGCGTTGGAGTGACGGATGATGCCGTAGTCGTTCGTGGGGAAGCTGGTCCCGGCCCGGGAACCGAGCACGGTGGTCTGGGAGGAGTTGGTGTACCAGGTGCTGCCGCCGTTGGTGCAGTGGCCGGCCGTCAGGGCGTAGTAGGTGCTGCCGCTGCGCACGTTGAAACCGAGGGAGCAGCGGCCGCCGCCGCCGTAGATGGCCTGGCCGCCGGCGATGAGCTTGTTGATCTTCCCGGCGGTCCGCTCGATCCTCAGGTTCCCGGCGTTGTCGCCGGCGGCCTCGCGCAGGGTCGCGATCTCGCCCTGGGAGACCGTGGAGTCGACGGTGACGACGACCTTTCCGGTGGCCTGGTCGGTGTACCAGGCGGTGCCGGCCACGTCGGCCTGGAGGACGGCGCTGCTGGTGGTGGCCAGTGCCGCGGAGGTGGCCCGCGTGGTGTCGGCCTGCTGCGCCGAGGAGGTGGGGGCGGTCAGGGCCGAGGCGGCCACGAAGGCGCCGAGCACGGCGATCAGCCGGCTTCCTCGGGTGATCCTGACGCGACGGGACGATCGGTTCACTTGATCCTCCGGTGGGGGTGGTCGGGCCGCTTGGGTGAGGGGCCCGCTGGAGCACGGGTCGGCGGTGGTTGCCGCCATGAACCTGTCAACTACTTGGGGGAATCCTTGACTCCGTGCCGAGGTGCCGCAAGGTGTCCTTTCGGCCGCTCTACGCGCGTCCGGACCGTGGAGCGCACCCAACAAGATCGAACAAATGAGAAGCGATCTTTCCGCCCATCACTGAAAGTTCGTCAGAAAGTTGCAGAAGGTGATTGCGGAAAGGAAGTTCCTCTCCGTCCCCTGCCCCGCCCCGGCCCGACTCGAACGGGCGGGAAGTGCGGTCCTGGCCGGGGATGGGCCCCGGCCCGCCATCTGCCGTGGTCGAATCCGAAAAGATGCTGGTGCAACCACGGGGCGCCGGTGGACGGATGGCCGGCGCTCCGCGTGATCCCCCTGGGTCTCCGTGAAGGTTTCCTGTTCAAGGCTTCGGGCGTCGGTGACGGAGGTGGTTCGAACTCCACGGGAGCGCGGCAATGATGGTCATTCACCCGATCTGCCGAGTGGCCGGATTCATGCGCATCGGGGTGCGGCGGGGCTGGATTTCCCTGTGCGACCGCCGGTGTCCGCCGTGCGTACAGGAAGCGTTCGCCCGTCCGGGCGAACGTGGGCGAAGCGAGGCTCCTGAGCGATCGTCATGGAGGGTGAGTGGTCTGTACCTCTGGAGGGTCTGAACAGGAGCAAACTACTCCGCACATCTATCCCTTGAGCCAAGTGGCCTGCTAAAAGAGTGTCGCCCCTCATCCTCAAGGAGTCGCTTGTCATGTCCACATCTCACTTCAGGTCCGGTCTGCTGACGCTTCTGCTTCTGACGGCCGCTACCGTGGGCCTCGTCCAACCCGCCTCCGCCACCGCGGCGGCCGGGGCGCGCTACGTCGCGCTCGGCGACTCCTACTCCTCCGGGGTGGGCGCCGGCAGCTACCTGTCCGACAGCGGCAGCTGCCAGCGCAGCAGCAAGGCCTACCCGTCCCTGTGGGCGGCGGCCAACGCCCCGGCCTCGTTCGCCTTCACCGCCTGCTCGGGGGCGACGACCGGCACGGTGAAGAGCGGTCAGCTGGCCCCGCTCAACAGCTCCACCACACTCGTCAGCGTCACCGCCGGCGGCAACGACGTCGGTTTCGCCAATGTCATGCAGACCTGTGTGCTGCAGAGCGAGGCGACCTGCGTCAACGCGGTGAACAACGCCATCGCACAGGTCAACGGCACCCTTCCCGGCAGCCTCTCGTCGCTCTACGGCGCCATCCGCAGCCGCGCGCCCCAGGCCCGCGTCGTGGTCCTCGGCTACCCGCGCTTCTACCAGCTGAACGGCAGCTGCATCGCCGGCCTGAGCGAGACCGAACGCACCGCGATCAACCGGGGCAGCGACGCCCTCAACTCCATGCTCGCCAAGCAGGCCGCCAACGCGGGCTTCGTCTACTCCAGCGTCGTGGACGAGTTCACCGGGCACGAGATCTGCTCCGGCAACGCCTGGCTCCACAGCGTCACGGTGCCCGTCTCCAACAGCTACCACCCCACCGCCGCCGGTCACTCCGGCGGATACCTGCCGGCCTTCCGCTCCGTCGCCTGACCCACCCGCACGAAACTCCACGAGGCGCGGCCGCGCCCTCCTGTGACGCGCGTAGCGCAACGGGCGCGGCCACGCCGTCCGACCCACCACCGGAGGAACCCCCGATGAAGCTCCGCTCCGTCCTGACCGCCCTCGCCCTCGTCCTGGGCGCGCTCTTCGCGCCCGGCGTCGGCGCCCTCACCTCCGCCGGGGAGGCCCACGCGGTCACCAAGATCAGCCACTCCACCGCCACGTCGATGTTCAGCGCTTC
>NZ_JBFBJO010000012.1:0-182694 GCF_040702165.1 Streptomyces sp. NPDC086147 | reverse complement strand
AGCATCGCCTCACGGAACTTCTTCGACCCGTTCGCGTTCGTCCGCTCACCGATCGCCATGTACGACGTGTCCTGCCGGAACGGCACCGTCTGGTAGAGGGAGGCGGCGCCGGGCTCGGGGCGCGGTTCGCGGACGGCGGGGGTGAGGTCCCGGACCCGCTCCACGACCTGCCGCAGGTGCTCCGGCGTCGTACCGCAGCAGCCGCCGATGAGGGAGAGGCCGTAGTCCCGGACGAAGGCCTCCTGGGCGTCGGCCAGCTCGGCCGGCGACAGCGGGTAGTGGGCGCCGTCGGAGGTCAGGACCGGCAGGCCGGCGTTGGGCATGCAGGAGAGCGGGATCCGGGAGTGGCGGGCGAGGTAGCGCAGGTGCTCGCTCATCTCGGCCGGGCCGGTGGCGCAGTTGAGGCCGATCATGTCGATGCCCAGCGGCTCCAGGGCCGTCAGGGCGGCGCCGATCTCGGAGCCCAGGAGCATGGTTCCGGTGGTCTCGACGGTGACGGACACGATCAGCGGCACGTCGGCGCCCAGGGCGTCCAGGGCGCGGCGGGCGCCGATCACGGAGGCCTTGGTCTGGAGGAGGTCCTGCGTCGTCTCCACGAGCAGCGCGTCGGCGCCGCCGGCGAGCAGGCCCTCGGCGTTCTGCTGGTAGGCGTCGCGCAGGAGGGTGTACGGGGCGTGGCCCAGGGTCGGCAGCTTGGTGCCGGGGCCGATCGAGCCCAGGACCCAGCGCTGGCGGCCGTCCCGGGCGCCGAACTCGTCGGCGACCTCGCGGGCGATCCGGGCACCGGCCTCGGAGAGCTCGTGGACGCGCTCGGGGATGTCGTACTCGCCCAGGGCCGCGTGGTTGGCGCCGAAGGTGTTGGTCTCGACGCAGTCGACGCCCGCCGCGAAGTACTCCTGATGGACCGAGCGGACGATGTCGGGCCGGGTGACGTTCAGGATCTCGTTGCAGCCCTCGAGGTTCTGGAAGTCCTCGAGCGTCGGGTCCTGGGCCTGGAGCATGGTTCCCATGGCTCCGTCGGCGACCACCACGCGGGTCGCGAGGGCCTCGCGGAGGGCGGCGGCTCGGTTCCGGTCGTCTCCGGAGGCGGAGGCGGCGGCGGAAGGGGACGGCAGCGGGGCCATGGGCGATCTCCCTGGAATGCGACGGCTGTCGGCTTTGCGCCCTCGGTGGAGGGGGCACGGAGTCAGCGTAACCGCGCCGGGGCCGGGGCGGACACGGTGTCCCACGAGGCGGACGGCATCCTTTGTCCGGGGACTCCCGGTCCTGCCCCTCCTTGACCGACACTGTGGAATGTGACGCAAGGTCGGCATCGACCGATAGTGTTCAGCATTGTCGAACAGTGTGAGAGGGATAGGGGCCGGGCGATGGCTAAGAACATCCAGTCGCTTGAAAGGGCGGCGGCCATGCTGCGACTGCTCGCGGGCGGCGAGCGCCGGCTCGGTCTTTCCGACATCGCGTCCTCGCTCGGGCTCGCCAAGGGAACGGCCCACGGGATCCTGCGCACCCTCCAGGCGGAGGGCTTCGTGGAGCAGGAGGCGGCGTCGGGCCGCTACCAGCTGGGCGCGGAGCTGCTGCGGCTCGGCAACAGCTACCTGGACGTGCACGAGCTGCGGGCGCGGGCCCTGGTCTGGACGGACGACCTGGCCCGGTCCAGCGGCGAGAGCGTGCACCTGGGGGTGCTGCACCAGCGGGGCGTGCTGATCGTCCACCACGTCTTCCGGCCGGACGACAGCCGCCAGGTCCTGGAGGTGGGGGCCATGCAGCCGCTGCACTCCACGGCCCTGGGCAAGGTCCTCTCGGCGTACGACCCGGTGGCGCACAGCGAGGTGCTGGAGGTCGAGCGGGAGGCGCTCACGCCCCGGACGACGACGGAGCTCGGGGACTTCGAGACGCTGCTCGACACGGTGCGAGCCCGGGGCTGGGCAGCGGACGTGGAGGAGACCTGGGAGGGCGTGGCGTCGGTGGCGGCGCCGATCCACGACCGGCGGCGGATGCCGGTGGGGGCGGTGGCGGTGACGGGTGCCGTGGAGCGGCTCTGCCCGGACGGCGAGCTGCGTCCGGAGTTGGTGGCGGCGGTGCGGGACTGCGCCCGCGCGGTCTCCCGGGACCTGGGGGCCGGCCGCTTCTGAGGCCCCCGCACGGCCTCCCGGGGCCTGGGGGCCAGGCGCTCCCGAGGCCTCCGCGCGGCCTCCCGGGAGTTGGGGCCGACCGCCTCCGAGACCTCCGGGACCGCCCTGCCCCCGTACTCCCCCGCCCTCTGTCGATACCCCCTCCAACCCGCCGGTAACGATCGCGTTATCGGCGGGTTTTTCACTTCCCAGACCCTTGACGCGCTGTTAACCCGGGGGCAAAACTTCCGTTCACCGGTCGGCATTGCCGAACACCTAACGGCAATACGCGCTAGAGTGTGGCAGTGCCAAGGGCCGGAAACGCCCTCAACACGAGGGTGCGGACCATCGGAGGGACCCGTGGTTCGCCTTCCCCTGGACGAAGGACAAAGGAGTCGCGGGTGTCCAGCTCCGACATCTTCCTCGGCGAGACCATCGGTACCGCCGTACTCATCCTGCTCGGCGGTGGCGTGTGCGCCGCCGTCACGCTCAAGAGCTCCAAGGCCCGCGGCGCGGGCTGGCTCGCGATCACCTTCGGGTGGGGCTTCGCCGTCATGACGGCCGTCTACATGACGGCTTCCCTCTCCGGCGCCCATCTGAACCCCGCCGTCACGGTCGGAATCGCGATCAAGGACGGGGCCTGGGGCGACGTGCCCGTCTACTTCGCCGGTCAGATGATCGGCGCGATGATCGGCGCGGCGCTGGTCTGGGTGGCCTACCACGGCCAGTTCCAGGCCCACCTCACGGACCCGGAGACCATCGGAGAGAAGCCGATCGAGGGCCCCGGCCCGGTGCTCGGCATCTTCTCCACGGGCCCCGAGATCCGCAACACCTGGCAGAACCTGGCCACCGAGGTCATCGGCACCGTCGTGCTCGTGCTCGCCGTGCTCACCCAGGGCCTCAACGACAGCGGCAAGGGCCTCGGCGTCATAGGCGCCCTGATCACCGCCTTCGTCGTGGTCTCCATCGGCCTCTCGCTCGGCGGCCCGACCGGCTACGCCATCAACCCGGCCCGCGACCTCGGCCCGCGCATCGTGCACGCCCTGCTGCCGCTGCCGAACAAGGGCGGCTCCGACTGGGGCTACGCCTGGATCCCGGTCGCCGGTCCGCTGATCGGCGGCGCCCTCGCCGCGGGTATCTACACCATCGCGTTCGCCTGAGCCGTCCTTCTTCCAGACCTCCCTTGGAGCACACCGTGACCGACTCCCACACCTCCGGCCCCTTCATCGCCGCGATCGACCAGGGCACCACCTCCTCCCGCTGCATCGTCTTCGACAAGGACGGCCGGATCGTCTCCGTCGACCAGAAGGAGCACGAGCAGATCTTCCCGAAGCCGGGCTGGGTGGAGCACGACGCCGCCGAGATCTGGACCAACGTCCAGGAGGTCGTCGCCGGCGCCCTGGAGAAGGCGGAGATCACCGCCGCCGACGTCAAGGCCATCGGCATCACCAACCAGCGCGAGACCACGCTGCTGTGGGACAAGAACACCGGCGAGCCCGTCCACAACGCCCTCGTCTGGCAGGACACCCGCACCGACACCCTCTGCAAGGAGCTCGGCCGCAACGTCGGCCAGGACCGCTTCCGCCGCGAGACCGGCCTCCCCCTCGCCTCGTACTTCTCCGGCCCGAAGGTCCGCTGGCTGCTCGACAACGTCGAGGGGCTGCGCGAGCGCGCCGAGCGCGGCGACATCCTCTTCGGCACCATGGACTCCTGGGTCATCTGGAACCTGACCGGCGGCGTCGACGGCGGCGTGCACGTCACCGACGTCACCAACGCCTCGCGCACCATGCTGATGAACCTCCACGAGATGGCGTGGGACGAGCGCATCCTGCAGTCGATGGAGGTCCCGGCCGCCGTGCTGCCGGAGATCCGCTCCTCCGCCGAGGTGTACGGCACGGTCAAGGGCGGCGTCCTCGACGGCGTCCCGGTCGCCTCCGCGCTCGGCGACCAGCAGGCCGCCCTGTTCGGCCAGACGTGTTTCGCCGAGGGCGAGGCCAAGTCCACGTACGGCACCGGCACCTTCATGCTGATGAACACCGGCGACAAGGTGATCAACTCCTACAGCGGCCTGCTGACCACGGTCGGCTACCGGATCGGCGACGAGAAGCCGGTCTACGCCCTGGAGGGCTCGATCGCCGTCACCGGCTCCCTGGTGCAGTGGATGCGCGACCAGATGGGCCTGATCAAGTCCGCCGCCGAGATCGAGACCCTCGCGTCCTCGGTCGAGGACAACGGCGGCGCCTACTTCGTCCCGGCCTTCTCCGGCCTGTTCGCCCCGTACTGGCGCTCCGACGCGCGCGGTGTCATCGCCGGCCTCACCCGGTACGTCACCAAGGCGCACATCGCCCGCGCCGTCCTGGAGGCCACGGCCTGGCAGACCCGCGAGATCGCCGACGCCATGACGAAGGACTCCGGCGTCGAGCTGGCCGCGCTCAAGGTCGACGGCGGCATGACCTCCAACAACCTGCTGATGCAGACCCTCTCGGACTTCGTGGACGCGCCCGTCGTGCGCCCCATGGTCGCCGAGACCACCTGCCTCGGCGCCGCCTACGCCGCCGGCCTGGCCGTCGGCTTCTGGCCCGACACCGACGCGCTGCGCGCCAACTGGCGCCGCGCCGCCGAATGGACCCCCCGCATGGACGCCGACAAGCGCGACCGCGAGTACAAGAGCTGGCTGAAGGCCGTCGAGCGCTCCATGGGCTGGCTCGAAGACGAATCCGACGAGCAGTAAGAGCGAGCAGTAAGAGGAGTAAGCGACATGACCACCCTGCAGAGCGTCCCCGCCCTGGGGACGCGCCCGGCTGCCGGTTCCCTGCCGAGCCGCGCCGAGACCCGGGAACAGCTCTCCAAGGCGACGTATGACCTCCTGGTGATCGGCGGCGGCATCCTGGGCATCTCCACCGCCTGGCACGCCGCGCAGTCGGGCCTGCGGGTGGCCCTGGTGGACGCCGGCGACTTCGCCGGCGCCACCTCCTCCGCCTCCTCGAAGCTGCTCCACGGCGGCCTGCGCTACCTGCAGACCGGTGCGGTGAAGCTGGTGGCGGAGAACCACTTCGAGCGGCGCGCGGTCTCCCGCCAGGTGGCCCCGCACCTCGCCAACCCGCTCACCTTCTACCTGCCCGTCTACAAGGGCGGCCCGCACGGCGCGGCCAAGCTGGGCGCCGGCGTCTTCGCGTACTCCGCGCTCTCGGCGTTCGGCGACGGCGTCGGCCACCTGCTCTCCCCGGCCAAGGCCGCGCAGGACGTGCCGGAGCTGCGGACCGAGGACCTGAAGGCCGTGGCCGTCTACGGCGACGACCAGATGAACGACGCCCGGATGGCGCTGATGACGGTCCGCGCCGCGGTCGACGCCGGTGCCACCGTGCTCAACCACGCCGAGGTCACCGGTCTGCGCTTCACCCGCGGCCGGGTCACCGGCGCCGAGCTGAAGGACCGCACCAACGGCGACGAGTTCGGCGTGAGTGCCCGTCTGGTCCTGAACGCGACCGGCCCGTGGGTCGACCACCTGCGGAAGATGGAGGACCCGAACGCGGCCCCCTCCATCCGCCTCTCCAAGGGCGCGCACCTGGTCCTCAAGCGGACCTCGCCGTGGAAGGCCGCGCTCGCCACCCCGATCGACAAGTACCGCATCACCTTCGCCCTCCCCTGGGAGGACATGCTGCTGCTCGGCACCACCGACGAGGAGTACGAGGGCGACCCCGGCCAGGTCGAGGTCACCGAGAAGGACACCGCCCAGATCCTGGACGAGGCCGCGTTCTCCATCCGCGACCAGCAGCTGTCGCGCGACCTCATCACGTACGCCTTCGCCGGTCTGCGGGTGCTCCCCGGCGGCCCCGGCGACACCTCCAAGGCCAAGCGCGAGACGGTCGTGACCGAGGGCCGCGGCGGGATGCTGTCGGTGGCCGGCGGCAAGTGGACGACCTTCCGCCACATCGGCCGCACGGTCATGAAGAAGCTGGAGCAGCTGCCCGGGCATCCGCTCGGCGAGGACTACGAGCCGGTGTCGGCGCTGCCGAAGCGGCTGCCGCTGCCCGGCATAGCCAACCCGAACGCGGTCGCCCACCGGCTGCTCGTCGACGGCCCGGCGCCCGGTCCGCGCATGGCCGCCGACACCGCCAAGCACCTGGCGACCCACTACGGCTCGCTCTCCTTCGAGATCGCCCGCATGGCGAACGAGAACCCGGAGCTCGCCCGCCGCGTCCACCCGGACGCGCCGGAGATCTGGGCGCAGGTCGCCTACGCCCGCGACCACGAGTGGGCCGAGACGGCCGACGACGTGCTGCGCCGCCGCACGACGCTGACCATCCGCGGTCTGGCGACGGACGAGGTCCGCGCCGGGGTCGAGTCGATGCTGGGCAAGTAACTCGCCTGTTTCCAGGGGCGGTTCCTCTTCGGAGGGGCCGCCCCTCCGGCGTGCCACACTGCGTCCACACGCCCGCAACACTCCGCGCGCAGAGTTGAAGCATGAAGTTTCAGGTGCTCACGATCGTCCACCACTCCCCTCATCCGCTCACCGGCGAACTGCTGTCCGCCGCCGACCGGTTGGAGCAGGTCGTCACGCTCGGCGAGACCGCCGAGCGGCTGGGCTTCGACGCGTACGCGGTCGGCGAGCGGCACGCGGGCCCGTTCCTCTCCTCGGCCCCGACCGTGCTGCTCGCCGCGCTCGCCGCCCGCACCACCCGGATCCGGCTCCTCACCGGCGTGACCGTGGTCGCGATCCTGGACCCCGTCCGGGTCGCCGAGGACTACGCCACCCTCGACCAACTCTCCCGGGGCCGGCTCGAACTCGTCGTCGGCAAGGGCGCGGAGGCCGGCCACTTCGACCTCTTCGGCCTGGACGAGGAGCGGCAGTGGGACCTCCAGAAGGAGAAGTACGAGCTGCTCCGCCGGCTCTGGACCGAGGAGGGCGTCGACTGGGAGGGCGAGTTCCGGCCCGCCCTGAAGAACGTGACCACGGTCCCGCGCCCGTACGCCGGTCCGCCCCGGATCTGGCACGGCTCGGCCACCAGCCTCAACTCCCCCGAACTCGCGGCGAAGCACGGCGACCCGCTCTTCACCGCCAACGCGATCCAGCCCCGCGAGGCGTACGCGAGGCTCATCGCCCACTACCGCGAGAAGTTCGAGGAGTACGGGCACGACCCGGCCCACGCGCGCGTGGCGGCCGGTTCCGGCGGGCTGCTCATCGCCGACACCCCCGAACAGGCGGTCGCCCGCTACAAGGACCTGTACGAGGCGAAGGTCCGCCAGAGCTTCCGGCCGCACCTGGAGGGGAAGGCCGGCTACAACACCCCGTTCCGCACGATCGAGGACGCCATGGCGGGCGGGCCCCAGCTGATCGGCTCGCCGCAGCAGATCATCGACAAGATCCTCGGCTACCACGAGCACTACGGACACGACCTCCAGTCCGTCACGGTCGACACCTTCGGGCAGTCGACGGCCGAGCAGGCCGAGACGCTCCAGCGCTTCGCCGAGGAGATCGCTCCGGTGGTCCGGAGGGAGGCGCCCAGCACCCTCTGGGAGGAGTGACCCCGCCGTGTGCGGAGGTGAGTTCCTGGGTAGTCGATCAAGGCCGCACGGGTTTTCGGGGATGTCCGGGGGCTGCGGACGGACCGCCGGAAAGCCGTAAGGTTGGTCCGTACGACAGGAACTTCGAGAAGGAGGCGCTGGGTGATCGAGCTCGAGGGGGTGCCCGAGCTGATCGACCCGGTCATGGTGGCCGCGTTCGAAGGCTGGAACGACGCCGGGGACGCCGCCTCCACCGCGGTCGCCCATCTGGACCGGGAATGGAAGGGCGAGGTGTTCGCGGCGCTCGACGCCGAGGACTACTACGACTTCCAGGTGAACCGGCCCACGGTCTTCCTGGACAACGGCGTGCGGAAGATCACCTGGCCGACGACCAGACTCTCCGTGGTCCGGGTGGGCGGCGACAAGCCCCGTGACCTGGTGCTCGTGCGCGGCATCGAGCCCTCGATGCGCTGGCGCTCCTTCTGCAACGAGCTGCTCGCCTTCGCGCACGAACTGGGCGTGGAGATGGTGGTGATCCTGGGCGCGCTGCTCGGCGACACCCCGCACACCCGGCCGGTCCCGGTCAGCGGAGTGACCTCCGACCCGGACCTGGCGCGCACGATGGACCTGGAGGAGACCCGGTACGAGGGCCCGACGGGCATCGTGGGCATCCTCCAGGAGGCGTGCACGCACGCGGGCGTGCCGGCGGTGAGCCTGTGGGCGGCGGTGCCGCACTACGTGTCGCAGCCGCCGAACCCGAAGGCGACGCTGGCCCTGCTGAACCGCCTGGAGGACCTGATCGGGATGCGCATCCCGCTGGGCGAGCTGCCCGAGGACGCGCGGGCCTGGCAGGTGGGCGTGGACCAGCTGGCGGCCGAGGACAGCGAGGTCGCCGAGTACGTGCAGACCCTGGAGGAGGCGCGGGACACCGCGGAGCTCCCGGAGGCGTCGGGCGAGGCGATCGCCCGCGAGTTCGAGCGGTACCTGCGGCGGCGCGAGCCGGGTACGGGACCCGGTCCGGGAGTGGCGACGGAGGGCGGGGACTCCCCGTTCCTGCGCGACCCCGGCAGCGGCCGCACCCGCCCCCCGAAGCCGGAACAGCCGGGACCGGAGGCGGTTCCGGGCGCGGAGTCGGTTCCGGAGCCGGGTGCGGGTGCGGGTGCGCCGGACGGCGGGTCCGTTCCGGACAGGGGCGCCACGGGCGAGAATCCGTCCGGCGAGAACCCGTCCGGCGAGAACCCGTCCGGCGAGGGTCCGGATGCCGGTGGTCAGGACGACGGTGGTCCGGACGGCGAGGGACCCAAGAACGACGAGGGCCCGGGCGACGACTCCGGCAGGTGACGAGCGAAGAGCAGTGAGGGAGGGGCGCCCGGTTACGGGCGCCCCTCCCTCGTGTCGTCGTGTGGTGCCGTGCGGAACCCCTCCGGCGTCCTACAGCGCGACGCCCAGGAGCGCGTCGACCGTGCGGGAGGCGAGGCCGGGAGCGGATTCGTCGGTGCCGCCCCCGGACTCCTGGAGCGCGGCCCAGCGGTCGACCGCGGCGAGCGCGGCCGGCGTGTCGAGGTCGTCGGCGAGGGCCTCGCGGACCTCCTCGACGAGGGCGTCGGCGGACGGTCCGTCGGGGCGGGAGACGGCGGCGCGCCAGCGTCCGAGGCGCTCCACGGCGTCCTGGAGGACCTGGTCGGTCCACTCCCAGTCGGCGCGGTAGTGGTGGGAGAGGAGCGCGAGCCGGATGGCGGCCGGGTCGACGCCGTCGCGGCGCAGCTTCGAGACGAAGACCAGGTTGCCCCTGGACTTGGACATCTTCTCGCCGTCGAGGCCGACCATGCCGGCGTGGACGTACGCCTTGGCCATCGGGAACTCGCCGGTGAGGGTCTGGGCGTGCGAGGCGCCCATCTCGTGGTGCGGGAAGATCAGGTCGGAGCCGCCGCCCTGCACGTCGAAGCCCATGCCGAGGTGGTCGAGGGCGATGGCGACGCACTCGATGTGCCAGCCGGGGCGGCCCGCGCCGAGGCTGCCGCCGTCCCAGCTCGGCTCGCCCTCGCGGGCTGCCATCCAGAGCATGGGGTCGAGCGGGTTCTTCTTGCCGGGGCGCTCGGGGTCGCCGCCGCGCTCGGCGGAGAGGTGGCGCATCAGCTCGGTGTCGTAGTTCGAGACCCGGCCGAAGTGCGGGTCGGCGTCGACGGAGAAGTAGATGTCGCCGTCGAGCTCGTAGGCCGCGCCGGAGTCCCGCAGGCGCTCGACGAGCGGGACGATGCCCGGTATGGCCTCGACCGCGCCGATGTAGTGCTGCGGGGGGAGCATCCGCAGGGCCGTCATGTCCTCGCGGAAGAGGGCGGTCTCGCGCTCGGCGAGGCCGACCCAGTCGACGCCGTCGCGGACCGCGCGCTCCAGGAGGGGGTCGTCCACGTCCGTCACGTTCTGGACGTAGTGAACCTGCCGCTTGGTGTCGAGCCACACGCGCTGAACGAGGTCGAACGCGTTGTAGGTCGCCGCGTGACCCATGTGGGTCGCGTCGTACGGGGTGATGCCGCAGACGTAGATGCGGGCGACGGGGCCGGGGGCGAGGGTGACTCGTCCGCCGGTCGCGGTGTCGTGGATCCGGAGGTCGCGGCCCTTGCCGGGAAGGGCGGGGACCTCAGAAGCGGGCCAGGCATGCATGACCCGAGCGTAACCGGACAGGTGTTCCGGATACGAACCGGATCCGGGATCTTGACCGATTAGGCGGTCTTGCGGGGACGATGCGCACGTGCGTACCCCTGAGGGGTGCCTTTCGGTGCCGCTCGGCTTGGCCGGAACCTTTCGGTCGAACCCCTGGGGCGCCGGGGCCGCAGGGGCCCTGGAGCGGCCCCCGGGACGGCGGTTCTCAGACGGGCGGCCAGGGGAGGGCGGGCCACTGCCCCGAGGGCTCCGGGTGGCGTCCGCTCGCCCGCAGGGCCGCCACGCGGGCGCGTACCGCCGCCACCTCGGCGCCGGTGAGCAGTTCAGCCAGTCGGGTGGCGAGCGGCGCTCCGGGCGCCAGGGTCCGGTCGAGACCGTCGAGGACCTCGACCGCCTCGGCGGGCAGCTCCTCGCCCGCCCATCCCCACAGCAGGGTGCGCAGCTTGTCCTCGACGTGGAAGGTGACCCCGTGGTCGATGCCGTACAGGTGTCCGCCGGGGGCCGGCAGCAGGTGCCCGCCCTTGCGGTCGCCGTTGTTGACGACGGCGTCCAGGACGGCGAGCCGCCGCAGCTCGGGGGTGTCGGCGTGGACGAGGAGGGCGGTGCGGCCCTCGCCGACCTCGGCCTCCCCGACGGCCTTCCAGCCCTCTCCCGGCTCGTCGTCCTCGGTGAGGGCCAGGAGCCGCGCCTCGGGGTCGGCCTCGATCCAGAGCTGGACCATGCCCTCCCCGTACGGGCCGTCGCGCAGGACCGTCGGCGGGACCAGGCCCCAGCCGGTGGCCTCGGAGACCTCGTACGCGGCGACCTCGCGCCGGGCGAGGTTGCCGTCGGGGAAGTCCCACAGCGGCCGCTCCCCCGCGACCGGCTTGTAGACGCAGGCGGCCTCCCGGCCGTCGTACGCGACGGAGCAGTACAGCACGGCGTTGGAGGCCTCGCGGATCCGGCCGCGCACGGTCAGCTCACCGCGGGCGAGCAGTTCCGCGCCCGGCAGGGTCTGGGGGCTGCTGCTCATGCTCCGCGGCGGTATCCGTTCTGGCGGGGGCAGACGTGCCCCTCGGGGTCGAGCGGCAGGCTGCACAGCGGGCACGGCGGGCGGCCGGCGTTGACGACGTCCAGGGCGCGCTTGGCGAAGGCCCGGGCCTGGGCGCCGCTGAGGCGGACCCGGAGCATCGGCGGGCCATTCTCCTCGTCCTGGAGCAGCCGCTCCTCGGCCTCGGCGAGGTCCTCCTCGGAGTCCGCGTCGAGCTCCACGAGGGCCTGCGCCTCGACGATCATGCGCTGCTCCTCGCCGTCCCAGGCGAGCGCCATGGTGCCGACCCGGAACTCCTCCTCGACGGGCGCGTCGAGGGGCGCGGTGTCCGCGATCTCGGTGGGGGCGACGGCGGGCACGGGCGCGTTGCCCCCGGTGCGCCGGACGACCTCGTCGAGGAGTTCGTCGATGCGCTCGGCGAGGGCGGCGACCTGCATCTTCTCCAGGGCGACGCTGGTGACCCGGCCGCCGGCGGACGCCTGGAGGAAGAACGTACGGCGGCCAGGCAGCCCGACCGTACCGGCCACGAAACGCTCCGGTGGGTCGTAGAGGAACACCTGACGGGACACGTTCCCGACTCCTTGCGTCTCGACGGTCGTACTACAGCGGCGCGTCCACCCTACTGCGCGAAGGGATCACGGTGCGCCCGCACCGCCACCGACCTCGGCCGCCCCACTGTCCCCGGGGCGCTCGCGGGGGGCGAATCCGGCGAAGTCCCCCGTGTCGCCGAGCCGGAGGAGGAAGGGACGCAGGCGCGTGTAGCGGATGACGGTGACCGAGCAGGGGTCGACCTGGACGCGCTGGAAGAGGTCGAGGTGGAGGCCGAGGGCGTCCGCCACGAGCGACTTGACGATGTCGCCGTGGGAGCACATGAGGTAGCAGGCGTCCTCGCCGTGCTCGGCCTCGATCCGCGCGTTCCAGTCGCGCACGGCCTCGACGGCGCGGTTCTGCATGGCGCGCATGGACTCGCCGCCGGGGAAGGCGGCGGCGGAGGCGTGCGCCTGGACGACCTCCATCAGGGGCTCGTCGTTGAGCTCGGCGAGCTTGCGGCCCGACCAGTCGCCGTAGTCGCACTCGTTGATCCGGTCCTCGACGTGGAGCGGGAGGTCCGGGCGGGCGTCGAGGAGGGGCCGCAGGGTCTCCCGGCAGCGCTGGAGGGGGCTGGAGACGGCGGCGGCGAGCGGGACGTCCGCGAGGCGCCCGGGGAGGGCGGCGGCCTGCGTGGCCCCGCGCTCGTCGAGCGCGATCCCGGACGTGCGCCCGGCGAGGAGCCCGGAGGTGTTGGCGGTGGAGCGTCCGTGCCGGACGAGGATCAACGTGGCCATGGCCGCCAGCCTAGGCGGTGCCCGGTGCGGGCCCGTCCCGTCCGGGGCCCGCCGCACGCGCGCGTGCGTGCGGAGCACGGTGCGTCCGGTGGACCCGCCCACGCGCGCGCGTGCGGAACGAAACCAGAGGTCCGCGCGCGCCGTACGCATGCATGCCGGAGGCGTTCGGGGGGAGAATGCGCCCCGTGATCGTGGACTCTGCCATCTACCGGGACGGGCGCCGCACGGACGGGCCCGCCGACCTCTCGGACGCCCTGGAGGAGGCGCGGTCGAAGGGCGACGCGTTCCTGTGGGTGGGGCTGCACGAGCCCACGGAGGCGGAGTTCGAGCACGTCACCTCGGAGTTCGCGCTGCACCCGCTGGCCGTGGAGGACGCCCTGAAGGCCCACCAGCGGCCCAAGCTGGAGGTCTACGACGACTCGCTGTTCATGGTGCTCAAGCCGGTCGTGTACGAGCCGGAGAGCGACCGGGTCTCCTCGGGCGAGCTGATGCTGTTCGTCGGCGACTCGTTCGTGGTCACGGTCCGGCACGGCGAGGGGGCCCCGCTGGCGGAGGTGCGCCGGCGCCTGGAGGCCGACCCGGAGGTCCTGAGGCACGGGCCGACGGCGGTCCTGTACGCGGTGAGCGACGCGATCGTGGACCACTACCTGGAGGTCGCGGGCGAACTCCAGGTGGACCTGGAGGAGCTGGAGGCGGACGTCTTCGCACCCGCCGGGGACGCGGGCTCCAACACGGCGGCGCGGATCTACACGGCGAAGCGGCAGGTCCTGGAGTTCCGGCGGGCCAGCAATCCGCTGGCCGGGCCGATGGCCCGGCTCACGGCCGGTTCGGTGCCGTTCGTGAACGAGCACTCCCAGCCGTTCTTCCGGGACGTCAACGACCATCTGCTGCGCTCCAACGAGCAGGTGGAGAGCCTGGACCGGCTCCTGTCCGACGTCCTCTCGGCCCATCTGGCGCAGATGGGGGTGCGGCAGAACGACGACATGCGGAAGATCTCCGCGTGGGCGGCCATGGCCGCGGTCCCCACGATGGTCGCGGGGATCTACGGCATGAACTTCGAGCACATGCCGGAGCTGCGCTGGGGGCTGGGGTATCCGGCGGTGATCCTGGTGATGACGGGCATCGTCGTCACCCTGTACCGGATGTTCAAGCGGCGCGGCTGGATGTAGGCCCTCTTCGTTCGAGCGGCGCGGCTGGATGGAGAAGCGTTCCCGCCGCGGTGTGCGGGACCCCCCGGATCAGAAGGCGGGGGCGGGGGTCGCCGGTCCCCCGAGCGCGTCGAGCCGCTCGGGCATCCTGAGGTCGATCATCTTGTGCCACCCGGCGGCGCGCTCGTACGCGTACATGCCGTGGATGCCGGCGGCGAGGGCGAGGGCCTTGGGCTTCGGCCACTTCAGGATGCGGCCCATGTGGCGCATCACGGCGAGGCTGACGTCGCGGTAGACCTGGATCTCGACGAGGGCGGACGCGCGCAGGGTCCGCTGGATCAGTCGGCCGTGGCCCTGGCGGGCGAGGCGGAGCAGTTCCTCGTGGCAGTAGGCGAGGTGGTTCGCCTCGTCGTTGTCGATCATGTGGATGGCCTTGCCCAGTTCGGGGTGGTCCCCGAAGTACGTGACGAGCATGTCCATCTGGTCGGCGGCCCGCTGCTCGGTGACCCGGCTGTGGGCGAGGTAGACGATGACGTCCCGATCGGTCAGCGGCTCGTCGCGGCGGAGCTTGTCGTGCGCGAGGCCGATGCCGCGCTGTTCGAGGAGCATCGTGTAGTCGGTGTCGGGGGGCACCGGGACGGGTTCGAGGCCGCGCTTCTTCATCAACGCGTTGAAGATCCGGCCGTGCTTGTCCTCGTCGGCGCCGTGTCGGACGATCTTGGGCGCGAGTTCGCGCATCCCGGGGGCGACGAGCGCCGCGATCCGGCCGTTCTCCCAGCCGCCCTGGGTCTCGCCGCTCGCCGCGATCGAGCAGAAGAGCCGGAAGGACTCGTCGTCGTCGATGATTTCCTGGAACAGGCCCTTGGCCGTGAGCATCGCCGCCACCTCCGTGCGGACGTTCGCACTCCGGTACGTCCGGGGGGCACCCCGTCCGGGGAGAACGAGTCAAGTCCGGTCCGGGGCGGCGGGCAACACGGGGGCGGGAGCGGTTCGGCCGAAAGAGTGAGCCCCGAGGGCGTAACCAGGGGCCCGCCGGAGCCGTTGTGCTGCGTGACGGCCGTGGCGGGGAAGACCCCCGAGCCCCCACCACGGCCGCAGACCTCACCGGCGGCTCCGTGCGGGACATCCCGTACGGAGCCGCCGGCGCGTCACGCGAGTCCCGCCCGCTCCAGTGCCTCGACGCCCGCCCGCAGGGCCGCCACCCGCTCGTCCAGGGTGAAGCCGGCCGGGGCGACGGTGAGGGTGGTGACCCCGGCCGCGGCGTAGGCCGCCATCCGGTCCGCGATCCGCTCGACGGAGCCGAGCAGGGTGGTCCGGTCGATCAGCGAGTGCGGCACGGCGGCCGCGGCCCCCGTCTTGTCGCCGGCCAGGTACTTGTCCTGGACCTCGGCGGCCTCCTTCTCGTACCCCATGCGCCGCGCGAGCTGGTTGTAGAAGTTCTGCTTGCGGCTGCCCATGCCGCCGACGTAGAGGGCGGTGTACGGCCGGAACACGTCGGCGAGCGCGTCGACGTCGTCGCCGAGGGCGAGCGGCACGGTGGGACAGACGTCGAAGCCGTCCATGGTCAGGCCGGCCTTCTCGCGGCCCGCGCGGATGTGCCGCAGGGCCGTGTCCTCCAGGTGGTCGGCGGAGGGGAAGATCAGCAGGGCGCCGTCGGCGATCTCGCCGGTCTGCTCCAGGTTCTTGGGGCCGATCGCGGCGATGTAGAGCGGGATGTGCTCGCGCTGCGGGTGCACGGTGAGCTTGAGGGGCTTGCCGGGGCCGTCGGGGAGCGGGAGGGTCCAGTGCTCGCCCTCGTAGCTCAGGCGCTCGCGGGTCATGGCCTTGCGGACGATCTCGACGTACTCGCGGGTCCGGGCGAGCGGCTTGTCGAACTTCACGCCGTACCAGCCCTCGGAGACCTGGGGTCCGGAGACGCCGAGGCCGAGGCGGAAGCGGCCGCCGCTGAGCGAGTCGAGGGTGGCGGCGGTCATCGCCGTCATGGCGGGCTGCCGGGCCGGGATCTGCATGATCGCGGAGCCGACGTCGATCCGCTCGGTCTTCGCCGCCACCCAGGCGAGGACGGTGGGCGCGTCGGAGCCGTAGGCCTCGGCGGCCCAGCAGACGTCGTACCCGAGGCGGTCCGCCTCCTGCGCGACGGCGAGGTTGTCGCCGTCCATACCGGCGCCCCAGTAGCCGAGGTTGATGCCGAGCCGCATTCCACGCACCCCTTACCCATCGGTAACGTCTCTGTGGGCGGGACTCTAGCGCGCGGTCGGCGCCTCCGACAGGACGTGGTTGTCCACAGCCTCCCTCCGCGTGGTGCCCCGGCCAGTAATCTCGCGCCCATGGAGCAGAGGCATCTCGGACGTACGGGCCTGCGTGTGTCGCGCATCGGACTCGGCACCCTCACCTGGGGCCGGGACACCGACGAGCACGATGCCGCCGAGCAGCTGAAGGCGTTCTGGGACGCCGGCGGCACGCTCGTGGACACCGCCGACGTGTACGGCGGCGGCGAGGCGGAGTACCTGCTCGGACGCCTCATGGAGCGGCTCGTGTCCCGGCAGGACCTCGTCCTGTCGACCAAGGCGGGCAGCGTCCCCGATCCCGACCGGCGCACGGACGGCTCGCGCGGGCACCTGCTCGCCGCGCTCGACGCCTCCCTCGCCCGGCTCGGCACGGACCACGTGGACCTGTGGCAGCTCCACGCCTTCGACCCGCACACGCCCCTGGAGGAGTCCCTCCAGGCGCTCGACATCGCCGTGCGCAGCGGACGGGCCCGGTACGCGGGCGTGGCGAACTTCTGCGGCTGGCAGCTCGCCAAGGCGGGCACCTGGCAGCTCGGCGGGGACCGGACCCGGCTCGCGGGCGCGCAGCTGGAGTACTCGCTGCTCCAGCGGGGCGTGGAGCGCGAGGTGCTGCCGGCCGCCCTGGACCTCGGGATAGGTCTGCTGCCCTCCTCGCCGCTGGGGCGCGGCGTCCTGACCGGGAAATACCGGAGCGGGACGCCGTCGGACTCGCGGGGCGCGTCCGAGACGATGGCGCCGTTCGTGGAGCCGTACCTGGACGACGCGGCGAGCCGGATCGTGGACGCGGTGACGACGGCGGCCGACGGCCTCGCGACGACCCCGCTGCACGTGGCGCTCGCCTGGGTCCGCGACCGGCCCGGGGTGACCGCCCCGATCGTCGGCGCGCGCACGTCGCGGCAGCTCGCGGCCGCGTTGTCGGTGGAGGCGCTTAGTCTTCCTGACGAGATCTGTCGGGCGCTGGACGACGTGTCGGCGCCCGTGCACCGCTATCCGGATCACGACTGGAGCACCTTGTGACCGAGCCTTCCGGGGAGACCGCGCCCGAGGCCCCCGAGGACGTGGAGCCCACCGAGGACGTACGGGAGGGGACCGAGACGGCCGGGGAGGCCGGGACGGCCCCGGACGACGGGCCGGAGGAGGCCGACGCGACGGGGGACGCGCCGGAGACGACCGATGCGACGGAGGACGCGCCGGAGACGACCGACGTGACGGCCGATGCGACGGAGGACGGGCCGGAGGAGACCGAGGAGGCCTTCGGGCAGCCGGGCCGGGACGCCGGGAAGACCGGCGGCTCCGACGCCGCGCCCGAGCTGAGCGAGGCGCAGGCCGAGCTGGCCGCGCAGCGGGAGCTGCGGGCGAGGATCGAGGCGCGGAAGGCCGAGAAGGACGGCCCGGTCACGGCCGGCGCCAAGCTGAGCGGGACCGCCGCGGACCTCCTCGCGGCGGTCCGGGCCGTGGAGGGCGGTGCGGCCAAGGGCAGTGCCTTCTACGAGGCGACCGACCCGGTGCCCCGGCCCCCCGCCCCCGAACGGGCCCCGGCGCCGACCCCCCCCTCCCCCGCACCGGAGCACCCCACGGCTCCGGCGCCCGCCACCACGGCCGCCGTCCGCGAGGTCCTGGCCAGGGGCGGCGCCCCGGAGGCGCTGGCCGGGCAGGTGGCCGCCGCGCTCGGCGAGGGCGCGGCCGCGGCGCTGTCCGACGACCCCTGGCAGCTCCTCGCGGTGGCGGGAGTGCGGCCGGAGCAGGCCGACGGCTTCGCGCGGGCGCTGCTCGGCCCCGACTGCGGCCCCGGCGACCCGCGCCGTACGGTCGCCCTCACCGTGTGGCTCCTGGAGCGGGCCGCGCTCCAGGGGCACACCGCCCTGGAGGCCGGGACCGTGCGCGCCGGGCTCGCCGCGCACTCCGTGCCCGACCCCGAGGAGGCGGTCGACACGGCGGTCTCCGAGGGGGCGGTCCACCTCTTCCAGGAGGAAGGGGAGGAGACGGAGGAGGAGCCCGGCGAGGACGCGGACGGGGCCTCGGAAGAGAGCAGGGAGAACGGCGAGGAGCCGCCCGCGCTGCTCGGCCTCGACCGGTACGCGCTCGCGGAGGAGAGCCTCGCGGAGGGCCTCGCCCGTCTCGTCAGGACGGCCGCGGCCGACGCCTGGGAGGGCGCCGAGCTCGAACGCGCCGTCGGCGCGCACGGCCTCGTCCTGCACACCGGCGGCGAGGCCGCCCGCGCCGAGCCGGTGGCGCTCGCGGCGGCGGCCCGGGAGCGGGGCCTTCGCGCCCTGGTCGCGGTCCACTCCGACGACGGGCGGCGCGCGCTCGGTGCCGCGGGGACGGAGGCCGTGACGGTCGCCGCCCTGCTGTCCGGGGCGGCCGGACCGGGCCGGGACGAGGACGGGGCCCTCGCCCTGGACCTCCTGGCGGTGCTCGACGCGCCGCAGCTGGACGTGGAGACGGCCGCGACGCTCGTGGAGTCGCTGCCGGACGGCTGCCGCCTGGTCCTGAGCGGCGACCCGGAGGTCCTCGGGGCCCCGGGCGCGGGCCGGGTCTTCGCCGACGCGCTCGCGGCCGGGGTGTGTCCCCGGATCGCCTCGCGCGTTCCCGATCCGGGGCCGCTCGGCGAGCTGGTGTCGGGCATCGGCGTCGGCGAACTGAACCAGGTCGAGGCCCCCGGCAAGGAGGTCGTCATCGTCCCGGTGCGGGACGCGGGCGAGGCCGTGCACCGCGCCGTCCAGCTGGTGGCCGACTCGGTGCCCCGGGCGATCGGGGTGCCGCCGGAGCGGACGCAGGTCGTCACGGTCGGCCACGGCGGCTCGGCGGGCACGCGCGCGCTGAACGCCGCCCTCAAGCAGCGGCTCAACCCCGGGCCCGGCCGGTTCGGCGGCTACGACCCCGGCGACCGGGTGGCGTACGCGCCGGTGCCGGGGCGGACGGTCACCGGCACGGTCCTCTCGGCCGACGCCGAGGGCCTGCGGCTGCGCTGCGGGGACGACGAGGTCCTCGTACCGAAGGAGCGGGTGGAGTCGGCGCTGCGGCACGGCTGGGCGCTCACCGCGCACCAGGCGGCCGGGACGCGGTGGCCCGCGGTGGTCGCGGTGCTGCCCGGGGACGCGGTCGGGGGCCTGAGCCGGCCCTGGGTGTACACGGCCTTCGGCCGGGCGGAGCGCCATCTGTCGGTCGTGCACGGCGTGGACCAGGCGCTGCCCCGGGCGGTGGCCGAGGGGGTGGCCCCGGAGCGCACGACCCGGCTGCGGCCGCTCCTGGAGGGGCTGCTCGCCGCCGGGGAGTAGGGCGGCGCGGGAACGACGGGAGGGCCGGGACGCCTCGTACGGCGTCCCGGCCCTCCCGCGTGTTCGCGTCTCCGCGCCGCCGCCTCCCCGCGGCGGCCCGGAGGTCAGGCGCGGGCCCTCCCGGACGGGCCATGGCCGTCGCCGCCGTCGCCGCCGTCCTCGTCCTCGTCCTCGTCGAAGACGGAGCTGACGTCGAAGCGGCAGACGATCCGCTCGGGATCGGCGTGCTCGAAGGGGGCGTTGAGCCACTCCCCCGGTTCGGGGAGTTCGTCGGCCGCGACGACCCAGAGCGTGGAGTCGCCCTCCTCCAGGCCGAAGTCCTTGTGCCGGGAGGCGATCTCGTCCGGTTCGTACTCGCCGAAGAGCACGCCGAGCGCGGCGAGGGGCGACACGCCGGCCTTGGCGGCCGCCCCGGTGACGTACTCGCCGCCGGCCTCGGCGACGCGGCGGGCCTGGGCGAGCAGTCGTCGGGGTTCCGCCACGGCGTAGTCGCGGCGGATCAGGAGGCTGAGGGCGTGGGGCTCGTCGGGCCCGGTGTAGGGCGGCAGGGAGCCGTCCGCGCCGGGGATCTCGAAGGGGGTGACCTCGTCGTAGTGGTCGTAGAGGAGTTCGTCGTAGGTCTCGGCCGCCGAGGCCAGGGCGTTGAAGGCCTCGTAGACGGCCGGGTCGTCGTCCCCCGTGCGGCGTTCGACCGCCGCGAGGTGACGGTCCAGTGCGGCTTTGACCGCCTCGGCGGCGGCACGTACCTCGGCAGCGGTGGGCTGCGCAGCATCAGACATGGGACAGACGCTATCCGTACCGGGGCCGTGCCCGCACAATAGATGCGATGCCGGAATACGAATTTGTCGACGTGTACGTGCCGCGCGGCGTCTCCCGCAAGGAGGCGACGCGCCTGCTGACCGACCATGCCGAGTACGGACACTGGGAGTTGGACCGTCTGAGCCTGCACCGGGACGGGAGCCGCAGAGTGCGGCTGAAACGGCGGATCATCCGCCAGGTCAGGGCGACCTGGTAATCGGAGAGAACGACGAGAAGGGGCCCCGCGGTGTGCGGGGCCCCCCGTGCGTGGTGCGCGTCCGCGCGTGGTGCTCGTCACACGGCCCCGGGCCGTGCGGCGGGCTCAGGCGGCGCGGCGGGCGCGGCGGTAGATCAGCGAACCGGCGAGCAGCAGTCCGGCGCCGGCGGGGACGATCACGCCGAGCGGCCCGGAGCCGGTCTCGGCGAGCTCCTCGACGGCCCGCGGCGTCGTCCCGGTGTGCGTGCCCGGGGTGTTCGACCCGCCGTCGGTGCCGGGGGTGCCCGGGGTTCCGGGGTTGCCCGGATTGCCCGGATTTACGGGGGTTTCTGGGGTCTCCGGATTCCCCGGCCGCGTCGGCTCGACGCCGTTGCCGCAGTCGTTGCCCGCGGCCGGGTTGAGGAGCCCGATGACCGAGACGCTGTTGCCGCACACGTTCACCGGGACGTCGACCGGCACCTGGACGTTGTTGCCGGAGCCCACGCCGGGCGAGCCGCTCGTGTGGCCCCCGGCGGAGGATGCGCCACCGGGCGTGCCCGGCTTTCCGGACCCGGAGACGTTGGCGCACTTGTTGCCCATCGCCGGATTCAGCAGTCCGACGACGCTGACGGTGTTTCCGCAGGCGTTCACCGGCACGTGGACCGGGACCTGGACGGAGTTCCCGGACGCGACGCCCGGGGAGTTCACGGCCGCGCCGCTCGCACCGGAGTCGGCGTACGCGTGACCGCCTCCGATCGCGGCGAAGACGCCGCCGGCGGCCGCGACGGTGATGAGGCCCTTGCGCGTGACCTGTCGCATAGCTTGTTCCCTGCCTGCTCGGCTTCCAAAGGGTGCCACCGGGCGAAGGGCCCGGGGCGGAAATGGCCACCGGCCCCGGAGTGCATGGCACGCACTCCGGGGCCGGACCGGCTCACGCCCTCACGGGGCGGGGCACAACGTCAGGCGTTGACGCAGGTGTTGCCGAAGGCGGGGTTCAGCAGGCCGATCACGGAGACCGTGTTGCCGCACAGGTTCACGGGAACGTGAACCGGCACCTGGACGACGTTGCCCGAGAGGACACCGGGGGAACCGATGGCCGCACCCTGGGCACCCGCGTCGGCAACGGCCATGCCCGCACCCGCGAGAACGAGACCGCCAGTGGCAGCCGCAGCAGCGACGACCTTCTTGATCATTATTCCTCCTAGTTGGCAATGCGGCCCCAGCCGCGGACCGCACACCTGTAACGAGGGGGAGGGGTGGGGGCTACGAGCCCCCGGGTTCATTCACTCTTTTCGGGCAAAGGCAAACGCGCGGACGAATTCGGCGCGCTCAGGAGGCGTCCAGGAAGCGGTCCAGGACGCGGGCGCCGAACTTGAGGCCCTCGACCGGGACCCGCTCGTCCACGCCGTGGAACATGCCGGCGAAGTCGAGCTCCGGCGGGAGCTGGAGCGGGGCGAAGCCGAAGCAGCGGATGCCGAGGTCGTCGAAGGACTTGGCGTCGGTGCCGCCGGAGAGCATGTACGGCACGGCGCGGGCGATCGGGTCCTCGGCGCGCAGGGCCAGCTGCATGGCGTCCACCAGGGCACCGTCGAAGCTGGTCTCCAGGGCCTTGTCGCCGTGCACGTCCTCGCGCTTCACGCGGGGGCCGAGGATCCGGTCGAGGTCGGCCAGGAACTCCTGCTCGTACCCGGGCAGGAAGCGGCCGTCGACGTGCGCCGTGGCCTGGCCGGGGATCACGTTCACCTTGTAGCCGGCGCCGAGCATGGTCGGGGCGGCCGAGTTGCGCAGGGTGGCCCCGATCATCTTGGCGATGCCGCCGAGCTTGGCGAGGGTGGCGTCCATGTCCTCGGGGTCGAGGGGGGTGCCCAGGGCGTCCGAGAGCTCGTCCAGGAAGGACCGGACGGTCTTGGTGACCCGCACCGGCCACTGGTGGCGGCCGAGCCGGCCCACCGCCTCGCAGAGCTCCGTGATGGCGTTGTCGTTGTTGGTCATCGAGCCGTGGCCCGCGGTGCCCTCGACGGTCAGCCGCATCCAGTGCATGCCCTTCTGGGCCGTCTCCACCAGATAGAGCCGCAGGTTCTCGTTGACGGTGAAGGAGAAGCCGCCGACCTCGCCGATCGCCTCGGTGACCCCCTCGAAGAGGTCCCGGTGCTCGTCGACCAGGTACCGGGCGCCGTAGGTGCCGCCGGCCTCCTCGTCGGCGAGGAAGGCGACCACGACGTCGCGCGGGGGCTTGCGACCGCTGCGCATCCGGTCCCGCACGACCGCGAGGGTCATCGCGTCCATGTCCTTCATGTCGACGGCACCGCGGCCCCAGACGCAGCCGTCGGCGATCTCCCCGGAGAAGGGGTGGTGGGTCCAGTCCTCGGCGTTGGCCGGGACGACGTCGGTGTGGCCGTGGATCAGCAGGGCGGGCCGCGACGGGTCCTCGCCCTCGATCCGGGCGACGGTGGAGGCCCGGCCCCGGTGCGACTCGAAGATCTTCGGTTCGAGGCCGACCTCGGCCAGCTTCTCGGCGACGTACTCCGCCGCCGCCCGCTCCCCCGGCCCCGAGTGGTCTCCGTAGTTGCTGGTGTCGATGCGGATGAGGTCGCGACAGAGGTCGACTACCTCATCCTCGCCGCGGACGCTCCCGGCCGTGTTCGACTCGCTCACGCTGCTTCCTCCCACTACGTGCCCCCACGTGATCGCTGGTGGTCACCCCCCCATCCTCCCGCGTGGCCCCCTCATGGCCCAAGGCCGCCCGCCGACCGTCATGCGGCTGTCACATGCCGGGGGCCGACCGGAGTGGTGATCGACCACCCCGAATGTTTGCTATGGTTTTCCTCGTCGGAAGGGCCCAGCGGCCAGGAAGACAGACACCTTGTCCGGGTGGCGGAATGGCAGACGCGCTAGCTTGAGGTGCTAGTGCCCTTTATCGGGCGTGGGGGTTCAAGTCCCCCCTCGGACACCACACGGAGTCCCGGTCGAGATCTTCTCGGCCGGGACTTTCGCATGGGCGCGCACACGCGCGCACGCGTACGGACGGCCACGAGGCGGAGCGGTGAGACGCAGGACCAGGCCCCCGGCGTCGCCGCTGCCCCAGCGGGACGGGATCGATCCCGTGCGGGTGCGGCTGCCGGAGGATCCGGACGGCGCCTGGGCGACCGTACGGGACCATCTGCTCGGCCGGTACGGCGCGGCCGTCGGGGTCGGGCGGGTCGAGGAGATGCTGCGGGAGGGACGGTTCGTCGGGGTCGACGGGCCGGTCTCCGGGGACGAGCCGTACGCCGCGGGGCGGTGGATCTGGTTCCACCGGGACTTCCCGCCGGAGACGCCGGTGCCGTTCGGGGTCGGGGTCGTGTACCGGGACGAGCGGATCGTGGTGGCGGACAAGCCGCACTTCCTGGCGACGATGCCCCGGGGGCGGCACGTCACGGAGACCGCGACGGCGCGGCTGCGGCGGGACCTGGGGCTGCCCCGGCTGCAGGCCGCGCACCGGCTCGACCGGCTGACGGCGGGGCTTGTCCTCTTCGTCGTGCGGGAGGAGGACCGGGGGGCGTACCAGACGCTGTTCCGGGACCGGGCCGTGCGCAAGGAGTACGAGGCGGTGGCGCCGTACGACCCGGCGGTGAAGCTGCCGGTGACGGTGCGGAGCCGGATCGAGAAGGAGCGCGGGGTGATGGCCGCCCGGGAGGTGCCGGGCGAGCCGAACGCCGAGAGCCGGATCGGGCTGGTCGCGCACGCGGGCGGGCTCGGCCGGTACCGGCTGGTGCCGGTGACCGGGCGGACGCACCAGCTGCGGGTGCACATGAACGCGCTCGGGCTGCCGATCCTGAACGATCCGGTCTATCCGGTGGTCCGTGAGGACGGGCCGGAGGACTTCGGGCGTCCGCTGGGCCTGCTGGCGCGGACGCTGGAGTTCACCGACCCGTTCTCGGGCCGCGCGGTGCGCTTCGGGAGCCGGCTGCGGCTCAGTGGCCCCGGCTGATCCACTCCTGGAGGTGGGGGGCCTCGGCGCCGACGGTGGTGGTGTCGCCGTGGCCGGTGCGCACCACCGTCTCCGGCGGCAGGGCGAGGAGCTTGTCCCGGATCGAGTCGACGATCGTGGGGAAGTCCGAGAAGGACCGGCCGGTGGCGCCGGGGCCGCCCTGGAAGAGGGTGTCGCCGGTGAAGACCGTGCCGAGCTCCGGGGCGTACAGGCTGACCGCTCCCGGGGCGTGGCCCGGGGTGTGCAGGACCGTGAGGTCGGTGCCGGCGATGGTGAGGACCTGGCCGTCGGCGAGGTCGCCGTCCGGGCTGTGGTCGGGGTGGGTCTGCTTCCACAGCGGCAGGTCGGCGGGGTGGAGCAGGATGCGGGCGCCGGTGGCGGCGGCGAGCGCCGGGGCCGCGTCCACGTGGTCGTTGTGGGCGTGGGTGCAGACGATGGCGCGCAGGGTGCGTCCGTCGAGCGCGGCGAGGATGGCCTCGGCGTCGTGGGCGGCGTCGATGACGATCGCCTCGGTGTCGTCGCCGACGATCCAGACGTTGTTGTCGACGTCCCAGGTGCCGCCGTCGAGGCTGAAGGTGCCGGAGGTGACGAGGTGGTCGATGCGGGCGGCCATCACAGCACCACCACCGAGCGGAGGACGTCGCCCTCGTGCATGCGGGCGAAGGCCTTCTCGACCTCGCCGAGGCCGATGGTCTCGGTGACGAAGGCGGCGAGGTCGATGCGGCCCTGCTGGTGCAGGTCGACGAGCATCGGGAAGTCGCGGGAGGGCAGGCAGTCGCCGTACCAGGAGGACTTGAGCGCGCCGCCGCGGCCGAAGACGTCGAGGAGGGGCAGTTCGAGCTTCATCTCGGGGGTGGGGACGCCGACGAGGACGACGGTGCCGGCGAGGTCGCGGGCGTAGAAGGCCTGCTCGTACGTCTCCGGGCGGCCGACGGCCTCGATGACGACGTCGGCGCCGAAGCCGCCGGTGAGTTCGCGGATCGCCTCGACGGGGTCGGCGGAGCGGGAGTTGACGGTGTGGGTGGCGCCCATCGCCTTCGCCGTCTCCAGCTTCCGGTCGTCGATGTCGACGGCGATGATCTTCGAGGCTCCGGCGAGGCGGGAGCCGACGACCGCCGCGTCGCCGACGCCGCCGCAGCCGATGACGGCGACGGTGTCGCCGCGGCCGACGTTCCCGGTGTTGATCGCGGCGCCGATGCCGGCCATGACGCCGCAGCCGAGGAGGCCCGCGACCTCGGGGGCGACGGCGGGGTCGACCTTGGTGCACTGGCCGGAGGCGACGAGGGTCTTCTCGGCGAAGGCGCCGATGCCGAGGGCCGGGGAGAGCTCCGTGCCGTCGAGCAGGGTCATCCTCTGCTTCGCGTTGTGGGTGTCGAAGCAGTACCAGGGGCGGCCGCGCAGGCAGGCGCGACAGGTGCCGCACACGGCACGCCAGTTGAGGATCACGAAGTCGCCGGGGGCGACGTCGGTGACGCCCTCGCCGACCGACTCGACGATTCCGGCGGCCTCGTGGCCGAGGAGGAAGGGGAACTCGTCGTTGATGCCGCCCTGCTTGTAGTGGAGGTCCGTGTGGCAGACGCCGCACGCCTGGATCTTCACGACGGCCTCGCCGGGACCGGGATCGGGGATCACGATCGTCTCGACCCGTACCGGTTCGTTCCTGCCGGGGGCGATGACCCCCTGGACGTGCTGCGGCATCGCGAACTTCCCTCTCTGCGAACGGATCTTGCAAGGCTCCTGCGTACCACTATCTCCCGACAAAGCGCGAGACCCCCGCAAGCCGTGCTCGCGGGGGTCCCGTGACGATACGTCAGTCGCGCGGGGAACCGGCGGTCGCGCGGACCCGGCCGCGGACCAGGAACCAGCCGCCGACGAGGGCCGCCGCGATGAGCGGGAGGCAGTTCACGGTGGTGCGGCTGATGCCCTCGTCCATCCACATCAGGACGAGGACGGAGCCGAGGAAGAGCAGGGTCACGATCTGGGTGTACGGGGCCCAGGGCAGGCGGTAGCCAGGGCGGGCGAGCCTGCCCTGCTCGGCCCGGCGCCAGAACAGCAGCGAGCAGACCATGATCATGGCCCAGGTGCCGATGATGCCGATCGAGGCGAAGTTGAGGACCAGCTCGAAGGCCTCGCCGGGCATGACGTAGTTGAGGGCGACGCCGAGGACGCCGAAGCCCGCGGTGAGCAGGATGCCGCCGTAGGGGACGCCGCCCTTGTTCATGACGCCGGTGAAGCGGGGCGCGGAGCCGGAGAGCGACATGGAGCGCAGGATGCGGCCGGTGGAGTACAGGCCCGAGTTGAGGCTGGAGAGGGCGGCGGTGAGGACGACGAGGTTCATCACGCCGGCGGCGCCGGGGATGCCTAGCTTGTCGAAGACGGTGACGAAGGGGCTCTGGTCGCCGGAGTAGGCCGTGTACGGCAGGAGGAGGGCGAGCAGGACGACGGAGCCGACGTAGAAGAGGCCCACGCGCCACATGATCGAGTTGATCGCCTTCGGCATGATCTTCTCGGGGTTCTCGGTCTCGCCGGCGGCGACGCCGCACAGCTCGACGGAGGCGTAGGCGAAGACGACGCCCTGGATGAGCAGCAGCATCGGCATCATGCCGTTGGGGAAGACGCCGCCGTTGTCGGTGATGGTGGCGAGGCCGGGGGTGTGGCCGCCGACGTCGTGGGAGGTCGCGATGAGGAAGATGCCGACCAGCATGAAGGCGACCAGGGCGGCGACCTTGACGATGGCGAACCAGAACTCCATCTCGCCGAAGTACTTCACGGAGATGAGGTTGGCGGCGAGGACGACCGCGAGGGCGATCAGGGCGAGGATCCACTGCGGGACGTCGCTGAACATCGACCAGAAGTGGGCGTAGGTGGCGGCCGCGGTGATGTCGGCGACGGCGGTGGTCGACCAGTTGAGGAAGTAGAGCCAGCCGGCCGTGTAGGCGCCCTTCTCGCCCATGAACTCGCGCGCGTAGGAGACGAAGGCGCCGGAGGAGGGACGGTAGAGCACCAGCTCGCCGAGGGCCCGCACCACGAAGAAGGCGAAGACGCCGCAGACGGCGTAGGCGATGAAGAGGGAGGGCCCGGCCTGGGACATGCGGCCGCCGGCGCCCAGGAAGAGCCCGGTGCCGATGGCGCCGCCGATGGCGATCATGTTGATGTGCCGGGACTTGAGGTCCTTGCGGTATCCGGCGTCGCCGGCGTCGACGTGGGGGGTGGCGGCCGTGGGCCCGCCGGATGCCGCCGGTGCGGCGGACAGCGGGTCGGCCGCGGTGACGCGGTCACTCATGGAGTTGTTCGCCTTCGTGAGGGGGCTGTGCGGTACCCGGTCGCACCCGGTGGGGGGTCTCCCCGGTACGACCAGCGCACATCCTCACGGCACGGGGCGGTGACTGACTGTGGCGCATGTCACTGAACGCCCATATTTGAGCTAGTTCAGAGCTTGCGTCCAGTTGTCACGGCGCGAGGACGTCCAGCTCCTGGAGGGCGCCGACGGCGATCTGGCGGGTCAGCTCCTCGGCGCGGGCCGCGTCCCGCTCGCGTACGGCCTCGGCGACCTGGACGTGGAGGGTGACGGCGGCCGGGTCCGGGTCCTCGAACATCACGTGGTGGTGGGTGCGGCCGGTGAGGACCTCGGCGACGACGTCGCCGAGGCGGGCGAACATCTCGTTGCCCGAGGCGTTGAGGACGACCCGGTGGAAGGCGATGTCGTGGACGAGGTACTCCTCCAGGCGCCGGCCGCGCGAGGTGGCGACCATGCCGAGGGCCTCCTCGGTGAGCTCCCGGCACTGCTCGGGGGTGGCGTTCACGGCCGCGAGGCCGGCGGCGACGGGCTCGACGGCGGAGCGGAGCACGGTGAGCGAGCGGAGCTGGCGGGGGCGGTCGGCGCCGGCCAGGCGCCAGCGGATGACCTGGGGGTCGTACACGTTCCAGCTCGCGGTGGGGAGCACGGTGACGCCGACGCGGCGGCGGGACTCGACGAGGTGCATGGACTCCAGGACCCGGACGACCTCGCGGACCACGGTCCGGGAGACGTCGAAGCGCTGGGCCAGTTCGTCGGTGCGCAGCACGGTGCCGGGCGGGTACTCCCCCGCCGTGATCGCGAGGCCCAGGGTGGCCAGGACGTGGGAGTGGAGCCCCTGGGCCTGTGTCGTCATGAGGGCCAGCCTATGCGGGTACGCGGGGACGGACGCAGCAGGAGCGGGGGCCGGGGCGGCCCCCGGAGCAAGATCCGGAATTAAAAGTACTACTTTTATGTCACAGTCCCTTGAATACGTCGTACCCAATGGGTTTCATGAGCGCGACGGACAACGGAATCGATGTCGAAGAAGACAGCGAGGCACCCCATGAGCAGCACCCCCCAGGCCCCTCCCGTCGTCGTCGTGATGGGCGTCTCGGGGACCGGCAAGACCACCATCGGTCCGCTGGTCGCCGAGGCCCTCGGCCTCCCCTACGCCGAGGGCGACGACTTCCATCCGGCGGCGAACGTCGCCAAGATGTCGGCCGGCGTCCCGCTGGACGACGAGGACCGGGGCCCCTGGCTCGACGCCATCGGGGAGTGGGCGCACGGCCGGGCCGGACTCGGCGGCGTGGTGAGCAGCTCCGCGCTGAAGCGGGCGTACCGGGACCGGCTGCGTGCCGCCGCGCCCGGCGTCGTCTTCCTGCATCTGTCCGGTGACCGGGAGCTCATCGAGGGCCGGATGGCCGCCCGCAAGGGGCACTTCATGCCGGCGGCGCTGCTCGATTCCCAGTTCGCCACCCTGGAGCCGCTCCAGGCCGACGAGGCCGGCGTCGCCGTCGAGGTGTCCGGCACCCCCGAGGAGATCACCGACCGGGCCGTCGCCGCGCTGCGCGGCCGGGCCGGCTGACCTCCTCCGCCCCACCCCTTCTTTCTCCTGCCCGTACGAAGGACACCACCGTGACCAGTCTCAGCGTCGAGATCCTGGCAGCGGACGCCGCCGAACCGATCACCTCGGCAGGCAACGCCCAGCTCGGGATCGCCGTGCTCGCCGGCATCGCCGTCATCGTCCTGCTCATCACCAAGTTCAAGCTGCACGCGTTCCTGGCGCTGACCATCGGGTCGCTGGCGCTCGGCGCGTTCGCGGGCGCGCCGCTCGCGGACACCATCAAGTCCTTCACCGCCGGCCTCGGCAGCACCGTCGCCGGCGTGGGCGTGCTGATCGCCCTCGGCGCCATCCTCGGCAAGCTGCTCGCGGACTCCGGCGGCGCGGACCAGATCGTCGACACGATCCTGGCGAAGGCGAGCGGCCGGGCCATGCCGTGGGCGATGGTGCTCATCGCCTCCGTGATCGGTCTGCCGCTCTTCTTCGAGGTCGGCATCGTGCTGCTGATCCCGGTCGTGCTGCTCGTCGCCAAGCGCGGCAACTACTCCCTGATGCGGATCGGCATCCCGGCCCTCGCCGGCCTCTCCGTGATGCACGGGCTCATCCCGCCGCACCCCGGCCCGCTCGTCGCGATCGACGCGGTCGGCGCCAACCTGGGCGTCACCCTCGCCCTCGGCCTCGTCGTCGCGATACCGACCGTGATCATCGCCGGACCGGTCTTCTCCCGGTACGCGGCCCGCTGGGTGGACATCAAGGCCCCCGAGAACATGATCCCGACGCGCCCCTCCGAGGACCTGGAGAAGCGTCCCGGCTTCGGCGTCACCGTCGCGACCGTGCTGCTCCCGGTCGTCCTGATGCTGGTGAAGGCGCTCGTCGACATCGTCGTGGACGACCCGGAGAACGGCGTCCAGAAGGTCACCGACGTCATCGGCTCGCCGCTGATCGCGCTGCTCGCGGCCGTCATGGTCGCGCTCTTCACCCTGGGCCGGGCGGCTGGCTTCACCAAGGAGCGCCTGTCCTCGACCGTCGAGAAGTCCCTCGCCCCGATCGCGGGCGTCCTGATGATCGTCGGCGCGGGCGGCGGCTTCAAGCAGACCCTGATCGACATCGGCGTCGGCCAGATGATCCTGGACTTCTCCAAGAGCTGGTCCATCCCGGCCCTGCTGCTCGCCTGGCTGATCGCGGTCGCGATCCGGCTCGCGACGGGTTCGGCGACGGTGGCGACGATCTCGGCGGCGGGGCTGGTGGCGCCGCTGGCGGAGGGCATGTCGACCGGCGAGACGGCGCTGCTCGTCCTCGCGATCGGTGCCGGTTCGCTCTTCTTCAGCCACGTCAACGACGCCGGGTTCTGGCTGGTCAAGGAGTACTTCGGCATGAACGTCGGCCAGACGATCAAGACCTGGTCGGTGATGGAGACGATCATCTCGGTCGTGGGCATCGTGTTCGTGCTGCTGCTGTCGCTGGTGTTGTAGCGGCGGTGTCGTAGCGGCGCCGAGGACGAACGGTGAGGGCCGGTCGTGGCTGACAGACTGTCGGCCATGACCGGCCCTCACGCGCTCAAGCCCTTCCTGCTCGCCTTTCCCGGACCCCTGCGGGACCGGCTCGTCGCGGCGGTGCTCTCCGGCGAGAAGACCGCCACGACGGGGCTCCTCCTGGAGTACGAGGCCGAGAACGAGGAGCTGCCCGAGGTCGGCGAACGTCGGCGGTCGTCGACTCGGACGGCCGCGAGGTGGCGGTCGTGGAGATCACGGAGGTCCAGGTGCTGCCCCTGCGCGACGCGGACCTCCGCCTCGCGCTCGGCGAGGACGAGGGCTACCGGTCGGTCGCGGAGTGGCGCGCGGGCCACGAGGACTTCTGGCACGGCGAGGAGACGCGGGAGGCGCTGGGGGACCCGGAGTTCGTCGTGGACGGGGGGACGATGCTGGTGGTGGAGTGGTTCAAGGTGGTGGAGGTGCTCCGGGGGGCCTGATGCCGGGTTGTTGTTCCCAGGGGCCGACCCTGCCGTGAGGTTCTCGGGCCCGGCCCCGCCGTGGTTTCCCGGAGCCCGGCCCCGCCGTGGGGTTCCCGGCTCCCGGCGTACCCCTCCCGCCGGACCCGGTCCTCAGCCCACCGCCTTCGCCGCCGCCCGGCCCGCCGCGCGGCCCGAGAAGACGCAGCCGCCGAGGAAGGTGCCTTCGAGGGAGCGGTAGCCGTGGACGCCGCCGCCGCCGAAGCCGGCCGCCTCGCCCGCCGCGTACACGCCCTTCAGGGGCTCGCCGCCCTGCGTCAGGACGCGGGAGTCGAGGTCGGTCTCCAGGCCGCCGAGGGACTTGCGGGTGAGGATGTTGAGGCGCACGGCGATCAGCGGGCCCGCGCCGGGGTCCAGGATGCGGTGCGGGGTCGCCGTGCGGATGAGCTTGTCGCCCAGGTACTTGCGGGCGCCCCGGATCGCCGTGACCTGGAGGTCCTTGGTGAAGGGGTTGGCGATCTCGCGGTCGCGGGCGGTGATCTCGCGGCGCAGCGCCGCCTCGTCGATCAGCGGCTCGCCGGTGAGCGCGTTCATGCCCCGGACGAGGGCGGAGAGGTCCTTCTCCACGACGAAGTCGACGCCCTTGTCCATGAAGGCCTGGACGGGGCCGGGCACGTCCGCCCGCGCGCGTCCGATGACGTCGCGGACCGACTTGCCGGTCAGGTCCGGGTTCTGCTCGGAGCCCGAGAGGGCGAACTCCTTGCCGATGATCTTCTTGTCGAGGACGAACCAGGTGTGGTCGTGGCCGGTCCGCGTGATGTGTTCGAGGGTGCCGAGGGTGTCGAAGCCGGGGAAGAGCGGCACGGGCAGGCGCTTGCCGGTGGCGTCGAGCCAGAGGCTGGACGGGGCGGGCAGGATGCGGATGCCGTGGCGGGCCCAGATGGGGTTCCAGTTCTCGATGCCCTCGGTGTAGTGCCACATCCGGTCGCGGTTGATGTGGCTGGCGCCGGCCTTCTCGGCGATGCCGAGCATCAGGCCGTCGACGTGCGCGGGAACGCCGGAGAGCAGCTTGGCGGGCGGGGTGCCGAGGCGAGCGGGCCACTGGGCGCGGACGAGGTCGTGGTTGCCGCCGATGCCGCCGGTGGTGACGATCACGGCCTGGGCGCGCAGCTCGAAGGAGCCGGTGGCCTCGCGGCCGCTGGCGGTGCCCCGGGGGACGGCGGAGGGTTCCAGGACCTCGCCGGTGACGGTGTCGACGGCTCCGGCGGTGCGGCCGAGGCCGGTGACGCGGTGGCGGAAGCGGAACCGGACCAGGCCCCGGGCGACGCCCTCGCGGACCTTGCGCTCGAAGGGGGCGACGAGGCCGGGGCCCGTGCCCCAGGTGATGTGGAAGCGGGGAACGGAGTTGCCGTGCCCGGTGGCGTCGTAGCCGCCGCGCTCGGCCCAGCCGACGACGGGGAAGAAGCGCACCCCGCGCGCGTGGAGCCAGGCGCGCTTCTCGCCGGCCGCGAAGTCGACGTACGCCTCGGCCCACTTCCTCGGCCAGTGGTCCTCGGTCCGGTCGAAGCCGGCGGTGCCGTACCAGTCCTGGAGGGCCAGGGCGTGGCTGTCCTTGACGCGCATGCGGCGCTGTTCGGGCGAGTCGACCAGGAAGAGGCCGCCGAAGGACCAGTGGGCCTGGCCTCCGAGGGACTGCTCGGGCTCCTGGTCGAGGAGGATCACGGTGCGGCCGGCGTCGACCAGCTCGGCGGTGGCGACGAGTCCGGCGAGGCCGGCCCCGATCACGATCACATCAGCGTCGTAGGACATGGACCGCATCTTGGATACACCGGTGTATCCAGTCAACCGTTCGGACGCGCGGTCTCGCGGAGCGGTCCCGCCGGACGGTCCCGCCGGACGGCTTTGCTTGGATGGCGCCATGAGTTCCGCCGAAGAGATTCTCGACGTCGTCGACGAGCAGGACCGGGTGGTCGGACGGGCCCCGCGCGGTGAGGTGTACGCACGGGGCCTGATCCACCGCTGCGTCTTCATCCGGGTCCGGGACGCCGACGGCAGGGTCTTCGTCCACCGCAGGACGCCGACGAAGCTGGTCTTCCCCTCGATGTACGACATGTTCGTCGGCGGTGTCGTCGGCGCGGGCGAGTCCTACGACGAGGCCGCCCTCCGCGAGGCCGAGGAGGAGCTGGGGGTGCGGGGGCTCCCCCGCCCCGAGCCGGTGCTGCGCTTCCTGTACGACTCCGGGGGCGTGGCCGGGAAGTGGTGGTCGGCCGTGTACGAGGTCCGCTGCGACCTGCCGGTGGACCCGCAGGCCGAGGAAGTCGCCTGGCACGCCTTCCTGACGGAGGACGAGCTGGCCGCGCGGCTCGGTGAGTGGGAGTGGGTGCCGGACGGTCTCGCCGCGCACGAGCGGCTGCGGGCGCACGGGGCGGGACGGGGCTGAGGGGCCGGATGCCCCCGGACGCCCCCGGGCCCCTGGGGCCTCGCGCCGCTACCGGGCCCCTGGGGCCTCGTACCGGTACCGGACGTGCCGGGCGGTCCGATGATCAGCCCGTTAGGGTGCACGTGTGAGCGATTTCGTGCAGAGTCTGCGGCTCTGGTTCGCGCCGCAGCGGATCCGGGACGAGGGGGACACCCCCGACTACCGCTTCTCCCTCGCGAACGAGCGGACCTTCCTCGCCTGGGTCAGGACCGCGCTCGCCCTGATCGGCGGCGGCTTCGCCGTCGACCAGTTCCTGCCGGACCTGCGGTGGGGGGTGCGGGTCGGGCTCGCGCTCGCGCTGCTCGCCGCCGGGGTCCTCTGCGCCCTGCGCGCGGTGAACCACTGGGTGCGCTGCGAGCGGGCGATGCGGCGCGGCGAGGACCTTCCGGTGTCCCGGTTCCCGGCGGTCCTCAGCCTCGCGGTGGCCGTGGTGGCGCTCGCGATGGTGGTGGTCGTCCTCTTCGGCTGGGCCGGGTAGTGGAGGGGCCGCCGGACGCGGTGGTGACCCGGGACCCCGGGCTCCAGCCGGAGCGGACCCGGCTCGCCTGGCGGCGCACCACGCTCTCCTGCACGGTCGTGGCGGTGCTCGCCGTCAAGCTGGCCGTCCAGGACGAGACCACGCCCCGGGGGCTGGCCGGACTCGCCCTCTCCGCCCTCGCGTGGGTCCTGTTCCTGGCGGTGGCCCACCGCCGGATCCGCTCCCTGGACACGGTCCGGCCGCGTCCGCTCACGCACCGGGACGCGCTGCTCGCCGCCGCGTGCACGATCGGTCTCGCCGTCTTCGGGGCCGCGCTGATCTGGTGAGTCCGGTGGACCCCGACCGGGGACACGGGGGCGCGGGGACACGGACGCGGCACATCTTCCGAACCGGGACGAGAGGGGCGTATCGGACTAGCCTGGAAAGGTCAGCCGTTCCCTCACGGAGGCCATGTGATGACCGTTCTCCACCACGAGCACCCCACGCACGCCCACGCCCACGGCCCGGACTGCGGCCACCGGGCGGTGGACCACGGGGACCACGTCGACTACGCGCACGACGGGCACCTGCACCGCGAGCACTCGGGCCACTGGGACGAGTGCGAGCCGGCCGGTCACGTCTCCCACGAGGCGCACGCGCACGAGCACGGGCCCGACTGCGGCCACGAGCCGGTGACGCACGGCGACCACGTCGACTACGTGCACGACGGACACCGGCACGCGGCGCACGACGGACACTGGGACGACCACTGATCCGCTGACCGGGCCGGCGCCGCGCCGCCGGACGTACCGCTTCCGACTTCCCCCGGACCGGGGTCGGCTGACACTCTTTCCCCCCGTCAGATCCGGCTCTCACCCGGGGGAATCCCTTGTCTTCCACCGACCCCTACGTGGTCACCCTCGCTCCGCACGTGCACGCCTTCGTCCAGCCCGACGGCGGCTGGTGCCTGAACAACGCCGGCTTCCTCGGGGACGCGGGCGAGTCCCTGCTCGTCGACACCGCCGCCACCGAGCGGCGGGCCCTGCTGCTGCGCGAGGCCGTCCTCGCCGAGGGCCTTCCGCTGCCGCGCACCGTCGTCTCCACCCACCACCACGGGGACCACACCTACGGGAACGGGGTGTTCGTCCCCGAGGCGCGGATCGTGGGGCACGAGCACTGCCGGACCGAGCAGCTCGCGGCCGGGCACCAGCTCCATCTGATCTGGCCGCAGACCGACTTCGGGCGGGTCGACATCCTGCCGCCGTCCGTCACGTACACCGACCGCCTGACGCTGCACGTCGGCGGGATCGAGGTGCGGGTGCTCCACCCGGGCACCGCGCACACCACGGGCGACTCGGTCGTGCACCTGCCCGAACAGGGGGTGGTCTTCACGGGCGACCTGGTCTTCCAGGGCGGGACGCCGTTCCTGCCGATGGGGTCGCTCGCCGGTTCGCTGCGCGCGCTCGCCCTGCTGCGCGCGCTCGACGCGCCGACGGTGGTGCCGGGGCACGGGCGGGTCACCGACCCCTCCGCGTACGACGCGACGGAGCGGTACCTGCTGTGGGTGCGGGAGCTGGCCGCCGAGGGGTACGCGAAGGGGGACGCGCCGCTGGAGACGGCGCGGCGGGCGGAACTCGGCGAGTTCGCCGCGTGGCGGGAGAGCGAGCGCCTGGTGGCGAACCTGCACCGGGCGTACGCGGAGCTGGAGGGCCTGCCGGAGGGGAACCCGCTCGACCTGGCGGTGGTCCTCGGCGACATGGCGGCGATGAACGGCGGGATGCCGGTGGCCTGCCACGCCTGAGCCGCCGGAGGGCGTGCGCCGAGGGGACGACCGCCCCTCGGCGCACGCCCTCCGCGTCTTCGGGGGCTTCGAGACCTTCGGGGCCTTCCGCGCCTTCGGCGGGGGCGCGCGCGGAGTGTGGCGGACACCCCTCTGGACGACATACCGACTGGTCGGTCATCATGAGGGCCGACCGCAGCCGATCCGGAGGTACGCCCGATGAGCTCCGCCCCTGACCCGCAGTCCACGACGCGGGAGGTGCCCCCGCCAGGTCTCGACCCCGAGCGGCTGCGCGCTCTCCTCGACCGCGAGCGGCCCGGCCTGGTGGGCGGTCCCCTCGAAGCCCGGCTGATCGAGGGAGGGCGCTCGAACCTGACGTACGCGGTGACCGACGGCACCGGCGCCGGCCGGTGGGTCGTCCGCCGGCCCCCGCTCGGCCACGTCCTGGCCACCGCCCACGACATGCGGCGCGAGCACCGCGTGATCAGCGCCCTGCGCGCGACGGAGGTGCCCGTCCCCGGGACGGTGCTGTTCTGCGAGGACGAGTCGGTGCTCGGCGCGCCGTTCTACGTCATGGAGTTCGTCGAGGGGACGCCGTACCGCTCGGCCCGCCAGCTCGCCCCGCTGGGCCCCGAGCGCACCCGCGCCGCCGTCCTCGGGCTTGTCGACACCCTGGTCGACCTGCACGCCGTGGACCCCGACGCGGTCGGACTCGGGGACTTCGGGCGGCCCGACGGCTTCCTCGACCGGCAGCTGCGCCGCTGGGGCAAGCAGCTCGACGCCTCGCGCGGGCGGGAGCTGGCCGGGATCGACGAGCTGCACGCCGCCCTCGGCCGGGCCCTGCCCGCCTCTCCCCCGCCCACCGTGATCCACGGCGACTACCGGCTCGACAACGTCCTCGTCGGCCCCGACGACCGGATCCGGGCCGTCCTCGACTGGGAGATGTCGACGCTCGGCGACCCGCTCACCGACCTCGGCCTCCTCGTCATGTACAGCACCCCGCTCGACCTGCCGGGCTCCCCCCTCTCCACGACCGCCACGGCCGCCGGGCACCCGAGCGCCGCCGAGCTGGTCGAGCGCTACGCGGCCCGCTCGGGCCGCGACACCTCCGCCCTCTCCTGGTACACGGCCTTCGCCTGGTTCAAGCTCGCCGTGATCCTGGAGGGCATCCACTACCGCTACACCCTCGGCCAGACGGTCGGCGCCGGCTTCGACCGCATCGGCGAACTCGTCCCCGTCTTCATCGAGCACGGCCTGACCACCCTTCAGGAGGGCTGAACCCCATGGACTTCGCCTACGACGCGCGCACCGAGGAGCTCCGTGCGAAGCTCCTCGCCTTCATGGACGAGCACGTGTACCCCTCCGAGGCCGTCGCCGAGGAGCAGCGGGCCCTGCTCGCCTCCCCGTGGGACACCCCGGCGGTGGTCGAGGAGCTGAAGGCCGAGGCCAAGCGGCAGGGGCTCTGGAACCTCTTCCTCCCCGACGCCGAGTACGGGGCGGGGCTCACCAACCTCCAGTACGCGCCGCTCGCCGAGATCACCGGCCGCAGCCCGCAGCTCGCCCCGACCGCCCTCAACTGCGCGGCGCCGGACACCGGGAACATGGAGCTGCTCTCCGAGTTCGGCGACGAGGCGCAGAAGAAGCAGTGGCTGGAGCCGCTCCTCGCGGGCGAGATCCGCTCGGCGTTCGCGATGACCGAGCCCGACGTCGCCTCCTCCGACGCCACCAACATCGAGACCCGGATCCGGCGGGACGGCGACTCGTACGTGATCGACGGGCGCAAGTGGTACATCTCGGGGGCGATGAACCCCGACTGCGCGGTCTTCATCGTCATGGGCAAGACCGACCCCGACGGCACCGACCTCCGCCGCCAGCAGTCGATGCTCCTCGTGCCGCGCGACACCCCGGGCGTCGAGGTGCGGCGCGCGATGAAGGTGTACGGGTACGAGGACCACTACCACGGCGGCCACGCCGAGGTGGTCTTCGACGGCGTGCGCGTCCCGGCCGCGAACCTGGTCGGCGAGGAGGGCGGCGGCTTCGCCATCGCGCAGGCCCGGCTCGGCCCCGGCCGCATCCACCACTGCATGCGGCTGATCGGCATGGCGGAGCGGGCCGTGGAGCTGATGTGCCGGCGGGCGGTCTCCCGCACCGCCTTCGGCAAGGCGCTCGCCCAGCAGGGCGTCGTGCAGAACTGGATCGCGGACGCCCGGGTGACCATCGAGCAGCTGCGGCTGCTCGTCCTCAAGACGGCGTGGCTCATGGACACCGTCGGCAACCGGGGCGCGCACACCGAGATCCAGGCCATCAAGATCGCCACCCCGCGCGCGGTCGTCGACATCGTCGACAAGGCCGTGCAGCTGCACGGCGCGGGCGGGGTGTCGCAGGACTTCCCGCTGGCCGAGCTGTGGGCGGCGGCGCGGACGCTGAAGCTGGCGGACGGGCCGGACGAGGTGCACCAGCGGTCCCTGGCGCGCCGGGAGCTGAAAAAGTACCTGTAGGACCCGTCCGGCCGGCCGCACCCCCGGGAGGGGGTGCGGTCAGGGGCGCAGGGCCCGGAGCAGCAGGTCGGCGAGGTGGCCGGCGACCTGCTGGGGGCTGAGGGGGCCGTCCGGGCGGTACCAGGTGGACAGGTGGTGCACGGAGCCGAAGTGGTAGTCGACGACCAGGTCGGCGGGGGTCGCGGAGGAGAACACCCCGGCCTTCTGGCCCTCCTCGATCAGGGCCCGGAACCGCTCGTGGTAGCGGCGGCGCTCGGCCCGCACCCGCTTGTTCTTCTCCGGGCTCAGGTGGTGCATGGAGCGGAAGAAGATCGAGGCGTCGTCGAGGTTCTCGATGGTGGTGACGACGACGTCGGCGGCGGCGTCGCGCAGCCGCTCCTCGACGGGCGCGTCGGCGTCGGCGAAGGCGTCGAGCCGCTCCTGCTGGAGGCGCAGGACCCGGGAGTAGACCTCCTGGAGGAGGTCCTCCTTGGAGCCGAAGTAGTGGTAGAGGGCGCCCTTGGTGACCCCGGCGGCCTCGACGATCTCCTGGACGGAGGTGCGGTCGTAGCCCCGCTCCGCGAAGAGCCGGGTGGCGGCGGCGAGGAGCCTCTGGGGGACGGGGGTGCCGCTCCCTTCCGTCGTCCTGGCCATGCTCCGCCGCCTTCCTTCGTGCTTCTTCGTGATTGTTTTCGGTCAGGGGAACGAGTTCCCGCCGGACAGATCTTCCCATCCGCCGGGGACTACGGCCGACCGGCGCCCGTCTCCCAGGTCCGCTGGACGTGGTTCATGGTGCCGAGCCAGCGCTCGGGGTCGGTGGCCCGGTTGCGGTAGTAGCCGGCGACCTCGGGGTGGGGCAGGACGAGGAAGCGGTCGGCCGCGACGGCGTCGATCAGGGCGTCCGCGACGTCCTCGGGCTCGATGGCGGTGGGGGCGAGGACCAGCTCGCCCGCGCTCCCGGCGGCGGTCAGCATGTCCGTACGGACGCCCTGCGGGCAGATGGCGTGGACGGAGAGGCCCCGGTGCCGGTAGGTGAGGGAGAGCCACTCGGCGAAGGCGTACGCGCCGTGCTTGGAGACGCTGTACGGCGCCGCGCCGATCATGGTGAGGAGTCCGGCGGCGGAGACGGTGGAGACGAAGCGGCCGCTGCCGCGCTCCAGCCACTCCGGGAGCAGGGCGCGGGCCGCGCGGACGTGGGCCATGACGTTGACGTCCCAGGCGGCGGCCCAGACGTCCTCGTCGGCGAAGGCGTCGCCGGGCGAGGACAGGCCGGCGTTGGCGCACCAGACGTCGACGGTTCCGCCGAGGGCCGCGCGGGCCTCGTCGACGACGGCGGAGGCGTCGCCGGGGACGGCGAGGCCGCCGATCTCGGCGGCGACCGCCTTGGTGCGGTCGGCGTCGAGGTCGTTGACGACGACGCGGGCGCCCTCGGCGGCGAAGCGGCGGGCGAGGGCGGCTCCGATGCCGCCGCCCGCGCCGGTGACGACGACCCCGGCGCCCCGGAGGTCCGCGCCGGCGCCGGCGCGCGCACTCGTACTCGTACTCGTACTCGTAACGGCACCCGTGCCCGCACCTGTGCCCGTGTCCGCGCCCATGTCTGGACCCACCTCTCCGCGACTCTCCGGCCGTTCCGGCTTCCCCGGCCCTCCCGGGACGGCGACCCCGGCAGACTAACCGGTCGGTATGCCGAGTGGGAAGGGTCGGCGGAGGGACGGCGGCGGAGGGACCCTCCCGCACGCCTCGTTCCCCCGGGCGGTCGGGAGCGCTAGCGTGCGTGCCCATGTCATGTGCCCCGGCCGGGGCCGCGATCGAGGAGGTTCGCGCATGGGTCTGTCGCGACGGAGTCTGCTGGCCGCCGGAGGCGCCCTGGGGGCGGTGGCGGCGACCGCGCACCCCGCCACCGCCGGGACGCCGGGGCGGGAGACGGGGGCTCCGGGGCGGGAGAACGGGCGGCACCGGGTGCGGACCGGCTTCGAGCGGCTCGCGGCGGACGGGTACGCGCCGCTCACCGGGCAGCGGGTCGGCGTCGTCACCAACCCGACCGGCGTGACCCCGGACGCCCGTCACCTCGTGGACGTGATGCACGCCGACGAGCGGGTGGACCTGATCGCCGTCTTCGGCCCCGAGCACGGCTTCCGGGGCACCGCCCAGGCGGGCGGCTCGGAGGGCCGGTACGACGACCCGGCGACCGGACTGCCCGTCTACGACACGTACCTGAAGAGCGGGCGGCCGCTCGCGGACGTCTTCACCGCCTCCGGCGTGGACACGGTCGTCTTCGACATCCAGGACGCCGGCGCGCGCTTCTACACCTACATCTGGACGCTGTACGACTGCATGGAGGCCGCCGCCCTCGCCGGGAAGCGGTTCGTGGTCCTGGACCGGCCGAACCCGGTGACCGGGCGCGCGGCGCTCGGGCCCGTCCTGGACCGGGCGTTCGCCACCTTCGTGGGGCGCGAGCCGATCGCGCAGGCGCACGGCATGACGGTGGCCGAGCTGGCGCTGCTCTTCAACGGCGAGTTCCTGGCCGCGCCCGTCGCCCTGGAGACCGTGCGGATGTCGGGGTGGCGGCGGTCGGACTTCTTCGACGCCACGGGGCTGCCCTGGGTGCCGCCGAGCCCGAACATGCCGACGCCGGAGACCGCGCTCGTCTACTCCGGCACCTGCCTCTTCGAGGGCACGAACCTCTCCGAGGGCCGGGGCACCACCCGCCCCTTCGAACTCCTCGGCGCCGAGGGGATCGACCGCCGGTGGGCGGAGGCGGCGAACGCGCTCGGCCTGCCCGGGGTCCGCTTCCGCGAGGCCTACTTCGCGCCGACCTTCTCCAAGTTCCAGGGGAAGACGGTGGGCGGGGTGCAGCTGCACGTCCACGACCGGGAGTCCTTCGACCCGGTACGGACCGGGATCGGGCTCCTGGTCACCGCCCGCCGCTCCTGGTCCGGCTTCGCCTGGCGGCCGGACAACTGGATCGACAAGCTGACCGGCTCGACCCGGGTGCGGACCCTGATCGACGCGGGCGCGGACACGGACGAGGTCGTCGGGGCGTGGCAGGCGGACCTGAAGGCCTTCCGGGCGGTGCGGAAGGAGTACCTGCTGTACCGCTGAGGGCCGCCCCGGGAAGGGGGGTGTCCCCCGTGTCCCGAGGGGGCGGGCGGGAGGCCGGGGAAGGGGGCGGGCGGGATGTCCGGGTGGCGTCCCACCGACCACGCTGGTCCCATGCGTAACGCCACCCTCTCGAAGTCCTCCTCGCCGAAGTCCTCCTTCCCGAAGTCCTCCTTACGTCGTCGGCTTCCCGTCGCCGGGATGCTGATCGCCGTCTGTCTCGGCGGCCTCACCCCGGCCCCGGCCGGCGCGGCTCCCGGGAGCCCCCGTGGTGAATCGGCCGTCACCGACCCGGCGCGCGAACTCGCCCGTTCCGCGCGCCCCCTGGCCGATCTGCGGCCGCTCGACCGGATGATCGGCTCCGCCACGGTCGTCGGCGTCGGCGAGGCCACGCACAGCTCGGCGGAGTTCTTCACCGCCAAGCACCGGATCTTCGAGCACCTGGTGGAGGAGAAGGGGTTCACCACCTTCGCCCTGGAGGCCAACTGGTCCACGGGCCTCCTGATCGACGCGTGGGTGCGCACCGGCCGGGGCGACATCGAGGCGATCATGCGGGACGAGTTCCAGGAGTCGTACCGCCTCTGGAACACCGGGGAGTACCTCGACCTGTTCCGCTGGATGCGGGAGCACAACCGGCTCCACCCCGACCGCATGGTCCGCTTCATGGGGAACGACCTCGGGTACGCGGGCCCGAACCTCTTCGACGCCGTCACCGCGCACGTCTCCCGCACCCGCCCGGCGCTCCTGCCCCGCTTCCGGGAGCTGTACCGGGAGTCGCGGCCCACGGGCGGGGTCGAGGAGTGGATGAAGGGGCACCTGGACCGGCCGCTCGCCGAACGGCGGCGGATGGCCGACGACGTGAACCGGGCCCTCGTCCTCCTGGAGCGGCAGCGGCCCGGCGGGGGCCCCGGGGCGCGGGAGGCGCACGCCTGGGCCGTGCGGCACGCGCGCGCGATCGCCCAGGTCGGCACCGAGTACGCCCATGACTTCGCGACGCCCGAGGGGGTCGCGGCGGCGATGCTGTACCGCGACCGGGTCATGGCGGAGAACACCGTGTGGTGGCAGCGCAGGACCGGACACCGGATGGTGCTCTCCGCGCACAACGGGCACGTGGGGTACGTGACGCCCAACCCGGAGCAGTACCCGCGGCTCCAGGGCGCCTTCCTGCGGGACGCGCTCGGCCGGGACTACGTGAGCGTGGGCGCCTCCTTCGGGCAGGGGTCCTTCCACGCGCACGACACCGGGGCCCCGGGCGAGCCGCTGCGGGTCTTCACCGTCGGCCCGCTCGGGCCGGACAGCGGCGCCCACACCCTGGACCGGGTCGCCTCCGGGCCGTTCTACCTGGACATGAGGCGGACGACCCCGGCGGCGCGCGAATGGCTCGGGACGTCCCGGCCGGACCGGAACATCGGGACCGCGTACCCCTGGCCGGGCGACACCGTGCCCGGCCGGCTCTCCGCCTCGTACGACCTGCTGATCCACTTCCCCCGGATCTCGGCGGCCCGGCTGCGCTGACCCCCCGTCGCGGGTCTGGACGGGCCCGTGCGCGGGCATGCTGGCCGTGGAGCCGCCGCCCGCGCACGGGGCGCACTCGGTGCCGCGGCCCCCTCGATGCGGAGGGACGGTCGTGCCGTGGCCGGGATGAGTGTGGAGCCGTACCGGGAGATCTGCTTCGACCAGGACGGCGACGGTCCGCCGGGGCAGGCGTCGGCGCTCGCCGCACTGGCCCGGCAGGGGGTCTCGGACCTGTTCCTCCTCGCGCACGGGCGAAACGGTTCGCCGTCCGGCGCGACCCGGCTCTGCTCGGACTTCTTCGCCCCCTTCCCCGGGCTGCTCGCCCCGGGGGCCGAGGCCGGGTACGCGGGGGTGGTCTGGCCCTCGGCGGTGTGCACGGGCGAGCCGGGCCGCGACCACCGGGCCCTCGCGACGGTCCTCCCGGAGAAGGAACCGGTCCTGGAGCGGCTCACCGGTCTCCTCGCCTCGGGGCCGGCGGAGGAGGCGGAGTTCGCGGAGTTCGGGTCGCTGCTGCGGGAGTTGGCGGACGCGGCGGACGCCGAGGGGCCGGTGCCGGCGTTCCTGGTCGCGGACCCGGTGGAGGTGTGCGGCCGGTTCGCCGACGCCCTGGACCCGGATCTCCCGGAGGGCCCGGAGCGGTACCGGCGGGGGGCCCGGGAGGCGCTGCGGCAGACCGCGTACCACGTGCTCGGGCGGCGGGCCGGGCACGTCGGGGAGCAGGGGCTCGGGCCGCTGCTCGGCGAGGTCGCCCGCGCCGCCCCCGGGCTCCGCGTCCACCTCGTCGGACACGGCGCGGGCGCCCGGCTCGTCGCACACGCGCTGCGGGGGCTGCCCGCCGAGGCCCGGCCGGTCGCCTCCGTGACGCTCCTCCAGGGCTCCTTCTCGCACTACGCGTTCGCGGCGCGGCTGCCGCACGCGCCCGGGCGGGCCGGGGAGCTGCGGGACCTCCAGCACCGGATCAGGGGGCCGCTGGTGGCCTGCCACTCGCGGCACGACGCGGCGCTCGGGGTGCTGTACCCGATGGCGTCGCGGCCCTCGGACGACCCGGGCCCGGCCGGTGCGGACGATCCGCGCTGGGGCGCGATCGGGCACGACGGGGTGCGGGCGGTGCCGGGGACGGTCGCGCGGACCCTGGCGGCGGTCCTGCGCACGGGGGTGCCGGGGGCGGGCTGCGTGAACGTGGACACGGCGGAGGTGGTCCGCTCGCACGACGACCTCTGCCGTCCGGAGCTGGCCCGGGTGGTGGTGTCGGCCTCGGGGACGGGCCGCTGAGCCGGGGCGAGCTGCCGGACGCGGTGGTTCCGCCCCGTCCCACGGGCCCCTTCCGTCCCGCTGATGGCTGCCATCCGCATTTCGATGGAACACAGACGGCTTCCCGTTCGTCCCTCTGATACCGCGGAAGGACCAGCGACGGAGGTGGCGGGAGATGGCCGGTTTCCGGAGTCTCGCGAGACAGGTGCGCGATCCGGGGTGTGACACGGCGCTGCGCAGGTACTCCCTGCGCAAGTGTCTGGAGCGGTTCGCCCCGTACGGGCACCGCGCGACCTGGGACCATCTGTGCCGCAGGCACAGGTTCGGACCGGAGGACCGGGAGCTCGACCCGGGACGGCTCGTGGCGGCGCTCGACGAACTGGAGGAGGCGCGGGCCGTGTGGCTCGCGTACGAGGAGGAGTTCGCCGCCCGGCGGCGGCGCGAGAAGCACGAGGGGCTGCGCCGGCTCGGCGCGCTCGACGACTGGCACCGGCGGGTCTGGGGCGGCAACGGCGTGGTCCGGTGCGGCGATCCCGGGCTGCATCCGTCGGACCCGCTGCCGGAGGTGCTGCGGCGGCTGATCACGGCCCTGGAGCGCGGCCCGGGCGAGGCGTGCCCGGTGTGCGCGGGGCCCAGGATCGAGTGGGCGGCCCCCGGCGACCGGTACGAGCCGTGGCACGGCCCGGTGTGCGCCGACTGCGGCGTGGGCGTCCCGCGCGCGGTGCTGACCTCGGGCGTCCTGGCCCGGGCCCGGTCCGACGGGAGCCGACGGCTGGCGTCGGCCGCGTGACTGCTCGGGGCGCCGGGGCCGGAAGGGCCCCGCGGCGCCCCGTACACGCGTCCGGGCGGACCCGTCCCCGCGCGGGGCGGACGCCCCGGATGCCCGGGTGGCTTCGCACGGTGGGCACGCGTGGGCGCGCGGTGGGCGCGCGCATCCGCCGTACGGCCCCCTACGCCCCGTCGCCCTCCGGGGCCGGGCGGCGCACCGGGAGGAGGCGGGAGCCCGCCATCCGCTCGCCGAAGACGTCGTCGGGGTTGGACAGGACGCAGGTCTCCAGGGAGAGACAGCCGCAGCCGATGCAGTCCGTCAGGTGGTCGCGCAGGCGGCCGAGCTGCTTGATGCGCTCGTCGAGTTCGGTGCGCCAGGCCGCCGAGAGGCGGGCCCAGTCCTCGTTGGTGGGCGTGCGCTCCTCGGGGAGCCGGGCGAGCGCCTCGCGGATGGTGGCCAGGGGGATCCCGACCCGCTGCGCGGCCCGGACGAAGGCGACCCGGCGGAGGGTGTCGCGGCCGTAGCGGCGCTGGTTCCCGCCGGTGCGGCGGCTGCTGATGAGCCCCTTGGCCTCGTAGAAGTGCAGCGCGGAGACGGCGGCCCCGCTGCGGGCGGAGAGCTGGCCGACGGTGAGCTCGTGGATCTTCTCTGGAATCTGCGGCACCCCGCGACCCTACGGGAACCGTCCCGGCGTCAGGTGGGGCGTTGACAGCGGTCCGCCCGCACCACAATGCTGAGCAAGCGCTTGGACAGCGCGACCGGAGCGTGCGGGGCGCCCGGGGACGGCATGACGAGAGGGAGCAGGGACATGGCCGAGCCGAGGATCTTCACCTCCGCCGAGGAGCTGCGCGCGGGGGTCGGCGAGCAGCTGGGGCACAGCGACTGGCTGGAGGTCGACCAGAAGCGGATCGACCTCTTCGCGGAGGCCACCGGCGACCACCAGTGGATCCACGTCGATCCGGAGCGCGCCGCCGCCGGGCCGTTCGGCACCACCATCGCGCACGGCTATCTGACGCTGTCGCTGCTGCCCGTGTTCGTCCCGCAGATCCTGGCGGTCGAGGGCGTGCGGATGGGCATCAACTACGGCACGGAGAAGGTGCGCTTCCCGGCCCCCGTGCCGGTCGGCTCGCGGCTGCGCGCCACGGCCGTCCTGGCGAAGGTCGAGGAGGTCGCGGGCGGCGTGCAGGTGACGGCGGCGGTGACCGTCGAGCGCGAGGGCTCCGAGAAGCCGGTCTGCGTGGCCGAGTCGGTCTCCCGCTACTACTTCTGAGCGCCGACCATCCTGAGGACGAGGTCGGCGTAGAGCGCGCCGACCTCGTCGGGCGTCCGGCGGCCCTGGGTGTTGAACCAGCGCGAGACGTCGATGCAGAGGGACAGCACGGCGACCGTGGTGCCGGGCACGTCGGGGACGTCGAACTCCCCGGCCGCCACGCCCTCGTCGATGATCCGGCGCACGGCCGCGTCGGACTCGCGGCGCAGCTCCACGATCTCGGCGCGGTGCTCGGGGCCGAGGGCGTCCAGCTCGTACTGGACGACGCGGGCGGTGGTGTGGCGCTCGGCGTGCCAGCGGACGAAGGAGTGGACGGCGTCGGCGAGCCGCCCGGCCGCCGTGCCCCCGCCGTCGGCCGCGGCCCGGAGGATCTCCAGGGCCCTGTCGTGGCCGATCCGGCTGATCCGGTGGAGCAGCTCTTCCTTGGTCTTGTAGTGGATGTAGAGCGCGGCCGGGCTCATCCCGGCGCGGCCGGCGATGTCCCGGGTGGTGGTGGCGTGGTAGCCGCGCTCGGCGAACGCCTCGACGGCGGCCACCAGCAGCCGCCGCGCCGCCTCGGGCGTGACCTCGCCCCAGGGCACGTCCTCGCCCCCGGGCGTCTCCTCCGCCGCGCTCATCCCACACTCCTCTTCGATCCCCGTCAGCACGGACCACCATACAACGAGGGTGAGCAAGCGCTTAGGGTCCGCCCGGCGGATCGGGAGCCTCGGAGGTGACGCCGAGGTCGTGGCGCATCGCGGCCCTCATGGCCTGGAGCAGGTTCCAGACCTCCGCCTGGTCGCGGGCGGCGGTGGTCATCATCTCGCCGGGCCCGGGTGCTCCCCGTTCGAGGCGCTTGACCTGGCCGTAGACCGCGCTGAGGGCCCGGTTGACCGTGCTCATCCGGGCGAGCACGGCGTCGGGGGCGATCATCTGCGCCTCGGAGTGCCGGTCGCGGTGGTCCGCCTTCGCCTGTTCGAGGGCCTCCGTGTCCGACTCCTCGACGGCTCGCTCCCTCATGACGTGCAGGTGCTTGTTGAGCGCCGTGGTGAACTGGCGCGCCGCCCGGTTGAACTCCACGTAGCAGGTGCGCCGGAGGAGGAGGTTCTCGCGCACCTCCTCCTGGTCCCGGAGCAGGACCATCTCCCGCCGCCTCGCGCGCTCGGAGGCCCGCTGGGTGAAGAACGTTCCCCCCAGCGTGCCGGCCACGCCGGCCACCGCGATGATCACCGAACCCAGATCCACACCGTCCCCCTCGAAGCCCTCGCCGGCCCCATCACCGCTCACGGCCGGATCGGCTGTCAAGCCCTTCCGGCCGTGCGGCGGAGCCCGTTCAGAGCTTCTGGAAGGGGTCGTGTTCGGCGAGGAGCTTCTCCAGGCGGGCCTGGTCGACGCGGCTGACGATCTGGCCGGCCTCCTGCCGGTCGCGGACGACCTTGGCGAGGGTGAAGGCCGAGGTCGTGAGGTAGAGGACCGAGACCGCGAGGAAGGCGCGCACCCAGGCGCTGGCGTCGAGCTGGTAGACCCCGATGGACACGGCCACGATCGCGATCCCGAAGGAGATGACGGCCTGCATGTAGTAGGCGGCGGTGTTCTGCTGCTTGACCGGTGTGTCGCTCATGCCGGACAGCATCGGACGGATGTGGTCCCCGCCACATCCGTCCGCGTACTCATTCCCCTCATCCGCCGTACTCAGGGGCTCAGAAGGCCGAGACCCCCGTCAGCGCCCGGCCGATGATCAGCTTCTGGATCTGGCTGGTGCCCTCGTACAGGGTCATCACGCGCGCGTCACGGACCAGCTTGCCGACCGGGTACTCGTCGATGTAGCCGTAGCCGCCGAAGACCTGGAGGGCGTTGTTGGCGGCGCGGACGGCGGCCTCGGAGGCGTACAGCTTCGCCTGGGAGGCGGCGGTGGCGAAGTCCCGGCCGCGGTCGATCAGGTCGGCGACCCGCCAGGTGAGCAGCCGGGCGGCCTCCACGTCGACGGAGACGTCGCTGATCAGCTCCTGCACCAGCTGGTACGAGGCGATCGGCTTTCCGAACTGCTCGCGCTCCCCCGCGTACCGCAGGGCCGCGTCGAGGGCCGCCTGGGCGATGCCGACGCATCCGGCGGCCACCGACATGCGCCCCTTGGCGAGGGCGGACATGGCGACGGCGAAGCCCTTGCCCTCGGGGCCGAGCATGGCGGCGGCCGGGACGCGGACGTCCTCCAGGACCAGTTCGGCGGTGGCCTGGCCGCGCAGCCCGAGCTTGCCGTGGACGGGGCGGCGGGTGAGGCCGGGGCTGTCGGCGGGGACGAGGAAGGCGGAGACGCCCTTGTGCCCGGGGGCGTCGTTCGTCCGGGCGAAGAGCAGCACCACGTCGGCCCAGGTGCCGTTGGTGATGAACATCTTGGTGCCGCTGACGACGTAGTCGTCGCCGTCCCGGACGGCCCGGGTGGCCAGGTTCCCGGCGTCGGAGCCGGTGCCCGGCTCGGTGAGGCCGAAGCAGCCGAGCGCCTCGCCGGAGGCGAGCCGGGGCAGCCACGCCCGCTTCTGCTCCTCGCTCCCCCAGGAGGCGATCGTCTTGGCGACCAGGCCGAGCGAGACGGAGACGATGCCGCGCACGGAGGAGTCGCCGCGGCCCAGCTCCTCGGTCACCAGGCAGTACGCGAGGTGGTCGCCGCCCGAACCGCCGTACTCCTCCGGGATCGTGAGACCGAGGAAGCCGACGGCGCCGAGCTTCTTCACGATCCCCCGGTCCACCTCCTCCGCACGGTCCCACGCGGTGGCGTGCGGGCTCACCTCACGTGCGACGAAGTCCTCGGCGAGCCGCCGTACGGCCTCCTGCTCCTCGCTCAGCGCCAGATCCACCGTGCCACCTCACCCGTCCGACCGCGGTCACTTTAATTACCACTGCTAGTTTTACAAGCGCAGGCCTACTATGTGCGCCATGGCCCGACCGCGCAAGCCCCTGCTCAGCCGAGACCGCATCGTCGAGACGGCGGGCGCGCTGGTCGACGCGGAGGGCCTCGCCGCGCTCTCCACCCGCCGGCTCGCGGCCGAGCTCGGGGTGAGCGGTCCCTCGCTCTACAACCACTTCCGCACCAAGGACGAGATCCTCGACGCCGTGGCGGACGCGGTGAGCGCGAAGATCGACCTGTCGATGTTCGCGGAGGACGACCCCCGCGACTGGCGGACCGCGCTGCACGACTGGGCGGTCTCCTACCGCGCCGCCCTCGCCGACCACCCGCACATCGTCCCGGTCCTCGCCCGGGGGCCGGGCCGCCGGCCGGCCGGTCTGCGGGTCGCCGACGCCGTCTTCGGCGCGATGGTCCGCGCGGGCTGGCCTCCGGCCCAGGCCACGCACATCGGCGCCCTGATGCGGTACTTCATCACCGGCTCGGCCCTCGGCTCCTTCGCCCGCGGGTTCGTCGACGACGAGACGGCGTACGACCCCGCCGAGTACCCCCACCTCGGGCAGGCCCACCTCCTCGCGGAGCACCGCCGGCAGGTCGACGAGGGCGCCTTCGAGACGGGCCTGCGGGCGCTCCTCGACGGCCTGGCCGCGCAGTACGCCTCACGGGCGGACCGGGTAGATCGGCGGGGCGGTGTGCGCGACGGTTCGGCCGGCGCCGAAGGGTGAGTGCGGCAGTCTGGGGACATGACGGCCAGTGACCTCGCCGCGCTCGCGGCGCTCTTCGCGGACGAGAGCCGCGCCGCGTTCCTGCTCGCCCTGCTCGACGGACGGGCCTGGACCGCCGGGGAGCTCGCCCGGCACGCCGGGGTGGCGCCGTCCACCGCGAGTGAGCACCTCGGGAAGCTGGTCGGGGGCGGACTGCTCACGGAGGAGCGGCAGGGCAGGCACCGGTACGTGCGGCTCGCCGACCCCGGGATCGCGCACCTCGTCGAGGACCTGGCCGCCCGGTCCGGTCCCCCGGTGCCCGCGCGGCCCCGCTCGCTGCGGGAGGCGAGCGCCGGGGAGGCGATGGCGCGCGGCCGGACCTGCTACGACCACCTCGCCGGACGGCTCGGCATCACGATCGCGGAGGCGCTGACCGCGCGGGGCCTCCTCCGGCAGGACACCGGGTTCGCGCTCACGGACCGGGGCCTGGCGTGGTTCGGCGAGCAGGGCATCGCCCTGGTGCGGAAGGGGCGGCGGCCCGTCGCGCGCGGCTGCCTCGACTGGACTGAGCGCCGGCCGCACCTCGCGGGGGTCGCGGGCGCCGCGCTCTGCCGCCACGCGCTCGACGCCGGGTGGTGCGTGCGGATCGGGTCCGAGCGGGCCGTGAAGGTGACCCCGGCGGGCGAGGAGGCGCTGCGGACGTGCCTGGGGATCGCGCCGGAGGCGCTGCGGTGACGGTCCCGGCCACCGCGCGGGGTCTCGTCGGGCCTCAGTCCGCCCACCGCCATTCGACGCCGTACGCGCCCGGCGGGCACTTCATGGGCAGCAGGTGCGCCGTGTGGGAGGCGTCCAGCGGCGCGAGCTGCCGGTTCCGGGGCTCCGCGCCGAGTCGCGCGCGGTAGTAGTGCCAACACGTCGACGGCACCGCCGAGGGGTGGAAGCGGACCTGGAGCAGATAGGTCCGCAGGGGGGTGGTGACGCGGCGTTCGTAGTGGTGGGAGACGCCCGCGGTGGCGGCGGAGCGGAGCGTGTACTCGACGACGGCGGTCTCGTTCCTGGCCAGTCGGCGGCCGAGCGGGATCTCCGCGACCACGCAGTTCGGTTCCGGCTGCGACCGGACGGTCGGGGGCGGCCCGTGGGGGACGGTGAGACCGACCGCGTCGGGCTCCGCCGAGTCCAGGGTGTGGATGACCGTCAGGTGCCGCGCGTCGTCGCGGACGGCCCTGACCGCGACGGTGACGCGGATCTCGTCGATGAGCCGGTGCTCGTTCACGCGCAGCGACTCGTGGACGACCAGGCGCCGCAGACCGGCGTTGAAGTGCGGGAAGGTGTCGCCGAGGACCTTTTCGAGGTCGGAGTTCTCGCCGTAGACGCCGCGGACGGCGGCCGGGTCGTGCTGCGGGACCCAGCCGCGCGGCCGGCGCCTCAGCAGTGAGCGCAGGGCGCCGCGCGGCAGGCCGAGGAAGGGCTCCAGGGCGTCGACGGCGCGCAGGGACTGGGGCCTCTCCGGCAGGCTGCGGCCGCTCTGCCAGTAGCTGAGGGTGGCGAGGCTGAGGGTGATCCCGCACGACTCCAGATGGTCGCGCACGCGGTCCAGCGGCAGGCCCCGCCGCCGCAGGGCCTCTCTGAACACGGCCGCGAACATCGTGTCCGTGCCGTCGGTGTGGGGGGTGTTCGGCATGGCGTCTTCCAGCGGGCGGGGACGGCGGGCGGGCGGGACGCGGGGCTCCGGCGGCGAGCGGCCGGGGGCCGCTCGCCTCGTTGCGCGAGCGACCCCCCGCCGGTCCTGTCACGGACGTGTTCAGTTGGTGTTGAGCGTCAGCCCGTAGTAGCGCAGGGCGTCGTCGAGCGGCTGGAAGTGCGAGGTGCCGCGGGAGTTGACCCCGCCGGTGCACTCCTGGCCGATCGGGCCGCCGGAGGTCATGCCCTGGGCCTGGTTGCCGGAGATGTACGCGCCGCCGCTGTCGCCGCCCTCGGTGCAGACGCTGGAGGTGGCCAGGCCGGTGACGACCGTGTCGGGGCCGCCGTTCAGGTCCTTGTAGGTGACGGTGTTGTTGTAGGAGCCGATCGTGCCGCAGGTCCAGCCGGTGGTGGCGCCGGACTTGCAGATCGCGGCGCCGGACGAGGCCCGGCTGCCGCCCTTGACGGCGACCGTGCCGGTGCTGCCCTGGCCCCAGGTGCCGACGCTGGTGACGATCGAGTGACCGGAGTTGACGGTCAGGATGCCCATGTCGACGCTGCGGGTGCCGAGCGCGTAGCGGGTCTTGTGACCCTGGGCGAAGGCCGTCCCGTCGTAGCGCAGGGTGTTGGTGACGCAGTGCCCGGCGGTCACCAGGTACTGCTTGCCGGAGCTGTCGCGGGCGCCGTAGCCGACGGAACAGTAGTTGCTGGTGTTGTTGAACGTCATCTTGCTGCCGGGGTAGATCGCGGCCTGGGGCGCGAACTCCTGCTGGCCCCGCACGATCTCGACGGCGGAGCCGTGCTTCGCGGCCGCGGCGAGGAACGCTCTGGCGGCGGCGCCCCGCTCGTTGTTGACCTTGACGGTCACCTTGTCGGAGGCCAGGTCCACGGACCATCCGACGACTCCGGAGGGGACCTTCTTCGCGGCGAGGGCGTCGAGTTCGGCCTTGATCCCGTCGAGCTCGGCCTGACCGCGGGCGGGCACCCGGGCGGCGAGGCCGGCCTTCTCGATCCTGGCCTCCTCCGCCGTGTCGCCGGCGTTGACGGTCAGCGTGCCGGAGGCGTCGAAGAAGGCGCCGTCGCCGGATATCCCGCTCTTCACCAACTGGGCGAGCCTGGTCTGCTGGGCGTCCTGCCGGTCCAGGCGGTCGGTCGCGGCCTTCTCGCTCACGCCGAGCGAGGCGGCCAACGCCTCGACCATCTCGGGCTGGTAGCGGGGGGCGGGCTCCGTGCCCTGCGCCTGCGCCGCGGTCTGGATCCCCAGGGCCGTCGAGGCCGAGAGCGCGACGCCGAGCGCGGCCAGGCGGTACTTACGAGAGTGACGCACGTTGATTCCTTCCGGATGACAGCCAGGAACCCGATGGGGGGTGTATCGCCGGAATGCGCCAAAAGCGCACCGGCGAAGGGCGGTTCCTGCCTGACGGGGAGTGGAAAACTCGCCGTGGCCCGAACTATTGCTCAGCGATCCGATGAACTTCAAGGCACGTGCGTCGGGCAGTTTTTAACAGAATTCGAGGATCTCCTGTTGACCGGAGGGCGCCTCTCTTCGACCGGAGAGCGACTCTGTTCGGCCGGACATCGCCTCTGCCGACCGGAGATCACCTCGCCGGAATCCGACCGGCATATGCCGGGACGTCGGCCGCTCCGTACGACGACGGGATACGTACGGGACGGGATGCGCGTGATACGTACGGGATACGTATAGGTGATTCGCCGTTTCCGGATATTCAGGGCCCGGGCCGGTTCGTAGGTTGACGGGGTCCGGCCGGCGGCCGAGCGGACAGGAAGTCGAAAGGACCCCGAGGGGTCCGGTCCGCCGCACGGGAAAGCGCGGAACCGAGGAGACGGCACCATGACCAAGGTCTACTTCCAGGTCAATGTCCCCATAAAGAACTCCGTACGGCCCGAGCAGTGCGGGCTGCACGTCTTCACCGGCCCGGCCGACACCTGGTCGGACGCCCTCCGCATCGCGCGCGAGACCTGCGACACGGCGGCCGCCGCGCAGAGGGCGGGCTTCCCGCTGCCCCGTCGGCGTCCGGACGGCTGGGGAGCGCGCGGGCTGCGCCCCGGCTGGGTGTTCGACTGGACGGCCGCGACCGTGGATGCCTGGGCCCACGACGGAACGTTCCGGGACCGCGGGCCCCTCCTGCCCCCGCCGGGACGCATCCCCTAGGGGGTGCGTCCCAGCCGGTGGGCGAGGTCGCGGCGGGAGAGCGCCCCGGTCTTGCGCATGGCGCGGGCGATGTGCTGCTCCACCGTCCGGGGGGAGAGGTGGAGGGTCGCGGCGATCTCCCGGTTGGTCAGGCCGGAGACCGCGAGCTGGGCCACCTCCGTCTCGCGGGGGGACAGCTCGTCGGCGTGCGAGGGGCGCCCGGGCGGCCGGCCCTTCTTCGCCGGCAGGCGGGTGCGCAGCAGGGCCCTGGCCCGCGCCGCGTCCCAGACGGCCCCCAGCTCGGTGAAGCTCCGGGCGCAGGATTCCAGTTCGGCGATCGCCGACAGGGCGGCCGGTCCTTCGTCCGCCCCGGTGTCCGCCCCGGTGTCCGGCCCGGCCTCCACCTCGGTGTCCGCCGCGAGCACGCAGCGCGCGGCGCCCTCCGCGGTCAGCGCGCGGGTGTAGGGGCGGGGCAGCTCCGCGTAGGCCGCCGAGGCCTCCCGGTAGAGCTCCGCGGCCCGCAGCAGCCCGGCCCGCCCCTCCCGGTCCGGCGCCTCCGTCTCGGCGAGTACGGCCCTGCTCCAGATCAGCGCGGCCCCGGCGGCGGGCGCGTCGCCCCGGCCGAGGCCCCGGGAGAAGTCCCGGACCACGGTGTGCGCCGCGGCCCCGTCACCCGCGCGCGCCAGCGCCTCCACGGCCCACGGCGCGAGTTCCGCGGCCCACGGCCACACGCCCTTCGCGGCCACCACCGCCCAGGCGGCGCGCGCCTGCTCGGCCGCGGCCTCCACCTCCTGGCGGGCCAGGGCGAGGCGGATCATGGCGCCGGCCGCCGTCGCGCCCAGCGGCACGGGCAGCTTCTCCGTCCCGAACGTCCCCCGCTGCGACAGCCAGGTCAGGACTTCTCCCCAGTCGCCCTGGGCAAGGGCGAGCAGGCCGCGGACGAGGTAGGCGTCGGAGGCGAGGTACGGCATGTCGGCGGTTGCGGCGATGAAGTCCTCGCACTTCTCGGCCAGGCCCGGCCACTGCCCGGTCCACCACTCCTGGATCAACCGCGTTCCCAGTACGCCTTGTTCGGTGTAGGGCGCGCCGCTTTGCGCGGACAGGTCGCGCCCTTCTGTCATGAGGTCTTCGGCCCGTTTGTGGAAGCCGAGCCAGACCGCGGAGTCCGCGGCGTTGCACAGGCCGCGTGCCGCCTGCCGGGCGCACGCGGGATCGGCGCCCTCCACGGGCAGTTCCTTCACCAGGTCCCACGCCTCCGGGTCGGCGCAGCTCATGGCGAGCCCGATCCGGTTGGCCAGGACCGCCGTGCGCATGGCGTCGTCCCCGCTGGCGTCCGCGGCGGCCACGGCCTCGGCCAGCCAGCCCCGGTGGACGTCGATGGAGTGGCCCGGCCAGTAGGGGGTGAGGAGGGCCGCCATGGCCCGCGCGGCCAGGCCGGGCCGGACCTCGCGCAGTTCGGCGGCGGCGGTCTCCAGGACCCGCCAGCCCTCGGGGAACCGGCCCATCTGGTTGCACAGCATCAGCCCCAGGTCGAGCCGCAGCTCTCCGCGCACGGCCGGGGGGAGGGAGGCGTCCCGCACGATCTGCGCGAGGACCTCCACGGTCCGGTCCGAGCGCAGCCCGGTCACCGCGCTGCGGGCGAGGAGCGGTGCGAGGCGGGCCCGGCTCCGCGGGGGCAGGCCGGGGGTGGCCAGCGTCCGTTCGAGGAGCGCGACGGCCTGCTCGTGCCGGCCGGACGCCGCCGCCGACTCGGCCGCCCGCTCCACCGCCCCGAGCCATCTGCGGGTGTCGCCGGCCGCCCTGCGGTGCTCGGCCACGGCGTCCCAGGGCACGGGCTGTCTGCGGCCCAGCGCGTCCGCCGCCCGCCCGTGCAGGTCCTGGCGGACGGGGCCGGGCACGCAGGCGCGGACGGCCGGTGCGGCCAGCGGGACGGCGAAGCCGTAGCGGCCCTCGGCGAGCTCGGCCAGGGCCGCGACCTCCAGGGCCCGCAGCAGCGCGTCGCCTCCCATCGCGGTTCCGAGCCCCGAGACCGCGATCAGCTCGTCGCGGCCGGCGGGCCCGTCGAGGACGGCGGCCGCCCAGACCACCGGCCGGTGGGCCGGGGACAGCGCGTGCGTACGGCTCAGCACCAGCTCCGCGAGCCGGGCCGGCACCCCGGCCGCCTCCACCTCCGTGGCCGTACCGGCGAAGGGCGGATGCCGTTCCCCCAGTACGGCGAGGAGGTCGACGACCACCCGGGGCACCCCGCCGGTGAGTTCGCGCAGCCTGCGCACCGCCTCGGGCGTGCAGTTCCCGCCCAGCGCCTCCGCGGCGGCCCGGCGGACGCGTTCCTCGTCCCAGGGCTCCGGCCGGTGCCGGAGCACCGCAAGGCGGGGCGGGTACGCCACCGGCGGGGCGCCCAACGGCAGTCCGGACACGGGGAGTTCCTCGGGGCGGTAGGCCACGGCCGCCGCCGAGCCCGGCCCCAGGCACTCCAGGACCCGGCGCAGCCGCCGCAGCTCGTCCTCGTCCGCCCGGTGCACGTCGTCCACCAGCCACAGGGTCGGCACCCGCCGGTGCGCGTCCTCGTCCGGCGGCCCGCCGTCGGTCCCGCACCGCCACCGCACGCGGACCGTCTCCGCCGTCCCGGGCAGGTCGGCGAGTTCCTGGAGCAGATGGCTCTTGCCGGTGCCGGCGGCGCCCTCGACGAACAGCAGCACCGGTTCGGCACGCCCGTCGGCGAGGACCCGGGCCAGGGGCCGCAGAGCGGAACCACGCGCCTCGTTCACGCCGTCATCCTCGCTCTCCTTCTTCCGGGCGGACCGGAGTTCTTACGAGCGGACCGCAGTCCTTCATGGCGGACCGGCGTTCTTCCGGGCGGACCGGATTTCTTCCGGCGACACGGAGTTCTTCCGGACGGTCAGGACCGGCCCGGATCCGACCGGGGCGGGAATTCCGCGCGACGCATTCCGCTCCCGTTCCCGGACCACCGGTCCGCGCGAGTCGATTCCGGAACCGTATCAAGGAGGCAACGGCAGCACACGGGCACCGGAGCGGGATTCTCACCGTCTCTCCCCGTACGAAACGGAAAAAGCCGCGCGACGCGAAATCGTCGGCGGCGGGCGGCCGGATTCGCGAGGGGTCGCTCGCGTTCGGTCCGGTATTCCAGGGAACGAGTGCCCGGGCGCGCGGAAGAGCCTTCGGCGACGGGCGCGCCGCGGAGCACGCCCGGCCGACCGCGGGAAAGCGGGGCGCGATGCCATCCGGCCGGGACTGCCCGAGGGCGGCGCGCACAGCTCGTTCCGCACGCCCGTGCACAATGCCGGCCGACCGAGGCTGGACCGGTCCCGCGCGGGTTTCGCACGGGGCCGCGAGTCCGGTCGACCGGCACCCGAACCTAGGGTCCCGCGCGCGCTCCCGAACATCCGGAGGGCCGGTTCCACGGATACGCAATCAACCCTCCGGGGCCGTCCCGGGCGGCGCGCACCGCTCCCCCGGCCCCCGCGACCCGCGTCGAGATAAATAGGTGTCCGTATGTGCGGCACCCGGATGGTCTTCCGGTCGCTCCCGCTCGTAGGTTTCCGCCACCGGTCGATCACCCGCCCTCCACGGCGGGGCCGACCGCACCACGACGGGCCACGGGCGTACCGACCCCCCGCCCTTCGTGCACACCCCCACCTGCCGACCCCCCACAGCAGAACGGGCGGCATCCGGAACGTAAGGAACCACAGTGCACGGTTTCACCCCCCTCCGCATATCCCTCGCGGTCGCGACCGCGGCCGCCGTGATGGGCACCGGCGTCGCCTTCGCCGGCGGCTCCTCCGACACGGTCCCTCCCGCCCGCGCCGGCGAGGTCACCACCCCCGTGGCCGCCGACGTCACCGGCGCCACCGAGCTCGTCCAGGGCTTCATCGTCGGGTACAAGTCCCAGGCGGCCGAGGCGAAGTCGAACGAGGCGGCCGTGAAGGACGCCGAGACCAAGGCCGGCAAGACCGGCGAGCCGGTCTCCTTCGAGCGCCGCCTGGGCACGGGCGCGGCGCTGGTCGAACTGCCCGAGGCCGACGAGGTCCGGGACGCGCAGAAGGTCGCGGCGGCCTTCCTGGCCGACCCGGACGTCGCCTACGTCGTCCCCGACCGCCGGGTGTACGCCACCGCGGTCGACCCCGCCGAGTACGAGGCCCAGTGGGACCTGTACGAGACCACGGCCGGCATGAACGTTCCCGCGGCCTGGAAGCAGGCCACCGGCAAGGGCGTCACCGTCGCGGTCATCGACACCGGCATCACCGAGCACACCGAACTGGACTCGAAGCTGCTGCCCGGCTACGACTTCGTCTCCGACACCTGGACGGCCAACGACGGCGGGGGTCGCGACAACGACCCCTCCGACGCCGGGGACTGGCTGAAGAAGGGCGAGTGCGGCAAGGACAAGTACGGCAACCCCGTCCCGTCCGGCGACAGGAACAGCTCCTGGCACGGCACCCACGTCGCCGGCACGATCGCGGCCGCGGCCAACGGGTCCGGCGTGGTCGGCGTGGCCCACGAGGCGAACATCCTGCCCGTCCGCGTCCTGGGCAGGTGCGGCGGAACGACCTCCGACATCATCGACGCCATCACCTGGGCGTCGGGCGGAACCGTGACCGGCGTGCCCGCCAACAAGAACCCCGCCGCGGTCGTCAACATGAGCCTGGGCGGCAAGTTCACCTGCGACCAGGCCTACAACGCCGCCCTCAAGGGCGCCAGGGACCGGGGCACCACCGTCGTCGTGTCCGCCGGCAACGACAACACGGACGCCGCCGCCTACAGCCCGGCCGGCTGCGCCAATGTGATCACCGTCGCCGCCTCCGACCGCGAGGGCGACCGCGCCGCCTACTCCAACTACGGCAAGGTCGTCGACGTCACCGCCCCCGGCGGCGAGACCTCCGTGCGCGCCACGGACGGCATCCGGTCCACCCTCAACAAGGGAACCAAGTCCCCGGGCGACGAGACCTACACCTACTACCAGGGCACCAGCATGGCCGCCCCGCACGTCGCGGGCCTGGCCGCGCTGCTGAAGCAGAAGGACTCCTCCCTCACCCCCGCCCGGATCGAGCAGACGATCAAGAGCAACACCGTCGCGCTGCCCGGCACCTGCTCCGGCGGCTGCGGCGCCGGCCTCTCCGACGCCGGCAAGACCCTGAGCGCCGTCACCGGCGGCTGATCCGGGCCCCGCACCGATCCGCCCCTTCCCCGATGTCCGCGCAGCCCCGGCGACTTCCCCCGCCGGGGCTGCGCGGCATCGCGTCGGCCGTCCGCCGACGATTCCCCCCACGCAGAAGGAAGACGATCGCATGAAACGCAGAAGCCTCGGCATCACGGCGGGAGCCTGCGTGTTACTGGCGGCCTGCGGGTACCGGCTGCTGCCGTTCACGGCCCCGCCCGGAGAACCCGTCGTCATCGGAACGGCGAACAGCCTCACCCGCCTCGACCCCGCCGGGGGCTACGACAGCGGGTCCTGGGCGCTGTACAGCAACATCTACCAGGCACTGCTCACCTTCGACCCCGGGGCGACCGTCCCCCGGCCGGACGCGGCCGAATCGTGCGGGTTCGCCGGGTCCCTGACCACCTACCGGTGCAGGGTGCGCGGGGACCTCACGTTCTCCAACGGGCATCCGGTCACCGCCGAAGCCGTGAAGCACTCGTTCGACCGCATCCTGAAGATCCGCAATCCGCTCGGGCCCTCGCCGCTGTTCGCGAACCTCGTCTCGGTGGAGGTGAGCGGCCCCTTCGTGACCTTCCACCTCGCGACGGCGGACGCCACCTGGCCCTCCAAGATCGCCACGCCGGCGGGGTCCATCGTCGATCCGGCCGAGTTCCCCCGGAGCGCGCTCCGGACGCGGCGGACCTTCCCGGGGTCGGGCCCCTACGTCGTCTCCTCCCACGAGGAGGGCGCCCGGATCTCCCTCGTACCGAACCCCTCGTACCGGGGAGCCGTTCCCGAGAAGGGCGAGCCGGTCGAGATCCGCTACTACAAGACCTCCCAGGAGGTCGAGAAGGCGTGGGACGCGAGGGAGATCGACATCGCCCACGCCGGGCTCACCGCCGCGACGCTGGCGACCCTGGAGGGCGGCGAGGTCCCGGACGTGCGCCTCTCCGTCGGGGAGAGCACGGTGGGGCGCTACCTCGTCCTGAACACGCGCCCGGCGCACCGGCCCCTGGGGGACGTCGCGGTCCGCGGGGCCGTCGCCGCGCTCGTCGACCGGGGGCGCCTGGCGGAGACGGTGTTCAAGGACACCGTGTCGCCGCTCTACTCGCTCGTCCCGCGCGGCGTCACGGGACACGGCACCGACTTCTACGACGTGTACCCCGAATCGGACCCGCAGTGGGCGGCACGGCGGCTGCGCGACGCCGGCGTTCCCACTCCGGTGCGGATCACCCTGGGCCACCAGGTCGGCAGCGCCGCCGTCGAGGCGCGCGCGCTGAAGGCGCAGCTGGAGCGGGAGGGGCTGTTCCGGGTGAAGCTGGTCGAGGAGGCCGACTGGGTCGCGTACCAGGAGCGGTACAAGAGAGGTGAGTTCGACGCCTACGTCCTGCAGTGGAGCCCCGACTTCCCCGATCCCGACACGTTCGTCCAGCCGCTGGTGGGGAGCGGCAACGCCCTTCACAACGGCTACGCGTCGGCCGCGATCGACGGTTCCATCGAGGTGACGCAGCGGTTCGTCGACCGCGCCAGGAGCGTCGAGCGGTTCCGGGCGATCCAGCGGGTGGTGGCGTGGGACGTCCCGCTGGTGCCCCTCTGGCAGAAGAAGAACTACGTGGCGGCCAGGCCGGCGGTCACCGGGGGCCACTACCTCGTCGCGGACAACAGCGGGGTGTGGCGACTGTGGGAGCTGCGGCGGGAGCGGTCGAGGGGGTAGCGGCGCTCTCGACGCGGTCCGGGGGCCGGGCTCGGACCCGGGTCCGACTCCGGGCTCCCGGCTCCCGGCTCCCGGCTCTCGGGATATTGCGGTGAACTCCGAACGATCCTCCGCCTACCGTCGGGGCATGCAGAAGTCGTCCTCCCGGCTCGCGCTCGCCGCGGCCGGTGTCACCGTCGTCCTGTGGGCCTCCGCCTTCGTCTCCATCCGCAGCGCGGGCGCCGCCTACTCCCCCGGCGCGCTCGCGCTCGGACGGCTGCTCTCCGGGGCCCTGGTCCTCGCCGCCGTCCTCCTGGTCCGGCGGGAGGGACCGCCGCCCCGGGCGGCGTGGCCCGGGATCGCGGTCTCGGGGCTGCTCTGGTTCGGGGTGTACATGGTGGTGCTCAACTGGGGCGAGCAGGAGGTCGACGCGGGCACGGCCGCGATGGTGGTGAACGTCGGACCGATCCTGATCGCCCTGCTCGGCGCGCGGTTCCTCGGGGAGTCCCTGCCGCCCCGGCTCCTCGCGGGCATGGCGGTGTCGTTCGCGGGCGCGGTGACCGTCGGCCTCTCGATGTCCCGGGGCTCCTCCGGCGGCCACGCCTCGGTGCTGGGGGTCCTCCTCTGCCTGCTCGCGGCGGTGGCGTACGCGGGCGGGGTCGTCGCCCAGAAGCCGGCGCTCGCGCACGGCAGCGCGCTCCAGGTGACGACCTTCGGGTGCCTGGTGGGGGCGGTGGCGTGCCTGCCGTTCGCCGGACAGCTGGCCGCGGAGGTGGGGCGGGCGCCGCTGTCGGCGACCCTGAACATGGTCTACCTCGGCGTGTTCCCGACCGCGCTCGCGTTCACGACCTGGGCCTATGCCCTCGCCCGTACGACCGCCGGGCGGATGGGCGCGACGACGTACGCCGTGCCCGCCCTCGTGGTGCTGCTCGCGTGGGCGTTCCTGGGCGAGCTGCCCGGTCCGCTCACCCTCGCCGGGGGCGTGCTGTGCCTCGCGGGCGTGGCCGTCTCCCGCTCCCGTCCGCGCTCCCGGTCGCGGGGTTCCGAGGCCACCGGAACGGCCGAATCCACCTGACAGGCAACGCTCCGGGTTCCGGTCACTTCGCGGGCGCCCGGTGCCGGTCGCGCGCCCGCGACCTGGGAGGGAGGGCGGCGTCAAGCCCCAATTCCGGCCGGGCGGACGACGAGCCACGTTTCGCCACTCTCCGGCCGGATAGTTTCGAGTCGGTCACGGACACGGGCCGGAACTCAACACTCCGACACCTTCCGAACAACCAACCCGACGGGGGAGCCGATGGCGATTCAACAGCGGGCGGAACGGACCAGACAGGAGATCCTGTCGGCGGCCGCGCGGGTCTTCGACAGGCTGGGGTACGAGCGGGCGTCCCTGGCGAGGATCGCCGGGGAGGCCCGGGTGACGACGGGCGCGCTGGTCTTCCACTTCGCGACGAAGGCGGACCTGGCGGTCGCGGTGCGCGCCCGCGCCCGCGCGGTCACCGGCATCACCGTCGAGTCGGCCTGCTTATCGACCGAGGGGGTGGGTGGCACGGCGGTCGACAAGCTGGTGATCACCACCCACGCCCTCATCCGGCTCTTCGAGACCGACCACGTGGCCCGGGCGGGCGAGCGCCTGGCCCGCGAGCTCCAGCCGGCCGACCCCGCCCTCTCGCGCGACTGTCCCTGGCGGCGCGAGGTGGGCCGTCTGGCACGGTACGCGGTGGCGGAGCAGGCCCTGCGGCCCGGCGTGGACGCGACGGCCGTCGCAACGCTGATCGGCTACGTGGTCACCGGGGTCGAGCTGGAGATGCGCCGCCCCTGCCCTCCGGCCGACGCGCTCCGGCTCCTCGCCGACGGCGGGCCGCAGGGCCCGTGCGTCCCCGAGACCGGCGCCCTGCACGGCTCCGCAGAGGAACGGCTGCGCCGCATCTGGGAGTTGGTCCTGCCCGGCCTCGTCCACCCGGCCGCCCCGCCGCCGTACGGCTCCGTCGACGCGCGGAGACCCGGCCCGACCTCGACCCCGGCACCCCACGCGCCGGGGCAGACGTCGTACGGCCCCGCTCCGGCCCCCGCCTCCCCCTCCCCCTCCCCGGGCCCCCGCCCCCAGGCTCCGCGCACCGCCGCGCCGGACCCGCGCGCCCAGGGCCAGGCACCCCGCCCGGCACCGGGCCCCACGCCGCCGCCCCGCTCCACCCCGCGCGCGCCACGGCCCACGTAGGCCCGGGCGGCGCCGGTCCGGGGCGTCGACGAGCCGGGCCCCCGCCGGTGCCCGGCTTCCGGCCCCTCCTGGCGAAACCCTTCACGGGCCTCCTCGTGGCACCCCCCACGAAACCCTTCGCGATCCCCCTCGTGGCACCCCTCGCGAAACCCCTCGCGGAGTTTCCTCAGTGCCCGTCCCCCGACCGCAGCAGCTGGCGTGCGAAGGCCGTCAGCGAGCGGCCGACGCGCTCGACCGACAGGCCGAGTTCGTGGCGCTGGAACTGGAAGAGCTCCGGCGACAGCGGGCTGAGCGCGATGTCGATCAGCGGGTCCGGGTCCCGGACCCCGTGGTCGACGAGGAGGATCCGGACGTGGACGCGCCAGAAGCCGTACGCGCCCGTCCGGAAGCGCGCCGAGCCCGTCTCCGCCCCCAGGGCCAGCGGCAGGTGCCGTTCGAGGAGGTCGAGCATCGCCAGGTAGAACGCCGCGAGCCGCTCCCCCGCCGGCGCGCCGGGCCCGAGCGGCGGGGGGCCGTAGATGAGCTGCCCCTGGAGTCGGCGTTCGTGCTCGTCGAGCAGCGCCACGGCGATCGAGGAGGGATCCGGGAAGCTCCGGTACAGCGTGGCGCGGCCCACCCCGGCGGCCTTGGCGATCCGGTCCATGGTGACCGACCGGGGGTCCTGTTCCGCGAAGAGCCGTTCGGCCGCGGCCAGGATCTGGGCGCGGTTCCGCTCGGCGTCCGCGCGTCTGCGCGGGGCGACCGGCCGCTCGTCCGCGGCCTGGAGGTCGCCGAGGAGCCCGTCGACCCGGTGCACGGAGTCGGCTCCCCCGCCCCGCTGCTCGTCGTCGCTCATGGCCCGACCCTACTTCCCTCAAGTTCTCCCCAAGATAAGTGGACACCTTGTCCACTTGCTGTGTCGAGTGGCATGCTAAACGGACTCAGCGTCCATTTACCGCTCGCCATCCCGCCCCAGGGAGATCCCATGCACACCGCGCTCCTCGCCGCGGCCCTGCTGGTCGGCTGCCTCCTGGCCGTCCAGGCCTCGGTGAACCTCCAGCTCAACTCGGCCGTCGGCACCCCCTACGGCGCCTCCACCATCCAGCTCGGCGTCGCGACCGGCCTGCTCGTCGTCCTCGCGGTGGCGGCCGGGGCGCTCGGCGCGCTCGGCAAGCTGCCCGACGTCGAGCCCTGGCAGCTGCTCGGCGGACTGGCCAGCCCGCTCTACATCACCAGCGGCATCCTGCTCTTCCCGCGGCTCGGCGCCCTCGCCGCCGTCGGGCTCTTCGTCACCGGCCAGATGTTCGCCTCGCTCGCGCTCGACCTCTTCGGCCTCCTCGGCCTGGAGCGGAAGGAGCTCAGCGCCGGCATCGTCCTGGGCGCCGTGGCGGTCCTCGCGGGCATCGTCGTGATCATCCGGGGCATGAAGGCCGCGGCCCCCGCCGGCGCACCCAGGATGTCGAGCGCCGGGCGCGCCGGCTGGCTCGCCCTCGGCGTCGTGGCCGGCGCCGTGCTGCCGGTGCAGGGCGCGGTCAACGCCCAGCTGCGCGCCCAGCTCAAGGAGCCCATCACCGTCGCGGTGATCAGCTTCGCCGTGGCGACCTTCACCATCGCCGTCGTCCTGCTGGTGCTCTACGCGACCCGCCGCACCCCGAAGCCCAAGATCGCCCCGCTGAAGAAGATGCCCTGGTGGGGCTGGCTCGGTGGCGCCTGCGCCGCCGCCTACGTCACCGGCACCTTCCTGCTCATCCCGTCCATCGGCGCGGCGGTGACCATCGCCCTCACCGTGACGGGCCAGCAGCTGACCTCCGCGCTCATCGACCACAAGGGCCTGTTCAAGCTTCCGCAGCGCTCCCTCACCAAGCCGCGCGCCCTGGGCCTCGCCCTGCTGATCGCTGGCTCCCTGACCATCCAGCTCGTCTGATCCCGGGCCGGAGCCCCCGGGACCCCCGCCCGGGGGCTCCGGCCCGCTCGGTGCGTCACGCGAGACGCGTCACGAGAGGCGCGTCGTGAAAGGTGCGTCATGAAAGCGTCGTACACCGCCGGGCCGGACATCCACGTCCTCCCCTCGGCCCTGCCCATCCCCGGTCTCGGCGACCAGCCGGTGAACGCCTTCCTCGTACGGTCGGGCGAGCCCTTCCTGGTGGACACCGGGATGCCCGTCGACCGGGAGGGCTTCCTGGACTCCCTCTGGTCCCTGATCGACCCCGCCGACCTGCGCTGGGTCGTCGTCACCCACGACGACCGCGACCACACCGGCTCCCTCGCCCGCATCCTGGAAATCGCGCCGAACGCGAAGGTGTTGACCAACGCGATATCGGCGACGCGAATATCCGAAGAGTTCAGCATTCCGCAGGAACGCCTGGTGACCGCCAATCCGGGAAGCCATGTGAAAATCGGCGACCGCGAACTGAGTTTTCACCGCCCGCCCACGTTCGATTCACCCGGGACCCTCGCCGTCTTCGACCACTCGGACGGCACGCTCTACAGCTCCGACAGCTTCGGCACGGTGGTGGAGGAAATGACCCAGGACTTCGCCGACCTCGCCGAGGAGGAGTTCTTCCACGGGTTCGAGGTGCTGAACAGGGCGATAGCCCCCTGGACCGCACTGGTCGACGAGGAGAAGTTCCTCCGGCCGGTGCGCGGCCTCGCCGCCCTGAACCCCGCGCGCCTGCTGAGCGCGCACGGGCCGACCGTGCGCGCGGACGCCGTGCCCCGGCTCTTCGACGCCATGGCCCGCATCCCCTCCCTGCCCGCCTGGCTGCCCGGCGCCGACCTCGACCTGGAGGCGGCGCTCGACGCCCAGGAGTCCCTCGCCGGCTGAGCCCCCGCGGCTCCGCTCCGACCACGCCCCACCCGTGTACACGGACACGCACGAACCGAGGAGAACCATGCCCGACCCCGTCCTCACCGATCCGATCCCGCCGCGCGGAGTCATCACCGTCTACTCCGACATCTGGTGCTCCTTCGCGCACATCGCCGTCCACCGGCTGCACACCACCCGGGCCCGGCTCGGCCTGGAGGAGCAGGTCTCCTTCGACCTGCGCGCCTTCCCGCTGGAGCTGCTGAACGACGCCCCGAGCCCGCGCCCCGGCACGGACAGCGAGGTCGCCCGGATGGCCAGCCTGGAGCCGGCCGCCGGCTGGCAGCTCTGGCAGGCCAAGGACTGGCTGTACCCCTCCACGACGCTGCCCGCCCTGGAGGCGGTCCTCGCCGCGAAGGAGCAGAGCCTGAACGCCTCGGAGCAGCTCGACCTCGGGCTGCGCCGGGCCTTCTGGGCCGAGTCGCGGTGCATCAGCCACCGCAAGGTGATCCTGGACGTGGCCGCGGACACCGGCGCGGTGGACGTCGACGCCCTCACCGAGGCGCTGGACGACGGGCGGGCCCGCCGGTCCCTCGCGGACCAGGCCGCGCTCTCGCGGACCGACCGGATCAACTGCAGCCCGCACCTCTTCCTGTCCGACGGCTCGGACCACGCCAACCCCGGCATCGACGTGGGCTGGGAGGGCGCGTACGGCATCGGCTGGCCGGTGATCGCCTCCGACGACCCGAAGGTGTACGAGGACATCCTGCTCCAGGCCGCGACCGAATAACGCCCACCGAATAGTTGAATTCGCTGCGATAATCGACTGAACACCAGGTACGACGGCCAGGCGTTCCTCCCGGAGGAATGCCTGGCCGTCGTACCTTTTTTTCGCCCGCAGAACATCGCGATGATTATTAATTGCGTGACCCGGCCGTTATTCGCAAGGGCGCTCGAAGCTCCTACAGTCGTCCCCGCCGCCGGAATTCCGGACGCAGATTCGCATCGACAGCGGGAGTTCTTCATGTCGTTGACCGACAAGGCAGACGTCAGCACGTTCGTCGACCTCACCCAGCACGAGATCGAAGCCCTGAAGACCCGGTTCAACCTGGCCGACGCGCACACCCACCAGCGCCAGTCCGCCTCCCAGGAGCGGATCGTCTCGCGGCTCCCCGAGCTGTGGCACGAGTCCGAGTCGAAGCAGCAGGCCCACTTCGAGCGCCAGTTCCTGGACGCGTTCTTCCGCCTGCACCAGCAGCCGACCGCCCGCGCCATGGACCGCACGCTCCTGTCGTACTCCGCCAGCGTCTCGACCATGGTCGCCGGCATGTTCCTGAAGCAGCGCGGCATGTCCGTGCAGCTGGTCGAGCCCTGCTTCGACAACCTGGTGGACCTGCTGCGCAACATGCAGGTGCCGCTCGGGCCGGTGGACGAGTCGGCGCTGCACGACAAGGACGCGATCTACGACCGGCTGGTCGAGCAGATCCACGCGGACGCGATCTACCTCGTCGACCCGAACAACCCCACCGGCTTCACCCTGCTCGCCGAGAAGCTGGAGGGCTTCCGCGAGGTCGTCCGCTACTGCGTGGACCACGACAAGGTCCTGGTGATGGACTTCTGCTTCGCCTCCTTCGCGCTGTGCGACGAGGGCGTCGGCCGGGTGGACATCTACAAGCTGCTCGAAGAGTCCGGCGTCACGTACATGGTCATGGAGGACACCGGCAAGACCTGGCCGATCCAGGACGCCAAGTGCGCCATGATCACCGCCAGCCGGGACATCCAGGAGGAGGTCTACAACCTCCACACCAGCGTCCTCCTGAACGTCTCGCCGTTCGTCCTCAACATGGTCACGCAGTACGTCGAGGACTCCATCACCGACGGCTTCGCCTCCGTCCGCGACATCATCACCACCAACGGCGAGGCCGCCCGCGCCGCCCTCGACGGCACGATCCTGGAGCTCCAGGAGCCGGTCGTCGGCACCAGCGTCGCCTGGTTCCGGATCAAGCCGGAGCACCTGACCGCCACCCAGCTCCAGGCCGTCCTCTTCGACGAGGAGGTGTACGTCCTGCCGGGCACCTTCTTCTACTGGAACAGCAAGGAGAAGGGCGAGCGGTTCGTCCGGCTGGCCCTGGCCCGCGAGCCCGAGGTGTTCGCCGGCGCCATGGAGCGGATGCGGAAGGTGCTCGAGCGCTATGCGGCCTGACACCGACGCCGGCACCGACGCCCCCGTGTTCGTGGACGCCGCCCTCTTCATGGGCATGCACAGCGGGGACGACGCCGTCCGGACCGCCGCCAAGGCCTTCTTCGCGGACCGGCTCGCCGCCGGGGACGCCGGCCGGGTCCTCATGAGCTGGGAGCAGGTCGGCCGCTGCGACGACCTCGTGTGGGGGTACGACCGGAAGACCCAGGACGAGTACTACCCCTTCATGGACGTCCTCCACACCGACCTCGCCGTCGAGCGGATCGGCTACGAGGAGGCGGACGTCCGCCGGGCCTTCACCGCGCCCGAGCTGGACGGCCTGCCCACCCACGAGCGGCTGCTGCTCGCCCAGGTCGCCAACCGCGGGGGCACGCTGCACACGGCGAGCCCCCGGCTGCTCCGGACGACCGGCCTGCCCGTCGCACCGCTCGTCCCGGCGGGCGCCCCCTCCCCCGACGGGGAGCCGGTGTTCCCCGCCTATCTGGAGGACCTCTACCAGCGGTCGCTGGTGCTGACGGTCGCCCCCGACACCCTCTGAACAGACCTCGGAAAGGCCCCCCTTCCATGCCTGGCACCTACTCCGGGACGATCGTCCCGCTGATCACCCCCCTCGACGAGCACGGCACCGTCGACGAGCAGAGCGTCGCCCGCCTCCTGGACCACGTCCGCTCCGAGGTCACCGGCCTCATGCCGGCCCTGACCTCGGGCGAGGGCTGGAAGCTCGACGCCCGGCAGTGGCGGGACGTCGTCGCGTACACCGTGAGGCACGCCGGCGGGCTTCCCGTCCTCGCCGGCATCCAGCTCCCCGACACCGCCTCGGTGATCGACCGGGCCCGTACGGCCGTCGAGCTCGGCGTCGACGCCGTCGTGGTCACCACCCCGTTCGGCGCCGACGTGACGCAGGACGCGATTGTCGACCACTACCGGGCCATCCGGGCCGCCCTCGACGTACCGATCTTCCTCTACAACGAGGAGGCGCTGTCGGGCAACCGCATCGAGTTCGACACCCTGCTGCGGATCTGCGAGATCCCCGGGATCGTCGGCATCAAGGAGTCCAGCGGCGACGCCGCCTTCACCCGGAAGACGACCGAGTCCGGCACCGGCGTCCCGGTCTTCGAGGGCTGGGAGAACCTCCTCGCCGACGTCCGCGGCGTCGACGGCTTCATCGGCCCGCTGGCCAACCTCGAACCCGCGCTGTGCAACGCGATGCTGGTCGACCCCAGCCCGGAGCGGCAGGCGGAGCTCAACGCCGTCTGCGAGCGGTACGGCATCTTCCGGGACGACTGGTACCGCTGGGTCAAGAAGGAGCTGCACCGGCGTGGCGTGATCTCCTCGACCACCACCCACGAGGAGGCGAAGGCGGCATGAGCGGCCTCCCCTCCGCCTCCGCCCCCGTGGCCGCGCACTCGGTCGCGGCCCCGGCCGCGACCGCCCAGCGCGAGCTGCACGCCCTCTACCGGCGGGTGCCCAGCCTGGGGGACTACGGGTCGATGACCGCGATCGAGGAGCGGTGGATCCTGCCCAAGGCGCGGGCGTACGAGGCGTCCGCGCCCCGGTTCGGCTCGGCCGGCGAACTCCTGAACGCCCTCAAGGACTTCCTGGCCGAGGAGGAGGCCGCGCTCCCCGAGAGCGCGACCTTCCTCGCCGAGCACGCCACGCTCGGACAGTTCACGACCGTGGTGCGGCAGTTCGCCCTGGACGGGCTCACCGAGTCCGAGTCCCTGCTGCCGGTCGTGCCCCGGCTGCCGTACCGCTCGGCGATGGCGGTCTTCCGGGTCCTCATCGACGAACTGGGCTGCGGCAACGAGGAGAAGGCGCACTCCCAGCTCTACCGGGACCTGCTGACCGAACTCGGCCTGAGCCTGCGCCTGGAGGACTACCTCGACGAGACGGTCCCCGAGTGCTACGCGTACGTCAACATGTTCCACTGGCTGGCGAGCCGGGCGTCCTCGCCCCAGTACTTCCTGGGCGCGTACGCCTACTTCGAGACCAGCGTCCTGTACGCCTTCCAGAGCTTCGCGCGGGCGGCCAAGCGGCTCGGGATCAGGAACGACGCCTACTACACCGAGCACCTCTACATCGACTCGTACCACAGCAGTCACATGCGGACGGCGATCCGCGCGCTCGACGAGCCGGACCTCGCGAAGATCTGGGCGGGCGTGCGGCTGGCCTCCGACATCGTCGGCACGGCCACGGAGGCGGCCGTGGCACGGGCGCGGGAGACCGTCGCATGACGGCCGTGCCCGTCGGACGGCGGCGGGACGACGAGCCGACCGTCCGCCAGGTGACCGAGGACCTCGTCCTGGTCGAGGCCGGCGGCCGCAAGGTCCTCGCGGCCGCCGTCTGCCCGCACCGCGGGGGCCGGCTCAAGTACGGCAGGGTCGACGGGGACAGGCTGCGCATCACCTGCCCCCTGCACCACACGACCTTCGACCTGACGAGCGGGGAGCGGCTCTCGGGTGCGGCCTGCGCCGCCATCCGGGTGGTCGACGTCCTGCCCGGACAGGACGTCACCGCTCCCGATCTCCCCTCCGGAGGCGCTCCGTGACCACCACACCGACCGGGGCGGCGTCCACCGCGGCGCCGCCCCGCGCGGCCACGGCCGAGCACGACGGCGTCGCGCCCGTGCCCGAGGCCGAACGCACCTCGTCCCCGGCCGACTTCGGCTGGATCTGGCCGTCCGCGCAGTTCTCGTTCGGCACGGTCGTGCTCGGCGCGCTGCCCGTGGTCTTCGGCCTCGGCTGGTGGGCCTCGGCGAGCGCGATCGCGGTGGGCGTCGCCGTCGGGACGGCGCTGCTCGCGCCGCTGGCCCGGTTCGGCGTCCGCACCGGCACCAACGACCCCGTGTCCAGCGGGGCGCACTTCGGGGTGCGGGGCAGGGTCGTCGGCAACGTCCTCACGGTGGTGACCGCGCTCGGCTTCTTCGCCATCGCCGTGTGGACCGGCGGCACCGCCGTCATGGTGGCGGGGCACCGGCTGCTCTCCACCCCGACGGGCCCGGGGGCGCTGACCGTCGCCATGTTCGTGACGGCGGCGGCGGTCGCGCTGGTCGCCGTGCGCGGCCACGAGGCGCTCGTCCGCACGTACCGGATCACCGCCGTCACCGGCGGGGCGGTCCTGCTCGGCACCCTCCTCGTGCTGGCCCCGAAGTTCGACCCGGGGTACGGCGGCGGGCCGCTGGCCCTGGACGGCGTCCTGCACACCTGGCTGCTCGCGGCGACCGCCTCCGCGACCGTGCCGCTGTCCTACGCCACCTTCCAGGGCGACTACACCCGCTTCATGCCGTCCTCCACCCGGCCGGGGCGGGTGGCCCGGGCCAGCGGCGTGGCCATGTTCCTCAGCAGTCTCGCCGCGCTGCTGACCGGCGCGTACGTGACGACCCTCTTCCCCGTGCCCGACGAGCCGTGGCTCCAGGGCCTGACGGACGCGGTGCCCGGCTGGTTCGCGGTGGCGGTGGTGCTCTTCGGCTTCGCGGGCACCCTGCCGCAGGCCGGCCTCTGCCTCTACGCGGCGGGGCTCTCCGCCAACTCGGTGTTCTGGCGCTCCTCGCGGGCGGCGGTGACCACGGTGGTCGCGCTGCTCGCCGGGGCCGTGCTGTACCTGGGGGCGGTGGTGTACGACGCCATGGACGCGATGTCGGCGTTCGTGACGCTGCTGCTCACCGTCGTCGCGCCGTGGGCGGCCGTGCTCTTCGTCGGGTACGGGCTCCACCGGGGCCGGTACGACGCGGAGGCGCTGCGCTCCTTCACCACGGGCGGGGGCGGGCGGTACTGGTACGTGCGCGGGGTCAACCCGCGGGCGGCCGGCGCCTTCGCCGCGGGCTCCCTCGTCGGGATCCTGTGGGTCAACAACCCCTTGTACGTCGGCCCGCTGACCGACCTCACGGACGGCGTCGACCTGAGCCTGCCGGCCTCCTTCACGGTGGCCGCGGCGCTGTACGGGGTGCTCTGCCGGGTGTGGCCGGAGCCGCTGCTCCCGCCGACGGCGGGCGCCGCGCGCTGACCCCCGTGCCCGTTCTCCTCACCATCCGTTCCGAGCTTCGAGGTGTCGCATGTCCGTGTTCCGGCTGACGGTCCGGTCGGTCGTCCGGGAGGCCGAGGGCGTCCTCGGGCTGCTGCTCGCCGACCCCTCGGGCGCCGACCTGGCCCCGTGGGAGCCCGGCGCGCACCTGGAGGTCACCCTGCCGTCCGGGGCGGTCCGGCACTACTCGCTGTGCGGCGACCCGGACGACCGGGAGGTCTACCGGCTCGGGGTGCTGCGGGAGCCGGCGGGCCGGGGCGGTTCGGAGGAGGTCCACGCCTCCGTGGGCCCGGGCACGGTCCTCGGGGTGCGGGGGCCGTTCAACCGCTTCCCGCTGGTGCCCGCCGAGCGGTACCTGTTCGTCGCGGGCGGCATCGGCATCACCCCGCTGCTTCCGATGCTCCGCTCCCTGCCCCCGGCCTCCTGGTCCCTGCTGTACGGGGGCCGGAGCCTGGCCTCGATGGCGTACCGCGAGGAGCTGGCGGGGCTGCCCGGGGTGACGCTGGTGCCGCAGGACACGGCGGGGCTCCTCGACCTGGACGCGGCCCTCGGGGTGCTTCCCCCGTCGACGGCCGTCTACTGCTGCGGCCCGGAGGGACTGCTGCGGGCGGTGGAGGAGCGCTGGACGGGGGCGCTGCACACGGAGCGGTTCGGGGCGACGGCTCCTGCGAGCTCCGAGGGCTCCGAGAGCTCCGGAGTCTCCGAGGGGGGCTTCGAGGTGGAGCTGCGACGGAGCGGTCTCACGGTCCGGGTGGAGCCGGGGCGGAGCCTGCTCGACGCGGTGCGGGAGGTGGTGCCGGGCGTGGCGTACTCCTGCGAGGAGGGCTGGTGCGGCACCTGCGAGACGAAGGTGCTCGGGGGGACGCCCGAGCACCACGACTCCGTCCTCGGCGAGGCGGAGAAGGCCGCGGGGGCCTCAATGATGATCTGCGTGGGCCGCTCGCGCGGCCCACGCCTCACCCTCGACCTGTGACCGGGGCCCGTACGGGCCTCAGGGGAAGACGACCAGGGCCCGGCCGCCCTTGCCCGCGAGCATGTTGTCGAAGGCGCCGGGGATGCCGTCCAGGGTGATCCGCTCGGTGACGAGGGAGCCGAGGTCGAAGCGGCCGGCCCTGATGTGCCCGGCGAGGACCGGCAGGTCCTCGGCCGGGTTCGAGTTGCCGTAGACGCAGCCGGCCAGGGTGCGGCCCCAGTGGAAGATCTCCAGGGCGTTGAAGGTGACCTGCTGGTCCTTGCCGCCGATGCCGACGACCGTGGTCCGGCCGCCGCGCCGGGTGGACTCCCAGGCGGTGCGGATGGTGACGGCGCGGCCCACGCACTCCACGGCCACGTCGACGCCCTGTCCGCCGGTCAGCCTCCTGATGTCCTTCGCGGTGGTCTCGGAGGCGACGACGTACTCGGTGGCCCCGGCCGCCCTCGCGAGGGCTTCCTTCTCCGGGGAGACGTCCACGGCGACGATCGTCGACGCGCCCGCGATCCGGGCGGCCTGGAGCGCGGCGAGGCCCACGCCGCCGACGCCGTACACCGCGACGGTCTCGCCCTCCCGGACCCGGGCGGAGTGGTGGACCGCGCCCCAGCCGGTGAGCACGGCGCAGCCGAGCAGGGCGGCGTCGGCGAGCGGGACGCCGTCGGGCACGGGCAGGACGCAGCGGGCGGCGACGACCGTCTCCTCGGCGAAGGCGGCGACGTTGAGGCCGGGGTGCAGCTCGGTGCCGTCCTGGGTGCGGGCGTGGAGGTTGCCCGCGCCGGTCAGGGCGTCGGCGCAGAGCCAGACCTCGCCGAGCGAGCAGGGGTGGCAGGTGCCGCAGGACGGCGCCCAGTTGAGGACGACCTCGTCGCCGGGGGCGACGTGCGTGACGCCCTCGCCGACGGAGACGACGGTGCCGGAGCCCTCGTGGCCGAGGACGGCCGGGACCGGCACGCGCATGGTGCCGTTGGAGAGGGAGAGGTCGGAGTGGCACACGCCGGCGGCGGCGAGGCGGACCCGGACCTGGCCGGGGCCGGGCTCCGGGAGCTCGATGTCGGTGATCTCCAGCGGAGCGCCGACGGCGGGCAGGACGGCGGCGCGGATCAGGCTCACGTGCGGTGCTCCTCGGGGCTCGGGACTCGGGGTCGTGTCCGGGAAGGGCACGGGCTCAGAACTGCAGGGACTTGGTCTGGAGGTACTCGGCGAGGCCGTGCGCGCCCAGCTCCCGGCCGACGCCGGACTGCTTGTAACCGCCGAAGGGAGCCAGCGGGTTGAAGCGGCCGCCGTTGATGTCGACCTGGCCGGTGTCCATGCGGCGGGCGAAGGCGACGGCCTCCTCGGGGTCGCCCCAGACGGCTCCGGCGAGGCCGTAGACGGTGCCGTTGGCGATGGCGAGGGCCTCCGCCTCGTCCTCGTACCTCAGGAGCGAGACGACCGGCCCGAAGATCTCCTCCTGGGCGATGGTCATGTCCGGGGTGACGTCGGCGAAGACGGTCGGGGAGACGTAGTAGCCGGTCTCGCGCGGGGCCTCGGGGCCGCCGGCGACGAGCCGGGCGCCCTCCTCGACCCCCTTCTCGATGTAGCCGCGGACGCGCTCCCGCTGCTTGGCGTTGACCAGCGGGCCGACGCGCTCGCCGGGGACGTACTTGGCGACGGCCTCGGCGGCGAGCGCCACCGCCTCCTCGTACCGGTCGGCAGGGACCAGCATGCGGGTCCAGGCGCTGCACGTCTGGCCGGAGTTGGACATGACGTTGGCGACGCCGACGGCGACGGCCTTGGGGAGGTCGGCGCTCGGCAGGATCACGTTGGCGGACTTGCCGCCGAGTTCGAGGGCGACCCGCTTGACCGCGCCGCCCGCGAGGGCGCCGATGCGGCGGCCGACGGCGGTGGAGCCGGTGAAGGAGACGAGGTCGACGTCCGGGTGCTCGGCGAGCGCCTGACCGGCGACCGGACCGAGGCCGGTGACCAGGTTGAAGACGCCGGCGGGCAGGCCCGCCTCGTGGACGGCCTCGGCGAAGAGCTGCGCGGTGAGCGGGGTGTCCTCGGCGGGCTTGAGGACGGTGGTGCAGCCGGCGGCGAGGGCCGGGGCGACCTTGGCGACGATCTGGTGGAGCGGGTAGTTCCAGGGAGTGATCGCGGCGACGACGCCGACCGGCTCGGCGTAGACGGTGGAGTTGCCGACCTTCTCCTCGAAGGGGTGGGTGGCGGCGAGTTCGGCGTACGTGCCGGCGACGGCGATCGGCAGCCCGGCGTGGACGGCGGCGGCGAACTGCGGCGGGGCGCCGAGCTCGGCGGTGACGGTGGCGGCGATCTCCTCCGCGCGGGCGGCGAGCGCGTCGCGCAGGGCGGCGATGCGGGCTGAGCGCTCGGCGGGCGGGGTGGCGGCCCAGCCGGGCAGCGCGGCGCGGGCGGCGCGCACGGCGGCGTCGACGTCCTCGGCGGTGCCGGCCGGGACGTGGCCGATGACCTGCTCGTCCGCCGGGTTGACCACCGCGATGGTGTCCGTGGAGGAGGCGGGACGCCATTCCCCGCCGATGTACATCGCGTCGTGCGCCTTCATCCGCTGTCTCCTCACGTTACCGACGGGTTCGTCGCCCACCCAAACTAGCGCCGTTAGTTTTCCGGCGCCAGGGTGGCGGGACGTGCCCCGGGTCTCAGTCCCGGACCGGTCCGGTGCCCGCACGGGATTTCCGGTACGGAGCCGATCGTGCCGTCCCGGACCGGGCGCCGTCCACGGCGGAACCGGACAGGCGCGGAGCACCGGAACCGGGCCGCTCCGCCTTGCCGCCGGGGCGCGGCCCGGACACGCCGCCGCGCCCGGCGGGGCGCACACCGGTCGGCGTGGCCCGCCGGACGCGGCGGGAGGGGGTCGACGGAGCGGCTGGGATCCGTCGACCGGATGTTCGGGGTGCTTCGGCGTGTCGGTACCTCAGTGTGCTGGTACTCGGCGCCCCGGGAGCGTCAGATCTTCTGCGCGATGTCGGTGAGGTGGGCGAAGACGACGATGTTCGCCTCGTAACCCGTCTTGCGGTCGAAGGCTCCGCCACAGGTGAGCAGTCGCAGTTCGGGCCGCCCGGTGGCGCCGTACACCTCCTCGTCGGGGAAGTCGTCCTTGGCATACGTCTTGATGCGGTCGACCGTGAAGACGGCCACCTTGCCGTCGGCGCGGGCGACCCGGACGGTGTTGCCCGGGTTGAGGACGCCGAGGTTGAGGAAGACCGCGGGTCCCGTGAGGGTGTCGCGGTGACCGACGACGACGGCGGTCCCGCGCTCGCCCGGCGTGGGCCCCTTGGCGTACCAGCCGACGATGCTGGGGTTGTCGACCGGCGGGGCGGCGAGCTGTCCCTTCCGGTCGAGGTGCAGGTCGGTCACGGGGGCCTCGATGGTGATGGCCGGGACGGCGACGGCGGTGGGGCGCGAGCGGGGAAGCGGCGCGAGCGCTCCCTGGGACGCGCCCCTCGGCCGGGGCACGGCCTTCGGGGAGGGCGCGCTCTTAGAGCTCTTCGGGCTCTTCGGGCCCGTCGGGCTCGCCTGGTTCTTCGGGATCGCCGGACTCGCTTGATTCGCCTGGCTCGTCGGGCTCGTCGGGCTCGTCGGGCTCTTCGGGCTCTTCGGGGAGGGCACCGCCTGCGCAGGAGGCGCGGCCTTCGGGGAGGGGGCGCTCGCCGGTGGGGGCGCGCTCTCCGGCGGGGCCTCGGGTTTCGCCTGGCGGTCCAGGGCGGCCGGAGCGCCGGCCGCCGCGACCGCTCCCGCCGCCTCCGCGCCCGCCGCCCCGGCTCCGTCGGAAGCGGCGGCGAGGGGCGGGGCGGCGGGTTCCTCGTCGCCCGCCCACCAGAAGCCTCCGACCACCAGGACCACGACCAGCGTCACGGTCCTGGCGAGCCGGAACAGGCGCCGTCGCCTGCGCGTGATGCGGGACCTACGCGGCGCCATCGTTGCGGCGGCGCGAGCGGCGGAACATGACCAGTCCGGCCGTGCCGGCGAGACCGGCGGCGACGGCCGCCCCGACGCCGAAGGTGGAGGACTCCTCGGCCGCGGCGAGCTGCACGCCGCCGCCGCCCGCGCCCACCGGGCCCTGCGGGGGCCGGCCCTGGCCGTTGTTGGACCAGTTGCTGTCGCCGTTGTTGTTGCCGGCGTTGTCGTTGTTGGACCAGTTGTTGCCGGAGCCGTTGTTCGGGCCGTTGTTCGGGCGTCCGCCCGGGCCGTTGCCGTGGCAGTCGACCGTGAAGATCTTCTGCTTGCCGGTGGGGGTGGCGCCCGGGAAGGTCCAGGTGACCCGGTACTGGCCCTCGGGCAGCGTCAGCGGGTTGGTGTGGCCCATCCCGGTGTTCAGCGCGACGCGGCCGCTGAGGGTGGGGACCTCGGGCCGGGGCGGCTGCGGGGTGATCTCCCAGCTGACCTCCTGGAGGATGTCGAAGTTGAAGGCCGCGAGGTAGAACCTGCAGACCCTCGCCTCGTCGTTCAGGTCGCCGTAGGGGGTGCCGACCTTGTGGACCTTGATGTCGCCGTTGTCGCCGGGGGCGGCGAACGCGGCCGGGGCGCCTGCGAGGGCGAGACCGCCGAAGGCGGCCGTGGCCGCGAGGGTGGCGGCGAGGGGGCGGACAGCACGAACGGGCATGCGAGCTCCTCCAGGAAAGGACATGTCGGGCGTTTCAGCCGATAATCCGACTATCAGTCATCAGATGACTGCGGAGGGTGGCGACATGCTCGTGTCGATCTCCGAGTCGCCCGTCCGGCGCAGAGCCCACCGAACCCGCCCGGAACCGGGCGGGTTCGGGGACCGGGGACTCCGGAGACCGGGCACTTCGGAGGCTGGACGCCACGGAGACCAGGGCACTTCGCAGACCGGGCGCCTCAGACGATCCCGAAGAGGACCGCCGCCGCCAGCACGACCAGCGAGGTCAGCGCGGCCCACTTCACCGTGAACCTGGTGTGGTCGCCGAACTCCACCTTCGCCATGCCCACGAGCACGTACACCGCCGGCACCAGCGGGCTCGACATGTGCAGGGCCTGGCCGACGATCGAGGCGCGGGCGATCTCCAGGGGCGAGACGCCGTGGGCCGCGCCCGCCTCCGCGAGGACCGGAAGCACGCCGAAGTAGAAGCCGTCGTTCGACATGAAGTAGGTGAGCGGGAGGCTCAGCACACCGGTGACCAGGCCCATGTGCGGCCCCATGCCCTCGGGGATCGCGCCGACGAGCCAGTCCGCCATGTGCTTGACCATGCCCGTACCGGTGAGGACGCCGGTGAAGACGGCGGCGGCGAAGACCATGCCGGAGACGTTGAGGACGTTGTCGGCGTGGGCCGCGATGCGGGCCTTCTGCTCGCCCATGTCCGGGTAGTTGACGGTGAGCGCGAGGGCGGCGCCGAGGAGGAACAGCACCGGGATCGGCAGCAGTTCGAGGATCATCGCGGTGAGCAGCGCGACCGTCAGACCGGCGTTGAACCAGTACAGCCGGGGCCGGAGCGTGGGCCGGTCGGGGTCGAGCCCCTGGAACCCGTCACCGCCCTCGGCACCGACCCCGGCTTCAGCACCCTTGCCCTCCCCCTCACCGGCAGCGACACCACTACCGACAGCCGTACGGGCGGCCGCGCCCTTGCCGCCACCGCGAGCGGTACCGCCACCGGCCGCGACCAGCACGGTGTCGCTCTCCGGCACCAGGGCCTCGTCGAGCGTGAGGTAGCCGATGCGCCTGCGCTCGCGGCGGCCGAGGACGTACGCGAGGGCGAAGACGAAGAGCAGGCCCACGCCGAGCGCGGGGATCATCGGCACGAAGATGTCGGCGGCGTCCAGTTTCAGGGCCGTCGCGGCACGGGCGGTGGGGCCGCCCCAGGGCAGGGTGTTCATGACGCCGTTGGCGGTGGCGGCGACGCCCGTCATGACGACCAGGCTCATCCCGAGCCGCTTGTAGAGCGGGTACATCGCCGAGACGGTGATCATGAACGTGGTGGAACCGTCGCCGTCCAGGGAGACGATCGCGGCGAGCACCGCCGTGCCCACGACGATCCGCACGGGGTCGGCCTTGCAGAAGCGCAGGATGCCCCGGACGATCGGGTCGAAGAGGCCGACGTCGATCATGACGCCGAAATAGACGATCGCGAACATCAGCATCGCGGCCGTCGGCGCCAGGTTGCCGACGCCGTCGATGACGTAGTCACCGAGCCGGGCGCCCTCCCCCACCGCGACGCAGAAGAGCGCGGGGATCAGCACGAGCGCCGCGATCGGCGACATCTTCTTCGTCATGATCAGGACCAGGAAGGTCGCGATCATGGCGAAGCCGAGGACGGTCAGCATGGAGGACACCTCACGTTCACCCTTGAACTGCCGCCGAGCGGCGGTCCGGACGACCGTAGGTGCCCCCTTCCGCCGTTAACAAGGTGTTGACGCGTGAGCAATACGAGCAAAACCCCAGGTCAATACGGGGGTGCAGCTCGGGGGCACGGCAGGGCAGGGCGCCGGGGCACGGCAGGACGGAGCTCCGGACCCCGACGGAGCGGAACTCCGGATCCCGACGGAGCGGAGTTCCGGATCCCGACGGAGCGGAGTTCCGGGGCACGACCGGGAGGCGCTCCGGATCACAGCGGAGCGGCGCTCCGGATCATGGCAGGGGCGACACCTCGACGGGGAAGCCGTTGAGCACGGCGGTGCCGGAGAGGGGGTCGATCCGCGACCCGTCGAGGAGCTGGTTGACGTTGACTCCGGGGCGGACGGACGCCACGGCGAGCCGGGTGCCCGCCCGGTCGTGACCCCAGCCGTGCGGGAGGCTCACCACGCCCGGCCGCACCCCGTCGGTGATCTCAACCGGCACTTCAAGCTCGCCGCCCTCCCCCTTGACCCGGGCGAGCCCGCCGTCGGTCAACCGCAGCCGGTCCGCGTCCCGGGGGTGCACCTGGAGCGTGCACCGGTTCGAACCGCCGCCGAGCGCGGGCGTGTTGTGCAGCCAGCTGTTGTTCGAGCGCAGGTGCCTGCGCCCGACGAGCCGGAGGGCGTCCGGGTCGGGTACGGCGTCGAGCGCGGCGCGCAGCCGGGGCAGGTCGGCGGCGAGCGGCGCGGGCAGGAGCTCGATCCGTCCGCTGCGGGTCTTGAGGAGCTGGGGCAGGCGGGGCTTGAGCGGGCCGAGGTCGATGCCGTGCGGGTGCGCCTTCAGCTCGTCGAGGGTGAGCCCGTACGGGCCGAGCCGCAGCATCAGGTCGAGTCGCCGCTCGGCTCCGGTGTCCCCGGTGAGCCGGGCCGCGAACTCCTCGGGGTCGGCGCCGTACGCCGGCGAGTGCTCCTGCGCCACGGCCTTGGCGAGGGTGGTGCGGACGGCGAGGTCGTCCACGGCCGAGGGCGGTGCGCCGTGCATGCCCGAAACCGCGAGGATCAGCCGGGCGTGGATCTCGCACTCGTCCATCCGGCCCGCTTCGAGGGGAACGGCCGCCGGGGTGTGGCGGACCTGGTCGCGGACGGCGAACCCGTTGAAGGCGAAGTCGAAGTGGGCGCTCTGCGAGGGCGGGGGCGGGGGCAGCAGGACGTCGGCGTGGCGGGTGGTCTCGTTGAGGTACGGGTCGACGGCGACCATGAGGTCGAGGGAGCCGAGGGCCGCGTCGAGGCGGTCTCCGTCGGGGGCGGACAGGACGGGGTTGGCGGCGATGGTGACGAGGGCGCGGACCCGCCCCTCCCCCGGGGTCTCGATCTCCTCGGCGAGCGCGACCAGCGGCAGCTCCCCCTTGACCTCGGGATGGTGCGAGACCCGGCTGTGCCGGCGGCCGAGGGCGAAACCCCTGCCGGGTCCCGCGGGGCGCGGGGCGGGCGCGGTGGCGGAGAGCGGGAACAGCGCGCCGCCCGGCCGGTCGAGGTTGCCGGTGAGGATGTTGAGGACGTCGACCAGCCAGTTGCCGAGGGTGCCGTACGCCACGGTGGAGCTGCCCATCCGCCCGTAGACGGCGGCGGTGGGCGCGGCGGCGAGCTCCCGGGCGAGGGCGCGGACGGTGGCGGCGTCCACGTCGCAGGCGGCGGCGACCGCCTCGGGGCTGAACTCCCGTACCGCAGCCCGTACCTCCTCGACGCCCTCGACGTGGGCGGCGAGCGGTCCGAGGTCGGTGAGGTCCTCCGCGAAGAGGGTGTGGACGAGGGCGGCGAGGAGCAGCGCGTCGGCGCCGGGGCGGATCGCGACGTGCCGGTCGGCGAGGCGCGCGGTGCGGGTGCGCCGGGGGTCGACGACGGTGAGGGTGCCGCCGCGCTTGCGGAGCGCCTTGAGCCTGCCGGGGAAGTCGGGGGCGGTGCACAGGCTGCCGTTGGAGTCCAGGGGGTTGGCGCCGAGCACGAGCAGGTGGTCGGTGCGGTCCAGGTCCGGCACGGGGACGGCGAGGGGGTCCCCGAAGAGCAGGCCGCTGGACACGTGCTTGGGCATCTGGTCGAGCGTGGACGCCGTGAAGAGGTTCCGGGTGCGCAGCGCGCCGACGAGCAGGGGCGGGTAGAGGGCTCCGGCGATCGTGTGCACATTGGGGTTGCCCAGGACGATACCCACGGCGTCCGGCCCGTACTCCTCGACGATCGGACGGATTCGGGCGGCGATCGTGTCGAACGCCTCGGCCCAGTCGACCTCCCTGAGTTCGCCGTCCTTCCGGACCATGGGGCGGCGGAGCCGGTCCGGGTCGGCGTCGACCTCGGGGAACGCGGCGCCCTTGGGGCAGACGAACCCCCGGCTGAAGACGTCATCACGGTCGCCGCGCGCCCCGGTGACCCTGGCCCCTTCGAGCGTCAGGGTCAGTCCGCAGGTCGCTTCGCAGAGGGGGCAGATGCGCAGGGCGGTGGACATGGCGTCTCCCTGGGGCGTCGGGTGGCGCCGAGCATACCGACCGGTAGGGAGGGAGGGGAGGGATGTGCCCGCACCGCTCCCCTCCTTCGCCGGAAGACCGCCGTCCCCCTCGCCGGAAAGCCGCCGTCCCCTTTGGCGGAAAGCCGCCGTCTCCCGCGTCAGGAAGTCGTCGCCTCGCGCGTCAGGAGGCCGTCGCGGCGCGGGAAGCCGTCGTCGTCGCGGGCGGCCGTCATCGTGGCGCAGGCGGCCCCGGACCGGCTGAAGTGCAGCTCCGGGTCGACGACGCTGTCGGAACGGAGCAGTTTGACGTCCGAGTGGTAGTCCATCGAGGTCAGCCACGGCATCCGGTTGCCCTGGCGGGGCAGTCGATCGACCGCGCGCCGGATGTAGCCGGCGTCGAAGTCGAGGAACGGCCGGGTCGGCATCTCAGGATCGGCCGGCTCGGGCCGGCAGACGTCGTGGCCGGAGGCGTCCATGTGGGCGAGGAGCCGGCAGAAGTGCTCGCACAGCAGGCCGACCTTCAGCGTCCAGGAGCTGTTGGTGTAGCCGATGGAGAAGGCCAGGTTGGGCACCCCGGAGAGCATCATGCCCTTGTAGGCGATGGTGTCGGCGAGGCGGATCTCCTCGCCGTCGACGGTGACCTCGACGCCGCCGAACGCCTGCACGTTCAGGCCGGTCGCGGTGACGACGACGTCGGCCTCGATTTCGCGGCCGGACTCCAGCCGTATCCCGTTCTCGGTGAAGGTGGCGATCCGGTCGGTGACGACCGAGGCCTTCCCGGCGCGGAGGGCCTTGAAAAGGTCCCCGTCGGGCACGGCGCACAGGCGCTGGTCCCAGGGGTCGTACGGCGGGTTGAAGTGCTCGTCGACCGGGTAGCCCTCGGGCAGCTGCCTGGCATTGACCCACCGGATGAACTTGCGCGCGGCCTTCGGGTACCGCCGGCAGAAGGCCCAGACGAAGCGCTGCTGGGCGATGTTCTTGCGCCGGGTCAGCGCGTAGCCCCGCTCCTGCCCGAGGTACTTCTTCAGGGCGTTGGCGACCACGTCCTTCTTCGACACCGGCATGATGTACGACGGGGTCCGCTGGAGCATCATCACGTGCGCGGCGGTGTCAGCCATGGCGGGCAGCAGCGTGACCGCGGTGGCACCGCTGCCGATCACCAGCACCCGCTTGCCGGTGTGGTCGAGGTCCTCGGGCCAGTGCTGCGGGTGCACGATCGTGCCGCGGAAGCGCTCGCGGCCCTCGAAGTGCGGCGTGAACCCCTGGTCGTAGCGGTAGTAGCCGCCCGCGCAGAACAGCCAGGAGCAGGTCAGCGTCGTCCGCTCGCCGGTGTCGGCACGCTCGACGTGCACCGTCCACCGCGCCCGGTCACTCGACCAGGAGGCGGAGAGCACCTTGTGGTGGTAGCGGATGTGGGCGTCGAGGGCGTTCTCGGTCGCGGTCTCGCGCAGGTACGACAGGATCCGAGGCGCGGCCGCGATGGACTCCTCGTCCCGCCACGGCTTGAACTCGTAGCCGAAGGTGTGCAGGTCGGAGTCGGACCGGATACCCGGATAGCGGAACAGGTCCCAGGTGCCGCCGGAGGCGGCCCGTGCCTCCAGGATCGCGAAGGTCTTCGACGGCAGTCCGGTCTTCAGGTAGCGGCCGGCCCCGATGCCGGAGATGCCGGCGCCGATGATCAGGACGTCGAGGTGCTCGGCGGTGGGCCGGGCTGAGGGAACGGACATGGGTGACGGCTCCAGACGACGAGACAGCGGGAGGACGGGACGGCGGAGCGACAGGATGGCAGGACGGCAGGACGGCAGGACGGCAGGACGGCAGGACGGCAGGACGATGGGAGAGAACGGAGCGGCGGGACAGGGGGACAAGGGTGCGACGACGTGCGGTTCGACCATGGTGGGGCGTGGACGACCGGGCGGCCAAGCACGATGTGTACCGGAAGGGCACCCGTACGGTGCGATGTGCACCACTACAGTCGCCGTATGCCGCCGTGGAAACCGCCGTCGCCCCGCGTCCGGGAGCTGATCCGCCGGGGCGCCGAGATCGCGCTCGACCTCAGGCCGGAGTGGCTCGCCGAACTCGACGCGGCCACGCTGTCCAGCCAGGCACAGCAGGCGGTCGCCGCCGACCCGGTGCTCGCCGCCGGGATGCGCCGGACCAACCGGTCCAACCTGCTGTTCTGGGCGGCCTCCAACGTGCGCGCGCCGGGCGAGCCCGTGCCCGCGAACGAGGGGGAAGCCCCGCTGGCCATCGCCCGCGACCTCGTGCGGCGCGGCCTCGACGAGACCGCGCTCGACGCCTACCGGGTCGGCCAGGGCGTCGCCGTCCGCGTGTGGACGCAGATCGCCTGCTCGCTCACCGACGACACCGAGGACCTGCGCGAACTGCTCGACGTGTCGCTGCGGTCCATCTCCGCCTTCGTCGACGGCACCGTCACCGCCATCGCCGCACGCATGCACGTGGAGCGCGGCGAGCTCACCCGCGGCACCCACGCCGAACGCCGCGAGGTCGTGGCCCTGCTGCTGGACGGCGCACCGATCACCCGGCAGCGCGCCCAGGCGCGGCTGGGCTACGCCCTGGACCCGACGCACACCGCCGCGGTCGTCTGGACCGACGATCCCGACGCCGACCTGCACCGGCTCGACCGCGCCGCGGACGCCCTCGCCGCCGCGGCGGACGGGGCACCGCCGCTGAGCGTCATCGCGGGCGCCGCGACCCGCTGGGTGTGGGTCCACGGCCGGCCCGACACGGACCGGATCCTGGGCGCCCTGGACGGACTGCCGGCGGTACGCGTCGCGCTCGGCTCGGCCGCACCCGGCGTCGACGGCTTCCGCCGCGGCCACCTCGACGCGCTCACCACCCAGCGGATGCTGGCCAGGCTCTCGTCCACCCGGCGCCTGACCTCGTACGACGAGGTCGAACTCGTCGCGCTCCTCACCCAGGACCCCGAGCACGCCGACCGCTTCGTCACGCGCGTCCTCGGCGACCTGGCGGCGGCGCCGGCCGAGATCACCGAGGCGGTACGCGTCTTCACCGCCGAACAGTGCAACGCCTCCCGGGCGGCCGCCCGCCTCTTCGTCCACCGCAACACCCTGCTCCGGCGGCTCGCCCGCGCCGACCGGCTGCTGCCGCTCCCGCTCGCGTCCCGCCCGCTCGACGTGGCGGCCGCCCTCGAAGTCCTCCGCTGGCGCGAACGCGACTGACCCGGGACCGCGGCTCCTAAAAAAGTCCTACGAACCCTACGAGCCCCGAGCCCTACGAGAGGGAGGGCCCCAGGTACGCGTGGAGGAGGAGCCGGGTCTCGTCGACCAGCGCCGGGTCTCCGGCGGGGTCCGCACGGAAGGCGAGCCGGACGAGGGCGTCGGCGGTCTCGACCCCGACGAGCACCTTCCGGTGCAGTTCCTCGTCGGCGGGACGGCCCAGATGGGCGGCGAGGAGCCCGCAGATCCGCTCGGCGACGAGCCGGTTGGGATCCTCGGCCTCGTCACGCGAGTCCGCGTCGTCACGCGAGTCCGTGCCCTCGCCCGAGTCCGCGCCGTCACCCGAACCGCCGTCGTCTCCGGCGGTGCCGCCGGAGGCCTCTCCGGGTGCGGCGGCGGGCACGCCGAAGTCGACGAGGGCGAAGCCCGGGACGGTCCGCTTCATCGCGATGAACTCGTCGAGGACGCCGTCGATCGCGCCGTACGCGTCGAGGGGCGGCGTCGCGGCGAGGCGCTCGGAGACCCGCTCGGCGTACCGGTCGAGGTTGCGGAGGGCGAGGGCCGCGACCATCGCCCGCTTGTTGCCGAAGAAGCGGTAGACGGAGCCGATGGGGACCCCGGCGCGGACGGCGACGGCACGGGTGCTCAGCCGCTCGTACCCGGTCTCGTCGAGGAGTACGGCGCAGGCGTCGAGGATCCGGGCGAGCCGTTCGGCACTGCGCTGCTGCACGGGGGCGCGGCGGAGCGCCGGAGCGGTCGGGGGACGGGTCTGGGGCACGGGGTCCATGATGCCGCTCCGGCGGGGACTGGCGAAGCCGGGGCCTCAGGCGACGAGCAGGCCGATACCGCCGAGGGTGTACGCGATCATCAGCACGAACAGGGGGAGTTGACCGGCGACGGCCCGGGACGGCGGGAAGAGGCGCACGGAGCGGTCGTGGGCCGCGACGACGCCGAGGACGTGGCCGGTGACGACGGCGGTGACCTGGAGGGTCGCGAGACCGCCGGGGCTCAGGGGCGGGGCGGGCGCGGGGACGTTGTCAGTCCCCCCTGCCATGATTACGGTGCGTGGAAATTCAGTGACTAGGAGTGAGAAGTAGTGGGCAGTGAGATAGCCGAGGGCGATGGGCAGCAGGGAGTGGGCGAAGGAGGTGAGGGGGGTGGTGAGTTCGCGGTCCATGAGACGCAGGGCGCCGGCGCAGAGGCCGTAGCAGGCGGCGGAGAGGGCCACGGCGGCGAGGAGACCGAGCGTGGCGGTGGGGACGGGGCCGAGGGGTGAGGTCTGGAGGGTGGTGATCCAGCGGGGGTTGTCGGAGAGGCCGTCGTAGGCGGTGGAGCCGAGGAGGACGCAGACGGTGGCGACGAGACCAGGGCGTTGGAGGGTGGAGTCGAGGCCGTCGAACGGGGAGCGCAGGACCAGGCGGCCGTCGGCGCGGCGGCCGAGCGGGGAGAGCCGGGCGAGGAGGGAGGAGTACACCTCGAAGGGGTCGGCGTGGGCGAACCAGCGATCGCCGTAGCGGGCGGCGCCCAGGAGTTGGACGCCGAGGTGGAGGGCGAGGGCGATCAGGAGGGTGGTGCGGGAGGCGTTGTCGGGGACGACGAGTTCGAGCCAGGTGAAGAGGAGGAGACCGGCGGCGGCAGGGCGGATGCCGAGGGCGGCGGGCAGCGGGCGGGGGTTCCGCGGCAGGTGGAGGGCGTGGAGGGCGCGCAGGGGGTTGAGCAGCCGCCAGACGGGGCCGAACAGGAGGGAGGCGGGGACGAGTCCGACCCAGAGGAGGACGTAGAGGGCGCCGGGGGCGGGGTTGCGGTCCGGGTCGTCGGGGCCGAGGAGGAGGTGGAGGAGGAAGACGAGGGCGACGGCGGTGCCGAGGAGCCGTAGGGCGGTGCGGGTGGACGGGGCGTCGGCGGCCCGTTGGAGGGCGGCGGGGAGCGGGCGTCCGGCCAGGTCGCCCCGGAAGCGGGAGGAGGACCAGAGCAGGCCGAGGGCGAGGAAGGAGACGAGGAGCGCGGTGAAGGCGCCGGCGTAGGCGTAGAAGGGGGAGAGGGGGAGGTCGTGCTGGGAGCCCACGCCGTGGGCGAGCGGAAGGGGGGACGCCGTGGCGTGGACATGAGCGGGCTCGTGCCCGTGGGCGAGGGCAGGGAGGGGGACAGAGGCAGGGACGGGGGTGAGGGCATGAGCCAGGGCCGTGGTCATCGGACGACGAGTTGGGTCAGCACGAGTCCGGAATCGTGCGTCTCGACCTCGAAGAGGCCGGTGCGGTCCACGGTGAGGGTGAGGGTGGCGGGCGTGCCGGGAGAGAGCGGCAGTTCACGGTCGTAGCCGTGGACGTGGAGGGTGTCGTCGCGGTCGCTGGTGACGCGGAGGGTGAGCTGTTCGCCCTTCTTCAACTCGATGCGGGAAGGAGGTGGTTGGACGGACTTGCCGGTGATGGTGAGGGTGACGGTCCGGCCGGGCCCGGTGGGGCGCGGGCTCGGCGGGGTGGAGGTGGCGGGGGCCTCGCCCAGGGGGACGGTGGTCTGTACGGGGGCGCCGGCGGCGGCCCAGACGGTGTGGTCGTCCGCGTGGAGCCGGACGGTCAGGGTGCGGGCGCCGGCCGGTACGTGTCCCCAGGGTCCGTAGAGGCGGCCGGTCTCGCGGCCGTCGACCAGGAGGCGGGCGTGGCCCCGGCCCGGGACGGCCGCGCCGCCGGTGCTCTCCGGGGTGAAGAGGAACCTCTCCACGGTGAGGTGGACGTTCCAGCCGCCCTCGGAGTCGGGGCGGACCTCGGCCCGGACGGTGGGCGCTTCCGCCGCGGGAAGCTCCCGGAGCCGGTGCCCGGCCTCGTCCCGGGCCGGCAGCAGGGTGCCGCTGCCGCCGGTGGCCTCCTGGTGGCCGGTGCCGGGCTTGTGGTGGGTGGTGGCCCGGCCGCCGCAGCCCGCGAGGACCGGTGCGGCGGCCAGGACGAGCGCCAGGCAGAGGCCGCCGAATCGGCGCCCGAGGGGCGGTGCCCCGAGTACGCGCGTCACGCGGATCCCTCCCCGTGCTGCGGGCGGACGTCGGAGGCCGGCGGGGGCGCGGGACTGGGGCCAGGAGCAGGAGTGGGACCGGAGGCGGGGGTGGAGCCGGAGCCGGAGGAGGTACCGGAGGCGGGATCGGAGGTGCGGGTGGAGGTGGAGCCGGAGGCAGGAATGGGGCCGGAGATGGAGCCGGACCCTGAGGCGGGAGTGGCACCGGGGACAGAGGCGGAGGCGGGTGCGGATACGGACGCGGAGGCGCCCCCACGTCCGGCCGCCGCACCCCCGGCCTCCACCCGCGCTCCCCCGGGTTCGGTCGGTTCTGGGGTCGGGGGGCGGGTGCCCGCCGCCACCACGGCCCAGAGGACCCAGACGACGCCGAGGAGCAGGCGGAGCCAGGCGGGGCTCACGGGGGTGCCGGGGATCATGAGGACCGCCTTGTCGAAGGCGTCGAGGAGGGTGAGGGCGCCGAGGGCCAGGGTGGTCAGGGCGAAGGCGGGGCGGACAGGGCGGAGGAGCAGGCCGAGGAGGGTCCACCAGGCGCCGGTGAGGAGCAGCGCGACGGCCGGGACGGCGGTGGGGGTGAGGGCGAGGGTCGAGCCGGCCACGTCGAGGGTGAGGCCCGCGAGGCCGAGGAGGGTGGCGGCGCCCGCGAGCCGGTTGCCGCGCAGTCGGCGCCACCACAGGGCGCCGCCGGTGAGGGCGAGGACGAGGGCGCTGCCGAGGGCGAGTTGGGTCTCGACGCGCTGGAGGCCCCGGGCGCCGTACCAGTCGCAGCCGGCCGGGAGGCGGCGGGCCTGGACGTCGTAGTCGGCGCAGACGAGGAGCTGGGCGAGTTTGACGGGTTCGCCGACGAGGCGGTCGGCGGTGCCGGAGACCTCGCCGCGCCGGGCGCCGCACTCGGGCAGGGCGCCGGGGCTGCCGGGGCCGGTGTCGGCCTGCCAGCAGTTGCCGCCGCCCTGGCCGTCCCACCAGACGTCGGTGCGGTTGGGGCGGGAGGCGCCCGAGCGGTCGACGCCGAGGTGGTTGCCGGCGTAGCGGTTGTGGTGGGAGGTGTCGGTCTGCTTGCCCCAGGCGGACTCGCCGCGGATGAAGGCGGGGACGGCGTTGAGGTAGAAGGCGGCGCGTTGGTGGCCGTAGACCCAGTTGTCCTCGTAGAGGTTCCAGTTGCCGCCGGCGGTGATGATGCCGGTGCCGGGCGGCATGGAGATCTGGGGACAGACGACGCCCCGTTCGTAGCCGCGTTCCACGGGCGGCCTGGCGCAGGTGCCGTCGGCGACGTACGGGTAGTAGTTCTGGTTGTTGTCGTGGATCAGGTTGCGTTCGAAGCGGGCGTGGTTCTGGGGCAGTCCGGGGTGGCCGGGGAAGGCGGAGTCCATGGAGGCGCCGCCCATGTTGTGGTCGAACTCGTTGTCGTGGACCCAGACCGAGTCCCCGGCGGTGCCGGAGTAGCCGACCATGTTGTGGTGGCTGCGGCAGCCGGTGATCTCGATGGAGTAGCGGGGGACGTCGTAGCCGCGGCCGTCGTTGATGTTGGAGGCCGAGCCGGGGTAGATGCCGGAGTCGCCGTTGCCGTAGGACTCGCAGTTCTTGTAGAGGCCGTGGTCGGAGGCGAAGGTGAGGAAGCCGTACTCGTCGTTCCAGCGGGTGAGGACGTCGTCGATGACGAAGCCGTCGGCGGCGAGGACGTACAGCGAGTTGAAGGTGGTGCGCTGGGCGGTGAAGTTGCGGAAGTAGACGCCGTCGGAGCCGTCGGCCCGGATCGCGTTGAGCTTCTGGTACTTGGCGTCGATGACGACGTCGAGCCGGGAGGCGCCGGTGCCCTCGATCTGGAGGTCCTTCTTGCCGAGGATCGCGACCAGGTTCTGGTTGTGCGGGCACTGCCGCTGCTGCTCGTAGCCGAGGATCTGGTAGCCGAGCGCGGAGTTCGGGGCCTTCAGGCGGGCGCAGGCCCCGGTGGGCGGGGGCTGTGAGGGTTCCTCCTCGTAGAGGCCGGGGAGGATCGCGATGGTGAGGCCGGGCCGGTCGACGGCGTCGACGGCCTGCTGGAGGTGGCGGTATCCGGAGGCGGCGCAGCGCTCGAAGAGGGTGAGGTTGCGGGCCTTGAGCGCGGCGGGGAAGCCGGAGATCCGGCGCGTGAAGTCGGTCCGGTCGGTCTTGCAGACGAGGAGGTCGGGTTCGCCGGTGCGGAGCTTCGGCACGCTGCCGGAGCCGTCGGGGAAGGTGACGGGCCGCTCCTCGTGGGCCTGGGCCCCGGGGGCGGTGAAGAGGGCCGCGGCGAGCGCCGCGAGCACGACCGAGAGCGCGAGGACGAACCTTCGGGTCCGGGACATGCGCGTGAGAGTAGAGCAATGTTCATCTTTTTTGACCCCCTCGTGCGCACATCCGCCCGCGACACCTTCCGATCCCTTTCCCCGGCGCACCGTTGACGGGAGGCGCGCGGAATCCTACGGTCTCCCATAGGATTCCCTTGCGGACTCAGGACAGGAGCGGGCGATGACCACGGAGCAGGCCAGGAAGACGGCCGAGGCGCTCACCTACAGCACCGGTTTCGGCAACGAGCACGGCTCGGAGGCGATCCCCGGCGCGCTGCCGCACGGCCGCAACTCGCCGCAGCGCGCACCCCTCGGCCTCTACGCCGAGCAGCTCAGCGGCAGCGCCTTCACCGAGCCGCGGGCGCACAACCGCCGCTCCTGGCTCTACCGGATCCGCCCGTCGGCCGCGCACCCCCCGTACGTCCGGGTCGACAACGGCGCGCTGCGCGGCGCCCCCTTCACCGAGACCGTGCCCGACCCGAACCGGCTGCGCTGGAACCCGCTGCCCGACCCGGCCCCCGGCACCGACTGGCTGGCCGGCCTGTGGACGCTCGGCGGCAACGGCGACGCGACCCAGCGCACCGGCATGGCCGTGCACCTCTACCACGCCAACGCCTCCATGGAGCGGGTCTTCGGCGACGCGGACGGCGAGCTGCTGATCGTCCCCGAGCGCGGCGGACTCCTCCTCCGCACCGAGCTGGGCCTGCTCGCCGTCCGCCCCGGCGAGGTCGCGCTGGTCCCGCGCGGGGTCCGCTTCCGCGTCGAGCTGCTCGACGAGACCGCCCGCGGCTACGTCTGCGAGAACTACGGCGCCCCCTTCCAGCTCCCCGACCTCGGCCCGATCGGCGCCAACGGCCTGGCCAACGCCCGTGACTTCCGGGCCCCGGTCGCCGCCTACGAGGACGTCGAGGGCCCGGTCGAGGTCGTCAACAAGTACTGCGGCAACCTCTGGTCCGCGACGTACGGGCACTCCCCGCTGGACGTCGTCGCCTGGCACGGCAACCACACCCCGTACGTCTACGACCTGCACCGCTTCAACGTCATCGGGACGATCTCGTACGACCATCCGGACCCGTCGATCTTCACGGTCCTCACCTCGCCCTCCGACACCCCGGGCCTCGCGAACGTGGACTTCGTGGCCTTCGCACCGCGCTGGCTGGTCGGCGAGGACACCTTCCGGCCGCCGTACTTCCACCGGAACGTGATGAGCGAGTACATGGGCCTGATCGAGGGCGCGTACGACGCCAAGGCGGAAGGCTTCGTCCCCGGCGGCGGCTCGCTGCACAACATGATGTCCGCGCACGGCCCCGACCGGGAGACCTTCGACAAGGCGAGCGCCGCCGAGCTGAAGCCGCAGAAGATCGACGACGGTCTCGCCTTCATGTTCGAGACCCGCTGGCCGGTGACCGCGACCCCGCAGGCCGCGAACGCCGACCATCTGCAGAAGGGGTACGACGACGTGTGGCAGGGTCTGGAGCGCCATTTCCGGCCGTAAAGTCCCGGCCGTAAGCCCGTAGCCCCGTACGGAGGACCCGTGACCGCCTTCGCTCCCGATTCGCTGGTCCTGAACCGCAAGCTGCCGCTCTGGTACCAGGTCTCGCAGTCGCTGCGCGCCTCGATACTGGGCCGCACGCCCGACGCCTCGCTGCGGCTGCCCACCGAGGAGCAGCTCGCCGCCCACTACGGCGTGAGCGTGCTCACGATGCGCCAGGCCCTCAAGGAGCTGGAGGAGGAGGGCCTGATCAGCCGGCACCGGCGGCGCGGCACCTTCATCGAGCCGGGTGCCCGCCGCTCCACCCCGCGCCGTCTGCTCGGCTCGATCGACGCGATCGTGGCCCAGCAGTCGGGCGAGCGGACGACGGTCCTCGGGCACGGCGCCGAGCCGGTGCCCGGGGAGCTCGCGGAGTACTTCCCCGACGTGCCCGAGGTCGTGGCGTACCGGCGGCTGCGCAGCGACGGGGAGAGCGGCGAGCCGACGAACTGGGCGGAGAACGCGGTGCTTCCCGCCCTCGCCGCCGCGATCGACCCGGCGGACCTGGAACGCTGGCCGATGACGAAGGTGCTGCGGGACGTGGTCGGGGTGCGGATCAGCCGCATCACGGACACGGTCGAGGCCCGCCTCGCCGACCCGGAGACGGCGGGCCTGCTCCAGGTCCCGCTGCTCTCCCCGATCCTCCACTACACGGGCGTGACCTACGACGAGGACGGCCGGGTCGTCGACGTGGCCCGCATCCGCTACCGCGGCGACCGCTTCTCCTTCACGGTCACGGTCGAAGCCCACTGACGTGCTGGAGGCGAACCGACGGCGGTCGTTAGCATGCGGGGCGTGACCGATGACGCCCGGCCGCAGGACGCGCCCCTCCTCGACGAGTTGATACCGTGGTCCGTGGCCCCGCTGCGGTTCGGCCGCCCCTGGATCGTCGCCCCCGACGCGCGGACCCTGCGGACCCGCTGGGACCGGCTCGTGGCGGCCGAGGGAGCCGAGCGGGAGGCGCTCTTCCGGCCCAGCCGGGCCCGCACCCCGGCGAGCGCGGTGGCCGCGCTGCCCGGGCAGCGCACCGGGACCGTGCGGTTCGCGCGCGAGACGGGCCCGTGCCCGGCGCCGGTGCGGGTGGCGCCCGGACCGTTCGACGAGCAGTGGCTGCTCCCCGACCACCGGCTGATCGACACCGCGCGGCCGGAGCTGTGGCGGGTCGCCGGGGGGCCGCAGCTGTTCGCCGTCGAGCAGCGGTACGTGCCGGGGGCGGCCGGACCCGCGCTCCTGGTGACGGCCGCGCTGCCGGAGGGTCGCTCCCCGGCGGGCCGGCCGGGCAGGATCCGCCCGCTGTTCCGGCGCCCCGGCGGCCACGAACCCAACCTCGCCCCCGGACTCCTGGACTTCCTCGGGCAGCGGTACGGGCAGGAGGTCGGCGCCCGTGACTGGCTGGCGTGGGCGGTGGCGGCGGCCCGCCCCTCCCCCGCCGGGTGCCGCGTCCCGCTCCCCGCCGACCCGGAGGTCTGGGCGGCGGGCGTGGCGCTCGGCCGGGACCTCCTCGACGTGCAGCTGCGGGGCGTCCTGAGCGGGACGAAGCCCCGGCTGCCGGGCGGCCGCCGCCCCTACGTGCGGGCCGCGGTCCCGGCCCGCCCGACGACGATGGCGTACGACTCCGAGGACGAGGCGCTGGTCCTCGACGGGGGCCGGATCTCCCCCGTACCGGCGGAGGCCTGGGAGTTCCGGGTGGGCGGGGCACGGGTCCTGGAGAAGTGGTTCGCGCACCGGACCGCCCCGGCGGAGCCCGGCTCCCTGGAGGCGATCGGACCGGCCGCCTGGCCGCAGGAGTGGACCTCGGAACTGCTCGACCTGATCACCGTGCTCGCGCTGCTCGGGGCGCGGGAGCCGGAGCGGGCGGCCCTCGCGGCACGGGCGGCCGAGGACGCGGCGGAGGGCGCGGCGGTACTGCGCGCCGCCGGAGTGCTGCCGCCGCCCGCCCGGTCCCGCCGCCCCGCGTCCGTACTGGACCACCGGGAGGAAGGACCGGAGGGGCAGTTCGCCCTTCTGTGACCGGAGTGACGGGAGGGGCCGGAGGGGCCTGAAGGGGCGGTCCGCTCTCCCGGGACCGGAGCGGCGGGGAGGGCCGGAGCGTGGGGAGAGCCGCGCGGAGGAGGGTGACGCATCCCCGGGTGACAAGGGCCGGTCCGGCAGGGTAGGCAGGGCGGTCATGAGCACTCAGCCACTCCCCCTCGAAGGGATCACGGTCGTCGCCGTCGAGCAGGCGGTCGCCGCGCCCTTCGCCACCCGCCAGCTCGCCGACCTCGGCGCCCGCGTCGTCAAGATCGAGCGCCCCGACGGCGGCGACTTCGCCCGCGGGTACGACACCGCCGCCCGGGGCCTGGCCTCCCACTTCGTGTGGTGCAACCGCGGCAAGGAGTCGGTGGCGATCGACCTCAAGGACCCCCGGGGCCTGGCCCTCGCCCGGCGGCTGGCGGCCGGCGCCGACGTCTTCGTGCAGAACCTGGCGCAGGGGGCGGCGGCCCGCCTCGGCCTGGACGCCGCCACCCTGTGCGCCGCGCACCCCCGGCTGGTCGCGGTGGACGTCTCGGGGTACGGGGCGGAGGGCCCGTACGCGCACCGGCGGGCGTACGACATGCTCGTCCAGTGCGAGGCGGGCCTGGTGTCGGTGACCGGGACCCCGGAGCACCCCGTCAAGTCGGGCATCCCGGCGGCCGACATCGCCGCCGGGATGTACGCCTTCTCGGGCGTCCTCGCCGCGCTCGTGCGACGCGGCGCGACCGGCCGGGGCGGGCCGGTGGAGGTGTCCCTCCTCGACTCGCTCGCCGAGTGGATGGGGCATCCGCTGCACCACGGGATGCACGGGGGAACGGCCCCGGCGCGCACCGGGCTCGCGCACGCGGTGATCGCCCCGTACGACGCCTATCCGACGGCGGACGGGGGCCTGGTGCTGCTCTCCGTGCAGAACGACCGGGAGTGGCGGAGGCTCGCCGGGCAGGTGCTCGGCCGGCCCGGCCTCGCCGACGATCCGGCCTTCGCGACGAACGCGGCGCGGGTGGCGGGGCGCGCGGCGACGGACGCGGTGGTCGCGGAGGCGCTGGCCCCGCTGACGGCGGAGGAGGCGCTCGCCCGGCTCGACGCGGCGGGCATCGCCTGCGCCCGGCTCAACTCGGTGGCGGAGCTCGCGGACCATCCGCAGCTGACGGCCCGCGACCGGTGGCGGGAGGTGGAGTCGCCGGTCGGGCCGCTGCGGACACTGCTCCCGCCGATCGTGTTCCCGGACGCGCCGGAACCCCGGACGGACCGGATCCCGGCCCTGGGACAGGACACGGACGAGGTGCTCGCCGGGCTCGGGCTGCGGGAGTCGGAGGTGAAGGAGCTCAGGAACGCGGGCGTGATCGCCTGACGGGGCAGGCGGAAGCGGGTGGCCGGGCGCGGACGGGCGGGGAGACCGGCAGGGAGGGCGCGGGGCGCGGGCGGTGCGCACACGACGAACGCCGGACGGGCGGGGACACGTCCGGCGGAGTCGTGGTCGGGGCCGTACGGGCGGCCGGGACCCGGGTTAGCGGCGGGTGCCGAAGAGGGAGCGGCGGAGTCGGCGGAGCGGTGCGAAGAGCGAGACCCGTGCACTGCGGCTGCGGTGGCCGTGCACCGGCGCCTCGCGCGTACGCGTCGTCAGTTCCCGCATCAGCAGGGTCGCCTCGGCCACCTCGCGCTGGGGCACGGCGGGTCCGCCGAGCACCGCGAGATGACGGTCGAGCCGCGAACTGGTCGCGCCGCTCCCGCAGGTGATGGCAGGCACTCGGGGCCTGCTGCGCATTGCTATCTGTTCCATGTCACTCCCCACCCGTACAAGGGCACCCGACCCGGGCAGGTTAACCCTATCGCCCCGTCATGACACCCGTGTATCCCGACGACGGGATTCAACGCACCCGTACGGGGGTTGACGGTCACCCTCCGAATACATCCGATTCCAGGGCGAGTTGGACAGGGCTCGAACACCTGTCGAACCGTCACGAACCATCCTGCACTCCGGCGCGACCAACGGGGGCACGCGAAGCCGTGTGATCTCCGCCACCAAGATCCACGACCAAGATCCACCGCCAAGATCCACCGGTGGTTCCCGCGGCCCGGCCCTACGCCGGACCGGAGCCGTAAGGGCCACCCTCGGTTACCGTGGATCCATGACGGTGATCGCGGGTCGTTACCGGCTTCTGGACGTCCTGGCCGAAGGGGCGACGGGCACCGTCTGGCGCGCCCTGGACGAGACGAGCGGCCACGAGGTGGCCCTGAAGGAGTCCCGGGTCCCGCCCGGCCTCCTGGCCGACGGGGCGCCCCCGCTCCACGCGCGGCGGGAGCGCGGCGCACGGGCCGTCGCGCGCGTCTCCCACCCCTCCGTCGTACGGGTCCTCGACGTGGTCTCCGAGGACGGCCGGCCCTGGGTGGCGACGGAGCTGGTCCGGGGCCTCACCCTCGCCGAGACCCTGGAGGCTGGCGGGCCGCTGCCGTCGCGCGAGGCCGCGCGCGTCGGCGCCGAGGTCCTGGCCGGACTGCGGGCGGCCCGGGCCGCGGGCGTGCCCCACCGGGACGTGGAGCCGGAGGACGTGATTCTGGCGAACGACGGCCGGGTCGTCGTCACCGGCTTCGGCGGCACGCCGGAGGACGGCGCGGGCCCGGCGGCGGAACTGCGCTCCCTGGGGGCGCTCCTGGAGACGGCGGCGGACGACCGGTCCGGCCCGCTGGGCGCCGTGATCGACGCGCTCCTGGGCGAGGGACCGGAGGGTCCCGTGACGGCGGACCGGGCCGAGCGGGAGCTGCGCCAGGTGGCGGGCGGCGGCGCACGGAGGCCCACGGGCGGCGCGGGGGCGGACGGGGGCGGCTCGAAGACCGGCGGAGGCGGCTCGCGTACGGGCGGGGGCGGCTCACGGGCGGACGGCGACGCACCGGGCGCCGGGCCCGTGCCGGCCGGCGCGCCCGCTCCGCCTCCGGGCGCCCGCGAAGGGGGGACGACCGGCACTTCGGGCGGCCGGAAGCACAAGGCGCCCCGCCGGGTTCCCGTCCTGGTGGCCGGGATCGTCGGGGCGCTGCTCATCGCGGGGGCGCTGGTCTACCACGCCGTACGGGACGACGGTCCGGGCGCCGGGCCGGGTGCGCCGGGCGGTGTCACGAGCACCGTCCCGGCCGGCTCCGGCGCCACGGGGGCGGACGGCGCACCGACTGCACCACGTTCCTGAACGGGCGTACCGACTGCACCGCGTTCCCGGACGGGCGCACCGGCCGCACCGCGTCTTCCGAACGGGCACACCGGCCGCACCGCGTTCCCGGACGGGCGTACCCGCTACACCGCGTTCCTGAACGGCGGCAGGTAGCCGCCGGACTGCCCGGCGGCGGTCGGGTGGTACGACTCGCCGATGTTGAGCCAGTTGACGCTGTGCAGCCAGGCCGAGCCGGAGCAGATCTCGTGCCCGGTGAAGGCGGAGGCGACGCCGGCGAAGGTGTAGCCGTGGTCGGCGGCGCGCTTGGCCACGGCCGCGTTGAGGTAGTCGGAGGCTCCGTTGATGGCGCGGCGCTCGCCCTCGCTCAGGCCGGCGACGCAGGTGCCGTTCAGCTGGTAGAAGCGCGGGTAGCCGAGGACGACCACGCGGGCGTTGGGCGCCTTGCCCCTGATGGCGTCGTACACGGAGTCGAGCTTGCCGGGCAGGGTGGAGTCGACGTAGGCCTTGGCCTGATTCACACGGTTGACGCAGGTGGACTCGGACTGGAGCACACAGGTGGTCATGACGTCGGCGAAACCGGCGTCATTTCCCCCGATCGTGATGGAGACCAGGTCGGTGGCGGTCGAGAGCGGTCCGAGCTGATTGGCGGTCACATCACCCGTTCGGGCGCCCGAGCAAGCGGTGAAGGCGAACGAGGAGGGGGCGTTCGCGTTCTTCCAGAGGACGGGGTACGCCTTCGTGGAGCGCTTGCAGTTGCCGCTGGCGCTGTCGTAGCTGCCGGCTCCGACGCCGGAGGAGTACGAGTCCCCCAGCGCCACGTAGTCGAGTGCGGCGGTCTCCGCGGCCTGAGCGGCTCCCGCCCCGGTGAGGGCGAGGACGGCGCCGAGCAGGAGGGCGGAGGAGAGGGCGGTGAATCGGGGCAGTCTCATGGAACCTCCCTGTAGCAGGATCTCTGCGTTACCAGGTAGTAGCAGCGGATCCGCCGCCCCGGAAGTGTTCATGTCAAAACTGGGGGTGAACTCCCTCCGACCCTCCGTCAAGGACCATCGAGATCCGGCCACTAGTCGACCGGGACCCGGCCCCCGCCGTCCTCGGGCTCTCCGTCACGCCCGAGGCGTTCGCCGCGCAGATGGCGGTGGTCGCCGAGCGGGGGTTCACGCCGCTGACCACCGCCGGGCTCGCCGCCGCCTGGCGGGACGGAACCCCGTTGCCCGCCCGGCCGCTGCTCATCACCTTCGACGACGGCTACGAGGGCGTGCACCGGCACGCCCTGCCGGTGCTGGCGAGGCACTCCTTCGCCAGCACCGTCTTCGTCTCCACCGGCTGGCTGCGCGGCGAGCACGACGGGGGCGGCGCGCCCGACACCATGCTCGACTGGGCGCAGGTGCGCGGACTGGCCGACGCCGGAACGGAGATCGGCGGGCACAGCCACAGCCATCCGCAGCTCGACCAGCTCGACGCGGAGCGGCTCCGGTTCGAGACGCTGCGCTGCCGGGAGATCGTCGGCGAGGATCTGGGCACCGCCCCCGTCTCCTTCGCCCACCCGTACGGGTACTCCAGCCGGCGGGTCCGCCGGGCGGTCCGGGAGGCCGGGTTCGCCCAGGCGCTCGCCGTCGGCAACGCGCTCGCCCGCCGCCGCCAGGGGCCGTACGCCCTGGAGCGGGTGACCGTGCGCCGGTCCACCGGCACCGAGGAGTTCGCCCGGCTGGTCGAGGGCCGCGCGATCGCCCGGAACTTCGCGGCCGACCGGGCCATGACCAAGGGGTACGCGCTCGTCCGGCGCGCCCGGGGCGCCCTGCGGGGCCACGGGATCTGACGTACCGCCACTCCGGCGACCGGGGGCGCGCCCCGCCCAAAAGACGGTGCGTCGCGCATCCGGTTGCCGGATCATGGGCGCCATGGCTGACACCCCACCGGTACCGTCCGAGCCGCAGCGGTCGCTGCCGATCCGGTTGAACCTCGACGACAGCGACGCGCCGTCGGACGTTGTCGACGCGCTGTTCCTCGGCCGCTTCGCGACCGGCGAGCAGCCGCACGCGCACAGCACCACCCTGGACCGGGTCAAGCCGGAGGCCACGCTGCTCCCGGCGGGCGCGCGCGTGCTGCGGGCCTCGAAGGACGACGACCGCAGCGCCCTGCTCGCCGAGGGCGAGGGCTGGACGCTCCTGGTCTCCCGCTGGAACCGGGGCGCGGACGTCACCGTGACGGCCACGGACGCGGAGCTGGCGACGCGGATCCTCGGCGAGGCCACGGAGGGGGCGAAGGACGAGCCGGAGCCGCAGCCCGAGAACGTGACGATGGGCTTCTGGTACGTGTCGCCCCGGCGCGGCCCGCACCGCACGACCCGGCAGATCAGCGCCGGGACGTGGGAGGAGGTCCGGTCCCACTACTCGGCGCCGGTGGCCGAGTCCATGGACCGGCTGATGAAGGTGACGCCCGACTCCATCGCGGGACGCCTCCTGCTGCTGCACGGGCCGCCGGGCACCGGCAAGACGTCCGCGCTGCGGACGCTGGCACGGTCCTGGCGGGACTGGTGCCAGGTGGACTGCGTGCTCGACCCGGAGCGGCTCTTCAACGACGTCGGCTATCTGATGGACATCGCCATCGGGGAGGACGAGGGCACGGCGAAGGGCCGCTGGCGGCTGCTGCTCCTGGAGGACTGCGACGAGCTGATCCGGGGCGAGGCGAAGCACACGGCGGGCCAGGCCCTGTCCCGGCTGCTCAACCTGACGGACGGACTGCTCGGGCAGGGGCGGAACGTACTGGTCGGGGTCACCACCAACGAGGACCTGGAGCGGCTGCACCCGGCCGTGGTCCGGCCGGGCCGCTGCCTGGCCCGCATCGAGGTGGGGCCGCTGAGCCGGGCCGAGTCGGTGGCGTGGCTCGGGCGCGAGGAGGACGTGCCGCGCGAGGGCGCGACGCTGGCGGAGCTGTTCGCGCTCCGTCGCGGCACGCCCCCGGCGGACCTTCCCGAGCCCCGCACGGCGGGGGCGGGGCTGTATCTGTAGCGCCCTTCGCAGGGCCCGGGACGTGTCCGGCGGATCAGGGCCGGGGCCACGACCCCTGATCCGCCGGACGACATCCCCTAGCCGTCGTACGCCGCCCGCAGGGCCTCGCTCATCGCCGCCTCGGCGGCCTCGCGGCTGAGGCCGAGGCGGCGGGTCTCCTCGGCGTACTGGGCGGCGGCGGTGGCGGCCCGGCGGCTGGCCGCGTCCCCGGCGGCGGCGACGAAGGTCCCGTGGCGTCCGCGCGTCTCGATGACCCCGTCCGCCTCCAGCGCCTTGTACGCCTTGGCGACCGTGTTCGCTGCGAGTCCCAACTGCTCCGCGAGCCCCCGTACCGTCGGCAGCTTGTAGCCGACCGGCAGTCCGCCCGACCGGGCCCGCTCCGAGATCTGGGCACGCAGTTGTTCATAGGGAGCGGTGGTGGATTCGTGGTCCACGACGATGGTGAGTGTCACCCGCCGATTCTGCCCCCACCCCGCCGGAAAAGGGGAGGCGGCGGTGCGCCCTCTGCCCGTAGCGTGCGCCCACATGACTGTGAACGTCCGTTACGTACGGGACGGGGACGCCGAGGGTTTCGCCCGGGTCCGCCGTGCCGCGCTCCCCTTCATGCTCGCGACCGCCGAGCAGTTCGCGTTCGACTGGGCGCACGCCCACCCCGACAGCCACGCGCGCCCGTTCGTGGCCGTGGCCGGGGACGGCGGGATCGTCGGGACCGTCCAGCTGCGGATCGCCCACGACTCGCCGGAGCCGGGCATCGGCTCCCTCAACGTGTACGTGGACCCCGCCCACCAGGGGCTCGGCGCGGGGACGCTGCTGCTGCGCGCCGCCGAGGAGCACCTGGCCGGACACGGCGCGCACACCCTCTACAGCTGGGTCCTGGACGCGCCGGGGCACCGGGCCTGGGCGGAGCGGCGGGGGTACTCCCCCAGCCGCTCGGCCCACTTCCTCCGGCTCGACCTGGCGCGGGCCGGGCTGCCGCCGCTCCAGGCGCCGCCCGCCGGCGTCGAGGTGCTCACGGCCGAGGACTTCGCGGCCGACCCCCGGCCGCTGTTCGAGCTGGACGCGGTGACGACCGCGGACGAGCCGGGCGACGTGTCGGTCGCGATGGACGACTACGCGCACTGGCGGGAGACCACCTGGGAGCACCCCCTCTTCGACCGGTCGCTGACGACGGTCGCGGTGGTGGACGGGGTGCCGGCCGCGTTCAGCGCGGCGCAGACGGACGGCGCGGGCCGGTACGCCACGGGGATGACGGGCACGGCCCCGGCCTTCCGGGGCCGTGGGCTCGCCAAGCTGGTGAAGAACGCGTCCCTGCACCGGGCCCGGGAGGCGGGCTGTACGGAGGCGTTCACCGGGAACGACGCGGGCAACGGGCCGATGCTGGCGATCAACGAGTGGTTCGGCTACGAGATCGCGGCGACGGAGGTGCGGCATGTCCGGACGCTCGGTTGAGGTCACCCTGACGAAGGCGGGCCGGACGAAGATCCGCTACCCGGCCGAGGTGCTCGTGGAGGAGCCGGGCCGGCTCTCGGTGCGCGCGCCGTGGGCGGCCGAGGGGGTGCGGGACTTCGGCTTCGTGCGGTTCGAGCCGGGCGACGTGTTCGTGGAGCACTACTGGCAAGGCCGCTGGTTCACGGTCAAGGAGGTGCGGTCCGCCGACGGCTCCCTCAAGGGCTGGTACTGCGACGTCACCCGGCCGCCGGTGATCGACGGCTCCGGGGTGGTGGTCGAGGACCTGGACCTGGACCTGTGGGTGTCGGCGGACGGCGGCGAGGTGCTGCGGCTCGACGAGGACGAGTTCGCGGCGAGCGGTCTCGCCGCCTCCGACCCGGAGGCGGCGGACCGGGCCGTGGCCGCCCTCGACGAGCTGGAGGCACTCGGCCGTGACGGTCTGATCGGCCTGCTGGACACTCCCTAGGGGTGTCAGCGCAGCTCGACGTCCGTCCTCTCGGTGACGAGGAAGCGGGGCAGCGGCAGGCCCGTCCCGCTGAGCTGGAGGAGGGTGGCCTCCACGCGGGCGGCGCCGGGGACGTAGGCGGGGTCCTTCACCACGGAGCGGTTGGTCCAGGTGTGGAGGTGTCCGTCGCAGACGGCCCGGGTGCCGCCGATGCCGGTGGAGCGGTCCCCCTGGACGAGGGTGGAGCTGACGAAGACGGGGCCCGCGCTGTCGTCGAGGCAGCGGTAGGTGCCGGAGAGGGTGACGGTGCTGTCGTCGGCGACGGTTCCGTACGCGTCGACGAAGAGGCCGTTGGTGAAGTGGCCGTCGCGGACGTGGCTCCCGGTGGGCCGGTCGGCGGCGTGGTGGCCGTCGGCCCCTCCCGCGTGGGCGAGGGGGACGACGGCGGCGGTGAGCAGGGCGGCTGCGGCAAGAACGAGCCGGACGCGCATGAGGGGGTCCCTTCGGGGGTGGGGGATGGTACTGCCCGCCAGGGATACCCGGATCCGGCCGTCAGATGGCCGAAGTTCATCCCTTCGGTGGGGCGGGGGCCGTGCGCCGGGGGAACGCCCGCCGCAGGAGCGGCCAGGCGAGCAGGAGGGCGACGACCGCGTACACGGTGATCGAGAACGGGGTGTTCACGAGCCCGGCCGGGGAGCCGTCGCTGATCTGGAGGGCGCGGCGCAGCTGCTGTTCGGCGGCCGGGCCGAGGATGACGCCGATGACGGCGGGCAGCACCGGCAGGCCGTAGCGGCGCATCCCGAGGCCGATCAGGCCGATGACGAGCAGGACGACCAGGTCGAGCGCCTCGCCGCCCACCGCGTACGCGCCGACGGCGGCGAAGAAGAGGATGCCGGCGTAGAGGTACGGGCGGGGGATGCGCAGCAGTCTGGCCCAGACGGGGGCGAGCGGCAGGTTGAGCGCGAGCAGCAGCACCATGCCGACGAAGAGCGAGGCGATCAGGCCCCACACGAGCTCGGGCTCCCGCTCGAAGAGCAGCGGGCCGGGCTGGATGCCGTACTGCTGGAACGCGGCCAGCATCACGGCGGCGACGGCGGTGGTGGGCAGGCCGAGGGTCAGCATGGAGACGAGCGTGCCGGCGGCGGAGGCGGAGGCCGCCGCCTCGGGTCCGGCGACGCCCTCGACGGCGCCCCTGCCGAACTCGTCCCTGTGCTTCGAGAGCCGCTTCTCGGTGACGTACGAGAGGAAGGTCGGGATCTCGGCGCCGCCGGCCGGGATGGCGCCGAAGGGGAAGCCGATGAACGGGCCGCGCAGCCAGGGCTTCCAGGTGCGCTTCACGTCCTCCCGGCCCAGCCAGGGGCGGCCGACCGGGATGGCCTCGCCCGCCGTGCGGCGCAGGTGCGCGGCGACCCACAGGGCCTCGCCGATGGCGAAGAGGCCGACCGCGACGATGACGACGTCCACGCCGTCGGCGAGCTGGAGCGAGCCGAAGGTGAGGCGCTGCTGTCCGGTCATCGAGTCCAGGCCGACCAGGCCGATGGTGAGGCCGATCAGCAGGGAGGCGAGGCCGCGGACGCGGGAGGAGCCGAGGACGGAGGTCACCGCGATGAAGGCGAGGACCATGAGGGCGAGGTAGTCGGGGGCGCCGATGTCGACGGCGAGCGCGGCGACGGTCGGGGCGAGGACGACGAGCAGGATCGTGCCGATCATGCCGCCGGCGAAGTGTCCGACGGCCGCGGCGGCGAGCGCCTGCGCGCCCCGGCCGGCCTTGGCCATCGGGTTGCCCTCGATGGCGGCGACGACGGCCGCGCTCTCGCCGGGGGTGTTGAGCAGGATGGAGGTGGTGGAGCCGCCGAACATGGCGCCGTAGTAGATGCCGGCGAACATGATGAAGGCGCCGGTCGGGTCGAGTCCGTAGGTCACCGGGAGCAGCAGGGCGACGGCCATGGCGGGGCCGATGCCGGGCAGGACGCCGATGGCGGTGCCGAGGAGCACGCCGAGGGCGGCCCAGAGCAGGTTCATCGGGGTGAGGGCGGTCCCGAAGCCGTCGATGAGGGAGTTCAGGGAATCCACGGGTCAGATCACTCCCATCAGCGGGCCGCCGGGCAGCGGGACGCCGAGCAGCTTGTCGAAGACGGCGTAGGTGAGGAGCGACAGGGCCGCCGCGATCAGCGGGTCGCGGGGGAGGTGGCGGCTGCCGAGGGCGTAGGCCGCGCCCCAGAAGAGGAGGGCGCCGGCGACGGGGAAGCCGACGGGGCCGATGAGGACGGCGAAGCCGAGGAAGACGCCGGCCAGGAGCAGGACGGTGCGCCAGTCGGCGGGTTCGGTCAGGTCGACGTCCTCGCCGGTCTCGGCCTCGCCGCGGCCGCCGCGCAGGACGTCGACGGTGAGGAGGACGGAGACGACGAGGAGGCCGCAGCCGACGACGAGGGGCACGGTGGCGGGGCCGACCGGGCCGCGGCCGGTGACGGTGTCGTCGAGGGTGAGGGCGTCGGTGAGGACGAGCACGCCGAGGAGGAAGAGGAGGGCTCCGACGCCGAGTTCGGAGCGTCCGCGCAGCCAGGGGGGAACGGTCGGCTTCACAGTCCCAGCTCCTTCAGTACGGAGGCGACGCGCCGGTCCTGCTCGGTGAGGAAGTCGCCGAAGCGCTCGCCGGGGAGGAAGGCGTCGTCCCAGCCGTGGGTCTGCATCGACGCGCGCCACTGCGGGGAGTCGTGCAGGGCGGTGACGAGGGCGACGAGCTTGTCGCGCTCGGCGTCGGAGAGGCCGGGCGGGGCGACGATGCCGCGCCAGTTGGTGAACTCGGTGTCGAGTCCCGCCTCGCGGAGGGTGGGGGCGTCGAGGCCGGGGACGCGCTTCGGGCCGGTGACGGCGAGCAGGCGCAGTTCGCCGGCCTCGATCTGGTCGAGGTACTCGCCGACGCCGGAGACGCCGAAGGCGACCTTGTTCCCGAGGATGGAGGCGAGGAGTTCGCCGCCGCCGTCGAAGGGGACGTAGTTGACGTCCTTGGGGGCTATGCCGGCGGCGCGGGCCATCAGCATGGGGGCGAGGTGGTCGGGACCGCCGGGCGAGGAGCCGCCGCCGACGGGCAGCTTGCCGGGATCCTTCTTCCAGGCCGCGAGCAGGTCCCCGATCGTCTTGTACGGGGAGTCCTTGCCGACCACGACGATGTCCTGCTCCTCGGTGAGCCGGGCGATCGGGGTGGTGTCGGCGAGGGTGCTCGGGGTCTTGTTGGTGTGGAGGGCGCCGACGACGCCGAGGCCCATGGACATGGCGAGGCGTCCGTTGCCGCGTTCGCCGACGAGCCGGGTGAGGCCGACGGTGCCGCCCGCGCCGGGCAGGTTGAAGACCTCGACGTCGCCGGTGAGTCCGGCCTCCTCGGCGTTCTTGGCGACGGTGCGGGCGGTGATGTCGTAGCCGCCGCCGGGGGTGTTGGGGACCATGAAGCGCAGGCCGGGGATCCGCGTGCCGGTGGTGTCGGAGCCGCTGCCCGGGCTGAGCAGCGGCGGACCCACCAGCACGAGCAGCACCGCTCCGAGGAGGGCGAAGGGGGTGCGCAACCGCACGTGTGCCGCCTCTCAGGTAGGAGGGAAAAGGGGGTGTGAGGTGGCCCACATGTTGCCCGCGCGTTAAGAAGCTGTCTCTCTTCCGCAACCAACGGACGTTGTGGTCGTTGTGGTCGGGATCTAGCGTGGGTCGGCGTGACGAAGGTGCTGGTGGTCGACGACGACTTCATGGTCGCCAAGCTGCACTGCCGCTATGTGTCGGCGGTGGCGGGCTTCACGGTGGCCGGGGTCGCGCACAGCGGCGCCGAGGCCCTGCGGGCGGCCGAGCGGCTGCGGCCCGACCTGGTGCTGCTCGACGTGTTCCTGCCCGACATGGACGGCGTCCGGGTGCTGCGGGAGCTGCGCGCGGCGGGACACGGCACGGACGCGCTCTTCATCACGGCGGCGCGGGACGCGGGGACGATCCGCTCGGCGCTGCGGGCCGGGGCGCTGCACTATCTGATCAAGCCGTTCAGCCAGGCGGCGCTGCACGAGCAGCTGCGGCACGTGGCCTCGCTGCGCAGCCGTCTCGACGACCTGGACGAGGCCCGGCAGGAGGACGTCGACCAGATCTTCGGCGCCCGTCCGCGCGGCTCCCGCGAACTCCCCAAGGGCCTCGCCGCCCCCACGGCCGACCTGGTCGACTCGGTCCTGCGCGCCCACCCGGAGGGCCTCTCGGCGGCGGAGTGCGCCGAGGCGGGCTCCCTGTCCCGGGTGAGCGCCCGCCGCTACCTGGAGTACTTCGCGGAGACGGGCCGCGCGGAGGTCACCCTCCGCTACGGCGGCACGGGCCGCCCGGAACGGCGCTACCGGCGGCTGGGCTGACGGGACTCCCGCGAGGGGCGGGCCGGGGCGGCTCGGGGCCGGTTCCTCAGGCGTCGCTTAGCGGTTCCTTAAAGGGGTCCTAAGGATGCCCGCCTGCCGCTCCTCGCGGGCTTTCCCGCGGTTCCGGGCGGCTAGCTTGCTGGGCAACCCCCCACGTTCGTCCTCGTGAAGGAGCTGTCCTCCCATGACCTCTCGCCGTTCGGCCGCAGTCGTCACCGCCGGTACCGTGCTGGCCCTGTCGGGGCTCTCGGCGGCCCCCGCGTCCGCGCACGGGTCGATGACGGATCCGGTGAGCCGGGTCTCGGCCTGTTACGCGGAGGGGCCGGAGTCCCCGAAGTCGGCGGCCTGCAAGGCGGCGGTGGCGGCGAGCGGGACGCAGGCGTTCTACGACTGGAACGCGGTGAACATCGCGAACGCGGCCGGGCAGCACCGGCGGCTGATCCCGGACGGCGAGCTGTGCAGCGCGGGCAACGACAAGTACCGCGGCCTCGACCTGGCGCGGACCGACTGGCCGGCGAGCAGACTGAGCTCCGGAACGCACACCTTCCACTACAAGGGGACCGCGCCGCACCGGGGTTCCTTCGAGCTGTACGTGACGAAGGACGGCTACGACCCGTCGAAGCCGCTGAAGTGGTCGGACCTGGAGGCGAAGCCGTTCCTGACGGTGACCGACCCGGGCATGCGGAACGGCGACTACGTCTTCCGGGGGACCGTGCCGAAGAAGTCCGGCCGCCACCTGATCTACTCGATCTGGCAGCGCTCCGACTCCCCCGAGGCCTTCTACACCTGCTCCGACGTGGTGTTCGGCAAGGACGGCGGCTCCCCGGTGCCGAGCGCCTCCGCGCCCACCGAGCAGCAGATCGAGGACGGCGCGGACCACTCCTCGGTCGAGCACGGCGGGCACGGGGACGACGACCCGGCGACCGGCGCCGGGGACACGGGCGCCGGGAGCGAGGATGCCGGGAGCAAGGGTGCCGAGGGTGCGACGGCTCCGTCCGCGGCCCCCGCGTCGTCCTCCCCGGCGACCGCCGCCCCGGCCGAGCCCAACGCGCCCGCCCCCGCCGGTGCGTCCGGCTCCGGTGTGGAGCTGGCCGAGACCGGGGGCGACTCCAGCACCCCGTACCTCGCGATCGGCGGCGCCGCCGTGCTCGCGGTCGGCGCGGCCGTGCTCTTCGGTGCCGCCCGGCGCCGCCGGGCCTGACGCCCGTCCGCCCGGGCAGCACCGTGGCTGTCCGGGCGGAGACGGTTACCGGGGGCCGGTGCGTCAGGCGTTGTCCGCCGTGCCGGCCGCCCTCGTGTGCCGGACCACGGTCGAGGCCGCCATGGCGACGACGGCCACGGCGCCCAGCAGGGCCAGCGCCTTCGCCCAGGCGGACGTGGCGCCGAGGCTGCCGCCCAGCAGGTCGACGGCGCGGGCGCTCGCGACTCCGTGGAGCGCGATGACGGCGACGCCGATGCCCGCGGCGGCGGCCCAGGCCACCAGGGTGTCCCGTGCCGCGAGCCAGGCGCCGCCCACCAGGCAGAGCACGGTGACGACCACGGACAGCGTCTCCGTGTCACCGCCCGAGCGCAGGCCCGTGAGGTCCGTCGGCAGATGGACGAGGCCGCAGGCGGCCAGGGCGAGCGCCGCGGGCCAGCGCAGCACCGACCGCAGCGCCGGGGAGGTGCTGTGGCTGCCGGGCCCCACGGCCAGCGCGCGGTCCAGGTGCGACCCGGTCCGCTCGGCGGCGGACCGGGGTCGCTTCGGGGCGGCGGCCGGGGCGGCGGCGGGCCGGGGGGCCGCCGGGCCCGTGTCCTCGGTGCCGAGGATGCCGACGAGCCGTACCACGTCCTCGATCGGCCGGCCCACCGCCGCGGCGCGCAGCGTGGTCTCCGCCTCGTGGAGGTCGTACCCGGAGGCGTTCAGGAGGGCGACCAGCTCCCGCACCTCCTCCAGGGGGCGGGTGACGGCGGCCGCGCGGAGCGCCACGTCCGCGGGGCTGGAGAGTTCGCCGGTCTCCTGGAGCCGGGCCACGAGCGCGGCGACCTCCTCCACCGGGCGCTCGGTCGCCGCCGTCGTCAGGAGCGTGCGGACCGCCTCGTCGCCGCTCTCGTCCTGATCGGGAGCCTCCTGCTCGACCGGGGCCTCCCCGGCGTCCGGGACCTGCTCGGCGTCCGGGACCTCCGCGGCGAGCGGGGGCTCTCCGGCGGCCGGGGTCTCCCACCCGGCCGTGGCTCCCCCGGCCGTCGGCGGCTCCGCCGTGTGGTCCGTGGGAGGTCGTATCTCCGCGCCCGCTCCCGCTTCCGCGCCGTCCTTGGTGGTCTGGATCTGGGGCAGTTCGGTGGTCATGTCACAAGCTCCGTTCGTGGACGCCTTCGGGACGCCCACCATGGCTGTCTCACGATGTGCCAGAAACGCACACCTGATGACATCTAGCGCCCATTTGGTGGTATTGCGCCATCAGAGGGCGTTTCCATTGGGCCGACGGAGCGAAGAGGAGCACGGCCGGGGCCCCGGGGGCCCCGGCCGCCGCGCTAGCCGACCACGGAGAGGCAGGTGGTCGGGGTCGCGCGGGCCGGGTCGAGGGCGTTGGCGACCTCGTGGAAGGTGACCCGGTCCACCGTGCCGATCGCCACGTGCTCGGACAGGTCGAGCGCGCACTTGTCCTGGATGAGGACGTTGGTGACGTTCGGGCCGCTCAGGAACTGCGAGCGGTACGGCGTGACGACCTCGTCGTACTTGGTCGCGATGACGTGGTAGCGGACCCCCGGCACGGTGTCGCCGCCCTGGTTGAGCCTGGTGACGAAGGGCGAGCCGGCGACCTGGTCGGCGAGGCCCGGGGTGCTGGAGCTGATGAAGTCCTCGACCCCGGGGAAGTACGGCAGGAGCCTGGTGAGGCCGAGCAGGGTGGTGCCGTGGTTGTTCGGGGCGATGCCGACGAGCGCGTTCACCTTGTCGGCCCCGCCGAGGAACTTCAGGTACCAGCGGGGCATCATGCCGCCCTGCGAGTGTCCGACGAGGTCGGCCTCGGGGGCGCCGGTGGCGGCGAGGACCCGGTCGACGTAGGTGGCGAGCTGCCCGGCGGAGGCCTCGACGGGGCCGAGGCCGTGGAAGAAGGGCACGTCGGGGAGCTGCCCGTAGTCGAGCGAGAAGACGCAGTACCCGCGGTTGACGAGGTACGGCGCGAGGCCGAGCCAGTTGTCGACGGAGTTGCCGAAGGTGCCGTGGACGAGGACGACGGGGCGCGGGTGCGTGGCGGAGGGCTTGCAGGAGAAGTCGTTCCAGCCGCGGCTGGGCGCGGCGGCGACGGTCCCGGCCCGGTCGGGGGCGGCGGAGGCGGCGGTGGGGGCGAGGGTGGCGGCGGCGGTCAGCAGCAGGACGGACAGCGCTCTGACGGCGTGCTTCCAGGGCAGCATCGGGCGATCTCCTTGCGGCTCAAGGGGAAAGGTGGGGTGCTACGCCCTGCGGTCCGGACCACAAGTGGGGATGCGCTCCAGCCAAGCTACGCACGGGTAGCCACGGCTGGGAAGTTACGCGTCGGTAAAAAGTGATGCGCCGTCATGACCATCTGATAATGCGGTAGTTGGGCGCGGAGTCGTGGACGGAATGCGGGAAGGCCCCGGCACAGGTGGATGCCGTTGGTTGATTCGGGGCTCTGATCACTTCGCCCCGTCGAGCACGAGTTCGGCGGGGTGAAGTGCTGCGAAGTGGCTGGTGCGGGTCCGGGCTCGTGGTGTGTTGGTGAGGTGTGCGTCGATGCGGGTGAGGTTGATCGCGGCGCCGGTGATCTGGTGTTGGAGGCTGGTCTTCGCCAGGCCGCGGTAGCGGGATCTGCGCGGGCCGCAGTGCCCGACGGCTGCGGTAGCGGGATCTGCGCAGGCCGTAGTGCCCGACGGCCTGGGAGACGGTGCCCTCGACACCGGCACGGATCTTGTAGCGGTTCTTCCAGGCGTCGGTCCGCTGCTCGTTTCGGGCGGCTTGGACGGCTGCGTGTTCGTCCCGGTGCCGGAGGTTGAGTTCACGGCGTTCGGCCTTGGGTGAGCTGACGCGTTCACACAGATGGGGCACGTCTCGCAGGTCTTGGCGACACGGGCCTTGTAGCCGTCCCACATGGTGTCGCGTTTGACGCTGCCCCGGGCCTCACGGTCGTAGGGGGTCACCAGACGCATCGGGCCCGGCGGCCGGTCTTTTGGGTCCCGCCGCGTCACCTCGCCCTCCACCACGCGGAAGTACCGAAGCCACGTCTGCCGCAGGATCTCCACCTCCTCAGCGAGCGCAGGTCATGCGGTGCGTCGGCAGCGAGGAACGCCTCAAGCAGCCGCATCCCGTCCCTGCCGATCCGCAGGCCCACCTCGTTCCGCTTGGTGCGGGCCTCGGGGAAACGGGTGCCCTAGGCCCGGGTGGCGTAGTGCCGGAACCAGTCCGGCATCGAAACCCGAGGCCATCAGTTCCAGAGCGAGGGCGTACTTGAAGTCGCCCCTCGCCCGCACCGCCTCCGCAGCCTGCCGGTCGGTGAACCCCTCCACGAACTGCAAGACCAGCACCATCGCCAGCCGGCCCGGCGACCAGGCCGGTTTTCCCCACGCCGGAAACAGGTCCGCGAACTCCTCGTCCGTGAAAAGCGATCCCAGCTCGCCCCTCACCCGGATCGCCGGACTCCCCTTCGGGAACGCCGCCCGCACCACCCGCATCGCCTCAGCCGGGATTTCCCCCGACCCCTTCGGCCGCATAGACATCGACACTCACCCCACACGACGACGTCGGCCCTGAATTAACCAACGGCATCCCATGGGCGACCCGAAGCCTTCGCCGTCTGCACTTCGCCGACCGTCCTCCAACGACCGCCGGAGCCTGCTGAGGTGAACCGTGCGCGAGCCGTGGAGTTCCGCAGGGTCCGGACTCCCCGTCGGCGGGGCCGGGGGGCCACCGGGGACGGCTTCCCCGACCCCGTCGTGCAGTGCGCCGACGCACGGTACCGGTACGACGGCGTTCCCAACACGCCCGCGGCCGTGCGGCCGCCCGTCAGGCACCGGATCCCTCGACTGGGGACGGCCCGCAGCCGTCACGCGGCTCCGCCGCCCGTGTATGTGCGTGCACACGGCGTGGTTCGCGCTCGGCGATCACCACAACGGTGGTTGATACTGGCTAAATTATGGTTGCCCGGCTTAGGTTCGGGTACTACTGTCGACGTCACAAGTAGTCCGTTCAACCAAAGTCGACCGGGAGTCTGCGTGAGCGAGCGGCCCGTACCGGATCCCGTCGAGACCGCGCGGCGGATCGCCGCGCTGGCGGAGCGGGTCGGGATCGAGCGTGCGGACGTCCTGCGGGTCGAGGGGGAGGCCGGCTTGTCCTTCGCCTCGGGGTTGCCCGCGGAGGACGTCGAGGCGCTGCTGCGCGGCGAGCAGGTGCCGGCGCCCCAGCCCTCCCGCGACGCGGCGGTGGAACTGGAGGACCGGCACCGTCAGGTGGTCGACAGGATCCTCTTCCTCCGCAAGACTCGACTGAAGGTGTTCCCCGACGGAACCCGCCGCGTGTACTCCCTCGCCGAGATCGCGGCCGGGGCGGGGACGAGCGCCCAGTGGCTCGACAAGATGATCAAGGCGGGGAAGGCTCCGAACCTCGATCACGCCGCCGGCATCGCCGACTTCTTCGGCGAGAAGATCGAGTTCCTGGTGGCCCCGCCGGCCGAGGCCCTGGAGAGGGTCCTCCAGCAGATCCACAAGGATCTCCTGGAGCGCACCGTCGAGCGCCAGGACGAGGACCTCGCACGCCTCAAGAACGCCGGCCCCGTCGACTCCGAACTCGGCATCGTCGGGTACGCCGCCCGCGCCCTGGCCGACGTACCCGACGACACCGCACAGCCGCTCATCGCCCTGATCGAATCCGTGGCCAGGCGGGCCCGTGAGGAACGCACCCGGGAGAAGTGAGCGGAGGCCGACGCCCGTCGGCCGGTGTGACGCCAACCGAGCGGCAGGACCACGCCTTTCCCTCGCCCCGGGCGCCCCGATGACGTGACGCCCACCGGAGGGCGTCGGGCCGGAAGGGGTACGGTGCACCTGCACAGGTTCCGCAGGGTTCCTTACGGGTTCGGCACACCAGGGGGTGGGGAGTGGGATACGCCATGGGTATCTCGCGCGAGATGAGGCGCTACCGCGACCAACTGTTCAAGGGGGTCGGGGATCCGGTGCCGCGCGACTCCCACGAACTGCTCAAGGCGTTGTGCAGCCACCTGACGACGTGCACGGGTCGCGAAGTACGGCTGATGTTCGAGTCGTTCCCGGCCGACACGGTCAGTGGGCTCTGGGTCGACCTGGGCGACTTCGACCTGATCGCGGTGGAGGCGAACACGGCGCCGCTGCACCAGATCGTGATCGCGGGTCACGAACTCTGGCACCACAAGGAGGGCCACTGCGGCCACGGCGCCAGCCCCGCCGGCGCCGCCGCGGCGGCACGCATGCTCGGGGACCGGTGGTCTGTCAGCGATGCGATCGCCCATGTCGCCGCGCGCGGAGACACCGACCTCGACGAGGAACGCCGTGCGGAAACGTTCGGCCGCCTGCTGGCCGCCAAGTTCCTCCCGTACATGGAGGGGGACCGCGGACGACCACCCGCGGACGGCGTCGTCGGCCGCATCCAGGCATCGCTGAAGGGTTGAACGTGCAAGACGGCGTCAACTACTACATATCGGTGGCCGCGCTGGTGATCGCCCTCCTGGTGAAGTTGCCCGCGCTGATCAGGGACTGGCGCAGCCCGATGGTCCGCGTGGGCAACGCCCTCCTGCTGATGCCCGCCGGGGCCTTACTCTTCTCGGCTCCGCCGACGATCACCTTCGTCAACCGGACCACCGGCGTCAGCAACCTCTCGGCCGTACTGGTGCACTGCTTCCTGTGCGGCTTTTCCTGTGCCTGTCTGGTGTTGGTGGAGTACTGGCGGGGCGACTCCGACGGGTGGGCCCGCACCAGGCGACGGGTCCGCACCTGGCTCCTGGCGTACGGCACGGTGGTGGCCTCCGTCATCGGCTTCTTCGCACTGGGAGACACACCGGTCGAGCGACCGAGGGACTTCGACACCTACTACGCCACCACCCCCTTCATCCGCGAGATGCTCGTCCTCTACCTCCTCGCCCTCGTCGTGGCCGGCAGCGTCACGATGAGGGCGTGCTGGCGTTGGGCCGTCGAGATCAGCAGGTCCGACGGCAGCCCGGACGCCCCCGGAGGGAGCACCTCGTTGCGGGCGGGGCTGCTGGCCCTCGTTGTCGTCAACCTGGGCGGTGCCGTCTTCGGAGTGTCCAAGCTGTTCGCGATCTTCGCGCGATGGACCGGGAACGACTGGGACCGCCTCAACGAGGGTGTGGCACTGCTCGTCTCCCTGATCGGCGTGATGATCGGTTTGAGCTTCCTGGTGCCGATGTTCGGTCCGCAGTTCGCCGAACGGATCTGGCGCCCGGTGCTCTCCCTCATCGCGCTGCGACCGCTGTGGCGCCTCGCGTCCCGCCCGACCACCGGTGCGGCCAACCCGCTGTTGCTGGACACACGGTGGTACGCGGGGCCCGAGCAGCGGGTGCTGTCGCAGCTCACGAGCATCCACGACTGGATGCTCAGACTGCGCGTCCACTACCGCGACGACGTGCGCGCTGCGGCCCGCCTACGGGCCGAGGAGGACGGGCGAGGGGAGCACGAGGCCGTGGCCTTGGGTCTCGCCGCCATGCTCCGGGCCGCGGCCGCCGACCGCGCCCGCAGGGCTCCGACCAGCGACGAGCAGAGCGCCAGGGCTGCCTTGGCGCTGCGCGCGGCGGAGGCGGAATACCCCGACCTGATCGTTCGCATCTCCCGTGCGATGCCCTGTGTGTCCGATCCGCAGGACGCCGACGCAATACCGGACGCACTCAGCTCCGGCACCTCGTCGTCGCGCGCGTCCACCCCGGCGCAGCGGTAACGCTCAGCAGGCCCGGCGGTGGAGCTCAGCAGGCGCGGTGGAAGGGCCGAGCAGGCCAAGCAGACCTCGTAGGCCCCGAAGATCCCGTAGACCCCAAGACAGTAGGCCCCGACCGGACCGGCCGGGGCCTACTGGTTCTTCTGGAGCATTCACATGTCCGGGTCCGGGTTACGGGCGCCGGTGTTGGTCAGTGTCAGCCGTTCCAGGTGCCGGTGAGGGCGAGGTGGCCGGGGGCGGTGGGCAGGCCGGGGGTGGGGACGGTGTTGGTGGTGGTCCAGGTGCGGTCGGTGCGGCGGGTGGTGTGCAGGAGCTTGCCGTCGGCGGTGGTGAGGGAGACCTGAACTTCGCCGGCGACGTTGGCGGTGGCGACGGACTTGGCGGTGACGGTGCCGATGACGCCGGTGAGCTGGGTCAGGGGGGTCCAGGTGCCGTTGAAGTTGCGGGTGGCGTGGTACTGGCGGGTGCCGTTGTCGGTGGCGATGACGATGTGGGTTTCGTCGCCGGCGCCGATGGTGCTGATGGAGGTGATCGGGCCGGTGGTGCCGGCGGCTCCGGCGACGTCACCCCAGGTGAGCCAGTTTCCGGTGCTCTGGCGGATGGTGTGGTAGGCCTTGCCGCCGCTGATGGTGATGACGTGGAGTTCGCCGCGGACGACGGCGGTGGCGGCTGCCGTGACCTGGGGGACCTTGCCGGTGGTGATGTCCTTGAAGGGGGTCCAGTGGCCGTCCTTGTTGCGGACGGTGTGGAGGGCCTTGCCGTCGGCGACGGCGACGACGTGGAGGTCCCAGCCGATGTTCATGGCGGTGACGGAGGTGAGGTTGCCCAGGGTGCCTGCGACGCCGAAGATGTCGCCGAACTTGGCCCAGGTGCCGTCTTCCTTGCGGATGGTGTGGAAGAGTCCGCCGTTGTTGCTGACGGCGAGGACGTGGGTGTCGCCGTTCATGCCGACGGCGGCGGAGTTGCGGATCCCGCCGATGCTGCCGGCGGCGGTCTCGGCCTGGACGTCGGTGAAGCCGGTCCAGGAACCGTCGTTGACCCGGACGCCCTGGAAGAGGCTGCTGCCCGACTGGATCAGCGCCTGGGTCTTCCATCCCGGGGACAGGGCACGGACGCGCTGCACCCAGTCGTGGAGGTCGTCGACACGGGTGCTGAACGCGCCGGTACGGGTCTCGGAGGCCGGAGCGCCGAGGCAGTTGCCCTGGAAGGCGCGACTGACCAGGCCCACCAACTCCGTCTTGCCACTCACGGTGCGCAGGGCCGGAGCGCCGGCGTCGCCCTTGCAGACGGTGGCGTCGGCGGGCGCCTTGGCAGCCAGGCCGAAGCCCTCGGCCGTGGTGGTCCCCACGCTGAAGGTCGCGCTGTGGCGGCTGATGGAGCCCCAGCCGTCCTGGGTGCGGCCGAAGCCGACGACGTCCAGCTCCTGACCGGCCGTCGGGGCGGTGGTGGCCAACGCGACGGGGGCGATCTCGGTGGGGGCGGGCTTGTCGAGGCGCGCCATCACCAGGTCACGGTCCGGGTGCGGAACGAGCGTGGTGATGTCGCTGGCGTGTCCACCGCTGGAGATCATGATGGACTTGCCGACGACGACGCGGGTCTTCTGCTTCGGCGGCCCGGCGGCGACGGTGTTGCTCTCCGCGGGCTTGTCGGCGAAGCAGCTCTTGGCCGAGGCCACCCAGTAGGGGTCGACGAGGACCGCAGAGCAGCTACGGGAGCCGCCGATGTCCAGCTTCGCGCCGAACTGCTGCTTGTCGAGGATGGGCTGGCCCGCGCCGAAGGGACCGGAGGAGCCGGTGACGCGCATCTCCAGGAGGACGGCCTGCTTGGGGTCGACGGGGTCGGCCTCGCCGAATCCCTTGGCCGTGTCCTTGGGGACTGCCAGTTCCTTCGTGGCGCCGGCGATGGAGACGCTGGCGTTGATGTCGCGGTCGACGGTCTCGATCCGGTAGGCACGCGGGATGTTGACGGCCAGGTAGCCCGTGTTGCGGGCCTTGAAGCAGATCCTGGACTCACTGGTCTTCAGGTTCCGTGCCCACACCATGATCTGGTACGGGCCGGCGCAGGTGGTGTGCCAGATGTCGCCGTCACCGGCGACCAGGCTCGCACCGGTGGCTTCCAGGATGCTGTCGCTGTACGGGTAGGCCCCGTCCTCGACCGCGTAGGGTGCCTCGGCTTCGGCTGCCGTCTCCACGGCGGCCGAGGCCACGGGGGCCGCCGCGCCGAAGACGAGCGCCGTCGCGGTGGCGGCGGGCAGCCACCGGCGTATGAGCAATGCCATGGGATCACTTTCGTCGTCTCAACTCCACCTGAGCGGAGGTGAATCAAGGGCTTTTCCGTGGTCACGGACAGCGGGGTGCTACAGGGAGCCGTGCCGTCGCGACGGTGCCTCGGTGATGGGGTGCCGGGTGACCCTGCCCCATCGGTTTTCCGCCACCAGGCGATCGGTCGAGCGAGACCGTAGCGCGTTGACGGTGAGCTTATCAATCATCGGCGAGCTGCACGCAACGCTGGTTGACGGTAATGGGGTTCCCGTATACGGTCCTCGCAGCGGCGGCCTCACGCTCGAACACCGACCAGGACCACGACTCTTGCCGAGTGGCCGGACCTTGCGTTGCCGGCGGGCGACACGTGCGTCAGTCGCCGGTCGTCCACCTCGCCCTGTTCGAAGTCCTGCACGGCGGCAGGTCTCACAGTTCGTACGGCTGCGATGCCGAGTTGCGCAAAGCAGGTGCCCCGTCAAAGCCGCCTTGTGCCCTTCATCCCGCCGCTCGTACCGCAGAACGCCCATCGACAAGAGGGGAGCACGCTCAGTGCGCCAGAAACCAGCCCGAATACCGAGAGGCTCGGGGAGGAGACGCGCTGGCGGCGGAATGGTCGCCGGTGCCGTGCTGCCTCTGGCCCTGCTCGCGAGCTTGGTGTCCGCCGTACCCGCCACGGCTGCGGATCCGGTCAGCAACCTGACTGATCGCCAGAAGCTCGTGCAGCTGTGGATGAACGGCGGCCCCGCCGTGAAGTCCGCCGCCGGAGCCGCCCTTGTCGGCAACGACGAGCAGATCCGGCAGTACCTCGTCGACGGCCAGAAGGTCGCCGAGCAGCTCGACCTGCGTGAGGCTGCGCTGAAGCTGGTCACCGAGGCCGGCCCCGGCGTCAGTGAGGCCGCGGCGAAGGCCCTGGACGGCGCGCCGGCGGAACTCGCGGCCTTCATGAAGGACGGTTGGCAGCAGCCGCTGGCCGATGACCAGCGTGTCGAGGCCGCGCTCGCCATCGAGACCGGCGGCGCCGGTGTCCGCGAGATCGGCAACGCGGCGATGCGGGGCTCGATCGAAGAGATCCGCGCCTTCCTCACCGAGGGCCAGTACAAGCAGCGCGACGACGACGCCCGCGTGCGCGTCGCGCAGATCGAGGCCACCGGCGGTCCGGCCACGAGGCGTGCGGCTGCCGAGGCGTTGCGGTCGGGGATCGAGGGCGTTCGTGAGTTCCTCGTCTACGGCCAGCACATCACTGCCGCCCAGGACCGCGAACACGCCACCATCTCCGATCTGGCCGAGCAGACCAAGGACGCCGGCATAGCGGCGGAGAAGGCCAAGAAGACCGCGGAAGAGCAGGCGGAGAAGGCCAAGACCAGTGCCCGGCTGGCCAAGGAGGAGACGGCGAAGGCCGCTGCCGAGACCGCGGCCGCCAAGAAGGACGCCCTCAAGGCCAAGGACGCGGCACGCCGTGCCGCGGAGTCCAGCCGTCGGGCCGCCGCGGCTGCCCGCACCGCGATCTCGGCCGCCAAGGCCGCCAACACCGCCGCACAGGCTGGGGCGATCGCCGCCAGGAACGCCTCCGACGCCGCCCTTCAGGCCTCGAAGGCAACGAGCCGGGCGTGGGACGCGGCCGGTTCCGGCAAGCACAACGCGCTGGCCGCGGCCGCGGCCGACGAGGCGGCCGGCGCCGCCTCCAGGATCGCCGACTCGGCCGAAGCCCTGCGCGCGGTCGCGATCAACCTGCAGCGCACCATGCAGGCCACGCTCGACACCATCAGCGACATGTACGCCTCAGCGGACGCCGCGACGGAATCCGCGAACTGGGCCAAGGAGTCCGGCGCGGAGTACGGCAACGCCCTGGCTGCCGCTGCAGCCACCCGCCGGCACGCCGCGGAGGCGAAGCGCGCCACCGGCATCGCGATGGCCAACGCGGCTGCTGCCGCCGACGCTGCCGGAGAGGCCGCTGTCGCGGCCCGCTCGGCCGCGGGCCACGCCCGCAAGGCAGCCGAAGCCGCCCGCAAGGCGGCCGAACACGCAGGTGACGCACAGGAGGCCGCGAACCGGGCGAAGACCGCTGCCGACGAGGCGCTCAAGGCCGCCCGGACTGCGGGCGAAGCCGTCAAGAAGGCGCAGGACGTCCAGGTCACGACCCGTAAGACCGAGGCCGAGGAGATCGCCAGCCGCACCCACACGCTGGTCAACGAGGCCAAGGACGCCGCGGAGACCCACAACCTGGCCAAGGCCGAGGTCGCCCGCGTCTCGCAGGAGGCGATCAAGCTCGACGTCGACTTCATGCAGCTCGCCGACCAGGCCCGCCAGCCCGGTGCGGACCCGGCGCACATCGCCACGGCGGGCCGCAAGATGGCCCTGATCGCGGCGCAGATCCGCGGCCCCTGGTCCCGCGCCGCCGCCGAGGCCGCCCTCGCCGGTGACGACGCCGCTGTCGTCGCCTACGCGAGCACGGACTGGAAAACGGCCGCCGAACAGGACGAACGCGACGAGGTCAACACCCTTGTCCTGACCGGCGCCTACGAGGACCTGCGCACGGCCGCGGCCGAGGCCCTCAAGGGAACGTCGACCCAGGTCCACGCCTTCTTGACCGCCGGTCAGTACCAGGCGGCGGCACCCGACCGCCGCATCGAGGTCGCCCGCATCGCGGAGGCCGGTGGCGCCGGTGTCAAGGAAGACGCCAAGAAGGCCCTCGACAGCTCCGACCCCAAGGCCCTCGACGCCTTCCTCACCGTCGGCCAGCACCAGGCCCGACTCGAGGACGACCGCGTCGAGGCAGCCCGCCTCGCCGAAGGCGGCACCCCCGAGCTCAAGGCAGCGGCGGAGACGGCACTCGCCAGCCCCGACACCAACCTGCGCACCTTCATCGAGTCCGGCCAGCACCGCGCCAAGCGCCGCGACCAGCTGAACGCCGCCCATGTGGCGCAGGTCCAGGCCATCATCGCCTCTTCCAGCGAGATCGCCGCCCGGGCCTTCCAGGACGCCTACACGGCGGCCGAGAACGCGGCCAACGCCCAGGACGACGCGAACGCCGCGCGCAACCACGCGGTCACCGCGCGCTCCTACGCCGACAAGGCCGCCGACTGGGCCGAGCAGGCCGCCGAGTCCGCCCAGAGCGCCCGCAACTCGGCCAACGCAGCAGCCGCCTCGGCGGCCACCGCGCGCAACGCCGAGAGGCAGGCCGCCGACGCGGTCCGCCGCGCGGACAACTCGGCCGTCCAGGCCGGCGCCAGCTTCCAGGCCGCTCTGGGCTACGCCAAGGACGCCATGAACGCGGCGGAGGAGGCCCGGGTCGCCGCCGTCGCCGCCGGTCAGAGCCGCGACAGTGCTCGGAACACGTACACGAAGACCGTCGACCGCTACATGACCGACCAGTACCAGAAGGCGGTACAGGAGCGCCTGCGCGCGGAGGCAGAGGCGAAGAAGAAGGCGATCGTCAAGATCGCCTGGACCGGCATCCATATCTTCCGGTTCCTCACCACCAAGCAGCTCCCTCCCGGTACGCCCCTCGGCGTCCACCTGGACGTCATGCACTTCAGTCTCGACGTCCTCGGCACGATCCCGGTCTTCGGCGAGCTGGCCGACGGCATCAACTGCGGGATCTACGCCATCGAAGGGACCGTCCAGTACTTCCACCCGATCGGTCGCGAGGGTGCCTGGGTCGACGCCGGGCTGGCCTGCGCCGCCATGATCCCCTTCGCAGGCTGGGCAAGTACTGCGGTCAAGTTCTCCCGCTACGCGGAGAAGTACGGTCCCGACGCCAAGAAGCTGTTCGACGACATCGTCGCCGCCCTCAAGAAGGCACCCGGCTGCCCGGGCAAGAAGAACAGCTTCCCGGCAGGCACCCGCGTCCTCATGGGCGACCACACCACGAAGCCGATTGAGCACGTCCGTACGGGTGACATGGTTCAGGCCGCCGACCCGATCACGGGAGAGTCCGGACCCCATCGGGTCGAAGCCACCATCTACACCCCGGACGATCGGGACTTCACCGACGTCACCCTGAGCGCCGCTCGTGGCGAGAGCGTGGTGACGGCCACCGACAACCACCCCTTCTGGTCCGAGACGACCAAAACGTGGACCGACGCGGCAGACCTGAGCGCCGGCGACACCCTCCGCACGGCCACCGGCGACACCGTTGAGGTGGGCGAGGTCCGTCACTGGAAGACACTCCAGCCCGCGTACAACCTCACGGTGAACGATCTTCACACCTACCATGTGCTGGCCGGGAAGACACCGGTGCTCGTACACAACACCGATCCGGGCTGTGGCCTGTTCCCCAATACGATGCCTGCATCGCTCAGAGGGGAGCTCGCCCTGGCGGACAGGTTGGGCGTGACGCCCTCCACCGTGGGGTCCGCCGCCTTTGATTCCGCGATCAATTCCGGGAGGATCAAGTGGGCGGTCCGGGAGGACGGAAGTCTCGTGATCATACCGAAGTTCGTCAATGGTCAAGAGATTTCGCACTCGGCCCTCACCCGAGGGGGCCCGGTTCGTGCGGCTGGTGAGGCCGATATCGCCGGCTCATCAAGCGACGGGTACTTCGGGTTGGACATCAACTTCCACAGTGGTCACTTCCTGCCATCGAGTGAGAGCCTGCAGGTGGGCAGGGAAGCATTTGCTGCACTGGGAGTGTATTTCTGATGAACAGATTCGATGAGCTGGTGGCACTCGACCTCCAGTCGCTCTCCGAGGTCCTGGCCGCACGCACTCCTGAGGTCTCTGAACTGCGTCGTGGTCAGTGGCTCGGCATTGTTGAGCTGATGACGCTGCGCTTGACCGAAGGGTGCGCCTCCCTGCCTGCGGATTCCTGGGCCACCTGTTCATCGGCGCTCTCGTACGCTTTCGAAGCTGCGATGACCTCGGGCTCCATCGATCAGCGTGAGAGCGTGATTCGCCGACTGAACCTCTCTGTTGCACTCCTCCAGCAGGTTCCGTCGAATCACGAGGTCGACATCTTGAATCCGAGCCATCAGATCGACCTGCTTTTCGGAGAGCTTCCTATTTCGGTCGAAGAGGCTCGAGTCCTGTCGGTGGACTGGCGCACTCTCGACATTGCGCAGATTCGACTTCTGCGGGCTGTCAAGAACCTCGTTTCACCTGCTCTGAGTCTCGGGAGACTGGCTCCCGGCCATGTCAATGGGCGGTTGCAGGGGTGGGAAGAAGTGTTCCCTTCGCTTCCGTAACCAATGAGTCAAGAGGCCCCGCCGGATGCATTCGATGCCGTTGGTTGATTCGGGGCTCTGATCACTTCGCCCCGTCGAGCACGAGCTCGGCGGGGCGAAGTGCTGCGAAGTGGCTGGTGCGGATCCGGGCTCGTGGTGTGTTGGTGAGGTGTGCGTCGATGCGGGTGAGGTTGATCGCGGCGCCGGTGATCTGGTGTTGGAGGCTGGTCTTCGCCAGGCCGCGGTAGCGGGATCTGCGCGGGCCGTAGTGCCCGACGGCTTGGACGGCTGCGTGTTCGTCCCGGTGCCGGAGGTTGAGTTCACGGCGTTCGGCCTTGGGTGAGCTGACGCATTCACACAGGCGGGGGCGACAACGTCGGCCCCGAATTAACCAACGGCATCCGGAGTGCAGGGGCCCACTCGTCCTCGCGCCGGGGGCTGCTCGCCCCCGGCGCGGTCCGGCTCAGTACACGTTCACCCCGTACGCGCTCAGCGCCTCCGTCACGGGCTGGAAGAAGGTCGTGCCGCCCGAGGAGCAGTTGCCGCTGCCGCCCGAGGTGAGGCCGATGGCCCGGCTGCCCGAGTGGAGCGGGCCGCCGGAGTCGCCGGGCTCGGCGCAGACGTTCGTGCGGATCAGACCGGAGACGATGTCGCCGCCGCCGTAGTTCACGGTGGCGTTGAGGCCCGTCACGCTGCCGCTGTGGATGCCGGTGGTGGAGCCCCGGCGGGTGACCGACAGGCCGACCGTGGCGTTGCCGGCGCTCGTGATGTCCACGCTGCCGACGCCGCCGGTCTTGGTGATGGAGCTGTTGGTGTAGCGGACCAGGCCGTAGTCGTTGCCCGGGAAGCTGGACCCGGCGGTGGTCCCGAGGACGGTGGTCTTGGCGGAGTTGGCGTACCAGGTCCCGGCGCCGTCGGTGCAGTGCCCGGCGGTCAGGAAGAAGTAGTTGCCCGCGCTGTCGCGGACGTTGAAGCCCAGCGAGCAGCGCCAGCCGGCGTCGGCGTAGATCGCGTCTCCGCCGGATATCAGCTTGCTGAAGCGGCCCGGGGTCCGTTCGACCTTGATCGCGGCGGCGTTGGCCCCGGCGCGCTCCTTGATCCTCGCGATCTCCGCCGCGTCGACGGTGGAGTCGGCGGTGACGACGAGCCTGCCGGTGGCGGTGTCGACGTGCCAGGCCGTGCCGGCCACGTCGGCGGCGCGGACGGCGTCACCGGTCGCCGCGAGGGCGGCGGCGCTGTAGGTGCCCGCGGTGGCGGCGGAGTCGGCGTTCGCGGTGGGGACGGCGAGCGCCGCGGCGGCGGCGAGGCCGGCGGTGACGGCGAGCAGCCGGATGCTTCTCGTGGGGGTGGTGCGCATGGTCCTCACTTCTCGTTCCTCCCGAGGGGAATCGGGGGCCCGCCGTGGGGTGCCGGGCCCGTGAGGCGCGGCCCGGAGGCCGGCGCTGTGGGGGAGTCTCCGGCCGTACGACTTCACGCCGCAAGGGCGCCTTTCAGCCGTACGGCCGTCAACTACCGCGCACCAAGAGGGGTTTGGGGGTCAGGTCCGCGCGAGGTGCCGCTCCCCCGCCGGGACGGCTACGTCGAGGGTGTTCCCCGGCGGCGGGAACGGGCAGAGGAAGTGGTCCGCGAAGGCGCACGGCGGCAGCAGCGCCCGGTTGAAGTCCACCGTCACCGTGCCGTCCGCCGCCGGGGCCGGGGGCTTCAGGAAGCGGAAGCGGTGGCTGTCCCGGCCGCTGGTGGCGTCCGCGAAGACCGCCCACAGGGAGCCGCCCTCCTCGACGGCCACCCGGAGCACGCGCTCGGCGCCGTCCAGCTCGAAGACCAGCTCGCCGGCGAGGCCGAGGCCCCGCTCCCGGCCGTCGGCGTTCTCGACCCGCACGCTGCGCGTCTCCCCGTACGGGCGGAAGACGCCGGGCACCGCCCAGCGCTCGTCGTACGGGGTGGCCTCGATGCCCCGGAAGGCGCGGCGCGTCTCCGCGCCGGGGTCGAAGTCCCGTACGGCCCAATCGCCCTCGCGCCGCAGCACGACGATCCGCCGCTCCGCCGCCGCGACCCGGGACTCCTCGGGCGGACCCTGGTCGGCGGTGAGCCGGACGGTGCCGGTGAACGGTTTTCCGTCGACGGTGAGGCCGTCCGCGTCGGCCGCCGTCAGGACCACCTCGTCGCCGTCCGCCCGCCACTCCCCCGGAACGGCCGGAATTCGCCCCTCCGGGTGGTCCGAGAGCCAGTGGTTGCCCGCGAGGGAGAGCGGTCCGTACGGCGAGGAGGCCGAGGCCTCGCGCGCCTCGTGCCACTCCCGCCAGTCCTGCCGTGGATCCGTGCTCATGCTTTTCTCAACCTTTTCGTACGGGCTCGGGGAGCCCGAGGTGGGACCGGAGCGTCGTGCCGGCGTACTCCGTGCGGAAGACCCCGCGCTCCTGGAGCAGGGGGACGACCCGGTCGACGAAGTCGTCGAGGCCGCCGGGGGTGAGGTGCGGGACGAGGATGAAGCCGTCGGCGGCGTCCGTGGCGACGAACTCCTCCAGGGCCGCCGCGACCGTCTCGGGAGTGCCGATGAACGACTGGCGGCCGGTCGACTCGATGACGGTCTCCCGGATCGACAGGCCCCGGGCCTCGGAGAGCGCCCGCCACTTGCGGGCGACGCCGACCGGGTCGGCGACCCGCACCCGGCCCTGCACGAGCGTCGAGTCCGGGTCGGGGTCGACGTCCGGGAGCGGCCCGTCGGGGTCGTGGGCGGACAGGTCACGGCCCCAGACCTGCTCCAAGGCGAGGATCGCGTTCTGCGGGGAGACCTGCTGGCGGCGGATCTCTGCCGCCTTCTCCCGCGCGTCGGCGTCGGTGTCGCCGAGGACGTACGTCACGCCCGGCATGATCTTCAGGTCGCCCGGCTCCCTGCCGTACCGGGCGAGCCGGCCCTTGACGTCGGCGTAGAACTCCCGGCCCGCCTCCAGGGTGGAGTGCCGGGTGAAGATCACGTCGGCGCCGGAGGCGGCGAACTCCCGGCCCTCGGGCGAGTCCCCGGCCTGGATGACGACCGGGTGCCCCTGCGGGGAGCGCGGGACGGTGAACTCGCCGTCGATCCGGAACTGCGGCCCGCTGTGCGCGAAGGGCTTCGGGGTGCCCTCCGGGGTCCAGGAGTCCCACAGCTCACGGGCGGTGGCGAGGAACTCGGCGGCCCTCGTGTACCGGTCGGCCCGGTCCAGATAGCCGCCGCGCCGGAAGTTCTCGCCGGTGAAGGCGTCCGAGGAGGTGACCACGTTCCAGGCGGCCCGGCCCGCGCTGAGGTGGTCGAGCGAGGCGAGCCGCCGGGCCAGTTCGTAGGGCTCGTTGAAGGTGGCGTTGACCGTGGCGGCCAGGCCGAGCCGGTCGGTGACGGCGGCCAGCGCGTTCAGGACGGTGATCGACTCGGGCCGGCCGACGACGTCGAGGTCGTGGATGCGTCCCGCGTGCTCGCGCAGCCGCAGCCCCTCGGCCAGGAAGAAGAAGTCGAAGAGCCCGCGCTCGGCGGTCCTGGCGAGGTGCTCGAAGGAGGAGAAGTCGATCTGCGAGCCGGAGCGCGGATCGGCCCAGACGGTGGTGGAGTTGACGCCGGGGAAGTGCGCGGCGAGGTGGATCCGCTTGCGGGGCTCCCGCGTGCTCATGCGCCCGCCCCCGTCCTGACGCGCACGCCGGCGGCGTACTGACTCTCGGGGCGGTCCAGGCCCAGGTGGTCGCGGAGGGTGGCGCCCTCGTAGGCCGTGCGGAAGAGGCCCCGGCCGGTGAGGAGGGGCACGGTCACGGCGGTGAACCGCTCCAGGTCCCGCTCCGGGACGGCCGGCACGAGGTGGAAGCCGTCGACGGCCCCGCCCCCGTGCCAGTCCGCGATCAGCCCGGCGAGCGCGCCGGGCCCGCCCTCGTACGCGTCGGTGTCGACGGTCAGCGAGAGCAGGACGCGCAGCTGCCCGGGGTCGCGGCCGTGGGCGCCGGCGACCCGGTGCAGTTCGGCGCGGAGCGCGGCGGCCTCCTCGGCGGTGGCGGCCTCGACCAGGATCACGTCGGCGTGGCGGGCGGCGGTCTCCCGGGCGGCGGGGCGGGTGGCGTCGACGACGGTCACCGGGTTGCCCTGCGGGGGCCGGGGGACGATCGAAGGGCCCTTGACCGAGAAGGTCGCGCCCTGGAAGTTCACGTGGTGCAGCTTGCGGCGGTCGACGAACCGTCCGGTCGCCGTGTCCCGTATCTCGGCGTCGTCCTCCCAGCTGTCCCACAGCTTGCGGGAGACCTCGGCGACCTCGCCGGCCTCCTGCCAGAGCTCGGCGGTGGGCGGGGCCGGGCGGCGGCCGAAGAGCCGGGCCTCGGCGCCGGTCGGGGAGACCTCGATCCGCCAGCCCGCCCGGCCCCGGCTCACCCAGTCCAGGGTGGCGACGGCGGCCTGGACGTGGAAGGGCTCGGTGTGGGTGGTGGTCACGGTCGGCACGAGGCCGACGGAGCGGGTCTCCGGGGCGACCCGGGCGAGGATCGCGAGCGCGTCGAGGCCGGGCCGGGCGAAGGAGTCGTCGTGGGTGAGGAAGTCGAGCCCGGCGGCCTCGGCGAGGCGGGCGAGCGCGACCGTGCGCGCGGCGGTGTCCGGGCCCGGGTCGGCCCGGCCGGAGCCCGGGGCGAGCTCGGCGGCGAGGTGGAGCGGTCGGCTGCTGGTCATGCGGTCTCTCTCGGGAGGGTGCGCGCGGGGCCGGGCGGACCGGCCCCGTCGCGGTTCTTTCGGGGCGGGTCAGTTCTTGGTGCGGGGCAGGCCGGGCGGGTTGATCTCCGACTTGGGGACGGACTCGCCGTCGAGGCCCCAGCGCTTGAGGACCTCGGCGTAGGTGCCGTTCTGAATGACGTGGTCGAGCGCGGCGGCGTAGGCGGCGACGAGTCCGCTGTCCTTCTTCGTGGTGGCCGCGATCTTGCCCTGGAGCCCGGCGCCCGCCCCGGAGAACTTGCCGACGACCTCCGTCTGCCCCGAGGAGAGCACGTGGTAGGCGGCGACGGGGTTGGGGCCGAGGTAGGCGTCGATCCGGCCGGACTGGAGCGCCAGGTAGTAGTCGGAGGTGTTCTGGTAGTACTTGATGTCGACCGGCTTGCGCCCGGCCTTCTCGTTCTGCGCGGACCAGTCGACGAGGATCTTCTCCTGGTTGGTGCCGGAGCCGACCGCGATCGCCTTGCCGGCCACGTCCTCGGGCCCCTTCACCGTCCAGCCGGAGCCCTTCTTGGCCTCGAAGGCCAGGTCGTCCAGGCGGTAGGTGGCGAAGTCGTACTTGTCCTTGCGCTCCTCGGTGACGGTGACGTTGGAGAAGACGCCGTCGTACTTGCCGCTGTCCAGGCCGACGAAGAGGTTCTCCCACGAGACGGCGTTGAACTCGGGCTTCAGTCCGAGGGCGTCGGCGACCAGGGTGGCGATGTCGACCTCGACGCCGATCAGGGTCTTGTCGTCGGTGGCGCGGAAGGCGAGCGGCGGATTGCTGGACGCGGAGACGCCGAGGACGAGCGTGCCTCTCTCCCGTACGGCCGGGGGGAGCTTGGCCGCGACGGCGTCGACCTTGGGGGTGTGGACGCGGTTTTGCTCCGGGCCCAGGTTGATGCCGTGGCCCTTCTTGCCCTCGGGCTTGACCTCGTTGACGGCGGCTTCGCCCGAGCCGCAGGCGGTGAGGACGCCGAGGGCGGCGAGCGAGGCGAGGGCGGTGAGGAGGGTACGGCGGGACTTCATGGCGGTGCTCCTGTCGTGAGGCGGTGCAGGGGAAGGAGGGGAAGGGCGGGTCAGAGGACCTTGGAGAGGAAGGCGCGGGTGCGTTCGTGGCGCGGGCTGTCCAGCACCTCGGCCGGCGGGCCCTGCTCGACGATCCGGCCCTCGTCCATGAAGACCACGGTGTCGGCGACCTCGCGGGCGAAGCCGATCTCGTGGGTGACGACGATCATGGTGGTGCCGGTGGCGGCCAGGTCCTTGATGACGTCGAGGACCTCGCCGACCAGTTCGGGGTCGAGTGCGGAGGTCGGCTCGTCGAAGAGGAGCAGGCCCGGTTCGAGGGCGAGCGCGCGGGCGATGGCCACCCGCTGCTGCTGTCCGCCGGAGAGCTGCTTGGGGTACGACTCCGCCTTGTCGGCGAGCCCGACGCGTTCGAGGAGCGTGCGGGCCGCGGCCTCGGCCTCCCTGCGGGGGCGCTTGAGGGCCGAGACGGGGGCCTCGACGACGTTCTCCAGGACGGTCAGGTGCGGGAAGAGGTGGAAGTTCTGGAAGACGAAGCCGATCCGGGTGCGCTGCTTGAGGATCTCGCGCTCGCGCAGCTCGTAGAGCTTGTTCCCGGAGCGCCGGTAGCCGACGAGGACGCCGTCCACGCTGACCGTGCCGCCGTCGACCTTCTCCAGGTGGTTGATGGTCCGCAGCAGGGTGGACTTGCCGGAGCCGGAGGGGCCGAGGACGACGGTGACCTCGCCGGCCCGCACGTCGAGGTCGATGCCGCGCAGCACGTGCAGGGCGCCGAAGTTCTTGTGGACGGCCCGGATCTCGACCTTGGCGGTGGTGGCGGGGGTCTTCTCGGCGGTGGTGGCGGAGCTCATCGGGTGCTCCCCTTCGCGTAGTGGCGTTCGACGTAGTGCTGGACGACGGAGAGCGCGGTGGTGAGCAGGATGTACCAGGCGGTGGCGACCATCAGGAGCGGGACGACCCGCCCGTTGCGGCCGTAGACGACCTGGACCTGGTAGAAGAGTTCGCCGATCGCCATGACGGAGACGATCGAGGTGCCCTTGAAGAGCGAGATGACCTCGTTGGCGGCGTTGGGCAGGATGGAGCGCATCGCCTGCGGCAGGATGATCCGGCGCGCCTGCCGGAGCTTGGGGATGCCGAGGGAGGCCGCGGCCTGCAACTGGCCCTCGTCCACGGCGAGTACGCCCCCTCGGACGATCTCGGCCGCGTAGGCCGCCTGGTGCAGGGCGAGTCCGAGGACGGCGGCGCTCATCTCGCCGACCAGGCCCATCGTGTCGAAGGAGAAGAAGCCCGGCCCGAAGGGGATGCCGATGCTCAGCTCCTTGTAGAGGTAGGCGAGGTTGAACCAGAAGAGGAGCTGGACGATGAGCGGGATGGAGCGGAAGGCCCAGATGTAGCCGAAGGCGACCGAGCGCAGGAACGGGCTGGCCGACAGGCGCATGAAGGCGACCACGATGCCGATCGCGAAGCCGAGGGCGGTGCCGTAGAAGGTGAGCTGGAGGGTGACCCAGACCGCCTTGAGGATCGTCTCGGTCGTGAAGAACGCGGCGAAGACGTCCCATTCCCAGCCGGGGTTGGTGACGAGCCCGTGGGCGAACTGCACGAGCAGGACGGCGGTGGCGGCGACGGCCACCCAGCGCCAGGGGTGGCGGACGGGGACGATCACGAGGTCGGGGGCCGCCGGGGCGGCGGGGGCGGCCGGTTCCTTCGTGAGCGGTTCGGCCGGTGGGTCGCTGGTGAGAGCCATGGCGGTTCCTCGGGAGGCGTGCGGGCGGGGTACGGGAGGGGAGCGGCCGGTCGGACGCCCGGCGGACTGCGGAGTGCGGAGTACGGGAGGGAAGCGCCGGTCAGGCGCTCAGCGGGGCCGGGAGGCGACACTCCAGGTCGCGCAGGAGGGCCAGCGCGGCGCGCGCGGTGACGTCGTTCTGCCCGAAGGCGACCCCGCCGGTACGGGGCCGGGTGAAGGCCCCTCCGGCGCGGGCGGTGGTGTGCGGGCCGAGCGCGAAGCGGCGCGGGTGCGGGCGTCCGTCGCGCTCCAGGATCCGGGCGTCGACGGGGTCGACGACGAGGAGGCCGCTGGCGGTGGCGCGGGCCCCCTCCTCGTGGAGGGCGCGCAGCAGCGGGCTGCCGGTGAGCTCCAGGGTGGGGTCGGGCAGCCGGGCCTCGACCAGGGCGCGGGCCTCGGTCCACTCCCCCGGCACGGCGTCGGAGGAGGCCCGGAAGAGGCCGCGTTCCTCGTCGGTCGCGACGGTGACGCGGGGGCCGAGGAAGCGGACGACGCCCGCGCGGGAGAGCGCGAGGAGCTGGCGGAGCCGGGGGCCGGGCGGCCCGGAGGCGAGGTAGCTGAAGAAGCCGTGCCACCAGCCGCCGGGGTCGATGCGGTCGCCGAGCCGCAGGAGCTGCCCGTAGACGGAGAGCAGTCCGGCGAAGACGGCGGCGTCGGCGCTGTGGGCGGGGTCGTGGCGGCGGGCGAGGTCGGCGGTGACGTAGGCGCGCAGGCCCTCCTGGAGCGCTTCGGCGGAGGCGAAGCGGACGCCGTCCAGGGGGTGGTCGAGGGCGTCGAGGTCGAGCCGGTCGGCGGGGTCGGGGACGGCGGCGACGACGAGCGCGGCGAGTTCGGCGCCGCGCGGCCCGGCCGCCTCGTAGGCCTTCTCGAAGTCGCTCCAGGGGAGCGCGGTCCGCTCGGGGTGGGTGGAGAAGAGCCGGTGGTAGTGGGCCCAGCCGAGCTCCTTGTCGACGAGCGGCCACACGTCGCGCCGGAAGTCGATCGGTTCGCGGCGCGCGAGCAGGGCGTCGGTCTGCGCGGTGCCGAAGAAGCGGGGCAGCGGGGGCCGTTCGCCGTCGAGGGCGTAGCCGATCTTCGAGTGGTACGGGACGCCCCGGCGCGATCCGACGTGCAGCACGGGCTCCCGGCCGGAGGGCACGTACACGAGGTCGTCGCCCTCGCCCTCGTAACGGCCGCCGCGGCCCTCGGTGAGGAGGACCATCAGGTCGACGAAGGCGAGTCCGAAGCCGCGGACGAGGACGGGTTCGCCGGCGGGGAGCGCGCTCAGGTCGGTGTCGGCGGTGAAGTCGGGCGGCAGGTGGACGAGGCCGTGACGGGCGGCGAAGTCGGCGAGCGCCCGCTGCTCCCGGTCGGGTTCGGCCTCCAGGTGGCCGACGGTGAGGACGACCAGATCGGCGGGGAGGGGCACGGCGGCGCCCTCCAGCCAGACCCGCTGGCGCCCCTCGCGGGGGCCGCCGACCCGCAGCGCGCTGACGCGGTGCTCGTGGACGGTGACGGAGGCGGGCAGCGCGGCCCGGGCCCGCTCGTAGGCCCAGCGCAGGTAGGCGCCCTGGAGGGGGCGGGTGGGGAAGGTGCGGCCGTCGACGCCGGCCCATTCGGCGAGGGTGGGTCCGGGCCGGACGGGGCCTTCGAGCTCCACGGTCTCGTCGGTGAACATCGTGACGTCCTCGGCCTGGGAGTTCATCCAGAGCAGCGGGGACTGTTCGGTGCGCCATATCCGGCCGGGGCCGGGCGGGTGCGGGTCGACGAGGTGGACGTCGAGGGGCCGGTCGCCGTACAGCTCGGGCAGGTTGGCGGCGAGCCGTTCGAGGAAGCCGGTCCCCCGCGGCCCGGCGCCCACGACGACGACGGAGGGGCGGGTGCTCATCGGGCACCGCCCGTCCCGCGGGCGTAGTGCCGCTCGACGTAGTACTGGCCGACGCTCAGCACCGAGGTGACGGCGACGTACCAGAGGGTGGCGACGAGGAGCAGCGGGATGATCTCGTACGTGCGGTGGTAGACGAGCTGGGTGGAGTAGAGCAGGTCCTGGACGGCGATCACGGAGACGATCGAGGTGCCCTTGAGGGTGCCGATCAGCATGTTCCCGGCGGGCGGCACGATGGCGCGCATGGCCTGCGGGAGGACGATCCGGGAGAGCCGGCGCCACCGGCCGAGGCCGAGGGACTCGGCGGCCTCGATCTGGCCCCGGTCGACGGAGAGGATGCCGCCGCGGACGACCTCGGCGGCGTAGGCGGCCTCGTGCAGGGTGAGGCCGATGACGGCGACGGCGACGGGGCCGAGCAGGTTGACCGTGTTCACGCCGAGGATCTGCGGGTACAGCATGCCGATGTTGAACCAGAAGAGCAGCTGGACCAGGATCGGCGTGGACCTGAAGAACCAGATGTAGCCCCAACTGACCGCGCGCAGAACGGGGTTGGCGGAGAGCCGGCAGACGGCGAGCAGGGTGCCGAGGACGAAGCCGAGGACCATCACGAGGGCGGTCAGCCACAGGGTGAGGCCGAGGCCGCGCAGGACGGACGCGGAGGTGAAGTACTGCGCCACGACGTCCCACTGGAAGGCCTTGTTGCGGACGACCGAGACGAGGCCGAGCGCGAGCAGGACGAGCACGGCGACGGCGGCGGTCCACTGGCCGGTGCGGCGGGTGGGGACGATCCGGAGGGCCGGTTCGGCCGGCGGCGGGGCCGCGGCCTCCTTGGCGAGGGTGGCGAGGGGTGTCGACATGCGAAGGCTCCGTGGATGCCAGGGGGCGGATCGAACACGGGAGTGCGCACGAAACGCGCGGGACGTTCGTACGGGGAACGCGCGGGGCGTTCGTTTCGCACGGGTAACGCCCGGTCGTTCGTACGGGGAACGCGCGGGGGCGTTCGCACGGGTGCGCCTTCACACGCACGGCGAGCGGTGAGCGCGGGACCGGGCCCCTCAGCCCGGTGTCCGCCCTGTGAGGCTACGGCCGTCGAGCGGAGGCTTGTCAAGTCCGTCCGGAATATGAGCCGTTCGTCTCAGGATGGTTGACGGGGAAACGGATGCCTGTTCCACTGGGCCCATGCATTCGCAGCAGCTGGTCACGCGCTCCCACATCGACTTCGGTCGCGTGTGGTCCTCTTCCTGTTGAGCCGACCCCCTGCGTCTCCTGCTCCTTCCTCCCCGCCCGTGGTGTCCCTCGTGACGCCCTCGGCGGTTCCTTCACCCGCGCGGCACTGAGCTCCCCTCCCCTCGCCCTTTTTCCTCTTCTTCGTTCTCTTCGCCCGAAAGAGACACATGCCTCTCACGCCCAGTCGTGAGTCCGCGCTGTCCGTGCGCCGGACCACGACCGACGACCCGTTGGCGCGCCCGCTCCTCGACGAGCTGGCGTACGAGTACACGACCCGGTACGGCTCGGCGCACGACCTGAGCCGCTATCCGGCGGAGGAGTTCGCCCCTCCCCGCGGCGCCTTCCTGCTCCTCCTGGAGCGGGACGTGCCCGTGGCGGGCGGCGCCTACCGCCGTTACGACGAGCACACCGCCGAACTGAAGCGGATCTGGACCCACTCGGCGCACCGCAGGCGCGGACTCGCCCGCCGCGTCCTGACCGCGCTCGAACAGGAGGCCGCGGACCGCGGCTACTCCCGCGTCTACCTGACGACCGGGCCGCGCCAGCCGGAGGCCAGGGGCCTCTACCTGGCGAGCGGCTACCGCCCGCTCTTCGACGTGACCGCCGATCCCGAGTCGATCGGCCCGCTGCCGTTCGAGAAATTCCTGGAGAACCCGAAGCCATGAGTACGCGCACGAGCCCCGGTCCCGCCCGCACCGCCCTGGCCTTCTCCCTGATCACCGTCGCCGCGCTCGGCCTCACCGCCTGCGCGGGCGGCGAGCCCGCGACCGCGCCGGCCGGGGCCCCGGGCGCGGCGAAGGGCGCGCTGCCCACCGAGGACGTGGTGGCGGGGGTGAAGAAGAACGAGGCCGCGGCGAAGCTGCTCCCCGCCGACGTGCGGCAGCGGGGCTCCTTCGCGGTCGCCGCCTCGGTCGGCACTCCGCCCAGCTCGGCCTATCTGCCCGACGGCAGGACCGTGGTGGGCGTGGACGCGGACTTCACCGCGGCCGTGGCGAAGGCGCTCGGTCTGGAGGCGAAGCGCGAGGCCGTCGGCTTCGAGGCGATCCTGCCGGCCCTCGGCAGCGGCAAGTACGACGTGGGCACCGGGAACTTCGGCGTGACCGAGGAGCGGCGGAAGACGATCGACTTCGTCACGTACGTCAACGACGGGCAGGGCTTCGCGGCCCGGGCCGACAGCCCGCTGAAGGAGATCACCGACCTCACCCAGTTGTGCGGCCTGAGGGTGGCGGTGGACGCCGGGACCACCTTCGAACGGACCCTGGAGAAGAACAAGGGCCGGTGCGCGGAGGCGGGGAAGAAGCCGTACGGGATCGACGTCTACAACCAGACCGGGGCCGTCTGGATGGCGCTCCAGCAGGGCCGCAGCGACCTCGTGATGAGCACGATCAACGGCCTGCGGTACGCGGTGACGCAGCAGAAGGGCATGAAGTTCCTCAACGAGTACCGGCGCCTCGACGTCGGCTTCGCCTTCAAGAAGGGCACCCCGCTCGCGCCGGCCTTCGAGGCCGCGGTGAACGGTCTGAAGGCCGACGGGACGTACGACCGGATCCTCAGGAAGTGGGGAGTGACGGGCTCGGGCATCGAGCGCTCGCAGATCTCCCCGCCGGAGCTCCCGGCGCCGAAGAAGTAGCGGTACGGGGAGGGGCGGGTCGGCGGGGTCCCGCGGAGGGCTTCCGGCGGGGGCGTCCCGCCGGGTTTCCTCCGACGGCCCGTCAGCAGTCGCAGCCGCAGTTGCAGTCGCCGCAGCAGCCGTCCCCCTCGCCGCAGGAGCAGCAGTTTCCGCAGTTGCTGCAACAGTCACAGCAGTCGCAGCAGCTTCCCGGGTCGCACTGGCCGCAGAGGCCCTCGCGCCGCTCCCGGCTCCAGGGGTCCTCGTACGTCCCGCAGCACATCTGGCAGGTGCAGGCGAGGCCGACCCAGAGGGCGCATCCGGCGATCAGTCCGCGCCGGCCGGGCGGTCCGGGCGGGAACGGCCCACCGGGGCCACCGGGACCGCCGGGGCCGGGAGCGTGGGGCCCGCCCGGCCCTCCGGGGCCGCCGGGGCCGGGAGCGAACGGGTTGCCGGGCCCGGGCCCCTGGGGCGCGTACGGGTTCCCCGGCACCGGCCCGTGACCGGCGCCGGACGCCCCGTGCGAGCAGGTGGTCGTGCCGAAGGCCCGGTCCACCGAGGTGCGCAGTTCGTGGGCGAGCAGGACGTGGACCAGCTTCCCGTCGGTGAAGCGGGCGTCCTTCAGGGCGAGGCGTATGCCGTGCAGGGCGTCGTCGGCGAGCCGGCGGGCCTCCTCGCGGGAGGTGCCGGTCGCGGTGAGCGGGTTCCAGGCGCCGCTCGCCGCGTCGGCGGCCTGGTCCTCCACGGCGTCGAGGAGGTGGGCGAGCCGGCCGAAGAGGCGGCCGGCCTCGGCGAGCGGTCCGGCGTTCTCCGGCCGGCCCGCGAGGACGGCGGTGTGCGCGAAGGCGGCTGCGGTCGCGGTCTCGGTCGGCTCGGTGACGGCGAGCAGGGGCGTGCCGGGGCCTGTGAGGGACTCGATGCCGGTCTGGCGGTCGACGGCGTCGACGAGGACGGCGGTGTCGAAGCCGAGGGCGCGGCCGGTCCTGGCCCCGGCCCGGTCCCAGGAGCGGGCGACCCGGCGGGCCGCGGCGGCGACGGGCCGGCGCGCCAACAGGCCGTCCCGGTCCGCGACGTGGTCCCGCACCTTCGCCGAGGCGAGGACGAGCGAGACGGCGGCGGCGAGCCTGGCGCCCTCGCCCCGGGCCACGGGCGCGGTCCGCATGCCGCGCAGCGGGCAGGGTCCGGCGGTACGGCGCCCGCTCGCCACGGCGCCGGTCTGAGCCTCCGTCAGGACCGAGACGATGAGCCCGTCGTAGTTGGTGACGACCCGGGCGAACTGGCCGTGGTCGGCGCGGAGCGCCAGGCAGAGGCCGCAGAGGTGGGCCGTCCACTCGACCTTGAGGCGGTCGGTGAGCCGGTGCGTGCAGGGTCTGACGATTCCGAACAAGGACTCCCCCGTGAGTCGTGGGCCGGGGCCGCCCCGAAAGGCGTCCGGAAAGCGGTGCGCAAGGCCGTACCGAGGCCGTACGGAGGGCCGTCGAGCGGCCTCGCGGCATCGTAGCGAGCGGTCCCGTTCACCCGTACGCGCCCATCGTCACTCTTCCGGCACGACTTTCATATTTTCATCTGCATGGCCCCCCTTCAGGACCCGCATACCGCAAGTTTCCTGACGAATCGCCAGGAAACGGCCCTCACGTTCTGCACCAGTACCGTCACGAATCCCCTGCACGGCGCTTATCCGCTTGGCGCGCGATCCGCATCATGGACGACGATGGGGACATGCGGAACCACAAGTGACCGCGTTGAAAGGAGGCGTCGATGGGATCGGTGCGCAAGGCAAGTGCCTGGCTGGGACTCGTCGAGGACAACGACGAGCGTTACTACGACGACGAGTACGCCGACAGTGCCGAGAGCGGCGACGCCTGGGTGACGGACCCCCGGGTCCGGGTGGCCACGGACACCGCCGAGGACCGGGGCCGCCGGATCGCCACGGTCTCCCCGGACGGCTTCCGGGACGCCCGGGGCATCGGCGAGCTCTTCCGGGCCGGCGTCCCGGTCATCGTGAACCTGACGGCGATGGAGCCGGACGACGCCAAGCGCGTGGTCGACTTCGCCGCCGGCCTCGCCTTCGGCCTGCGCGGTTCCATCGAGCGCGTGGCGACGCGGGTCTTCCTGCTGACCCCGGCCGACACCCAGATCGTCAGCGAGGGCGGCCGGCGCCCGCAGGACGGCTTCTTCAACCAGAGCTGATCGGGTCCGCCGGCCCGACCGGACGCCTCCCGACGGATCGGGTCAGTGCGCCGGACGTCTCCCCGAGCCGGCGGGCTCGATCGCTTCCCGGGTCGCGGGCACCCGCGGCTCGGACACCCCGGGCGACCCCGCCTTCCCGACGCGCTCCGCGGCGGGGGCAGGACCGTCCGGGACCTTCCGCGCGCCCTCGGCCTCCGCCGCCGCCTCCGGGTCGTCCGGACCCTCGGGGTCCACCGGACACTCCATGACGCGGGGCAGGCGCAGGGCCATCAGCGCACCGGCCAGCAGCAGCACGGCGCTCACGCAGAGCGTGATGTGCAGGCCGTTCACGAAGGACTGCCGGGCGGCCTGGTGCAGGGCGCCGCCGGCCGGCCCGCCGAGCTGTTCGGCCACCTTGTAGGCCTCGCCGAGCGAGTTCGCGGCGGCCCGGCCCGCCTCCTCCGGAACCCCGGGGATCCCGCTGAGACCGGGGGCGTACGCCGCGTTCATCACGCTGCCGAGCAGCGCGATGCCCATGCCGGCGCCGAGCTGGTACGAGGTCTCCCCGATCGCCGCCGCGCCGCCCGCGCTCCGCGGGGGCGCCTCGCTGAGCATCGACTCGTACGCCGAGAAGAGCGTGGTCTGCAGGCCGAAGCCGAGCAGCACGAAGCCCACCGTGAGCAGCAGCGGCCGGTCGTGCTCGCCCATGAGGACGAGCAGCAGCACCGCGCCGGCCGTGAGCACGAAGCCCCAGCCGACCATCCGGCGCGGCCCGATCCGGCGCAGGGTGTACGAGCCGGTGGCGCCGGCCGCCATGGCGGCGAAGGTCAGCGGGAGGAGCCGGAGGCCGGTCTCCAGGGGGCTGAGGCCGAGGACGAGCTGGAGGTACTGGACGGCGATGAGCTCCAGGCCGACCAGGGCCAGCATGGCCAGGACGATGCAGCCGACCGAGGTGGTGAAGGCGGGACGGGCGAAGAGCCCCGTGTCGATCAGCGGGTGCGGACGCCGCCTCTGCCGCCGCACGAAGAGGACGAGGAGGACCGCGCCGAGCAGCAGCGGCCCGGCGGTGGGCAGGGCGAGCAGCGGTTCGCCGGCCCCGGCGCGCTTGACGCCGAGGACGCAGCCGAGCACTCCGGCGGCGGCCATGAGGGCGCCGAGGACGTCCCAGGGGCCGTCGGCGGCGCCCCGGGACTCGGGCAGCAGACGGCGGCCGAGCGGCAGGATCAGCGCCATCAGCGGGATGTTGATGAGGAAGACCGAGCCCCACCAGTAGTGCTCGACGAGGAAGCCGCCGAGGACCGGACCGGTGGCGGCGCCTATCGCGGCGACCGCCGTCCAGACCCCGATGGCGGTGGCGCGCTCCCGCCGGTCGGGGAAGACCGCCCGGAGGATGGAGAGCGTGGCGGGCATGATCATGGCGCCGCCGACGCCGAGCAGCGCGCGGGCCGCGATGAGGACGGACGGCTCGGTGGCGAGGGCGGCGACCGCGGAGGCGACGCCGAACAGCGCGTAGCCGAGCAGCAGGACCCTGCGCCGCCCCACCCGGTCCCCGAGGGTGCCGAAGAGGATGAGGAGCGAGGCGCAGACCAGGGGGTAGGCGTCGACGATCCAGAGCAGCTCGGTGGAGCCGGGGCGCAGGTCCTCGGTGAGCGAGGGGACGGCGACGTGGAGGATGGTCGCGTCCAGGGCGACCAGGAGGAGGCTGACGCAGAGGACGACGAGGACGACCCAGCGGTTGGCACCACCGCCCGCGGCGGCACGAGGTCGTGCTGGGGCCGTGTTCGTCCGCGACATGTACGTACCTCCCGGTGGAACTCTCGCGCTCGGTGGGCCCCCGACCAGGGGTTGCCTCCCCGGAGCGGCCCGGCATCGACGGGCGAGCGAGCCGCCAGCGTACGCGAGGTCGACCGTCGAGCGCGTGGTGGACCTCTCACCCTGTCCGGGCTCCGGGTGTGGCGTACGCCACTCGGACCGGCCCCCGGAGCGTACGGAATTCCACGCGGACGCCCGTTCGGAGGAATTCCCTCACGTTCAAACATTCTTCCGGAATGCCCCTTCGGGGAATGGGTCCGCAGGTCATCCGATTTCCGGACGGACGCCGGTAATGAGAGTCCCCCTGAGACCTACTCCACATCACATCGTCATCACGAAGGGAGCGGTGTGACGGGGTCGGCTTCTCACTCCCTGTAACGTCGATTGGGTGCGTACCGACATCTTTGCCCGGCTGGACCGGGAGCCGGAACCGCCGAAGATAGAGGTCCCGGGGATGACCCGCACGCGTCTCGCCCTCTTCGGCGGGACGTCGGCGTTCTATCTCGCCATCGTCGTGGCCGTCCTGCTGTCGACCCGGCTGGTGACCCTCGACTGGAAGATCATGCTGTTCCGGCCCTACCAGCAGTGGCCGGAGCTGCACGCCTTCCTCGACTACTACGTCGTCCTCGGTCAGCGCGGCCCCACGGCCGTCATGGTGGCCGCCTGGCTGGGCTGGCGCTCCTGGCGCCAGCACACCCTGCGCCCCCTGCTGTGTCTCGGCGCCGCCCTTCTGCTGCTCAACGTCTCGGTCGGCTCGGTCAAGCTCGGACTCGGCCGCCTCGGACCCCACTACGCGACGCAGGTCGGCTCCGCCGAGCTCTTCGCGGGCGGCGATATATTCCCCTCCGGCCACACCGCCAACGCGGTCGTGACCTGGGGAATCCTGGCCTATCTGGCGACCACCCCGCGGGCCCGGCGCTATCTGTCGGCGCTCTCCGCCGTGGTCGCGCTCGGCGTCGGCCTCACCACCGTCTACCTGGGCACGCACTGGCTGAGCGACGTCCTGCTCGGCTGGGCGGCCGGCCTCCTCGTCCTGCTCGCGCTGCCCTGGTGCGAGCCGGTCCTGGCCGTGGCGGAGTCCTGGATCCTCGCCGCGCGCGACCGGCTGCGGGAGCGGCTGCGGGACCGGCGGCGGCTGGTGCCCTCGCTGCCCGTGGCGTCCGGCGGACCCCGGCCGGGGTTCTTCCCGACCCGCCCGCCCGGCCCCGAGGAGCCGGTCCGGGAGCCCGTGGGGGTGGCCGGCGGCCGGCGCACCCCGGCGACGAGGGGCTGAGCCCCCGCACCTCTCCCCCCCGTACGCGCGGAAGGGCCCCGGCCGGGTCGGCCGGGGCCCTTCCGTGTGCGCGGGGCCGGGTGTCAGCCGAGCCAGCAGCGGGTGACGGTGCCGTCCTGGACCTCGAAGTTGATGCGCCCGGAGAGGTACTCCATGGTGATGATCGAGCCGGGCGGCAGGGAGCGGACGACGCTCCAGCCGCGGGTCCTGGCGAGCTGTTCGGCGCCTTCCGCACCGAGGCCCACATAGGACTCGGGAGCGTCGCCGGGCTGTTCGGGAGTGCGCGAGGTGGGTGCCATGAACCTCACGTTAGTCCCTTGCCGGTCACGCTTGTGTCACAAGTCCTCGACATCCGTTTGCCGCACCCCGTGCTCCCCGGAAGGGGGGTTACCCGCCGCTTCCCCACCCCTTCCCCGGCACTTCTCCGGTGCTTTACCGGGAACGTCCGGCAGTTCTCGCGCGGGGCCGGGAAGCGCCGATAGGAGACGGACAATTCCCGCCCGCCGTGCGGACTTCCCGAATTGCCCCGGCGGCGCCCGCGCGGGGCACTCACCCTTTCCTTACACAATGCTTACGCCGCCCGAACACCCCGGCACGCGCGTCAGGAGACCGTGCCGGGCCCGCCCTCCGTGCGGTCGAGGGCGCGGGACAGCCGGTCCCTGAGGTCACGGATCCGCCCGGTGAGCTCCCGCGGCTCGACCACCTCGAAGTCGAAGCCCAGCATCGCCACGTGGATCAGCAGGACGTCGAGTCCGTGCGCCCCCGTGCGCAGCAGGCAGGTCCCGTCGCCCTCGGCCTCCAGGACGCCGTGCAGCGGGCCGACGGCCGCCGCGGCCTCGGCGAGCGGCACGAGCAGCCGGACCGTCCCCTCCGTGGAGTAGGCGCTGCTCGACACGCCCTTCGCCACATATGCGGCCAGGTCCTCGGCGGGCGGTTCTCGGGGCGGGAAGCGGGGGCCGTGCGGCGGGGTGGGCTCGATCCGGTCGACCCGGAACGTACGCCAGTCGGCCCGGTCCAGGTCCCAGGCGACCAGGTACCAGCGCCGCTCGGTGCAGACCAGCCGGTGCGGCTCCACGCTCCTGCGGGTGGCGGAGCCGGCGTGGTCCCGGTAGGCGAAGCGGACCCGCTCGCTGTCCCGGCAGGCGTGGGCGAGGTCGGTGAGGACCTCCGGGTCGACCCGCTCGTCCGGGGTGCGCAGCAGCGGCACCGTGAAGGCGTTCAGCGCCCCGACGCGCCGCCGCAGCCGGCCCGGCAGGACCTGCTCCAGCTTGGCCAGGGCGCGCACCGAGCTCTCGCCGATGCCCTCGACGCCCTGCCCGGCGGCGGCGCGCAGACCGACCGCGACCGCCACGGCCTCCTCGTCGTCGAGGAGGAGCGGCGGCAGTTCGGCCCCGGCCCCGAGCTGGTAGCCGCCGCCGGTGCCGGGACTGGCGTGCACGGGGTAGCCGAGCTCCCGCAGCCGGTCGACGTCCCGCCGCACGGTGCGCGGGGTGACGCCGAGCCGGTCGGCGAGATCGGCCCCGGACCACTCGCGGTGGGCCTGGAGCAGTGAGAGCAGACGCAGCAGCCGTGCGGAGGTCTCCAACATGCGCCCGAGTCTGACAGCCCTCGCGGACGGCTACGGTCCTCAATGCGGACCTCGATGCGGGTCGCCGGGCTCTCCCGCCCGCCTCAGCGGAAGCGGCGGACCAGGCGGCCCGCCCTCGCCTTCTGCGCGTAGACGGCGTCGACGGCCCGGCCCACGCCCCGGTGGAGCGCCGTCCGCGCCGGGGAGTGCGTGCGCCGGCCCGCGCCCCGGTCCAGGAGCTCCGTCCAGAGGTCCTCGTGCCGGGCGGCGATCCGGGCGGGGTCGAAGCGCTCGGAGGCGGCGAGGGCCGCCCGCGCCGTCTTCGCCCGCAGTTCGTCGTCCTCGATGAGCTCGCGCAGCGCTCCCGCGACCGCCGCCACGTCGTCGACCGGCACGAGCCGTCCGTCGACCCCGTCCTCGATGATCTCGCGCGGCCCGTTCGGGCAGTCGGTGGAGACCACCGGGAGGCCGCAGCGCATCGCCTCCACGATCGTCATGCCGAAGGACTCTCGCCGGGAGGTGACGGCGGCGATCGAGCCCTTGACCCACTCCGGTTCCAGCGGGGTGACCGACCCCATCAGGAAGGCCCGTCCCCCGAGGCCCCGCTCCTCGATCCGCCGGGCGAGCGGCGCCCTGAGGTTCTGGACGGCGTCCCCGGAGCCGTAGATCCGCAGCGTCCAGTCGGGGTGGTCCCCCGTCGCCTCCGCGAAGGCGTCGATCAGCACGTCGTACCGCTTGACCAGGGTCAGCCGGCCCGCCGCGACGACCGTCTTCGCCGCCGGGTCGGCGGGCGGCAGCGAGGGCGCGGGCACGCTGTTGGGCACGGCCTCGATCCGTACGCCGGACAGCCCCAGCTTCCGGTAGGCGCGGGCGTCGGCCTCGGTGACCGTGGTGACGGCGTCGAGGAGCGCGTACTCGTGGCCGATGTCCCGGCGCAGCCGGTAGGTGTGGCCGTCCAGGGTCAGGTGCTCCTGGCCGATCAGGACGGGCCCGCGCCGGGCCTGCCGGGCGAGGTGGACGTTGAGCCCGGGCCGGGTGGCGACGAGGACGTCGGCCTCCACGCCGCGCAGGTGCTCCCCGATCCGGGCGTCGGTGAGCGCGCTGTACTGCTTCCAGCGTCCGTCGCCGCGCGGGAAGACCCGGGCGGGACGGTGGAAGTCGGGGTGCTCCCCGTCGTACCCGGGGCTTTCCTTCCGCAGGTCGACGAGGTGGCGCAGGGTCACCCCGGCGGGCAGGTCGAGCAGCGGGCGGTCGCGGTGGCGGAACACCGACACGATCTCGACCTCGTGACGCTCCGCCAGTTCCTCGGCGAGCGTGTAGGTCGTGCGGATCGTGCCGCCGTAGTGGTAGCCGTTGTGGAGCAGAAAGGAGATGCGCATCGCGCTGCCGGTTCCCCCCGGTCAGTTGATCGGTCGCCCGACTGTACTTGCCGGGGAGGCGGCGGCGCTCGGGCGCCCGGGCGGACGGACACCGGGGGCCCGCCCGGGCGGGAGCGTCAGAGCGGGGCGATGCGCAGCATGGTGCCGACGGCGATCCGGTTCGGATCGGCCCCGATCAGGCTCTTGTTCGCCGTGTACAGGGCCTGCCAGCCGCCCTTGACGTCGAAGCGGCGGGCGATCGAGCCGAGGGTGTCGCCGGGCTCGACGGTGTGGACGCGCCCGCTCAGGCCGTACCGCTTGGAGCAGACGGGCCAGGCGCCCCAGCCCTGGGTGCGCAGCACCTCCTCGGCGACCTCGATCTGCTGCGCGCGGGTGGCCAGGTCGGCGCGCGGGGCGTACGCGAGGCCGCCGTGCTCGACCCAGGTCGGCTGCCAGAACTGGAGCCCGCCGTAGAAGCCGTTGCCGGTGTTGACGTGCCAGCGCCCGCCGCTCTCGCACTCGGCGACGCAGCCCCACGGCCACTGGTCCTGGGCGCAGGCGTACGCGGGCATGGAGGAGGCGGCCGTACGGGGCGCGGTGGCGGACTCCCGGGCGTGGGCGGGGGCCTGGGGCCGTGCCTGCGCCTGGGCGGGGGCCGGGGCCAGGGTGAGGAGCGCGGCCGCGGAGGCCGCCGCGAGGGAACCGGCTGTCCAAAATCTGATCTTCGACATCGACGCAGGCTAGGCAGCCTCCCGGTCTTCCCGGCCCGTGCCGCGCGGTACTGCGCCGGCGCCCCACCCGGTCGGCGGCACCCTCCCGCCCCGCGCCCCGGCGGCAACTTGCCCCGCATCCACGCGTGACCCCGGCCGAGCCTGGCCCGTTGAACTCGGCATGAGACGACCGGGAACGGCCCGGCGTCCGCCCGTACCGAGTCCAGGGAGCCCCCCGTGCCGCGCATGCTCGACGTCAGCGAGGACGTACGCGCCGAGATCGGCGACGAAGAAGCCGACCGGCTGCTCGACGGCGACAACGCCCCGGGCAGCTACGACTGCACCTCCTGCCGCACGCCGGGGGACTCCGAGCAGGAGCGCACCAGCACGGTGCTGTTCGTCGGCGAGGAGACCGCGGTCCTCGCGTTCGCCCACGCCAGCTGCATCCCGTCGCAGGTCGTCCGGGTCGCGGAGGAGCAGCTCCAGGGCGCCGTCGCCTCCATCACGGCCTCGGACGCCGCCGACGCGCTCTCCGCCTCCCACCCGGAGCAGGCCGTCCTCGGGGTCACCAGCGGGCTCGTCCTGATCCGGGGCGAGCTGCACCCGGCCCTGGTGGTGGAGCCGACCGCCCCGGTGGCCCGCCCGGGGTCGGACGGCCTCGTCGACGAGTTCCTGCCGCTCCTGGCCGAGCAGGGCTTCCAGCAGGTCATGGACCTCGACACCCGGCCGGCGGCGCTGCCGGGCTGGTCGGTCCTGGTCGCCATGGGCCAGCTCCACTCGGTGCTCCAGCCTGGGCCGGGCGGCGCCGGGCAGGCCGCCTGGTGGCAGGCGCACCAGCCGCTCCAGGTCACCGAGGGCTGGCGCGCGGCGGCCAACAAGTCGCACACGGTCCTGGTCTTCGCCGCCCCGGTGGGCTCGATCGGCCAGCAGCCGCGCGAGGACCTGCTGCGCGACGCCCTGGAGAAGGCCGCCGCGAACGGGCGCCTGGTGGCCGCCGCGATGCCGCTGGCCGGCACGTGAGCGGGGACGCGCGGCGGGGCACGGGGTGGGTGCGGGTCGCCGGCGTGCCGGCGGAGCGGGGGACGCCGGGACCGGGGGCTCCGACCGTGCCGCGCCCGCGGCGGGCGGCCCTTTCGGAGAGCCGCCCGCATCCGACGGGCGGCGGGGTCGTTGGCACCTACGTGCACCCATACGACCCTTTCTCCCCGCCGCACCCGAGTCAGATCCCCTCCATGCGCCCCGTGTCGGACGGCGCGGCGGGCCCTTCGCCCACGCCGATCTACGACGCGCTGTACTCGGAGTACCGCCGGTCGTTCCGCACCTTGCCGGGCGATCGCAGCGGCGAGGAGGGACTGGCCTTCCGGGCCTTCGGCACGACGATGCCGGGCGCGGGCGGGACCGGGCGGAGGCACGCGGCGCCTCCCGCGGCGTGGGCGGCGCAGGCGCCGTCGCCACCTCCTCCGCAGTCCCCCCGGCCGGCGCTGCCGCCGGGGCCCCGCAGAGGGCTCTGAGAGGAGCCTCCGGGGGCGGAGGCGCACGGCCGAGGGCCGGGACCCGATCGGGTCCCGGCCCTCGGCCGTGCGCTGTGCGGGGGTGCTACTTCTTGCGGCCGCGCTTCTCGCGCACCCGGACCGAGATGTGGATCGGGGTGCCCTCGAAGCCGAACTCCTCGCGGAGGCGGCGCTCGATGAAGCGGCGGTAGCCGGCCTCCAGGAAGCCCGAGGCGAAGAGGACGAACCGGGGCGGCTTCGTGCCCGCCTGCGTGCCGAAGAGGATGCGGGGCTGCTTGCCGCCGCGGACCGGGTGCGGGTGGGAGGCGACGATCTCGCCGAGGAAGGCGTTCAGCCGGCCGGTGGGGACACGGGTCTCCCAGCCGGCGAGGGCGGTCTCGATGGCCGGGACCAGCTTCTCCATGTGGCGGCCGGTCTTGGCGGAGACGTTGACCCGGGGCGCCCAGGAGACCTGCTGCATCTCGGTCTCGATCTCGCGCTCCAGGTAGTAGCGGCGCTCCTCGTCCAGCTCGTCCCACTTGTTGTAGGCGATGACGACGGCGCGGCCCGACTCGACCGCCATCGTGATGATGCGCTGGTCCTGGACCGAGATGCTGTCGGTGGTGTCGATGAGGATGACGGCCACCTCCGCCTTCTCGACGGCGGCCGCGGTCCGCAGGGAGGCGTAGTAGTCCGCGCCCTCCTGGAGGTGGACCTTCTTGCGGATGCCGGCGGTGTCGACGAACTTCCACGTCACGCCGCCGAGCTCGATCAGCTCGTCGACCGGGTCGCGGGTGGTGCCGGCCAGCTCGTTGACGACGACCCGGTCCTCGCCCGCCACCTTGTTGAGCAGGGAGGACTTGCCGACGTTCGGGCGGCCGATGAGGGCGATGCGGCGCGGGCCGCCGACGGCGTTGCCGAAGCGCTGCGCGGGGGCCTCGGGCAGCTTCTTCAGGACCTCGTCCAGGAGGTCGCCGGTGCCGCGGCCGTGCAGCGAGGAGACCGGGAACGGCTCGCCCAGGCCGAGCGACCAGAGCATGGCCGCGTCGGCCTCGCCGGACTGGCCGTCGACCTTGTTGGCGGCGAGGACGACCGGCTTCCCGGCGCGGCGGAGCAGCTTGACGACGGCCTCGTCGGTGTCGGTGGCGCCGACGGTGGCGTCCACGACGAAGAGGCAGGCGTCGGCGGCCTCGATGGCGAACTCGGCCTGGGCGGCGACGGAGGCGTCGATGCCGAGGACGTCCTGCTCCCAGCCGCCGGTGTCGACGACCTTGAAGCGGCGGCCGGCCCATTCGGCCTCGTAGGTGACGCGGTCGCGGGTGACGCCCGGCTTGTCCTCGACGACCGCCTCGCGGCGGCCGATGATGCGGTTCACCAGGGTCGACTTGCCGACGTTCGGGCGGCCGACGACGGCGAGGACGGGGAGCGGGCCGTGCCCGGCCTCCTCGATCGCGCCCTCGATCTCCTCCGCGTCGAAGCCCTCTTCCGCGGCGAGCTCCATGAACTCCGCGTACTCGGCGTCGCCAAGTGCCCCGTGGTCGTGCTGGTCGTTCATGAAGTCCGTTCCTCGATCATTCGTGGTCGGTGGTTCCCGGTCGACGGGTTCCACTACTGAGAGTCTCGCTCAGCGCCCGGTGAGGCGCCTGGCGTTTTCCAGGTGGGCGGTGAGCTTGCCCTGGATCCGTACGGTGGCCTCGTCCAGCGCCTTGCGGGTGCGCCGACCGGAGCCGTCGCCCGCCTCGAAGGCGTCGCCGAAGACGACGTCGACGCGGCCGCGCAGCGGGGGCAGGGCCTTGACGAGCCGCCCCCGGCGCTCGGTGCTGCCGAGGACGGCGACCGGGACGATCGGCGCGCCGCTGCGGACCGCGAAGTACGCGAGGCCCGCGCGCAGCGAGGCGAAGTCGCCCTCGCCCCGGGTGCCCTCGGGGAAGATCCCGAGGACGCCGCCCCGCTCCAGGACGCCCAGGGCGTTGGCTATCGCCGCGCGGTCGGCGCCGTGGCGGTCCACCTTGACCTGCCCGATGCCTTCCAGGAAGCCGCCGAGCGGGCCGACGAACGCCTCCTTCTTGATGAGGAAGTGCACGGGGCGCGGGGCGGTGCCCATGAGCATGGGGCCGTCGATGTTGTGCGCGTGGTTGACGGCGAGGACGACGGGGCCGGAGGCCGGCACCCGCCAGGCGCCGAGGACGCGCGGCTTCCACAGCCCGTACATCAGCCCGATGCCGATGCCGCGGCCGACGGCGGCGCCCTTCGCGGAGGGCACGGTCATCCGACGGCCGCCCGCTTCTCTGCGCTTGTGGTCGCGCTCCGCCTCGACTCCGCTCCGGCCGAGTCCCCCTCGCTCGTTCCTCACTCGGGAGCCTCAACCTGCGCTGCGTCTCGGCTGCGCCGCTCGTCCACCAGGGTGACGACGCACTCGATCACCTGGTCGAGCGTGAGGTCGGTGGTGTCGACCTCGACGGCGTCGCCGGCCTTGGCGAGCGGGGAGGTCTTGCGGCTGGAGTCGGCCGCGTCCCGCTTGACCAGGGCCTCCTGGGTGGCGCGCACGTCGGCGCCCTTGAGCTCGCCGGAGCGGCGGGCGGCGCGGGCCGCGGGCGAGGCCGTGAGGAAGATCTTCAGGTCGGCGTCGGGCAGGACGGTGGTGCCGATGTCCCGGCCCTCCACGACGATGCCCTGCTCGGCGCCCCGGGCGATGGTCCGCTGGAGCTCGGTGATCAGCGCGCGCACCTCGGGGACGGCGCTGACGGCGCTGACCTTCGAGGTGACCTCCTCGGTGCGGATGGGGCCGGAGGCGTCGGCGCCGTCCACGGTGATGGTGGGCCGGGACGGGTCGGTGCCGGAGACGATGACCGGCTTGGCGGCGACGGCGGCGACGGCCCCGGCGTCGGAGACGTCCACGCCGTTGCTGATCATCCACCAGGTGATCGCCCGGTACTGGGCGCCGGTGTCGAGGTAGCTCAGCCCCAGCTTGGCGGCGACCGCCTTCGAGGTGCTCGACTTGCCCGTGCCGGACGGCCCGTCGATGGCGACGATCACGGATTCCACGGTGGGAACACCTTCCTGGGGTGGGGTGGCGGGACCCGGCAAAGTCGCGACGGGCTCCCCCCAAGGTTACCGAGTCCCACGCACCCGTTCGGCCCAGCCCGTGCCGGACCCCCGGGGCCGGTCCTCCGCCCCCGGGCTCCGGCGTCCGCGTCAGCCCGTACGGAGGGACCAGCCGAGCTCCTGGAGGGCCGCGCCGAGGACCGGGGCCGCCGAGGGCTCCACCATGAGCTGGACCAGGCCGGCCTGCTGGCCGGTCGCGTGCTCGATGCGGACGTCCTCGATGTTGACGCCCGCGCGGCCCGCGTCGGCGAAGATCCGGGCCAGCTCGCCGGGCCGGTCGCCGATGAGGACGGCGACGGTCTCGTAGGCGGCGGGGGCGGCGCCGTGCTTGCCGGGGACGCGGGAGCGGCCGGCGTTGCCGCGGCGCAGGACGTCCTCGACGCCGGTGGCGCCGTCCCGGCGCTTGTCCTCGTCGGCGGACTGGAGGGAGCGCAGGGCGCGCACGGTCTCGTCGAGGTCGGCGGCCACGCCGGAGAGGACGTCGGCGACGGGTCCGGGGTTGGCGGAGAGGATCTCGACCCACATCCGGGGGTCGGAGGCGGCGATCCGGGTGACGTCGCGGATGCCCTGTCCGCAGAGGCGCACGGCCGACTCGTCGGCCTCCTCCAGGCGCGCGGCGACCATGGACGACACCAGCTGCGGGGTGTGGGAGACCAGGGCGACGGCCCGGTCGTGGGCGTCGGCGTCCATGACGACGGGGACGGCCCGGCAGAGGGCGACGAGCTCCAGGGCGAGGTTGAGGACCTCGGTGTCGGTGTCCCGGGTGGGGGTGAGGACCCAGGGGCGGCCCTCGAAGAGGTCGGCGGTGGCGGCGAGCGGGCCGGAGCGCTCCTTGCCGGACATCGGGTGCGTGCCGATGTACGCGGTGAGGTCGAGGCCCAGGGCCTCCAGCTCCCGCTTCGGCCCGCCCTTGACGCTGGCGACGTCCAGGTAGCCGCGGGCCAGGCCGGCGGTCATGGCCCCGGCGAGGGTGGCGGCGGTGTGCGCGGGGGGCACGGCGACGACGGCGAGGTCCACGGGGCCCTCGGGCGCCTCGTCGGTGCCGGCGCCGAGCGCGGCGGCGGTGCGGGCGCGGGCCGGGTCGTGGTCGCGCAGGTGGACGGTGACGCCCCGGCCGGCGAGGGCGAGGGCGGCGGAGGTGCCGATCAGGCCGGTTCCGATGACGAGCGCTGTTCTCACTGGGCGATGTCCTTGCGCAGGGCGGCCGCGGCGCCGAGGTAGACGTGCGCGATCCGGGACTTGGGCAGCTCGGTCTCGACGTGGGCGAGGAGCCGGACGACCCTCGGCATGGCGCCCTCGACGTCGAGTTCCCGGGCGCAGATCAGGGGGACGTCCACGAGGCCGGTGTGCCGGGCCGCGGCGGCGGGGAAGTCGCTGCGCAGATCGGGCGTGGCCGTGAACCAGATGCTGATGAGGTCCTCGGCGGTGAGGCCGTTGCGTTCGAGGACGGCGGCGAGCAGCTCCTCGACCCGCTCGCGCATGTGCTCGGCCTCGTCCCGGTCCAGCTGGACGGCGCCTCGGACCGCTCGTACCGCCACGTCGTGCTCCTTCGCCTGCGTCTGTGCTCCGGTCAGCCTAGTCAGGGGCGGGGGGCCGGGAGCACGGCGCCCGCTCTCCGAGACGGGGCGAACGCACGGATCAGGGTCAATGTCACGCGAACCGGTGCGTTCCGCCACTCGGGGTACGGGGGCAGGCGTGTCGCGGGACCCGGCGGCGGCGCGTGGCCAAGCTGGCGCCATGACGTCCCACAGCACGAGCCGCCGTACCGTCCTGCTCGCCGCCGCGGCCCTGACGGCGACGGGCTGCGGCTCGGACGGCGATGACGACGGCGGCACCGCCACGGCCACCCCGGAGGCACCGGAGTCGCCGGATTCCCCCGAGGAGGACGGCGAGGCGCTGGCCAGGACCTCCGAGATCCCGGTCGGCGGCGGAGCGGTCTTCGCGGAGGAGAAGGTGGTGGTGACGCAGCCGACGGCCGGCGAGTTCAAGGCGTTCTCGGCGGTCTGCACGCACCAGGGGTGCCTGGTGAACAGGGTCGCGGACGGCACCATCGACTGCCCCTGCCACGGTTCGAAGTTCCGCGTCGCGGACGGCTCGGTGGTGACGGGCCCGGCCACCCGCCCGCTCCCGGCGGAGCGGATCAATATCTCGGGCGGGACGATCACCCTGGCGTAACCTGCCCGGCATGACTCCGGACGAGCTGGTGCGCGAGCACACGGTCTACTCCTGTGTGGTGGGTTCGCGCGCCTTCGGTCTGGCGACCGAGGGCAGCGACACGGACGTGCGGGGCGTCTACCTCGCCCCGACGCCGCTCTTCTGGCGCTTCGACAAGCCCCCGGCGCACGTCGAGGGGCCGCGCGAGGAACAGTTCAGCTGGGAGCTGGAACGCTTCTGCGAGCTGGCCCTGCGCAACAACCCGAACGTCCTGGAGTGCCTCCACTCCCCCGTCGTCGAGTACGCCGACGACCTCGGCCGCGAGCTGGTCTCCCTGCGCGGCGCCTTCCTCTCCCGGCAGGCCCACCGGACGTTCGTGCGGTACGCGGTCGGCCAGCGCCGCAAGCTGGACGCGGACGTGCGCCAGTACGGGCATCCGCGCTGGAAGCACGCCATGCACCTGCTGCGGCTCCTGGCGAGCTGCCGCGACCTGCTGCGCACGGGCGAGCTGCGCGTCGACGTCGGCGGGGACCGCGACCGCCTCCTCGCGGTCAAGCGCGGCGAGGTGCCCTGGCCGGAGGTCGAGTCCTGGATGAACCGCCTCCACGAGGAGGCCGACCGCGCCCACGACACCTCCCCGCTGCCCCCCGAACCGGACCACGCGCGCGTGGAGGACTTCCTGGTCCGCGCCCGCCGGGCGTCGGTGCCGAGCGCGTCCTAGACCTGCCGGCCGGGCCGGACCGGGGAGAGGCGCACCCTGCGCCGCGTGAGGTCCACGTCCGTGACGACGACCGTCATCCGGTCGCCGACCGCCACGACGTCCTGGAGGACGGCTCCGGGGGCCAGGCCGAGGTCGTCGACGTGGACCAGTCCCTCGACGCCGTCGGCGACCCGGACGAAGACGCCGAACGGAATCAGCCCGGTGACCTCTCCCGGCAGCTCCCGGCCGCACGCGACGTGCGCGGCGAACGCGCGCAGCGGATCCGGCCGCATGGCCTTCAGGGAGAGCCTGGCCTCCCCGTTGTACGTGTCGAATTGGAGGAACTCGCACGAGACGCGCTGCCCGACCCGGACGACGTCCTCGAACGACGCGAAGCGCTCCCAGGACAGTTCGGCCGCCGAGACGAACCCGACGCCGGGGAAGAGGGGATGGCCGGGGCCGTCGTCCAGGGCCACGAACACGCCGAACCGCTCGATGGCCGCGACCGTGCCGGAGAGGACCTCGCCGCGGCGCCGCGCGTTCAGGAAGTCCCACAGCTCGGGGTGTTCGTCCGGGACGAGCGTCACGGCTCACGCGTCCCAGAGGGCGCCGAAGGAGATCAGGTCGCTCCGGTACTCGACGCGGTCCGCCCACTCCTCCGGCCAGGCGTCCGCGCCGAGGTGGGCGCCGGCGAAGGCGCCCGCGAGGGCGGCGATCGAGTCGGAGTCGCCGCGGGTGCAGGCGGCCCGGCGCAGGGCGGTGAGGGGCTCGTCGGGAAAGAGCAGGAAGCAGAGCAGCCCGGTCGCGAGGGCCTCCTCCGCGATCCAGCCGTCACCGGTGTACGTGCAGGGGTCGAGCTCCGGGTCGGCCGTGCGCTGGACGGCGTCCAGGCGCTCCAGGACCGCCAGGCACTCGTCCCAGCCGCGCTCGGTGAAGTGCCGGGCGGAGGGGTCCTGGGAGCGGGTCCACAGGTCGCCGAGCCACTCCTCGCGGTAGCGGGAGCGGTTCTCGTACGCGTACGAGCGGAGCTGTCCGACGAGCCCGGCCGGGTCCACGCCCCGCGCGAGCAGGTGCACGGCGCGGGCCGTCAGGTCGGAGGCGGCGAGCGCGGTGGGGTGGCCGTGGGTCAGCGCCGACTGGAGCTGCGCGGCGCCCGCCCGCTGCTCGTCGCTCAGCCCGGGGACGAGCCCGATCGGCGCGACCCGCATGTTGGCGCCGCAGCCCTTGGAGTGGATCTGGCCGGCGTCCTGCCAGGGGACGTCGGTCGTCAGCAGTTGGCAGGCGACCATGCAGGTGCGTCCGGGGGCGCGGTTGTTCTCCGGCGACCGGTACCAGTCGACGAACTCCTCCCGCAGCGGTCCGACGAGCCGGGTCGGCGCGAGTACGCCCCGGTCCATGGCGGTGCGGACGCCCCGGGCGAAGGCGAGGGTCATCTGGGTGTCGTCGGTGACGCGGCCGTTGCCGGGCAACTCCAGCTCCCGCCACGGGCCGTACCAGCTGATGATGCGCGGCACGTCGATGAACTCCGTGGGGAGTCCCAGCGCGTCGCCGAGCGCGAGTCCGATCAGGGACCCGGTCGCGGCCCGCTCGACGGCGGTGGGTGCGTGGTTCACGAGGAGCGTCCTTCCGGTCGCAGGAGGGGCGGGTGGAGGGCCGTGGCCCCGCCCGCCCGGTAGAGGGCGGCCGGTTTCCCCCGTCCGCCGGTGAGGCGCGGCGGTCCCTCCACGGCCCGGACGAAGCCGGGCGTGGCGAGGACCTTGCGCCGGAAGTTGGGGCGGTCGAGTTCGACGCCCCAGACCGTCTCGTAGACCTGCCGCAGCTCGCCGAGGGTGAACTCGGGCGGGCAGAAGGCCGTGGCGAGGCAGGTGTATTCGAGCTTGGCGCCGACCCGTTCGTGGGCGTCGGCGAGGATCCGGTCGTGGTCGAAGGCGAGCGGCCCGTGCGTCCCGTACGGGATCCACCGCGCCTGCGCCGCGTCCCCGCCGCCGCGCGGCTCGGGCGGGTCGGGTACGAGCGCGGTGAAGGCGACGGAGACGACCCGCATCCTCGGGTCGCGGTCCGGCTCGGTGTAGGTGCGGAGCTGTTCGAGGTGGAGCCCGGCGACGGTGGTCCCGGAGAGACCGGTCTCCTCGGCGAGTTCGCGGCGGGCGGCGGTCTCGGCGGACTCGCGGGGCAGCACGAAGCCGCCGGGCAGCGCCCAGGACCCGGCGTACGGCTCCTGGGCGCGTTCGACGAGCAGGACGTGGAGGCGCTCCTCGCGGATCGTGAGGACGGCGAGGTCGACGGTGACGGCGAACGGCTCGAAGGCGTGCGGGTCGTAGCCCTCGGGGGCCCGGTGGGCGGTCATCGGCGCTCCGGCAGGGGGTCGGTGAGGCCCGGGCCCTCGGCCAGCAGCGCGTCCACGGCGGCGACGGCGGTGGCGAGCCGTTCCTCGTGCGGGCCGGTGAGCACGACCGTGCGGCGGCCGGAGTGGGCGAGCTGGGTGAGGAAGCGGGCGGTCATCCAGGGCCGCAGGTGCTCCCCGTCGCGCAGTCCGTCGTCCTCGAAGTCGACGCCCCGGTGGTCGGTGAGCAGCCAGAGGTGCTGCCGGCCGCGGGCGGCGATCTCGCCGGTGTCGGGGCTGGTGGTGCCCATGTACCGCTCGTGCCAGATGGTGGTGGCGAAGGCGTCGGTGTCGCAGACGAGGACGGGCGAGCCGGCGCGGGCGGCCTCCTCCTCCAGTTCGGCCTGGCGCTGGGCGATGACGGGGAAGTCGGAGGAGCGGAAGACGACGTCGGACCAGGTGGCGCCGGGGCGTTCGGCCCTCAGCTCGGCGAGCTTGAGTTCGCTGTACGCGCGCCCGTACTCCGGTACGTACCGGGTGCGGGCCCAGACGCCGCCGCGCCGCCGGTAGTGGTCGGCGAGGGCGAGGGCCAGGGTGGTGGTGCCGGTGGACTCGGCGCCGAGGACGACGACCCGGCGGGTGAGCGCGGCCCGCACGGGGGCCTCCAGGTGGTCCCAGCAGCCGGCGGGGTCCGCGCGGACGGCGGTGCCGGAGACGGGGAAGCGGACGCGGTCGGGGTCGACGAGGACGGAGTCGGCGCCGAAGCGGCGGCCGAGCTCCTCGCCGTACGGCTCCGAGGTGAAGACGGCGTCGACGCGTTCGGGCACGGCGGCCCGGAAGACGGCCATGTGGGCCTCCCAGACGTCGGGGTCGTGGAGGTCGACGGGGTGGTCGTCGACGGCGCCGACGACGAGGGCGTCGGGGTGGACCTCGCGCATCCAGGCGACGCGGTCCTCCAGGGGGACGGATTCGGCGGAGGAGGCGCAGACGAGGACGGTGAGGCGCTCGCAGCGGTCGAGGGCGGTGCGGACGAGGTGGTGGTGGCCGGCGTGCGGCGGATAGAACTTGCCGAGGACGAGGCCGTGCCCGTAGCGCTTCACGCCGTCGCCCCCACCGGTCGCCGGGTCTCCGTGAGGTCCCGGGTCCAGCCGCGCAGGCCCATCACGCAGAGCGTCATGAAGCCGACGTACAGCAGGGAGGTCAGGTACAGGCCCTTGTGCGCGTACAGCGGCACGTAGACGACGTCGGCGGCGATCCAGAGCCACCAGGACTCCAGGCGCTTCCGGCACTGGCCGTAGGTGGCCATGAGGGAGAGCGCGGTGGTCAGGGCGTCCCAGAAGGGGACGGTCGAGTCGGTGGCGCGGTCGAGGAGCAGGGTGAGCCCGAGGGTCCCCACCACCCCCGCCGCGAGCAGCCACGTCCATTCGGCGCGCGTGGTGCGGCGCACCGGAAGGGCGTCGGAGCCCGGTCCACCCCCGTGGGTCCAGGTCCACCAGCCGTACGCGGCGAGGGTGATGAAGACGATCTGGAGGCCGGCATCGGCGTAGAGCCCGGCCTGCGTGAAGAGCAGGACGAAGAAGAGGTTGTTGGCGATGCCGATCGGCCAGTTGGCCACGTGCTGGCGGGCCACCAGCCAGACGCAGAGCGCCCCGCTGCCGAAGCCCAGGACCTCGGTCCAGCTGACCGGGGTGTCCAGGACGGTGAGGAGCGGCCGTTGCAGGGGTTCGAGCAAAGTCGCGAGGCTCACGCCCGCCTCCTTAAGAGTCATCCTGACTATAAAGGGTGGCGGACCACGCCCACAAGGGCCGGGCGCGGACACGGAGGGGCGGACGCGGACACGGAAGGGCGGACGCGGACACGGAAGGGCCCGTGACCGCCGGAACGGTCACGGGCCCCTTCGCGGGCGCACCCCGGGGGTGCTACATGCCGACTTCCTTCATCAGCATGCCGACCTCCGTGTTGGTCAGGCGGCGCAGCCAGCCCGACTTCTGGTCGCCCAGGCCGATCGGGCCGAAGGCGGTGCGGACCAGCTTCTCGACCGGGAAGCCCGCCTCGGCCAGCATCCGGCGCACGATGTGCTTGCGGCCCTCGTGCAGGGTGACCTCGACCAGGTAGTTCTTGCCGGTCTGCTCGACCACGCGGAAGTGGTCGGCGCGGGCGTAGCCGTCCTCCAGCTCGATGCCGTCCTTGAGCCGCCGGCCGACCTCGCGGGGCAGCGGGCCGGTGATGGCGGCCAGGTAGGTCTTCTTCACGCCGTACTTCGGGTGCGTGAGCCGGTGGGCCAGCTCGCCGTGGTTGGTGAGCAGGATGATGCCCTCGGTCTCCGTGTCGAGCCGGCCGACGTGGAAGAGGCGGGTCTCGCGGTTGGTGACGTAGTCGCCGAGGCACTGGCGGCCGTCCGGGTCCTCCATGGTGGAGACGACGCCGGCGGGCTTGTTCAGCGCGAAGAACAGGTACGACTGGGTGGCGACGGTCAGGCCGTCCACCTTGATCTCGTCCTTCTCCGGGTCGACGCGCTTGCCCTGCTCCAGGACGATCTCGCCGTTGACCTCGACGCGGGCCTGCTCGATCAGCTCCTCGCAGGCGCGGCGCGAGCCCATGCCGGCGCGGGCGAGGACCTTCTGCAGCCGCTCGCCCTCCTGCTCGGCGCCGGGGAAGGTCTTGGGGGTCTTGATCTCGGGCCGGTTCTCGTACCGCTCCCGGTTGCGCTGCTCGATCCTGGCGTCGAGCTCGCGCGAGCGGGCCGGGGCCTGCCGCTGACCGTGCGGGCCGCGACGGGGCGGGGTGCCGCCCTGCGGGGCCTTGGGGCCGCCCTTGGCGCCGCCGCGGGCCGCGGAGCCGCGGCCCTTCTTCGGGGCGTCGGCGGGCGGGCTCACGTCGTAGGAGCGCTCCTCGGGACGGGGCCGGCGGGGGTTGCTCGGACGCTTCTGGTCGTCACGGCCGCCGCCGCCCTGGTAGCCGCCGCCACCGGAGCCGCCGCCGCGGTAGCCACCGCCGCCGGAGCCGCTGCCGCCGCCCCGGTAGCCGCCACCGGAGCCGGAGCCGGAGCCGCCGCCGGAGCCCCGGTAGCCGCCGCCACCGCCGGCTCCGCTGCCGCCACGGCCGCCACCGCTGCTGCCGCCGCGGCCGCCGCTGTTGCCACCACGGCTCCCGCCGTTGTTTCCGCTGCTGTTCCTGCCGCTGCTGCTTCGCATCAAAGTTCCGTCTTGTCGTCTACGTCTGCGTCGGGTTCGAACGACGGGACGCCTTCGAGGGAGTCCGGCTCGACCGCCTCCGCCTCGGGGAGGAAGGGGGCGAGCTCGGGGAGTTCGTCCAGGCCGCGCAGGCCCATCCGCTCCAGGAAGTAGTTCGTCGTCCTGTACAGGATCGCACCTGTTTCGGGTTCCGCGCCCGCCTCCTCCACCAGACCCCGCTGGAGGAGGGTCCGCATCACGCCGTCGCAGTTGACCCCGCGGACCGCCGAGACGCGGGAACGGCTGACCGGCTGGCGGTACGCGACGACCGCGAGGGTCTCCAGGGCAGCCTGGGTGAGCCGGGCCTGCTGGCCCTCCAGGACGAAGGCCTCGACGGCCGGGGCGTAGGCGGGACGGGTGTAGTAGCGCCAGCCGCCGGCGACCTGGCGCAGCTCGAAGCCGCGGCCCTGGGCGGTGTACTCGTCGGCCAGCTCGCGCAGGGCATCGGCGACCTCCCGGGGGGCGCGGCCGAGGACCTTGGCGAGGTGGGCCTCGGTGGCGGGCTCGTCGACGACCATGAGGACGGCTTCGAGGGAGGGCCTGAGGTCGCTGTCCGTATCGGTATCGATGTCGGGGGCGCTCACGCGCGGGCCTCCGTTTCCTGTCCGGGTTCCTGGTCGAACTCGTCGGTGACCCTGGCCTCCCCGTCCCCGCCGGTCCAGGAGACCGTGAGGTCGCCCAGGGCGGTCTCCTGGTCGAGCGCGACGGCCCGCTCGCGGTAGAGCTCCAGGAGGGCGAGGAAGCGGGCGACGACGGTGAGGGTGTCGCCGGCGTCCTCGATCAGCTCCCGGAAGGCCGCCGTGCCGCGCTCGCGCAGCAGGGCGGCGACCACGGCGGCCTGCTCGCGGACGCTGACGAGGGGTGCGTGGATGTGCTCGACGTACACCTGCGGCTCGGCCTTGGGCTGCATGGCCTTGACGGCCAGCTTCGCGAAGCCCTCGGCGCCGATGGAGATGATCACCTCGGGGAGCAGCTCGGCGTGGTGCGGTTCGAGCCCGACGGTACGGGGATGCCGACGGCCCTCGTTCTCCCAGCGCTCCTCGAAGACCGCCGCGACCCGCTTGTACGCGCGGTACTGGAGGAGCCGGGCGAAGAGCAGGTCGCGGGCCTCCAGGAGGGCGAGGTCGGCCTCGTCCTCCACCTCGGCGGCGGGCAGCAGCCGGGCGGTCTTGAGGTCGAGCAGGGTGGCGGCGACGACGAGGAACTCGGTGGTCTGGTCGAGGTCCCCGTCGGGCCCGAGGGCGCGCAGGTGGGCCATGAACTCGTCGGTGACCCGGGAGAGCGCGACTTCGGTGACGTCGAGCTTGTGCCTGGTGATGAGCTGGAGCAGCAGGTCGAAGGGCCCCTCGAAGTTCGAGAGCCGCACGGTGAACCGCCCGTCGGCGCCGACGGGGGGCTGGTCGGGTCCGCCGGAGGCCTTTCCCGACCCGTCACCGGTCCGCTCGGTCCCGCCGAGGGCCTCCTCTGGCCCGTCAGCGGCCCACTCGCCGCCCCCGTCGCCCGCCTCGGCCCGTACAGCCCCGGCGTCGACCCGCCCGGACGGTGCGAAGGCCGCGGCGAGGGCCGCGAGGGCCTCAGGAGGCCCGGCGGCCCCGGGCACGGCCCCTACGAGCCTCTCGGGGGCTTCGGCGGCCTCCGGGACCGGCTCGCCCGGCTCCGCCCCCCGCAGGGGCCCCGCGCCCCCTCCGCGTCCCAGAGCGCGGCGGCGCGGCGGGCGGGACGTTTCGTCGGGGGCGGAGTCGGGGGCGTGGTGCATGGAGGTCCAGGGGGAGCGGGGAGCGGGGCAGCCCGCAGGCTATCGTCAGCGGCCGCGCAGACGGCGGACGAGGATGCTCGCGTCGCCGCGCGACTCCAGGTCCGCCAGGACGACCGCGACGGCCTCCCGGACGATCCGGCCCCGGTCGACGGCGAGGCCGTGCTCGCCGCGCAGCACGAGCCGGGCGTGCTCCAGGTCCATCAGCTCCTCGGCGGAGACGTAGACCGTGATCTTCTCGTCGTGGCGCTCGCGGCCGCTGGGCCGCCGGCTCGCGGTGCGCCCGCCGCCGCGCCGCCGGGGCGCGGCGGCCTGGGCGGAGGAGGCGGCCGGAGCCGCCTTCTCGGTCTCGGGGGACGTCCGGGCGCGCGGTTCCGCGGCCTCGGAGTCCGCGGCCGCGTGCTCCGCGGAGCCCTCGGCCGCCGCCGGGTCGCTCTCGCCCGCCGGTGCCGGGACGGCCCGGCGGGGTGAGGACGCCTGGAGCGCCGTCCCCCCGGTCGTACGGAAGAGTTCGTCGGCGCCGGGCAGACTCACTCGGCGTGACACCGGGCGAGCACCTCCCTGGCGAGCTGACGGTAGGCGGCGGCGCCCACGGAGTTGGAGGCGTACGTGGTGATGGGCTCGCCGGCGACCGTGGTCTCCGGGAAGCGCACGGTCCGCCCGATGACCGTGTGGTACACGTGGTCGTCGAAGGCCTCGACGACGCGCGCGAGCACCTCGCGGCTGTGCACGGTCCGGGAGTCGTACATCGTGGCGAGGATGCCGTCGAGCTCCAGCTCGGGGTTGAGCCGCTCCTGGACCTTCTCGATGGTCTCGGTGAGCAGGGCGACGCCGCGCAGGGCGAAGAACTCGCACTCCAGCGGCACGATGACCTTGTGAGCGGCCGTCAGGGCGTTCACGGTCAGCAGGCCGAGCGAGGGCTGACAGTCGATCACGATGTAGTCGTAGTCGTTCATCAGCGGCTTCAGGGCGCGCTGGAGCGTGGACTCGCGCGCGACCTCGCTGACGAGCTGGACTTCGGCGGCCGAGAGGTCGATGTTGCTCGGCAACAGGTCCATGTTGGGCACGGCGGTCTTCAGGAGGACCTCGTCCGCCGACATGCCCCGCTCCATGAGCAGGTTGTAGACGGTGAGGTCGAGCTCCATCGGGTTCACGCCGAGGCCGACCGACAGGGCTCCCTGCGGGTCGAAGTCGACGAGCAGGACCCGCCGTCCGTACTCGGCGAGCGCGGCGCCCAGGTTGATGGTCGACGTGGTCTTGCCGACGCCGCCCTTCTGGTTGCACATCGCGATGATCTTCGCGGGTCCGTGGTCGGTCAGCGGGCCCGGGATCGGGAAGTACGGCAGGGGCCGTCCGGTCGGGCCGACCCGCTCGCGGCGCTGGCGGGCAGCGTCGGGCGCGAGGGTGGCCGCGTACTCCGGATCGGGCTCGTACTCGGCGTCGGGGTCGTAGAAGTGCCCCTCGGGCACCTCGTCGTAGGCGGCGAAGTGGGTGGACTCTCGGCCCATCTCGTTGCCGGCCGTGGCGTTCACGTGTAGGCCGTCCATCGTCTTCATCGTGTGGGCTGTCGTCACGGGCTGGTGCGTCGCGAAGGTCCGCACCGCGACGGAGCCGATCGGAGCTCCCGGCGCACCACTCCCGGGAGTAAATGTCGACTCATTCACAAGTCGTCTTACCTCCTTGAGTGTGACCGGGAACATTTATCGATAGGTCAGCGTGGCACCATGCCGACGGTTGGCGACTCTATGGCGTGTCACCGGTCCGCAGCAACACAATCCGCCGGACCCGGCCCGATGTGTCGGCAACCGAACACGTCTCTGTCAAGGGCGCGCGGCCACGCATCCGCACGTTTCCGGGGTGTGCGAAACGGTTAAAGAGTTACGTTCGCCGCGAGTTGCCCGAACGTTTCGGCGTGGCCGGAGACACAGCCGGCCGGACCTTGTCGAACAAGGTCCGGCCGGGTGCGTGGTATTGACGGCGCGCGTTGACGGCGGCGCCGCGGAGGTCAGCCCAGGAGGCCGAGCAGCTCGGTGTGCGGGAGGCCGTGCGCCTCGGCGACCTCCTTGTAAACCACCTTGCCGTCATGGGTGTTGAGGCCCAGGGCGAGGGCGGCGTCGCGGCGCAGGGCCTCGGCCCAGCCGTTGTTCGCCAGCGACACGATGTAGGGCAGCGTGGCGTTGGTGAGGGCATAGGTGGAGGTGTTCGGGACCGCGCCGGGCATGTTGGCGACGCAGTAGAAGACCGAGTCGTGGACCCGGAAGGTCGGCTCGGCGTGGGTGGTCGGGTGCGAGTCCTCGAAGCAGCCGCCCTGGTCGATCGCGATGTCGACAAGGACACTTCCGGGCTTCATCTTGGCGACGAGCTCGTTGGTGACCAGCTTCGGGGCCTTGGCGCCCGGGATGAGGACGGCGCCGATGACGAGGTCGGCCTCGACGACGGCCTTCTCCAGCTCGTAGGCGTTGGAGACGATCGTCTGCACCTTGGTGCCGAAGACCTTGTCGGCCTCGCGGAGCTTGTTGATGTCCTTGTCGAGCAGGGTCACGTGGAAGCCCATGCCGACGGCGATCTGGGTGGCGTTCCAGCCGGAGACGCCGCCGCCGATGACGACCGCCCTGCCGGCGTGGGTGCCGGGGACGCCGCCGGGCAGGACGCCGCGGCCGCCGGCCGAGCGCATCAGGTGGTAGGCGCCGACCTGCGGGGCCAGGCGGCCCGCGACCTCGGACATCGGGGCGAGCAGCGGGAGCGCGCGGTTGGCGGTCTCGACGGTCTCGTACGCGATGGCGGTGGTGCCGGAGGCGAGCAGCGCGTCGGTGCACTCGCGGGAGGCGGCGAGGTGCAGGTAGGTGAAGAGGGTCTGGTCCTTGCGGAGGCGGTGGTACTCCTCCGCGATGGGCTCCTTGACCTTGAGCAGCAGGTCCGCGACGGCCCAGACCTCGTCGGCGGTGGGGAGGATCCCGGCGCCCGCGGCGACGTACTCCGCGTCCGTGATCGAGGAGCCGACACCGGCGTTCTGCTCGACGAAGACCTGGTGGCCGTGGCGGACGAGCTCGTGGACACCGGCGGGGGTGATGGCCACGCGGAACTCGTTGTTCTTGACCTCGCGGGGGATGCCGACCTTCATCGTCGATCACGGTCCTTGAATCAGGGAGGGATAAGTGGCGCACTGCGATACATACCCGGATGCATGGAGGCGCACCGGGGCAGACCACGTTCGAACGCGGCGGACCCAGTCTAATGAAGGAGTTCCCGCTGTCTAGCCTTTCAAAGTACTAATCTTCGACGGACCCACTGCGGATTTCGCAGGTGGATGGTTCCGTTTCCAGCAGTCTCTCCGCTCCGGCCCGGTGCAGCCGGGCCGCCGCCGGGTCGCCGAGCCGGTCGAGGGTGTCGGCGAGGCGCAGCCGGAGCGCCGCCTGGAGCCGGGTGTCCTCGGCCCGGCGGGCCCACTCCACGGCCTCCTCGCAGGTCCGCAGGGACTCCTCGGGCCGTCCGGCGTACTCCTGGACCCGGGCCGCCTCGCTCAACGCCCTTGCGTAGCCCGGGAGATCGGAGAGCCTGCGGTAGCCGGCTGCGGCGGCCCGCCAGTTCCGCAGCGCCTCCCCGTACCGCCCCGCGTAGGTCTGCACGGCGCCGAGGCGGCCGTACAGCCGGGCCTGGTCGGCGCGCTCGTCGCGGGCGAGGCGCTGGGCGAGCGCCCGTCCGTACCAGTCGCCGGCCCGCTGCCAGTCCCCCAGCTCCTGATAGGAGCCACCTACGGATTCCATCGCCCGACCGGTCGCGTACGGGTCATTTGCTGCGCGTCCGGCCTCCAAAGCCGACCGATATCGCAGCAGAGCCTCCTTCGTCCTGCCGGTGCGGGCGTCGAGGTCGGCCAGGTTGAGCAGGGCCGCGGCCCGCTCGCGGTGCAGTCCGCGCCGCTCGGCCACGTCCAGGACGAGGCGGTGCAGCCCGTACAGCTCGGGGGCGGCGGTCTCGGCGCCCCGGTGCGCGGTGAGCGCCCGGACCAGGGAGGCGATCAGGCGGCGGGCCAGGGTGTCGAGCTCCCCGTCGGCGACGGCGAGACGGGCGGAGGCCAGCAGGACGGGCAGCCGGGAGTCCAGCCAGGCGGCCCCGGCGGCGGCGTTCGGGAAGCGCAGGGCGCGCGGCAGCCCGGCCAGCTTCCTGCGGGCGGGCGAGCCCTCGGGCTCGGTGACCGCGCGGCAGGACTGGAGGAGCCGCACGGTCCGCTCCAGCATCCGGGCCCGGGCGAGCTGCACCTCGGCGGGCCGGTCGCGCTCCTCCAGCTGCGCGCGGAGGAGGGGGACGAGATGGGCGCGCACCTCGTACTGCCCGTCCTCGCCGGCCGAGACGAGCCCCAGGGCCTCGAAGTCGGCGAGCGTGGTGGCGGCCGCCGAGACCGAGCAGCCGGCCAGGGCGGAGGCGGTGTGGGCGTCGGCCCGGCCGAGCGGGGCGAGGACCAGGAACCGCAGTATCCGGGAGGCGGTGGCGGGCAGCGCCTCGTGGGCGAGCAGGAAGGCCCGGGTGAGGGGGTCGCCGCCGAGTCCGCGCAGCCGCTTGGCGAGGTCGGCGACGGAGGACTCGGGGTGGGTGGAGAGCCAGCCGCCGGCGAGGACGACCGCGGCGGGCAGCCCGCCGCACTCCTCGACCAGGGTCTCGGCGGCCTGCGGGTCGACGGTGACGCGGACGGAGCCGGTGAAGGAGGTGAGCAGTTCGATGGCCGACTTGGGGTCGAGGCCGCCGAGGGTGCAGGGCCGTACGTCGGGGATGCCGGTGAGCGGCCCTCCGGCGACCCCGATCACCAGGGTGCGGGGCTCGTCGGGGATCAGCGGGTCCGCCTGCGCCGCGTCGACGGCGTCGTCGAGGACCAGGACGGCCCGGCGCCCGGCGAAGGCGCCGCGGACCAGTTCGGTCAGCTCGTCCTCGGCGGCGCCGGGCGGCCCGGCGACCCCGAGGGCGGCCAGGAGTTCCTGGGCGGCCCGGCCGGTGGGGACGGGCTCGCCGTCGGGCTCGGTCAGCCGGACGCGGAAGATCCCGTCGGGGTACCGGTCGGCGATCCCGGCGGCCAGCTCCTCGGCGAGGGCGGTGCGTCCCGAGCCGGGTCTCCCGGCGACGAGCAGGACCCGGGCGCGGGGCGCCTTGCGGCCGGTGAGGGTGTCGAGGCCGGTCCGTTCGATGTCGGCGCGCAGGGCCTTCAACTCGCGCTGGCGGCCGAAGAACCGCCGGCTGCCGGTTGCCGCCACCGCCTGATCCGTCACGGGCCACGCTCCCGTCCACCTGCGCACGAGCCGATCCCGCGGGAGGGGCTTCGCGCGGGCTTTTCCGAGCGTAGTTCAGCGCACGGCACGTACCCGGCGGAGCAGGGCGGACACATCCCCCGATCGGATCAACAGATCTTCCGACCGGACCGCCTCCCCCTGGGGGGAGGCGTCGGGCCTACGCCTCGAACGGGCGGGCCGGCCAGGGCGCCTCCGCCGGGCGGAGGGCGTCGAGGCCGTCGCCGGCGCGGGCGGCGGCCAGCGCCAGGACGCCGGTCACCAGGCAGTTGTTGTGCAGGTCGCCCGCGAGGACGCCCCGGACGAGGTCCGCGAGCGGCACCCGCGCCACCTCCATGTCGGCCTCCTCGTCGGCCACCTCGAAGCGCTCGCCCTCCGCCTCCGCGAGGTCCCGCGCGAGGAAGATCCGCACGGCCTCGTCGCTGCCGCCCGGGGAGGTGTAGAAGTCGGTCAGGACCCGCCAGTCCTCCGCCTTGACGTGCGCCTCCTCGTACAGCTCGCGCCGGACGGCGTGCAGCGGGTTCTCGCCGGGCACGTCGAGCAGCCCGGCCGGGATCTCCCAGAGCTTGTGCCGCACCGGGTGCCGGTACTGCTTGACCAGCAGCACCCGGTCCTCCGCGTCCAGGGCCAGGACGGCCACCGAGCCGGGGTGGACCTGGTAGTCGCGGCGCGCGACCGTTCCGTCCGGCATGACCACGTCGTCCGTGCGGACGCCCGTCTTCTTGCCCTGGAAGGGGGTCGCCGTCGCGGCGATCCGCCACTCCTGCGGGGTGTCCTGCAACTCCATCAGCCGTCCTCCCGTAGACGAACACGCGCTACGCGCACCACACGGACACACGAAAACCGGGGTGCGGGACCCGAACGGGCCCGCACCCCGGCAACGTTAACGCCTGCGCCCTACTTGCCCGTCTTGCGCTCCACCGCGGCCTTCACCAGACCGGCGAAGAGCGGGTGCGGGCGGGTCGGGCGGGAGCGGAGCTCCGGGTGCGCCTGGGTGGCGACCAGGTAGGGGTGGATCTCGCGCGGGTACTCGACGTACTCGACGAGCTTGTTGTCCGGGGAGGTGCCGGAGAAGACCAGGCCGGCCTTCTTCTCCAGCTCCGCGCGGTAGGCGTTGTTCACCTCGTAGCGGTGGCGGTGGCGCTCCTCGACGTACGGCTCGTCGCCGTAGACCTCGCGGACGATCGATCCCTCGGCGAGCTTCGCCGGGTAGAGGCCCAGGCGCATCGTTCCGCCCAGGTCGCCGGCGCCCTCGACGTACGCGAGCTGCTCCTCCATCGTGGAGACGACGGGGTGCGCGGTGGCCGGGTCGAACTCGGTGGAGTTGGCCTCGGGGATGTCGGCCAGGTTCCGGGCGGCCTCGATGACGATGCACTGGAGGCCCAGGCAGATGCCGAGCAGCGGGACCTTGTGCTCGCGGGCGTACCGGATCGCGCCGACCTTGCCGCTCACGCCGCGGTCGCCGAAGCCGCCGGGGACGAGGATCGCGTCGACGTCGCCGAGCTGCTTCTCGGCGTCGGCCGGGGTCTTGCAGTCGTCGGAGGTGACCCACTTGACCTTGACCCGGGCCTTGTTGGCGAAGCCGCCGGCCCGCATGGCCTCGGTGACCGACAGGTAGGCGTCGGGCAGGTCGATGTACTTGCCGACGAGCGCCACGGTGACCTCGTGGTCCGGGTTGTGGACGCGGTCGAGGAGATCCTCCCAGACGGTCCAGTCCACGTCGCGGAAGGGCAGGTCGAGCTTGCGGACGACGTAGGCGTCCAGGCCCTCGGTGTGCAGCACCTTCGGGATGTCGTAGATCGACTTGGCGTCGATGGCGGCGACCACGGCGGCCTCGTCGACGTCGCACATCAGCGAGATCTTGCGCTTGATGGCGGTGGGGACGTCGCGGTCGGCGCGCAGCACGATCGCGTCGGGCTGGATGCCGATGTTGCGCAGGGCGGCGACCGAGTGCTGGGTCGGCTTGGTCTTCAGCTCGCCGGAGGGGCCGATGTAGGGCAGCAGCGAGATGTGCACGACGAAGACGTTGTCGCGGCCGACCTCGTGGCGGACCTGGCGGACGGTCTCCAGGAACGGCAGGGACTCGATGTCGCCGACGGTGCCGCCGACCTCGGTGATGACCACGTCGACGTCGTCGGTCGCCATGCGGCGGATCCGGGACTTGATCTCGTTGGTGATGTGCGGGATGACCTGCACGGTGTCGCCCAGGTACTCGCCGCGCCGCTCCTTGGCGATGACCTGCGAGTAGACCTGGCCGGTGGTGACGTTGGCCGAGCCGTCGAGGTCGACGTCGAGGAAGCGCTCGTAGTGGCCGATGTCCAGGTCGGTCTCGGCGCCGTCGTTGGTGACGAACACCTCGCCGTGCTGGAACGGGTTCATCGTGCCGGGGTCGACGTTGAGGTACGGGTCGAGCTTCTGCATCGTGACCCGCAGGCCCCGCGCCTTGAGGAGCGCACCCAGGCTGGAGGCGGTCAGGCCCTTGCCGAGGGAGGAGGCGACACCCCCGGTGACGAAGATGTGCTTGGTCGTCGTGGTGTTGGGCGGCATCGCCAAGAGGGGGCTCCCGTGGTCGCGTTCTGGAGGTGCGTACCGGCGTCCCCTCCGGAAGAATCGGGGGGTGCCGTCGCTGCGGTTTCGGGGTCCTCGGCTGTCGCCGTTTCCCACCGGTCCACGGGGTACCAGGGTATCAGCGACCCGGGGAGACCGCTTCCGGCCACACGCGGCAGCCGGGCGTTCACGGACGGCGACGCGACCGGGGTCCGGCCGGTCGGGATGGGGAACGGGACGGGGAAAGGGGGCGTTCACCCGATTGGAGCAACGACGTTACTGGTGTGATCAACGGGTGGCGTGGGGCGCGACGTATCCTGCTCGGACATGGCCCGCCGAGCCGGCCGGCCGACGACGCCACCGCCTGTCCCCCCGGGGCCGAACGCCCGGGGACCCATCCCGGACCGAGGCTTGTCGCAGACCCCCTGATGGCTGACACACTCGGACCCCGGCCGGCATATGCGGCCGGGCATCTGGAGCAAGCGCCCCGAGGGGCGGACATGGCCGTTCGACTGGAGTGAAGCACGTGGCCGGGCGCATCGAGGATTACGCACTCATCGGAGACATGCAGACCGCTGCCCTGGTCTGCCGGGACGGCAGCGTGGACTGGCTCTGCCTGCCCCGCTTCGACTCGCACGCGATCTTCGCGGGACTCCTCGGCACAGAGGAACACGGATTCTGGCGGGTGGCCCCCGCCGGTCCGGAGGACGCCGACCCGGCCCCGGCCGACCGGCGCCGCTACCGGGGGGACTCCCTCGTCCTGGAGTCCGAGTGGGACACCCCGCGCGGCACGGTCCGGGTGATCGACTTCATGCCCCCGCGCGACGGGGCGCCGCAGCTGATCCGGATCGTCGAGGGCGTCTCCGGCCGGGTCCCGATGCGGTCCGCGCTGCGGATGCGGTTCAGCTACGGCCGGATCGTGCCCTGGGTGCACAAGGTCGGCGACCGCACGGTCGCCGTCGCCGGGCCCGACTCGGTGTGGGTGGACACCGAGGCCGAGACCCACGGCGAGGACCTCACCACGTACTCCGATTTCACCGTCGGCCCCGGGGAGCGGGTCGCCCTCACGATCTCCTGGCAGCCCTCCCACAAGGAGCAGCCGGCGCTGCCGGACCCCGAGGGGGCCCTGGAGGCGACCGCCGACTTCTGGCGCGAGTGGGTCGACCACTGCACGTACCACGGCCCCTACCGGGAGGCCGTGGTCCGCTCCCTGATCACCCTGAAGGCGCTGACGTACGCGCCGACCGGCGGGATCGTCGCCGCGCCGACCACCTCGCTGCCCGAGGAGATCGGCGGCGTGCGGAACTGGGACTACCGCTACACCTGGCTGCGGGACGCGGCGATCACCCTCTCCTCGATGCTGCGCACCGGCTACCGCGAGGAGGCCCGCGCCTGGCGGGACTGGCTGCTCCGCGCCGTCGCGGGCGACCCGGAGAACCTCCAGATCATGTACGGCATCGCGGGCGAGCGCGAGCTGGGCGAGGCCGAGCTCGACTGGCTGCCGGGGTACGAGGGCTCCACCCCGGTCCGGGTCGGCAACGGCGCCGCCAACCAGCTCCAGCTGGACGTGTACGGCGAGGTCACCGAGGCCCTGCACCTGGCGCACATGACGGGCCTGTCCCGCAACGACTACGCCTCCCTGCTCCAGCTCAAGCTGATCGAGTACCTGGAGAAGAACTGGGACCAGCCCGACGAGGGCATCTGGGAGGTCCGCGGCCCGCGCCGGCACTTCGTGCACTCCAAGGTGATGGCCTGGGTCGCCGTGGACCGCACGATCAAGCTCATCGAGTCCGGGGACGCCGACGGCCCGCTGGAGCGCTGGCGCGAGCTGCGCGACGAGATCCACCGGGACGTGTGCGAGAAGGGCTACGACAAGGAGCGGAACACCTTCACGCAGTCGTACGGCTCCAAGGAGCTGGACGCCTCGCTGCTGCTGATCCCGCAGATGGGGTTCCTGCCGCCGGACGACAAGCGGGTCATCGGCACGATCGAGGCGATCCAGCGGGAGCTGTCCACGGAGGACGGCTTCGTGCTCCGCTACCCCACGGCCGGCGAGGAGGCCGGCGTCGACGGCCTGGAGGGCGACGAGGGCGCGTTCCTGGCGTGCTCCTTCTGGCTGGCCGACGACCTGGCGATGATCGGCCGGGTCGACGAGGCCCGCACCCTCTTCGAGAAGCTGCTCGCGCTCCGCAACGACCTGGGCCTGCTCGCCGAGGAATGGGACCCGAGGCTCCAGCGCCAGGTGGGCAACTTCCCGCAGGCCTTCAGCCACGTCCCGCTGATCGACACGGCGCTGCGCCTGACGGCGAGCGGCGCCTACGGCGGCTGAGGGAGCGCGGGAGCGACCGGGCGCCGGGACGCGCGGAAGCCGGGGAGCACGGGCCGGGGGCCGGACCTACGATGAAAGGGTCCTGTCCCCCGCAAGGAAGGGGGGCACCCCATGGCTCCCCGAACGCTCGTCCCCGACAGCGCCCTGGCCGGTCTCCGCGAGGACCTGGCGGGTGAGGTCTTCGTGCCGGACGACCCCGGCTACGACGGGGCGAGGACCGTCTTCAACGGCATGATCGACCGGCGCCCGGCCGTCGTCGCCCAGTGCGCGACCCCCGAGGACGTCTCCAACGCGGTGCTCTTCGGCCGGGAGGCCGGCCTGCCGATCGCGGTGCGCGGCGGCGGCCACTCCGTCGCCGGCACGGCGCTCAACGACGGCGGCCTGGTGGTGGACCTGCGCCGGATGCACGCGGTGGTCGCGGACCCCGAGCACATGACGGTACGGGTCGGGGGCGGGGCGACGATGTCGCACCTGGACCGCGCCTGTCAGCCGTTCCACCTGGCGGTGACCGGCGGGCGGGCGTCCACGACCGGGGTCGGCGGGTTCGCGCTCGGCGGCGGTTCGGGCTGGCTGGAGCGGAGGTTCGGCCTCGCCTGCGACAGCCTGCTCTCCGCCGAGCTGGTCACGGCCGAGGGCCGGCACGTGCACGCCGACGCCGGGGAGAACCCGGAGCTGTTCTGGGCGCTGCACGGCGGCGGCGGGAACTTCGGGGTGGTGACCTCGCTGACGCTGCGGGTGCACGAGCTGCCGGAGTTCTGCTTCGCGCTGCTGATGTTCACGCCGGATGCGGGGCCCGGGGCGGTCCGCGCGTACCGGGACGTGTTCGACGCCCCGGCCCCCGACGCGGCGGGCGGCGCGGTGCTCTGCCTGACGGCCCCGCCGGAGGACTTCGTCCCGCCGGAGCTGGTGGGCACGCCGGTCTACGTCGTGCTGACGACGTACGCCGGGCCGGAGGCGGAGCTGCGGGAGGTGATGGCGCCGCTGCTCGCGCTCGGCCCGGCGGCGACGGTGGTGACGGAGATCCCGTACGCCGACTTCCAGTGCATGCTGGACGACCCGCCGGGACAGCGGAACTACTGGTCGGCCGAGTACCTGGACGCCTTCCCCGACGAGGCCGTGGACCGCTTCTGCGCGCGGGAGGAGGACATGCCGGTGCCGACCGGGACCCAGCACCTGGTCTTCCCGATGGGCGGGCGGGTGGCGGCCGGGCCCTCCGGCTACCCGCTGCCGTGGCGCACGGCTCCGTGGGGCGTGCACCCCTTCGGGGTGTGGGAGGACCCGGCCGACGACGAGCGGGTGATCCGCTGGGTGCGGGACGTCCGGGCCGACATGCGGCCGTGGGCGGTCGGCGCCGTGTACCTGAACTTCATCGGCGCCGAGGGCGCGGACCGGGTGGAGGCGGGCCTCGGCGCGGAGAACGCCCGGCGGCTGGCCGGGGTGAAGGCGGCGTACGACCCCGAGAACGTGTTCCGCTTCAACCACAACATCGCCCCGGCGGCCTGAGGACCGCCCGCCCGTTCCGGCCCCCTCGGCGGGTGACGCAGGACACACTCGACACATGATCGCGCAATCCCCCTCCGGGGGCGACGAGTTGTCGGGCCGGTGTACGAAGTGTCCGGCGCCGTGACCGTGGGGTGATGTCGCCGGAAGTCGGACGCGGGTAGCGTCCGGGCCCATGGACAACCAGGGCGGTATCACCGTGCAGCGGGCCCTCGAACTCCCCGGCCTGCGCGGCGGGCTCCCGGAGGTCGTCGCCGGCGCGGACCGGCTGCACCGGACGGTGCGCTGGGTGCACGCGGGCGAGGTGCCGAACATCGCGTCGCTGCTCAAGGGCGGCGAACTGCTCCTCACCACGGGCCTCGGGCTCGGGACCCGGCCGGCCGAGCAGCGGACCTTCGTGCGGCGGCTCGCCGACCGGGGCATCGCGGCGCTCGTGGTGGAGCTGGGGCCGCGCTTCGCCCGCCTCCCGGCGACGATCGTGGAGGCCGCGCGGACGGCGGGCCTGCCGCTGGTGCAGCTGCACCGCGAGGTGCCGTTCGTGACGGTGACGGAGGAGATCCACACCGAGATCGTCAACGGCCACTACGCCCTCCAGCGGCGGGCCGAGGAGGTCCACCGGCAGTGCACGGAGGCCCTGCTCGGCGGCGGCGGGGTCCCGCAGGTGCTGCGGATCCTCTCCGACTTCGCCGCCAACCCGGTCTTCCTGGAGACCCCCGACGGACAGCTCCTGTACGCGGCGGGCACCGAGTCCGCGCCCGCCGACCCGCTCCAGGTGTGGGACGGGCTGCGCGGCGGCCGGGCGGCCCGCGAGTCGGGCCCGCCCACCGGCACGGTCCTGGTCGACGTCCCCGGCGGCGGCCCCGGCACGGGCTCGGTGCGGGCCCGTCTGGTGCTCCTGTCGGTCTCCGGCGCCCTCTCCCCCGTCCACCGGATGGCGGCCGAGCGGGCGGCCGGGCTCCTCGCGGTCGTCCTCATGCAGGCGCGGCAGGAGGAGGAGCTGGCCGCGCGCGGCCGGGGCGACTTCCTGACGGACCTGGCGGAGGGCAGGATCACGGCCGAGGACGCCCCGGCGCAGGCCCGGGTGCTCGGCTTCAAGCCGGGCGACGGCCCGCTCCTGCCGGTGGTGATGCGGCTCGCCCCGGAGCTGTCCCCCTCGGGGAACTGGGCGCTGCTCGCCCGGGCGGTCCTGGAGGAGCTGTCCTCGGTCGGCGTCCCCGTGCTGCTCGGCGTCCGCCCGGTCGAGGGCCGGGTGCCGCTCCTGCTCGGCCTGCGTTCGGAGACCGAGCGCACGGCGGTCGCGGACCGGGTCGCGGCGGCCCTGCGCGCGGGCGTGGAGCGGGCCGGCCTGGAGCGCGCGGGCACGCACCCGCCGGTGATCGTGGTGGGCGTGGCGGGCGGCTGGGCGGCGGCCTCGGCGGGCCTGCGGCACGCGGCGGAGACGGCGACGGCGGCGCAGGGCCTGTCGGACCTGCCCTGGTACGACGCGCGGCGCCTCGACATCGACCTGCTGCTGTGGCGGCTGCACTTCCACGGGGACACGGTGCTCGGGGCCTTCGTGGACCGCGCGATCGGCCCCCTCCAGGAGCACGACCGGACCTCCCGGCCGCCGCTGCTGCCCACCCTGGAGACGTATCTGGCCCACGCGGGCCGCAAGGCGGAGACGGCCCGCGAGCTGCACCTCAACCGGCAGACCCTCTACAACCGGCTCGCCCGCATCTCGGAGCTCCTGGGCACGGACCTGGACGACCCCCAGACGGTCCTGGCCCTCTCCCTGGCCCTCAGGGCCCGCCGCCACACCTCGTAACGCCCGGGACGGGGTCCGTCGGCGCCCGGCCCGTCCGCCGTCCACGCCCGGCACCGGGATCCGTCAGCGCCCCGCCAACTCGTCGTACACGCTGAGCACGTGCGCCACCGTGTCGTCCTCGGTCGGCCACGTGCCCGCCTGGACCCGGCCCGCCGCCGCCAGGTCCATCCGCCGGTCGGCGTCCTCCAGGAGGCCCCGCACCGCCGCCGCGAGGGCCGCGGAGTCCCCGTACGGCACCAGTTCGGCGGCATCGCCGACGAGTTCCGGCACCCCGCCGACCGCCGTCGCGACGAGCGGCACGCCGAGCCGCAGCGCCGCCTGGGCGAGCGGGGAGCGGGCCTCCCAGCGGGACGGGAGGACGGCGACGTCCGCCGCCGCGAGCAGCTCGGCGACGTCCTCGCGGCTCCCGATCAGCCGGACCGGCAGGTCCTCGTCGGTGATCCGCCGCTGGAGGAAGGCCCGTTCGCGCCCCTCGCCGGCGATCACGAGGAGCGGCTGCGGGTCGAGGTTCCGCCACCGCCGGGCCGCGTCGAGCAGGGTCCGGTACCCCCGGCCGCGTTCGAGCGCCCCGACGGCCATGAGCAGCGGGCGGTCGACGGCGCCGAGTTCGGCACGCGCCTTGCCGTCGTGGAGGCAGACCGGCCCGTGCGCGGCGGGCACGGTGACGGGGGCGAGCCGGGCGTCGCGGGCGCCGCGCCGCCGGGCCCGGTCGACCAGTTCGGAGGAGGTGGCGAGGACGACGCTCGCGGCCCGTGCGGTCCGCCGTTCGAGGAGCCGGAGCACCCCGCCCCGCGCGCCCTCCGCGTGGCTGCGGGTGTGCCAGGTCGTCACCAGCGGGACCGGCGCCCCGCCGGACAGCGCGAGCGCGGCCCGCACGGAGGCCTGGAGGCCGTGCGCGTGGACGACGTCCGCGCCGACGCAGGTGTTGCGCAGGGCGGTGACGGCGGCGTGGTCGCCGAGGCGCGGCAGGGGCACGAAGCGCGCGCCGGCGCCGAGGTAGTCGTGGGCGCGGTCGAGTTCGGGAGGGGCGCACACGGTCACCCGCACGCCCCTCGCCACGAGCCCCGCGGCGAGTGATCGGACGTGAGCGCTGCCGCCCGCGCTGCCGCCGCCCAGCACTTGGACCGTACGGAGCTGTGTCACGCGCCCAAGGATGCCAGTCCGGGCCCCGGACCGTACGCACGTTCCGGCACCGAAATGGAGTCGTTCCCTTGCGCGGAGGGCGCCCGACGCCCCCGCCCACCTCATGGGTTCACCCACACGGGTGAGCGCGTGAGGAGGCCGCGCGCTCCCCCCAGACGGCGGCCGCGACGAGTCCGACCGCGTGCGCGGCGAGCCCGAGCCGCCCGTTCCCGGCCGCGATCGCCCCGCCGACGGCGGCCCCGAGCGCGTGCGCGCCCGTGTCGCCGAGCATGGTCCGCTCGCCGAGGTCGTCCGCGAGGACCGCGGCGACGGCTCCCATCGGGGCGGCGGCGGGCGCGCCGCGGAGCAGCCCGGGGGCGGCGAGCGCGAGCACCGCCAGACCGGCCCGCCCCGGCCGCACGTCCACGAGGTTCACCAGATGGGCGCTGCCCGCGACGACGACCCCGGCGAGGACCTTGTCCACGGGCCGCTCCTTCAGCAGCGCCCCGGCCACGAGCGAGGCGGCCCCGATCCCGAGGAGCTTGACGGCCCCGCTGGTCACCTCGCCGTCCCGCAGCGCCGCCGAGTGCGCCCGGAAACCGCGCCGGTGATCCCCCTTCACGTCGTCGTACGCCCCGCACGCCCCGGCCGCGAGCACGGCGAGGGCGACGGGCCCGCCGCCGCTCCCGGCCGCCGTCCCGAGGACGACGGCGGGCCCGGCCCACAGGCCGACGTCCCGCCCCGCGTGGTTCGTCCGCGTCCACCGCGCGTCGCGCGGGAGCCTCCGCAGCCCCTCGTACACCCCCCGCGTCACCGCACCGGCCAGGCCGAACGCGGCGAGGCGCCTCACCCGTCCGCCCGCGCCGTCGCGAGGAGTTCCTCCGCGTGGGCCCGGGCCGTCTCGGAGTCCTCCTGGCCGGCGAGCATCCGGGACAGCTCGCGGACCCGCTCCTCGCCCTCCAGGACGGTGACGCCGGAGCGGGTCACCGAGCCGTCGTTGGTCTTCTCGACGAGGAGCTGGCGGTCGGCGAAGGCCGCGACCTGCGGGAGGTGGGTGACGACGACGACCTGCGCGGTCCTGGCGAGCTTGGCGAGGCGGCGGCCGATCTCGACGGCCGCCTTGCCGCCGACGCCCGCGTCGACCTCGTCGAAGAGGTACGTGGGCACCGGGTCGACCCCGGCGAAGACGACCTCGACGGCCAGCATCACCCGGGACAGCTCGCCGCCGGACGCGCCCTTGGCGATCGGCCGCGGCGGGGCGCCGGGGTGCGGGGCGAGCAGCAGCTCGACCTCGTCGGCCCCGGACGGTCCGTACGCGACCCGCCGGCCGCCGACCTCGACCCCCTCGGGGTCCTCGGTCTGCGCGAGGGAGAAGGACACGCGCGCGTGCGGCATGGCGAGCGAGGCCAGTTCGGCGGTGACGGCTGCCGCGAACCGGTCCGCCGCCTCCGTCCGCGCGTCGGTGAGCCGCTGCGCGAGCGCCGACAGCTCGTCGCGCAGCCGGTCCCGCTCGGCGGTCAGCTCCTCGACGCGGTCGTCGTCGTTGTCCAGCTCGCCGAGCCGGGCCGCGCTCTCCTCGGCCCAGGCCAGGACCGCGCCGACGCCCTCCCCGTCCCCGTACTTGCGGACGAGCTGGGTGAGGGCCGCGCGCCGCTCCTCGACGGCGGCGAGCCGCAGCGGGTCGGCGTCCAGGTCGTCGGCGTACCCGGCCAGCTCGGTGGCCACGTCGGCGAGCAGGATGGAGATCTCCCCCATCCGGTCCGCGAGCGCGGCGAGCGCCGGGTCGTGCGACCGCACGGCCTCCAGGGCCCGGCTCGCGCCCGCGACGAGCGTGGTCGCGTCGACGGACTCGGGGTCCTCGGGCGAGCCCGCGAGCGCGGAGTGCGCGAGCGCGGCGGCGGAGGCGAGGGCCTCGGCGTGCCCGAGCCGCTCGGCCTCGGCGGCCAGTTCGGCGTCCTCGCCGGGCAGCGGGGCGACGGCCTCGACCTCGTCGAGGCCGAAGCGCAGCAGGTCGGCCTCCTGGGCGCGTTCCCTGGCCCGGGTGGTGATCTCGTCCAGCTCGGCGGCGACGGCCCGCAGCCGCCGGTACGCCTCGCCGTAGGCGGCGAGCGGCACCGAGACGGCCTCGCCCGCGTACCGGTCGAGCGCGCCGCGCTGCCGGGCGGGCTTGAGCAGGCCCTGCTGGTCGGTCTGGCCGTGGACGGCGACGAGTTCGTCGGCGAGCTCGGCGAGCAGCCCGACGGGCACGGAGCGCCCGCCGAGGTGGGCCCGCGAGCGCCCCTCGGCCGAGACGGTACGGCTGACGAGCAGCACCCCCTCGTCCAGCTCGGCCCCGGCCTCCTCGGCGCGCACGGCGGCGGGCGCGCCCGGGGGCACGCTGATCCGCCCCTCGACCACGGCCGAGGCCGCGCCGATCCGTACGAGCGCCGCGTCGGCCCGGCCGCCGAGCAGCAGCCCCAGACTGGTCACGACCATGGTCTTGCCCGCACCGGTCTCACCGGTCACCGCGGTGAAGCCGGGCGACAACTCGACCACAGCGTCGTCGATGACCCCGAGCGACCGTATCCGCATCTCCTCCAGCACGCCCCAGACCATACGAGGTTTCCCTGGTCCGATGCGACATCGCCCCGGCCGTAACCCTCCGGCGCGCCGATCGTTCCGGCCCGCGGCGGCGGGCGGCGGGCCGGTCAGCGCGGGGCGCCCCGCCAGCCCGACACCGGGAGGGCGAACTTGGCGACGAGCCGGTCCGTGAAGGAGGCGTGGTGCAGCCGGGCGAGCCGGACCGGGACGGCGCCCCGCCGGACCTCGACCCGCGCGCCCGCCGGGAGCTCCACCGTCCGCCGCCCGTCGCACCACAGCACCCCGTGCGGGGTGTGCGGCTCGACCTCGACCGCGAGCACCGACTCGGGGGTGGTCACCAGCGGCTTGGCGAAGAGCGCGTGGGCCCCGATCGGGACCATGAGCAGCGCCTCGACCTCGGGCCAGATGACCGGCCCGCCCGCCGAGAAGGCGTACGCGGTGGAGCCCGTGGGTGTCGCGCAGATCACCCCGTCGCAGCCGAAGCCGGTCACCGGGCGCCCGTCGATCGCGAGCACGACCTCCAGCATCCGCTCCGGGGACACCTTCTGCACGGCCGCCTCGTTGAGCGCCCAGTCCTGGTGCAGGACGTCGCCGTTCTGGTGCACGGTGACGTCAAGGGTCATCCGCTCCTCGACCTCGTACGCCCGGGTGACGACCCGCTCCACGACCTTGTCGAGGTCGTCGCGCTCGGCCTCCGCGAGGAAGCCGACCCGCCCCAGGTTGACGCCGAGCATCGGCACCCCGGAGGCCCGGGAGAACTCGGCGCCGCGCAGCAGGGTGCCGTCACCGCCGAGGACGACGAGGAGTTCGCAGTCGTCGATCGCCTCCGAGCAGGCCTCCGGGACCTTCTCCACGGAGGACGGCAGCGGCAGGTCCGCCGCCTCGGCCTCCAGGACGCGGACGCCGAGGCCGGCGCGCAGCAGCCCCAGGACGACCAGTTCGGCGCTGCGCACTGCGGCCGGCCGGCCCGTGTGCGCGAGCAGGAAGACGGTGCGTGGTGCGGTCTCTGGTGGTGCTTCCGTTGAGCTCAACGAGGTCCCTCCGCCACGGCGCGGTCGACGTCCGCCGGATCCAGCGCGGGCGCCCCTGCCCGCAGCCACAGAAAGTACTCGACGTTGCCGGAGGGTCCGGGCAGGGGGCTGGCGGTGACGCCGAGGACGCCGAGCCCGAGTTCGCCGGCCCGCCGGGCCACGTTCTTCACGGCGTCGGCGCGGAGTTCGGCGGAACGGACGACTCCGCCCGAGCCGAGCCGCTCCTTGCCCACCTCGAACTGCGGTTTGACCATGAGGACCAGGTCGGCGCCGGGCGCCGTGCAGGCCGCCAGGGCGGGCAGGACGAGGCCGAGCGGGATGAAGGACAGGTCCCCGACGACAAGGTCGACGGGCACGCCGTCGATGGCGTCCAATGTCAACTCGCGTACGTTCGTGCGGTCCTTCACGGTGACCCGCTCGTCGCTCTGCAGCGACCAGGCGAGCTGCCCGTAGCCGACGTCGACGGCGACGACGTGGGCCGCGCCCGCGCGCAGCAGGACGTCCGTGAAGCCGCCGGTGGAGGCCCCGGCGTCCAGGGCGCGCCGCCCCTCGACCACGAGCCCCCGCGGGACGAAGGCCTCGAAGGCCCCGGCGAGCTTGTGGCCGCCGCGCGAGACGTAGTCGGGGTCGGAGCCGTCCTGGGCGACGACGATGGCCGCGGCGGTCTCGACCTGGGTGGCGGACTTGGTGGCGACGGTCTTGCCGACGGTCACCCGGCCCGCGGCGATCAGCTGCCCGGCGTGCTCCCGCGAGCGCGCGAGCTTGCGCCGGACCAGCTCGGCGTCGAGACGGCGGCGTGCCACTCCTGCCACGTTCTGTTCAGCTCCTGTTGTCGTACGGACGGGGGGCGGGGGCCGCGTCGAGCGAGGTCAGCTCGTCGCGCAGCCCACGGTGTACATCCTCGTACACCTCCAGGTGCCCGTCCGCCGGGAGGGCGTCGACCTCGGCGAGACGCGCGAGGCGGGCGTCGACGACGGAGTGGCCGGTGAGCTCCCGGGCGACGCCGAGGGGCGCGGGGGCGGCGGGCTCGCCGATCGCGTCACCGGGCTCCCCGGTCCTGCCGGTCTCACCGGTCCCGCTGATCTCCCCGGTCCTGCCGGTCTCCCCGGTCCCGCTGGTCTCCCCGGACCCTTCGTCGATCCGGCCGTCGACCTGGTCGTCCGCCGGCGGTTCCCCCACCGGTTCCGGCATCGCGTCGCTCATGCCACGACGCTACCGCGAACCCCTGGGGTACCGTCGACGTCGATGGCGACGATCACCGAGTGCCGCGGCGCACTGGACAGACTTTCCGACGGCCTCGCACGGGCGGACGGCGACGTGCGCGGCGCGGCCGCGCTCGACCGCACCCTGAGCTGCCACGTCACCGACCTGGACACCACCTTCACCGGCCGCCTCGCGGACGGCCGGATCCGGGTGGACTCCACCGTGCAGGGCCCGCCGCCGGCCAAGGCGCAGATCCGGCTCGCGATGACCGGGGACGACCTGGTGGCGATGGTGGACGGGCGGCTGAACTTCGCGAAGGCCTGGGCCTCGGGCCGGGTCAGACTGGAGGCCGGCTTCCGCGACCTGCTGCGGCTGCGCTCGCTCCTGTAGCGCCGCTTCCGCCCCGGCGTCACTTCGACAGCGCGGGCCCCGCCGTCGCGGCGGCGGTGGCGCGCACCTTCCGCCCGGCGGGCACGACCAGCGGCGTCCCCGTCTCCGGGTCCTCGATGACCTGGCAGCGGAGCCCGAAGACCCGCTCGACCAGCTCGGCGGTCACGACCTCGGACGGCGGCCCCTCGGCGACCACCTCGCCGCCGCGGACGGCGATGAGGTGGGTCGCGTACCGGGCCGCGTGGTTGAGGTCGTGCAGGACGGCGACGAGCGTGCGCCCCTGCGTCTCGTGCAGCTCGGCGCAGAGGTCGAGCACGTCGATCTGGTGCTGGATGTCGAGGTACGTCGTCGGCTCGTCGAGCAGGAGCAGCGGGGTCTGCTGGGCGAGCGCCATGGCGATCCAGACGCGCTGGCGCTGGCCGCCGGAGAGCTCGTCCACGTACCGGTCGGCCAGCTCGGCGACGCCGGTCGCCTCCATCGACTCCCGGGTGATCCGCTCGTCCTCGGGGGACCACTGGCGCAGCAGGCCCTGGTGCGGGTAGCGGCCGCGGGCGACGAGGTCGGAGACGGTGATGCCGTCGGGGGCCAGGGAGGTCTGGGGCAGCAGCCCGAGGGTCTTGGCGACCTTCTTGGCGGGCAGGGAGTGGATCGACTGCCCGTCGAGCAGGACGCGCCCCTCGGCGGGCTTCAGCATCCGGGAGAGGGCGCGCAGCAGGGTGGACTTGCCGCAGGCGTTCGGCCCGACGATGACGGTGAAGGAGTTGTCGGGTATCTCGACGGACAGATCACGGGCGATGACCCGCTGCTCGTACGCCAGAGTGACCGCTTCCGCGCTCAGGCGCTGCTTCTGCCGACCGTCCATACCCGTGACTCCTGTGTGTCCTCGTCCGTGACCGTGGCGGATGCTGACGACCACGACCCAAGCGGAGTTAGGTTAGCCTACCCAACTTCCGCGACCACCCGACGACCGCCCGCCCCAGCCACAGCCACAGCCACAGCCACAGGGCTACAGGGCTACAACCCCAACCGCGCGATCGCCTTCTCCGCGTCCAGGGCGCCCGCCCCGTCCCCCGCCGCCGACCACGCCGCCCCGCACAGGGCCCGTACCCCGTCCATGGGGTCCGCCTCCCCGGACGCCACCGGCTCGACCGCCAGCGCGCTCCCGCCCGCCGAGGCCCGCCACGCCCCGCACACGAACCCGCCGTCTCCGTCCGCGACCACCTCGGGCTGGCCCGTGAGCAGCCCCCGCAGATCGGCCGCCACGTACGTCGGCCGGTGCTCGGGCACGGCCGCGAGGAGCTGCGCCACGTCCGTCACCCCGGTCAGGACGAGCAGCGAGTCCACCCCGCCGTTGAACGCCCCCTCGATGTCCGTGTCGAGCCGGTCCCCGACGACGAGCGGCCGCTCCGCCCCGGTCCGCAGCACCGTCTCCCGGTGCATCGGCGGCAGCGGCTTCCCGGCCGCCTTCGGCTCGAAGCGCCCGCCGGTGGCGATCCGCACGACCTCCACGGCCGCCCCGTTCCCGGGCCCGATGCCGCGCGCGCCGGGGATCGTCAGATCCGTGTTGGAGGCGTACCACGGCACGCCCCGCCCTACCGCGTAGGCCGCCTCCGCGAACCGCTTCCACGGCAGCTCCGGCCCGCCGTAACCCTGCACGACCGCCACCGGGTCGTCGTCCGCCGAGTCCACCGGCACGAGCCCCCGCTCACGCAGCGCCACCGCGAGGCCCTCGCCGCCGATGAGCAGCACCCGGGACCCGGCCGGCACCTCGTCCGCGATCAGCCGGGCGACGGCCTGCGCAGAGGTGACCACGTCCCCGGCCTCCGCCGGCACCCCGAGGTCCGTGAGGTGCTCCGCGACCGCCTCCGGCGTCCGCAGCGCGTTGTTGGTGACGTACGCGAGGCGCATCCCGCCGTCCCGGGCCGCCCCCAGCGACTCGACGGCGTACGGAACAGCGAGCCCGCCCGCGTACACCACCCCGTCCAGATCGAGCAGCGCCGTGTCGTACGCCCCGCTCAGCGGCTCCGCGCTGCCCTCCGGCCTTGTCCTGCCGCCGCCCCGCCGTTCCCGACCGCCCTGCACCGTCACGCTCGCTCCTCGCCTCACCGGATGTGATCGCCCCGCTCCCCCGATCATCGCTCATGCCCCGGCCCACATACGATGTCGAGATGAACACCTCAGGTCACGCGGCCGAAGACGTCCGCGACGACGGCGCCGGACTGCGCCTGGCCCCGTTCCGGGGGCTCCGGTACGTCCCCGAGCGGGTCGGCAGCCTCGCCGCCGTGACGTCCCCTCCCTACGACGTCGTCGTACGACCTGACGGGCTGCTCCACCTGGAGTCGGCGGACCCGCACAACATCGTCCGGCTGATCCTCCCGCAGGCGATCACCGCCGGCACCCGCCACCGCAAGGCCGCCGTCACCCTCGACCGCTGGCTCGCGGACGGCGTCCTCGCCCCCGACCCGGTGCCCGCGCTCTACGTGTACGAGCAGCGGGGCGACGGGATCCTCCAGCGCGGGATCATCGGGGCCCTGGAGCTCTCCGCCCCCGAGGCCGGCGTCGTCCTCCCCCACGAGGACGTGATGCCGCACGTGGTCGAGGATCGCGCCGCCCTGATGCGGACGACCGCGGCCAACCTCGAACCCCTGCTCCTCACCTACGTCGGCGAGGGCGCCCCGGCCGGGGAGGACGACTCCGCCGGAGAGGGCCGCGGAGACGCGAACGCGGTGATCGAGCGGACGGCGGAACGCGAACCGCTCCTCTCCACCACCACCGAGGACGGCTTCTGCCACCGCCTGTGGGCGGTGACCGACCCGGCCGAACAGGCCGCCGTCGCCGCGGACCTCGGCCGCCACCAGGCCCTCATCGCCGACGGCCACCACCGCTGGGCGACGTACCTGCGCCTGCGCGAGGAGCACGCCGAGCCGGGCGCCTGGAACTACGGCCTGGTCCTCCTGGTCGACACCGCCCGCTATCCCCTGCGGGTCCGCGCCATCCACCGCCTGCTCAACCGCCTCCCGGTCGCCGACGCCCTCGCGGCCGTCGAGGGCTCCTTCCGGGTGCGCCGCGTCGACGGACCCCTCCCGGAGGCGCTGGCGGCCCTCGCGGCGGCCACGGCCGAGGGCAACGCCTTCCTCCTCGCGGGCGACGGCGCCTTCCACCTCCTGGACCGCCCGGACCCGGCCCTCCTCGACCGCACGATCCGCACGGACCGCCCCGAGGCCTGGCGGACCCTGGACGCGACCGTCCTGCACTCCGCCCTCCTGGAGCACGTCTGGCACGTCCCGGACGCTCCCGAGGACATCGCCTACATCCACGACACCGAGGCGGCGGTCGCCCAGGCGGAACGCCGCGGCGGTACGGCGGTCCTCATGCACCCGGTTCGCGAGGAGGTCGTCCGGGACCTGGCGCGCCAGGGCGTCACGATGCCCCGCAAGTCGACCTCCTTCGGCCCGAAGCCGGCGACCGGCCTGGTCCTGAGAAGCCTCGCGCTGGACTGAACGGCACCACCGGAGCGAGCACGAGAACGAAGAAGGGCGGCACCCGGAGGCGCCGCCCTTCTTCACTCACCGATACCGATCCGGATCAGCCCTTGTCGCCGTCCCGGTCGTCGTCCCGGCCGTCGTCCTCGACGACACCGTCCGTCTCCCCGGCGAAGTCCTCGTCCTCCGAGTCCTCCGAGTCGTCGAACGCGTCGACGAACTCGACACCGTCCAGCTCGGCGAGCCGGTCGGAGGCGTCCGTGGCGCCGTCCTTGTCGGCTTCGAGGGCCTTGCCGAACCACTCCCGGGCCTCCTGCTCACGGCCGGCGGCGAGGAGCGCGTCGGCGTACGCGTACCGCAGGCGCGCGGTCCACGGGTGAACGGCGCCGGAGGCGAGCTCGGGGCTCTGCAGCGTCACGATGGCCGCGTCGAGCTGCCCCAGGTCCCGGCGGGCGCCGGCGGCCACGAGCCGCATCTCGACCTGCCCGGCCTTGTCCAGCTTCTGCACCTCGGGCTCACCGGCCATCGCGAGCGCCCGCTCGGGCCGGCCGAGGCCGCGCTCGCAGTCGGCCATGACGGGCCACAGCTCGACACCGCCGCTCATCCGCCGCGCGGCCCGGAACTCGGCCAGCGCCTCGGAGTACTTCTGCGTGGCGTACGCGGCGAACCCGGCGGCCTCGCGGACGGCGGCGACACGGGACGCGAGCCGCAGGGCGACCCTGGAGTACCCGTACGCCTTCTCCGGGTCCTCGTCGATCAGCTGGGCGACCATGACGAGGTTGCGCGAGACGTCCTCGGCGAGCCCCTTGGGCAGGCTCATCAGCTCCTGGCGCACGTCCGGGTCGATCTCCTCGCCGGTGACCTCCGGCGGGATCGGCAGGCGCTTGATCGGCGCGCGGTCACCACGGTCCCGGTCACGGCCGCCCCGGTCGTCGCGACGCCCGTACCCGCCACGGCTGTCGCCGCCCCGGTCGTCCCGCCCACGGAACCCGCCACCACGGCTGTCGTCCCGGCGGAACCCACCGCCACCGCCCCGGTTGTCGTCCCGCCGGAACCCACCACGGCTGTCCCCACCGCGGTCGTCCCGCCGGAAACCACCACCGCGGTTGTCGTCACGGCGGTCGTCGCGTCGATCATCACGCTGGTACGAAGGCCGCTCATCGCGCCGGAACGAGGGACGCTCGCCACCCCGGTCGTCACGACGGAAACCACCGCCACGATTGTCGTCGCGCCGGTCGTCACGCTGGTACGAAGGCCGGTCGTCCCGACGGAACGAGGGACGCTCGCCACCGCGATCGTCGCGACGGAAACCACCACCGCGGTTGTCACCGCCACGGCTGTCGCCACCGCGGTCGTCACGACGGAACGGGGGACGCTCGCCACCCCGGTCGTCACGACGGAAACCGCCGCCACGGTTGTCACCACCGCGGTCATCGCGACGGAAACCACCGCCACGGTTGTCGTCGCGCCGGTCATCACGGCGGTCGTCACGCTGGTACGAAGGCCGCTCATCGCGCCGGAACGAGGGACGCTCGCCACCCCGGTCGTCACGACGGAAGCCACCGCCACGGTTGTCACCACCACGGTCATCGCGACGGAAACCACCGCCACGGTTGTCGTCCCGCCGGAAGCCACCACCGCGATTGTCGTCACGGCGATCGTCACGGCGGTCGTCGCGCCGATCATCACGGCGGTCGTCACGCTGGTACGAAGGCCGGTCGTCCCGACGGAACGAGGGACGCTCGCCACCGCGATCGTCGCGACGGAAACCACCACCGCGGTTGTCACCGCCACGGCTGTCGCCACCACGGTCGTCACGACGGAACGGGGGACGGTCGCCACCGCGATCGTCGCGACGGAAACCGCCACCGCGGTTGTCACCACCGCGATTGTCGCCACCACGGTCGTCACGACGGAACGGGGGACGGTCGCCACCCCGATCGTCGCGGCGGTCATCGCGGCGGAAGCCGCCCCCGCCCCGGTTGTCGCCGCCACGGTCGTCACGGCGCGGCCCACGGAAGCCGCCCCGGTCGCCACCACCACCGTCCCTGCGACGCGGCTCGCGCTCCGGACGGTCGTCGGGAGAGTTGGTGGGCATGGTCGTGACTCCTGTCTTCGGGTACTGCAGTCATTCTCGCGCAGCCGGCACTCCGCCGCGCAGTGGAGAAAAATCAAGGAAAAACAAAAGGACCCCTGGTCCCAGCATGAACGCTGGGACCAGGGGTCCTGAAGAATTGTTCGGCGGTGTCCTACTCTCCCACAGGGTCCCCCCTGCAGTACCATCGGCGCTGAAAGGCTTAGCTTCCGGGTTCGGAATGTAACCGGGC